>NZ_JBHTDN010000054.1:0-501 GCF_042666505.1 Parapedobacter sp. GCM10030251 | reverse complement strand
AAGGAAACCGGCATCAACAGACGCACGATTGCCGGTTACCTGAAGCGGTTCGGGGAGAGCGGATTCAGCTTCCGCGAACTCCTGCTTTTTGAGGACAGCGAACTGGAGGTTTACCTGAATGCCGATAAACCGCCCCGTGAGCAGGCAGATCCCAGGCGCTCCGAACTGGAAGCGCTGTTCCCCTATATGCTATCCGAGCTGCGCAAAGTCGGCGTTACGCGCCTGCTTCTGTGGCAGGAATACATCAGGGACTATCCCGGGGTGTAATGCTCCCTGAAATTAGCTACGATTATTAACGTAGTTTTTATAATTTAGGGACAATGAAAAAAAGTAAGTTCAGCGAGTCGCAGATCATCAAGATTCTGTCACAGCAAGAGGCGGGGTTATCGGTTGCGGATATTTGCCGTGAGCACGGCATCAGCCAAGGGACGTTTTATTCTTGGAAGAACAAGTATTCCGGGATGGACATTTCCCAGCTCAAGCAGTTGAAAGAGATGGAAA
>NZ_JBHTDN010000053.1:0-501 GCF_042666505.1 Parapedobacter sp. GCM10030251 | reverse complement strand
GCGAACCTCGTGCTGAGCATTACCGGTACAACGGACGGTGCAGAGCCGGGCACCGATGGGGCATTTACCATCGGCCTTCCTTCAGGGATAACGGCAACCGAGGACATCACGGTGACCTACACGGTAAGCGGTACGGCCGCGGCAGGTAGCGACTACACCGCCCTTACCGGCACGGTGACCATCCCTGCAGGCCAGAACAGCGTAAGCGTGCCAGTGGCGGTGAGCGACGACCAGGTGATCGAAGGCACCGAGACGGTGATTCTGACCCTGACCGGAGGCAGCTCGACCAGCTTCACCTTTACGGCAAGCGGCACGGATGGCAGCGCCACGGTAAACATCACGGATGATGAAAGCACCGTGCCGGCGAACCTCGTGCTGAGCATTACCGGTACAACGGACGGTGCAGAGCCGGGCACCGATGGGGCATTTACCATCGGCCTTCCTTCAGGGATAACGGCAACCGAGGACATCACGGTGACCTACACGGTAAGCGGTACGGCC
>NZ_JBHTDN010000052.1:0-576 GCF_042666505.1 Parapedobacter sp. GCM10030251 | reverse complement strand
ATTCCAGGCTTTCAAAAGCCACGTCCCTGAACGAGGTGTTGTTTATCACCTCGGCGGCACACAGCATGGCCATGGGCAGCAGCCCATTGTCGTAGGCCAAAAGCGATTCATACCAATGCCAGGTGTCTGTCCGGTGTAGCTGATAGGCATCATAAAGACGTTGGGCAAGCTTCCGAGCCAATTCGACCATCTCTTCATTTGATGGATTGTCTTTCAAATAATAATAAAGGCCTATAAGTGTATTGGCAATGCTCCGGATAGACTTCAGGTGTTCGAAATGGGGTGCGGCATTGGCGAACAGCCGTTGCACAACCTGATAATAGGCATCCATCGGCGAATAGGCTGTCGCATAGCCGAGCGCCCAGATGGCCCTTCCAAAGGCATCCTCCGAGCTCACTTCATCGAGGAAACTTCGGTTGAACCCCATGAAGTTCCGGAAAGTGCCATCCGGGTTCTGCGCGTAATTCAGGTAGCCAAGGTAAACAGCGATGTGTTTGAGTACGGCCTCGCTCTTGGTCCGCCTGTAAGCCATCAGCATCATGAGCAGTGCCCGTGCATTGTCATCAAGGCAATACC
>NZ_JBHTDN010000051.1:0-576 GCF_042666505.1 Parapedobacter sp. GCM10030251 | reverse complement strand
GGTATTGCCTTGATGACAATGCACGGGCACTGCTCATGATGCTGATGGCTTACAGGCGGACCAAGAGCGAGGCCGTACTCAAACACATCGCTGTTTACCTTGGCTACCTGAATTACGCGCAGAACCCAGATGGCACTTTCCGGAACTTCATGGGGTTCAACCGAAGTTTCCTCGATGAAGTGAGCTCGGAGGATGCCTTTGGAAGGGCCATCTGGGCGCTCGGCTATGCGACAGCCTATTCGCCGATGGATGCTTATTATCAGGTCGTGCAACGGCTGTTCGCCAATGCAGCACCCCATTTCGAACATCTGAAGTCTATCCGGAGCATTGCCAATACACTTATAGGCCTTTATTATTATTTGAAAGACAATCCATCAAATGAAGAGATGGTCGAATTGGCTCGGAAGCTTGCCCAACGTCTCTATGATGCCTATCAGTTACATCGAACTGACACCTGGCATTGGTATGAATCGCTTTTGGCCTACGACAATGGGCTGCTGCCCATGGCCATGCTGTGTGCCGCCGAGGTGATAAACAACACCTCGTTCAGGGACGTGGCTTTTGAAAGCCTGGAAT
>NZ_JBHTDN010000050.1:0-657 GCF_042666505.1 Parapedobacter sp. GCM10030251 | reverse complement strand
GCCACTGGGTTTTCAAAGTTAAAGATTTTTTTTCTTCCTCATAGACTTGCCCTGCAGGGGCAGCCTATGTGCCGAAGCTGTCAATCTGTCCATTATCGCGTCGGCCAGTGTAGGCTCATCGATAAAGTTGTACCACGCCTCCACGGGTAACTGGGAAGTGATAATGACGGAACTGTTGCCATACCGGTCTTCCAGTATATCCAGTAGCGCCAGCCTGGCGTCTGCATCGATCGCCTTCAGTCCGAAGTCATCGATTATCAGTAATTTATGGTTGGATATGGCTTTGATCCATTTGAGATAAGTTCCGTCGAGTCTGCTCTGGGAGACCGTATCCATGAAACGGTTCATGCTGAAATACATTGTCCGGTATCCCAGCAGGCATGCCGATCTTCCCAGGGCACATGCAAGGAAGCTTTTGCCGGATCCGGTAGCCCCGGTGATCAGTACATTGTCACCCCGCCCGATAAAGGCCCCATCCGATAGCCGGAGCATTTGTTCGCGCGTGATCCCCCTTTCCGGGTTGCAGATAATCTCTTCGGGCAGGGCGTTATAGCGCAGCCGGCTTGCCTTCAGGTATTTCTGCGTCCTGGCGTGGTCGCGGTATTCCACCTCGGCCTGCACCATGGAGGCCAATAGTTCATGTACGTTCTGTACTTC
>NZ_JBHTDN010000049.1:0-662 GCF_042666505.1 Parapedobacter sp. GCM10030251 | reverse complement strand
TGGGGCGGAGGTGGCGGTGGATGGTTGGTCCTCGCCTGGCTGCGTCTCGGTTGGTCGCGTCTTGGACGGTTTCGATAAGGCCTCCTCGGCTTTGTCGAGGCCCTTGTCTATGGCACGGTCGGTTTTCTGCTCGATGCGCTGCTTGACCTTTCGCTCCACTTTCTTGCCCAGTTTATCCAATAACTGGCCGTGGGCCGATGAAGCGGTGATGGCCAGCAGTATGCAAATAAGGCAACAACGGATGCTGCGCGTTGTAAAAATCAGGGTTACCATGGTGAGCGTTTGTTATACCTTGCGGCGATGCCAAACAATAACGGCATCGACAGTACAAAACTATCGGTGTAAGACACGATAGGCAATAGTGATTTATCACTAATGGCGTTAAATCAAGCCATGGTTTACGGCGTACGCGGTGAGTTCACTGCTCGTGTAGCAGCCCGCTTTTTTGAGGAGCCGCTGCCGGTGGTTTTCTACCGTATTTTTGGTGATGCCCAATGCGGAGGCAATCAGTTTGCTCGTGTGTCCGGCAGCAAGCAGCCGAATCACGTCCTTTTCACGTGGGGTGAAAACGGGAATGCCGTGGAACCTTTCGGGGTCATCCTGCAGCGATTTACTGCGGATGAGCAGGGACTCCCCACGGTTGACCTCCAGGATGACCAACT
>NZ_JBHTDN010000048.1:0-663 GCF_042666505.1 Parapedobacter sp. GCM10030251 | reverse complement strand
TGGGGCGGAGGTGGCGGTGGATGGTTGGTCCTCGCCTGGCTGCGTCTCGGTTGGTCGCGTCTTGGACGGTTTCGATAAGGCCTCCTCGGCTTTGTCGAGGCCCTTGTCTATGGCACGGTCGGTTTTCCGCTCGATGCGCTGCTTAACCTTTCGCTCCACTTTCTTGCCCAGTTTATCCAATAACTGGCCGTGGGCCGATGAAGCGGTGATGGCCAGCAGTATGCAAATGAAGCAACAACGGAAGCTGCGCGTTGTACAAATCAGGGTTTCCATGGTGAGCGTTTGTTTATACCTTGCGGCGATGCGAAACAATAACGGCATCGACAGTACAAAACTATCAGTGTAAGACACGATAGGCAATAGTGATTTATCACTAATGGCGTTAAATCAAACCATGGTTTACGGCGTACGCGGTGAGTTCACTGCTTGTGTAGCAACCCGCTTTTTTGAGGAGCCGCTGCCGGTGGTTTTCTACCGTATTTTTGGTGATGCCCAAGGCGGAAGCAATCAGTTTGCTCGTGTGTCCGGCAGCAAGGAGCCGAATCACGTCCTTTTCACGTGGGGTGAAAACGGGAATGCCGTGGAACCTTTCGGGGTCATCCTGCAGCGATTTACTGCGGATGAGCAGGGACTCCCCACGGTTGACCTCCAGGATGACCAACT
>NZ_JBHTDN010000047.1:0-690 GCF_042666505.1 Parapedobacter sp. GCM10030251 | reverse complement strand
AAATTGCTGCGTAGGTTAGCGGGTTCGAAGGCGCGGGGCAGGTCAAATAGCTTGGCCTGATCCATGTACAGGCGGATGCGCTGCCCGTTGACGGCGATGCTGACACGGACGGGTTTGCCGGCGTGCGCATTCGCTGGCCAGTCTTTGTTGACTTCGCGGCCGGAGTAGAGACTCATGGAATAGCCGAGCTGATCATCCACCGAAGGGCTGATGCGGTAATAAAACAATTTTTTATACCGGATGGCTTCGGTTGCCGGGTTTTTGGCATCCGTAAACCCGAACGTAATGGGTGGCCGGCTTACACCCTTGGGATAGTAAAGGTCGAACTCCACCGTAAAATTATCCGGCAAGGTTTTTCCGGTTTCGGCAAAGCTCAACGTATTGTCGGGTATACGGAGCCACCTGCCTTCCAAACCATCCACGGTGACGACTTCGCCAGAGCCATTGGTATTCCATTTTGCCGGGAAATCCCCCAATGCATCCTCCGAAAAGTCGTCATAGAAAATCAGCTTTTCGCCGCTGGTAAAGTCAAAGTCGCTTTCGATCGAAAAGGGTTCAACGGGTGGGGCGGAGGTGGCGGTGGATGGTTGGTCCTCGCCTGGCTGCGTCTCGGTTGGTCGCGTCTTGGACGGTTTCGATAAGGCCTCCTCGGCTTTGTCGAGGCCCTTGTCTATGGCACGGTCGGTTTTC
>NZ_JBHTDN010000046.1:0-698 GCF_042666505.1 Parapedobacter sp. GCM10030251 | reverse complement strand
CTGGGGGTGCAGCTGACCACGGACCGTCTGGGCCCGCAGTCGGCCAGTTCGGCGTATGTGAACTACGCGTTCCGGCTGCGGCTGGATGACGAGGACACGCAGCGGCTGAGCTTCGGGCTGGGTGCCGGGGTGACGCAGTACGGGCTGGACGGGGCGCTGCTGGATCCGGTGAATGCGGGGGACCCGGCCGTACCGCCGGACCGGATCAACAGTTTCGTTCCGGATATCCGCTTCGGGATCTATTACTACCGGCCGGGGTGGTATGCGGGTATCTCGGTGATGGATCTGCTCTCGGGGGACCAGAGCAACAACATCTTCCGTTGGGACAACACGACCACGGACAACATCCGGCGGCGGCGCCACATCTATCTGATGGGCGGTGCGCTGGTCAACCTGGGCGAGGGGACGCGTCTGCGGCCGAGTCTGCTTATAAAGGAGGATTTCAGGGGCCCGACGAGCCTGGACGTGAACGCGATGTTCGTATTCGGGGACCGTTTCTGGATCGGCGGGGGGTGGCGCACTGGGGTGACGGTTTTCCGGAAGGACTACGAGCGGTTGACGGGCAGCGCGCTGAGCAAGCAGAACTCGGTTTCTGCGATCACGCAGCTGTACGTGACCCCTCAGCTGCGGGTGGGTTATTCGTATGATTACATTCTGAGCCGGCTGAGCAGCGTTCAGAACGGCTCGCATGAAATCAC
>NZ_JBHTDN010000045.1:0-730 GCF_042666505.1 Parapedobacter sp. GCM10030251 | reverse complement strand
CCGGTGCACCCCAGCTGCCGTCTGCCCGCCTCTGGCTGTACCAGATGTCCGTGCCGCCCCGGCCGCCGGGCATATCGCTTACGAAGTACAGGATGCTTCCGTCCCCGCTCAAGGCGGCATGTCCAACCGAATATTCCCCTGCATTATTGTAGGCGAACGGCTCGGCCTGCCAGCCGCCGTTCCCGTCGCGCGTATGGATATACAGCTCCAGGTTGCTGGTCCGGTATCTCCGCCGCTCCTCCCGCGTGATCTCGCCGTCCTTTCCCGCATGCGTGCGGGTCACGTACAGCGTTCTGCCATCGGTGGAGGAAGCCACCGGACCGGTATGGTACGGCCCATTGTTGATGCCCGTGGCTGCGATCACCGCATTTGAAAGCCCGTTGTCCGCCCCGCGGTCCGCCGTGTACACCCGCAGGAACGGGTTGCCCGTCCAACCGTAGGTGGACACGCCACGCATATGCGCGTCCGGCTCGCCCGCATAGTATACCTTATCGCCCGCCGGGAAAACCGAAAACTCAGCCAGCGAGGTGTTCACACCCTCGTTGCGCAGCCTGTGAACCGTGGGATCAGCCATCCATACCAGTGCCGAATCGCAGCCCGCAAGCTGTACCGAAACCCGGCCCCGGTCGCCGGTTTTTTCAGCATACGCTTCCAGCTGCTCCTTCGCCCCGGCATACTTCCCGTTCATCTTCAGCACCTCCCCGTACCGCAGCAGGTTCTCCGGGCTGCT
>NZ_JBHTDN010000044.1:0-755 GCF_042666505.1 Parapedobacter sp. GCM10030251 | reverse complement strand
AGGGCAATACGCTGGCTGCCGTGGTATATTTCCACCGTGTCGGTGCAGTAAACAATACGCACCTCTTTCCCGATATAGCGGGCGGGCACACTGTAGAAGTGCCAGTCTTCGCCCACCACCACGTGGTAATTACGCTGTACCTTGCCCCTTGTATAATGTTTGGCAACAAAAGGTGCCCCGGCCAGGGGCTGAAGTACCGGTTTTTCCTTATCGGTAAAAAGCTCCCTGCGGCTGAATGTCCTGCGCTGGAAGTTCCTGTCGTGGTGTTCCCCCAGCTTTTGCCGGATGGCGTGGTTCAATTGCCCCAGCGAGGTGAATATGTCGTTACGGAGGGGCGCATAGATACGCTGGTAGGTGATTTTCACGGCATTCTCCACCGATGGCTTATCCTTCGGCTTTGCCGGACGCGAGGCCAGCAGGGCGATGTTGTTATGGTTTGCCCACTGCTGGAGCATATCGGTGAACTTCGGTTCATAGCGGCTGATCCGCGACACCCACTGCTTCATGTTGTCCGATTTGGCCGACAGCGGGGACCCGCCGAAATGGTCCAGGCAATTGTTAAGCGCCCGCAGTACCTGCGGCAATGAGGCGTTGGGGAGCGCTTCCACATAGCCATAGCCGCTGAAAGGAAATACGGCCACAAATACAGGGCAGGCCACAAGCTCGCCGCTTGCGGTGTCAACATAATGCATCATGTCACCGGCAAAGTCGACCTGGAGCACCCTGCCGGGTTCATGCTCGAAGTGCATGGTGGC
>NZ_JBHTDN010000043.1:0-772 GCF_042666505.1 Parapedobacter sp. GCM10030251 | reverse complement strand
ACCACGTGGTGGTGGGCGAAGACTGGCACTTCTACAGTGTGCCCGCCCGCTATATCGGGAAAGAGGTGCGTATTGTTTACTGCACCGACACGGTGGAAATATACCACGGCAGCCAGCGTATTGCCCTGCATAGACGCAACTATAAAAAACATGGGTACACGACCGATAAAGACCACCTTCCGGAAAACCACCGGCATATGCGCGAGCGCCTTGCATGGAACCCGGACCATTACCTTTCAAAAGCGGAAAAATACGGCCCCGCTACGCGCGAGTACTTCCAAAGGGTCATGGACAGCAAGCTTATCATTGATCAGTCCTACCAGGCCTGCCAGGGACTCATGCGCCTGGCAACCGGCTATCCCGAGCGCATTGAGGCTGCCTGCGTAAGGGCGCTCAAAGGGCAGCGGTTCAATTACATGGCCATCAAAAACATACTGGATAACAATATGGACCTGCTCGAGAAAAAGGAAGCTCCCAAACAATACACCATACCCCTGCACGATAATATCCGCGGTGCCGGAGAATACAAATAATAAAAACCATTAAACAGAAATGAACACAGATCAGACAACCGAGCAGCTAAGAGCGCTCCGGCTGGCCGGGATGGCCAGACGTTACGAAGCGGTGAGTGCACTGCCCGTGCATGAAGTACAGAACGTACATGAACTATTGGCCTCCATGGTGCAGGCCGAGGTGGAATACCGCGACCACGCCAGGACGCAGAAATACCTGAAGGCAAGCCGGCTGCGCTATAACGCCCTGCCCGAAGAGA
>NZ_JBHTDN010000042.1:0-774 GCF_042666505.1 Parapedobacter sp. GCM10030251 | reverse complement strand
ACCACGTGGTGGTGGGCGAAGACTGGCACTTCTACAGTGTGCCCGCCCGCTATATCGGGAAAGAGGTGCGTATTGTTTACTGCACCGACACGGTGGAAATATACCACGGCAGCCAGCGTATTGCCCTCCATAGACGCAGCTATAAAAAACATGGGTACACGACCGATAAAGACCACCTTCCGGAAAACCACCGGCATATGCGCGAACGCCTGGCATGGAACCCGGACCATTACCTTTCAAAAGCGGAAAAATACGGCCCCGCTACGCGCGAGTACTTCCAAAGGGTCATGGACAGCAAGCTTGTCATCGACCAGTCCTACCAGGCCTGCCGCGGGCTCATGCGCCTGGCAGGCCTCTATCCGGACCGTATAGAGGCTGCCTGCACAAGGGCGCTCAAAGGGCAGCGGTTCAACTATATGTCCATAAAAAACATATTGGCCAACAATATGGACCAGCTCGAAAAAAAGGAAGCCCCGAAACAATATACCATACCCCTGCACGAAAATATCCGGGGTGCCGGGGAATACAGATAAGGAAAACCATAAAAACAGAAAATGAATACAGATCAGACCATCGAACAGCTGAAAGCGCTCCGTCTGGCCGGGATGGCCAGACGTTACGAAGCGGTGAGTGCACTGCCCGTGCACGAAGTACAGAACGTACATGAACTATTGGCCTCCATGGTGCAGGCCGAGGTGGAATACCGCGACCACGCCAGGACGCAGAAATACCTGAAGGCAAGCCGGCTGCGCTATAACGCCCTGCCCGAAGAGA
>NZ_JBHTDN010000041.1:0-819 GCF_042666505.1 Parapedobacter sp. GCM10030251 | reverse complement strand
TGAGCAAGCAGAACTCGGTTTCTGCGATCACGCAGCTGTACGTGACCCCTCAGCTGCGGGTGGGTTATTCGTATGATTACATTCTGAGCCGGCTGAGCAGCGTTCAGAACGGCTCGCATGAAATCACATTGGGCATCACCTTCGGCCGGAAAGACCGGCGGCTGCTGAGCCCGAGGTTTTTTTAGGATTCACTAACGATCTATGCAGGATGGCCACGTTGTTTGAAAAGCTTGCCATGTTTCTGGACGGTACACAAGGATTCCGGTATATCCAGGGCGATTACCGGATGGAGCTGTGGCTGTCTGCCGGGGAGGAGCTTCCCATCGTTGTATCGCGCATCGGCAGCAACCGGTACATCGTTTCCTCAGCCGATTTGATTTATGAGGTAACTGAAGAGGAAAGGGCATACCGTTATATTTTGCGGATTTTTTTCAACATGGATGGAACTTCAATTGATTATGCATGTATACGGCGGGGTCTGCGCAACTCCCGCTCATGAGAAGCAAACGAGCTATGAAAGGTAAATTATTAACAGGCATTCTTTTTTTCAGGGTTATATTTCCAATGGTGATCCTGCTGTTGGCATTCTCTGCCACCTATGGCCAGGAGCAGCTCGGTCTCCGGGACCGTGCTGAGCAGGCGTTCCGTAAATACGAATATGCCAACGCGGCGGCGCTGTACGTGAAACTGGCGGATAGCAGAAAGCCGCGTCTGGCCGACCTGGAGCGATTGGCCTACTGTTACATGCAGATGAAGGACTACGAATCGGCGGAGAACTGGTATTCGCGCGTGGCGGCCATGGAAGGGAGCAGCCCGGAG
>NZ_JBHTDN010000040.1:0-857 GCF_042666505.1 Parapedobacter sp. GCM10030251 | reverse complement strand
GTGGGTTATTCGTATGATTACATTCTGAGCCGGCTGAGCAGCGTTCAGAACGGCTCGCATGAAATCACATTGGGCATCACCTTCGGCCGGAAAGACCGGCGGCTGCTGAGCCCGAGGTTTTTTTAGGGGATGATTGAAAGGATACGATCATGTTATTTGAAAGGCTGACCTTGTTTATAGACGACGCAAAAGACCTCCGTTACATCCGGGGCAGTTACCAGATGGAAATCTGGAAGGCCAACCGGGAGGAGTTGCCCGTAGTGGTATCGCATATCAACAACAGCCGTTATGTCATCTCATCTGGCGATTTAATCTATGAGGCTGTCGACGAGGAGCGGGCATACCGTTACATTCTGCGTTTTTTTTAAGTGGATATGTCAATGAATATAGGTTAGGACCTGCGAGGCACCTGACAACAACGAGCAAACGAGTTATGAAGAACAAACTACTAGGAACAGGCATTCTTTTTTTCAGGGTTATATTTCCAATGGTGATCCTGCTGTTGGCATTCTCTGCCACCTATTGCCAGGAGCAGCTCGGTCTCCGGGACCGTGCTGAGCAGGCGTTCCTGAGATACGAATATGCCAACGCAGCCGCGCTGTACGTGAAACTGGCGGATAGCAGAAAGCCGCGTCTGGCCGATCTGGAGCGATTGGCCTACTGTTACATGCAGATGAAGGACTACGAGTCGGCGGAGAACTGGTATTCGCGCGTGGCGGCGATGGACGGCAGCAGCCCGGAGAACCTGCTGCGGTACGGGGAGGTGCTGAAGATGAACGGGAAGTATGCCGGGGCGAAGGAGCAGCTGGAAGCGTATGCTGAAAAAACCGGCGACCGGGGCCGGGTTTCGGTACAGC
>NZ_JBHTDN010000039.1:0-937 GCF_042666505.1 Parapedobacter sp. GCM10030251 | reverse complement strand
GCTGTACCGAAACCCGGCCCCGGTCGCCGGTTTTTTCAGCATACGCTTCCAGCTGCTCCTTCGCCCCGGCATACTTCCCGTTCATCTTCAGCACCTCCCCGTACCGCAGCAGGTTCTCCGGGCTGCTCCCTTCCATGGCCGCCACGCGCGAATACCAGTTCTCCGCCGATTCGTAGTCCTTCATCTGCATGTAACAGTAGGCCAATCGCTCCAGGTCGGCCAGACGCGGCTTTCTGCTATCCACCAGTTTCACGTACAGCGCCGCCGCGTTGGCATATTCGTATCTCAGGAACGCCTGCTCAGCACGGTCCCGGAGACCGAGCTGCTCCTGGCCGTACACCGCGGAAACCGACAGCAGCAGGAATGCCGCCGGAAGTATAACCGAAAAAAACCGAATGCCTGTTCCTAGTAGTTTGTTCTTCATAACTCGTTTGCTTCTCATCAGTAAGAGGTGCATAGACTCCACCTAATAAATTTATGGTCAATTAACGTTCCGTCCATGGTAAAAAAAATCCGCATGATGTACCGAAACGCCCTTGCATCGCCCTTCAGCTCATACGACAGATTGCGCGAAGAGACGATGAACCGGTTGTTTCCCATGTGTGATACCACGAGGGGAAGCTTTTCCCGCGCGGATAGCCAGATTTCCATCCGGTGACCGTCACGGGTATAGTGGAATCCGTGTGTACCGTCCAGAAACATGGCAAGCTTTTCAAACAACATGGCCATCCTGCGTAGATCGTTAGTGAATCCTAAAAAAACCTCGGGCTCAGCAGCCGCCGGTCTTTCCGGCCGAAGGTGATGCCCAAGGTGATTTCATGCGAGCCGTTCTGAACGCTGCTCAGCCGGCTCAGAATGTAATCATACGAATAACCCACCCGCAGCTGAGGGGTCACGTACAGCTGCGTGATCGCAGAAACCGAGTTCTGCTTGCTCA
>NZ_JBHTDN010000038.1:0-951 GCF_042666505.1 Parapedobacter sp. GCM10030251 | reverse complement strand
GCAAACGTATGGGGTACCGGCCGAAAAAATCGAATTGGTGCCCCACGGCGTGCCGGCCATACGGTACGATCGGACAGCAGCCCGGCTTGAGTTGGGGCTGGAGGCAAAAAAGGTACTGCTGACATTTGGCTTCCTTGGCCGAAACAAAGGCATCGAAACGGCTATATGCGCTTTGCCGCAGGTGGTAGCCAGATACCCCGACGTCGTGTACGTTGTCCTTGGTAAAACGCATCCCAATGTGGTCCGGCACGCGGGCGAAGAATACCGGTTGTTTTTGCATCGGCTGGTCAAGAAACTGGGCCTTGAAGATCACGTGGTATTCCTCAACCAGTACGCATCGGAAGACGATTTGTTCAAATACCTCGCGGCTTCCGACATTTACCTTACACCCTACCTCAATGAGGCCCAGATTACCAGCGGCACACTGTCCTATGCAGTAGGTGTCGGTTCAGCTGTCGTATCCACTCCCTATTGGCATGCGGCCGAGCTATTGGCCGAAGGGCGGGGGGCGCTGTTCAACTTCGCCGACGAGGGGCAACTGACCAACCTGCTGGTGGATTTACTCGCACATCCCGATAAATTAGAAGCTTTGCGGGATAAGGCGGGGGAATATGGGAAAACCATCACCTGGCCGAAAACGGGAGCAAGGTACCATGAACTTACCAGAGATCTCATGGCCAACGTCCCTAAAGCGATCCTCAAAAAGGATCCGGCATTGGACCGCAGCATATTGCCCCCACTGCGCTTCGACCACATCGAACGGCTCACAGACCATGTGGGTATATTCCAGCATGCCACCTTCGGGATTCCGAATTACAACGAAGGGTATTGCCTTGATGACAATGCACGGGCACTGCTCATGATGCTGATGGCTTACAGGCGGACCAAGAGCGAGGCCGTACTCAAACACATCGCTGTTTACCTTGGCTACCTGAATTACGCGCAGAACCC
>NZ_JBHTDN010000037.1:0-1215 GCF_042666505.1 Parapedobacter sp. GCM10030251 | reverse complement strand
TATGGAAATAAAGAATATCTGCTGCATCGGTGCAGGTTATGTAGGAGGTCCTACCATGTCGGTTATCGCCGAGAAATGCCCGCACATCACGGTGACCATCGTTGACATCAATGAGAAACGGATTGCCGCCTGGAACGATCCGGACCTGTCCAAGCTTCCGGTATACGAGCCGGGGCTTGCCGAGGTGGTGGGCCGTGCCCGCGGGCGCAACCTGTTCTTTTCGACCGATGTGGACGCGGCCATCGCCGCGGCCGACATGGTGTTCATCTCGGTGAACACGCCCACCAAGACCTACGGCAAGGGCAAGGGGATGGCGGCCGACCTGAAATTCATCGAGCTGTGCGCGCGCCAGATCGCGGCTGCCTCCACCTCCGACAAGATCATCGTGGAGAAATCGACGCTGCCGGTCCGCACCGCCGAGGCGCTCAAAAGCATCCTTGACCATACCGGCAACGGGGTGAGCTTCCATATCCTGTCCAACCCGGAGTTCCTGGCCGAGGGGACGGCCATCGCCGACCTGCACAATCCCGACCGGGTGCTGATCGGCGGGGAAAACGCCGAGGCCGTGCAGGCACTGGTGGACATCTACGCCTGGTGGGTGCCCCGCGAGCGGATACTGACGACCAACCTCTGGTCCTCCGAGCTGTCCAAGCTGACGGCCAATGCCTTCCTTGCCCAGCGCGTGTCCTCCATCAATGCCATCTCCGAGCTGTGCGAGCGCACCGGGGCCAACGTGGACGAGGTGGCCCGCGCCATCGGCACCGACAGCCGCATCGGGCCCAAGTTCCTGAAGGCATCGGTGGGTTTCGGCGGATCCTGCTTCCAGAAGGACATCCTCAACCTGGTGTACATCGCCCGCAGCTACGGCCTGGAGGAAGTGGCCCACTACTGGGAGCAGGTCATCGCCATGAACGACCACCAGAAGCAGCGGTTTGCCGACAACATCGTGCAGACCATGTACAACACCGTATCGGGAAAGAAAATCGCCTTCCTGGGGTGGGCCTTCAAGAAAGACACCAACGATACCCGCGAGTCGGCGGCCATCTACGTGGCCGATGCCCTGCTGAACGAAGAGGCGCACATCGTGGTGTACGACCCCAAGGTTTCCGCCGAACAGGTCTATCAGGACCTGGACTACCTGGGCACCCGGACCCCCGGCGAAAACCGCAGGCTGGTCACCGTGGCGGATGATCCCTATGAGGCCGCAGCACGGGC
>NZ_JBHTDN010000036.1:0-1758 GCF_042666505.1 Parapedobacter sp. GCM10030251 | reverse complement strand
TTCGCTACCCGGTGAATTCGCCGGGGGACGACTTTGCTTACATCACAACCTACGAAGGGGATGAAGGTATCGCAGGCTATCTGTCCTCGAACCGCACAGGGGGAAAAGGGAGCGACGACATCTATTCCTTTACCTACGAGAAGCCGCGGATCGTCATCATCCTGCAGGGTACGGCTTCGGATAAAAACACAAAGGACCGGCTGGCTGATGTCTCAGTGACGCTGTATGACGGCAAGCGGGAAATCGTGGCGAGGAAGCGCACGGACGGCAGCGGGACGTTTGAGTTCGTGCTGGACAGGGACAGGCAATATATGGTACTCGGCCAGAAGGAGAAGTACCACGGCGATTCGGCCAGGGTAAGCACGGCGGGCATCACAAAATCGGATACGCTGGAGGTGGCTTTGCTGCTTGAACCCATATTCGAGGTTGGCAGGACCTTCGAGCTGGAGAACATCTATTACGATTTCGACAAGCATAACATCCGCCCGGACGCCGCGGCGGTGCTGGATGAGCTGGTGCGCACGCTTCGCGATAACCCGACGCTGCGGATCGAGCTTTCGAGCCATACGGACAGCCGGGGCAGCGATGCCTACAACATGGCCCTTTCCCAGCGTCGAGCGCAGTCTGCGGTTGACTACCTGGTGAGCCGGGGTATTGCGCGTGAGCGGATGGTGGCCAGGGGCTACGGGGAGACACGGCTGGTGAACGGCTGCGGCAACGGCGTGCCGTGCAGCCGGGAGGACCACCAGGCCAACAGGCGCACCGAGGTAACCGTACTTGAGTATTGATGAGCAGCTATCCACCCGTTGAATATTTAATTAGCGATCGGCTGCTTGATGATTGGGAAATACTGTAAATAAGCGGGCAATCTACCGTATTTAGGAATATTATGTTCGATATCGTTATCTTGGTCAGAGGAGGTATACATTGCTTACCAAAACGAGATTGATTAATTATAAAACTCCATTTTCTGTTTTGGTTATCGCCGTAATTTTCGTGTTCAGCAAATTCCGATGCTTATTCGAGAACCAGGTTGCGCTCAATTCCGATGAATCGCAACCAGATCCCTAATTAATGTGGAAGGTTTTCGTCACTTCAGCAAGATCGCTTAAATCAAGTGAAGGATGCTGGGCGATCATGGCCTTCGGTATGGTAGGTTATTGATCGGTGAGTAAGTGGTTTCCTAGCGTTTGACGAATTCGACCCGCCGGTTTTCCGCTTTGCCGGCAGGCGTACCGTTGTCTGCCACGGGAGCCTGCTCACCCGCGCCATCGGTTTTCAGCCGGTCGGGTGCTACGCCGTAGCGCTCGCATAAAACAGTTTTGACATTCGCGGCCCGTGCTTTGGACAGTTGCAGGTTATGCGCCTCTTCACCATCGCTATCGGTGTGTCCGATGATGGTGATGCCCAGTGTGGGGTTGTCGTTCAGAATGGCGGCGATTTCCTGCAAGACGCCCGCCGATTCGGCCTTGATTTCGGCAGAATTCGCGTTGAAGTAAATGCCTGTGGTACTGAACCTACCATTTTTCAGCAATTGGCTGCGTGCGTCCAGCCCGGTTTCGGCAATGCGGAGGTTGGCGATGTAGAAACCGTCCTGGGGTGCGGGTAAAAGCTCGGCGGCCCGGAAATGGAAATTGCTGCGTAGGTTAGCGGGTTCGAAGGCGCGGGGCAGGTCAAATAGCTTGGCCTGATCCATGTACAGGCGGATGCGCTGCCCGTTGACGGCGATGCTGACACGGACGGGTTTGCCGGCGTGCG
>NZ_JBHTDN010000035.1:0-2069 GCF_042666505.1 Parapedobacter sp. GCM10030251 | reverse complement strand
GTGCAACCAGATCTTAGTTACTTACTATTTACAGTTGATGAAATTTAATGATGTAAATTGGAATAACTTGTTTAAAAAGTGTAATACATGACAACGCTTACACCTGGTTGAGCACAGGTATTCAGAAAAGATGGCGCAACGGTAGCGTATTATCTGGGTTTCTCCAATTTGTCCAACTTAATTGCCTACATTTACAGCAAACCCTTCACACGAAAGCAGCACATGAGGCAACTGAAAATATCCGAATCGATTACCAACCGCGAAAATCGATCCCTGAACAGCTATTTGCATGATATAAGTAAATATGACATGCTTACCGGCGAGGAAGAAGTTGCGCTGGCCGTCCGGATACGTACGGGAGATACTGCTGCGCTGAACCGGTTGGTCAATGGGAACCTTAGGTTTGTGATTTCGGTGGCCAAGCAATTCCAGCATCAAGGCGTGGTGCTCGAAGATCTGATCAACGAGGGAAACCTTGGGCTGGTCACAGCGGCGAAACGGTTTGACGAGACACGCGGTTTCAAATTTATATCCTATGCCGTCTGGTGGATCAGGCAGAGCATTATGTCGGCCATTTCCGTGCAGTCGCGCACGGTCCGTCTGCCATTAAACCAGATTGCTGATTTGGTCAAAGTGAAGCGTTCGCAATCCGAGCTGGAGCAGCAGTTGGAGCGTGAACCCACCGTGGAGGAGCTGGCCGGGGTGCTTGGCGTTTCGCCTGAGCGATTGGCCCGCGTATTGTTAAACGGCAATAAGCAGGTTTCGGTAGACGCGCCCTCCCTTCATTCGCCCGAAATGAGCTTATTGGATTCGTTGCCGGACGGCGGGGTGCCGACGGACCATCGGGCGATGAGCGACTCGCTGGCAATCGTTGTCGGGGATTCGATATGCCGACTGCCCCAACGGGAGCAACTGGTGCTGAACCTTTTTTTCGGACTCGGTGGGGCTGAACCGAAAAACCTTGGAGAAATCAGCCGGCAGCTGGGGTTAACCACCGAACGTGTGAGGCAGATCAAAACCAAGGCATTGGCTTGGTTGCGGCATTCTACGGAAGGGAAACAGCTGATCCACTTCAGGAGTTAATCTTTCCTGCGCTTCTCTGCCTGTTTTTCCTTCTTGTCTGCCCGTTTTTCCTTTAAACTCTTAACGGCGGCCTTTTTGCCGCCTTCTTTCTTTGATCCTTTATCTTTTGTCATGATCGTATAGTTATTTCTTGTAAGATAAGGTATTTAAATGAAATACCAGATATGTAGCCAAAAATGACTACATTTAGCAACTTCGTATTGATCGACTGGTTCTTCCCCGCTTCCGTACCAATCCAGTCATCACATCCAGGGAACAATTCATGCTGGCGTTTTCGACCGTTAAATAATTACACCTAAGAAACGTGTATAAATTGCCGTAAATAAAAGGCAATAAATTAAAGCAATCGCTTGAGTGCGGTTGAAAGCAAACAAACGGTGAAAACCTACACTCATAAATATTTCAATCAGATGAAAATCGCTTTTATAGGCACTTACGCCCCCCGCCAATGCGGTATCGGATCATTTACGCAGCACCTCTTCCAATCTACCGGCGACGGTTCCGGGACATCAGGCAATTTTGTCGTCGCCATCAATGATCCCGGCAGTACTTATATGTATCCTCCGGAAGTGAAATTTATCATCGATCAGGATGACCATGGCGCGTACCTCAAAGCGGCTGAGTTCATTAACCAAAACCAGGTGGATGCATGTATTGTCCAGCACGAATTTGGTATTTTCGGCGGACAGAACGGCATATTCATCCTGACGTTGCTGCATAGTCTGGAGGTTCCCGTGATGGCTACGTTCCACACCGTCCTGAATAAGCCATCCTACAATCAGCTCGCGGTGATGAAAGAAATCACCAAAGTTGCCAGTAAATTAATCGTTATGGCCCACAAGGCAGCGGAGATACTGCAGCAAACGTATGGGGTACCGGCCGAAAAAATCGAATTGGTGCCCCACGGCGTGCCGGCCATACGGTACGATCGGACAGCAGCCCGGCTTGAGTTGGGGCTGGAGGCAAAAAAGGTACTGCTGACATTT
>NZ_JBHTDN010000034.1:0-2297 GCF_042666505.1 Parapedobacter sp. GCM10030251 | reverse complement strand
GTATCCGCCCGACCAACTGCATATTTTCTGATTAATTGATCGTCTTTAGCTTTACGCCCAAAATAATATATTTATGAAAGAGCGTAGAGATTACATGTTTACCCTTGTTGGCCAGTGGCGTGAGAGTGGTTTGACCCGGCAGGAGTTCTGCCTGCAGCATGGCATCACCCTGGGCAAGTTCAGTTATTGGATCAGCCGCTGGAAAGAAGATCAATCCGCCGGGGATAGCGGTTTTATTCCGATGGTTTCACCCAGGGCGGCAGGTCATCCTGTCCTGTCGGTTATCTATCCCAACGGTGTGCGGTTGGAAGTGCCTTCGGCGGACCTTGGACTATTGTCCAGGCTGATTGCCCTTGCCTGATGTTTTCGCTGGGTTCCTCGCACCGTTATTATCTGTACGGCGGCCATTGCGATATGAGGAAAAGTTTTGACGGGCTTTGCGGGCTGGTGTCCTCGGGTTTGTGCCGTGGGTCCACAGGCGGTGATGTGTTCGTTTTCCTGAACCGGCGCCGAACGCACATGAAGCTTTTGCACTGGGAGCATGGCGGGTTCGTGCTGTATTACAAAAGGCTGGAGGGCGGCACCTTCCCGCTGCCCAAAACCAGATCGCCGGGCGGGGAGATCGACTGGAGCGAGCTGGTGCTGATGGTGGAGGGGATCGTTGTGGAGAAGAGCCGCAGGCGGCACCGGTTCTCACTAAAAAAAGTGGTTTAAAACAATCAAAAACATCGTTTTTTGCTTGCCAAGCCCGCTGGTTATTTGTATTTTTATGCCATGCAAACGGCACTGGAAAACCTGTCAAAAAAAGACCTTTTAGCGATGGTTTCCGACCGTGACCGGGCCCTGGCCGAGCGCGATGAAAAGATAGATTACCTGGAATCGCAGCTGGCCATGTACAGGCGGATGCAGTTCGGCCAGAGCCGCGAACGCTTTGAAGGTGACCCTAACCAGACATCCCTGCCATTCGATGCGGAACCCGCCGCGGCAGAGCAGCAGGGAGAGGAAATAAAAGAAAAGATTGAATACGTCCGCAAACGCCCCAACCACAAAGGGCGCGCGAAACTTCCTGAGCACTTACCGGTAGAAGAAATCGAGATCCACCCGGAGGGTGACCTCTCGGATATGGTCTGTATCGGGAAAGAGGTGACCGAGGAACTGGAATGCGAGCCGGCAAAGTTCTATATCAAACGGTATATCCGCTATAAATATGCTGCTAAAAGCTGTGATGGGGTGAAAATCGGCGAGCTTCCCGAGCGGGTGATCGACAAGGGCATCCCCGGGGCCGGCCTTCTGGCCATGATCCTGACCGATAAATACGTGGACCACCTGCCGCTCTACCGCCAGAAACAGCGCTTCGCAAGGGAAAACATCCGGATACCTTCCTCCACGATCGAGGGCTGGACAAAAGAGGCGCTCATCAAACTCCACCCGCTTTATGAGCAACTCGTCTTCGACACCAAAGCCAAAGGCTATCTTCAGGTGGACGAGACCCCGATAAAAGTACTGGACAGCGATAAAAAAGGGGCTGCCCACCAGGGATACTATTGGGTATACCATGCCCCGTTGGACGGGACGGTATTGTTTGACTATAGCCCTACCCGGGGCAGCAGCGCACCGTTGCCCATACTGGGCAGCTTCCGGGGGTACCTGCAGACGGACGGGTATGCCGTTTACGAAAAGTATGCACGGAGCAAAAACGTAACCCATCTGGCCTGCTGGGCGCATGCAAGAAGAGAGTTCGAGCGCGCCTTGGATAATGACCGGTCCAGGGCAGAAAAAGCCCTGCTCATGGTCCAGCAATTATATGCGGTAGAAAGACAGGCTAAACAAGAGAAGCTTACACCGGAACAGACAAAAACACTGCGCCTGGAAAAATCGCTGCCGGTGATCAACGAGCTGGGGAAGTGGATCTTTGAAGAGATAAAGAATACGTTACCTAAAACCCAGATCGGCAAAGCGATGGCTTATGCTTACGTCAGATGGGATGGGCTGTCGGCTTACTTGTACGATGGCAACCTGCAAATAGATAATAATCTATGCGAAAATGCGCTTCGCCCATGCTGTTTAGGTCGGAAGAACTACCTCTTCGCCGGAAGCCATGAAGCCGCCCAGCGGGCCGCCATGATCTATTCCTTCTTCGCCATCTGCAAAAAACACGAAGTGAATCCCTTCCAGTGGCTGAAATACACGCTGGAAAACATCACGACCATAAACCACAAGAACCTGAAAGACTTGTATCCGCAGAATTATAAAAGAAAACTGCAGGAATCAAATATGTAGTTCATAGGGCGGATACG
>NZ_JBHTDN010000033.1:0-2331 GCF_042666505.1 Parapedobacter sp. GCM10030251 | reverse complement strand
TCCAGTGGCTGAAATACACGCTGGAAAACATCACGACCATAAACCACAAGAACCTGAAAGACTTGTATCCGCAGAATTATAAAAGAAAACTGCAGGAATCAAATATGTAGTTCATAGGGCGGATACGCTTTCCAAGCATTGGGTAACCTCAATCTTTCTTCCATGTCTTTACAGAAAGACCTTACAACAGTATACCCTCGGCTGGAGGCCGGCGAAAAAATCCGACTTCTGACAGCACTCAATCAAACAATTACCCTGCACAGTTCGCTGCGAAGCATACTTATCAACGAATTTACTAATGATGTGCAACCCTGGTTGTTCATTAAGATTTTGTCGCTTTTCCAACGAGCAGATGTATCCTTAACCGATACAGAAAAAACAGTAATCAGCAAGGTGAAGACAGACCATCCTGCTCTGAAAAAAGCGCTAAGCGATTTGCTGTGATTTCAATGGGTTTCTTCTGCCAGTCGCAATTCCAATGTAAAAGTTGAGCCCTTATCGGGCACACTTACGAAATGGATTTTGTCGCCTTGTTTGTCAGCGTATTGCTTCGCCAATAAAAGGCCTAACCCGGTACCTTTCTCGTTTCCGGTTCCAATGGTGGATTGAAGACCGGAAACGAATAACTTTGTCTGTATCTCCATGGGTATGCCCACACCCTCATCTGATACACTGATCAAATAGCTATCGACACTTCGATGCGCATTTACTGTAACTCGTTGTCCACTATGAGAAAACTTGATCGCGTTGTTAATGAATACCCTTAAAATCATCTGCGTCATTAGCCCGTCGCCCAACACTTCATTGTTTTCGGGCAATGAGCAAACGATAAAAACCTCCTTCGATTCCGCGAATGGCTGTTCAATCCTTAAACAGTCCTCCAGAATTTCTCGGCAATTAATTCGCTTTAATTCTACTTTCTTATCATCTTGTTGTTCAGATATCCAAATCAGTATGTTTTCCAGCATTGCGGAGGTATCTTTGGTCAACTGCAATAGACTGTTTTTAATATACGTATGGGTCTCCGCCTTTATGTCATAATTTGCCATCGCTTGGAGGTAAAGTTGTACTGAACTGAGTGGACTTTTCAAATCATGGAAAACCATCGAAAACAGTTTATCTTTTTCTTCCGTAATTTGCTGCAATTTCCGATGTTGCTTTTCCACTTCCTTGGCGCGTTGGTCGGCTTTCTTCTTTTGGTGGTAATAGTTATCCAACAAAATTCGCGTTACCCAATAAAATGAAAAAAGGACAATGACAAAAACAATAAGGACATTGGTAATTCTGGTTAGTTTATCCGGATAGTCGGAATCGATCCAAGTAGGATGATTATATTCCAAAAAAAGCAGCGTAAAAACTGCCCCACATGTGGCTAGAATAAAAAATATATGAAAACGGGTTTGGTTTACCGAGACTAACAATTGAAATGTAAAAAAGAAGATAAATAAGGTCGGGCCATTAATGCCATCATTTACAAAATAGTTTGTAACAGCACCACCATAGCAGATCAGAACAAAGCCGATCATCGCCAGTGTAAACTGCCTTTTTACGCGAGACAGATAATAAAGCGCGCCATGAAAAATTCCTATGAAAGATACCAACCCCGCTGCCTTATAAGTCCCCTGTGCCATGTTAAAAGATAGAACGATAGCCAACATAAGGCATGTAAACAGATTCGCAGCATGAAAAATACGCCACCGCAGAGGCACTTCTTCTGGGCTTCCAATTAATTTCGTTAACCAAAGTTTCGAAAATATTGCTCTCATATCTTTTTAACCCGTTGGATAAAACGTCGATGCTGACCCCCGTAACGGGCATGTTGACCCCCTCCGGTAGGTCCCGGGTTGAGTGTTCCCATAGACCTGACAATTTTACTTCTTTTTTCTCATACTTTCAGCCTTCTTATGGAAAGCTTTCCATAAGAAGGGCAAGTCTATGAGGAAGAAAAAAAATCTTTAACTTTGGAAACCCAGTGGCGCAGCTGTGCAGATTATTGGCCTCTTCACTGGTGTACTTTCATCCGGAACGGGTGGTGTACTTTCCCCGGAATATTCAGTTGGATATTCCGCGCCAAAGTACACCACTATTCCGCTCCAATATGCACCACCGATTCCGCGCCAAAGTACACCAGTCTGTAAGGGTTGTTTAGGATTAGGTTGGTTTTCTGATTGATTTTCAGGGACTGCCATTCCGGCACAAAGTACACCAATAATTCCGCTGCAAAGTGCACCACTGGGGATTTAGGATTGCATAAGTTAGGGGTCGAACAAGATTCCTAGCGACATGGCAAACAAACCCCTTAGCATGCACAAGATAAGACAGCTATTATTG
>NZ_JBHTDN010000032.1:0-2560 GCF_042666505.1 Parapedobacter sp. GCM10030251 | reverse complement strand
GTGTAATCGGGAAATAAGGATGCACAGTTTTTGGCAATTAGGAGTGCACCATTTTTGGCAACAAGAGTGCACAGTTTTACAAAGGTATATTTCTTGATTTAAGTTTCAAATATTGTTTTCCTGTTTTCCATTCTATAGCTCTGCCCTTCGAGTCTGATAACTTCGCACCGGAAGAGCAATCTGTCCAATAATGCCGTTGCCAGCACTTCGTCATCGAGCATTTTTGCCCATTCGGCTGGCATTTTATTGGTGGTGACGATGAATGAGGTATTCTCGTAGGTTTGATTTATAAAGTTAAAGAAGTTTATTGCGTGATTTTTATCGATGGGAAACAGCATGACGTCATCAATTACGATCAGGTTTGCCTTTGTCAAGCGTTTGTATTCCGCCATTGATGCCCGGGAAAAGTCTTTCATTTTTAACATATTCACAATGTCTTCCATGGTACGGAAGTAGGCCTTGTACCCTTTCTGGATGGCATCTGAGCAGAGGCCGGCGGCTAAATAGGTTTTTCCCACGCCACTGGGTCCCATGACGATCATATTGTAGACCTGATCCAGCCAGGCCAGTTCTCTGAGGGTATTGAGTTGCTGCCTGTTCAGACCGCTGCCCGACCGTTCCTCATATTCCTGAAGGTTTGATTTTTTAGGTAGTCTGGCCACTTTGAGCTGTCTCTCCCGGGCCTGCACATCCCTATGCTGGCCTTCCTTTTCGAATAGCCGCAGTAAGAAAGTGGTGTAACTGACCTGCTCATGCTGGGCTTCAAGGGTGGTTTCTTCCAATTGTGCCGCTACTCCCATTATTTTGTAACGGCGACAATACTGATCAATCTGTTGTTGCTGGTTCATACGGTGGTATATTGGGTTTTGTAAAAAAGTATTTGTAGTCGTCTATTGAACTGATTTGTGGCTGTAGAAGTGCCTGATGGGGTAAACTTCCATTCAGTGGATTCAGTACCGGATAGCTGGCGGTGACCGGTGCCAGGGACTCCTGTCTGCTAACCAGTGTTTTAAAGTCGTTGGCGCTGTTGATGCCCTGTTCCAGGCAGATCCTCAGGGCTTCAGTAACTGCTTGTTCCCCTGCATTCCTAATAGTCTGTCGCAATAACAGGAGCTGATCACGCATGTATCTCGGCTTGTCTTTACGGATCATGGCGATGAATGCTGACAAACCCCCGGAAGACTGGGCGGAGGACTGGCAGATCTCCGCAATCAAAGTCTCCAGTCCCACATGCCGGTCACGTTGGTGGCTTCTATCCACCACTTTTTTACCCCGCTCCAGGCATAGTGGATGGGTGCATAGTATATTGTTGTTGCTCCCGGTGATGATGAGTCGATCGCCCTCTTCTTTGACACCCACCTGGGTCCCGCGGCCTTTGTAGGTGCCCAATGGGAGCGAATAAAGATTGCTTTTCCAGGATACGGTATTGTCTTTTCTAACCGAATGAAGCTTCTGGGAGGGGTTGGCCGGGGGCAATGGATCAAACCGGGCCAAAAAGGGGCGCTCGATCACAAGCTCATCCTGCGGGACTTGTCTGGTCACACCGTGTTGCATCGCGTTGGCGGTCCGTTCCAGCCATTTGATTGCCTGAAGGTTCAGGATCTGAAGATCCTGGAACGTCCGGTTGTATAGGAAGTTGCGCTTCACATATCCCACTACGTTCTCTATTTTCCCTTTGCTTTCCGGATCGGACTTCCGGCAGAAGTGCAGCCCGAAACCCTGCTCCCGGACGTAATCGCGGAAGCGTCCGGTAAGAATGATATCCCCGCTGTTTTCATTGCTGATAAACACGGTATCCTGGTCATAAACGATCTCACTGGGGATTCCCCCAATGTAACCAAAAGCCTTTTCATGCCCCTGGATTGCTAGTTCCGTGGTGAAGGGGCGGTCGGAGAACCAAACAAACTTGAAGCGTGACCGGGAAAGCACCAGGGTGAAAAAATAGACTTTTATCCGCTTGCCGTTACTCTGGCGGAGATGGTATTCACCAAAATCGACCTGTGCCTGCAGCCCGTAAGGAGTCTCCGGAATGATCTGATAATCGCGGGAGGAGGGTTCCTGGGGAAGGTCGTGTCGGTGGCGGACCCATTTGACGAAGTTGAATACTGTCTTCGGATCGACCCCGGGAAAATCATCATGGGCTTCTTTGAGCCAATCGTGCATCTGGGCAGCAGAAGTGTCCCGGAACTGTTCCAATCGCCCCCGAACAAAATCTTCGTACGGTAGCAAAACTTTTTGCCGTAAAGAGCGGTGGGCCATAAAGGACTCAAACTCATCGTCGTCCATCTCAAGGTACTTTTTGACCGTCCGACGGTTGCAGCCAAGTGCTTGGCTGATCTGGGAAACCGAACGACCGAGCCCGGACATTCGCTTAATCTCATAATACATCATAAATTTGCGTAAGAATGCGTTCATACTTCATCGATTGTAGTGAATCAATGAAGATCGTATTTTATTCGGCAGGGCCTAAAAACCCTGCCGTGTTTTTGTGCATTCTTGTTGCCAATTTTGGAGCATTCTTATTTCCCAATTCTTGTGCAGTTACAATTGCCGACTACAC
>NZ_JBHTDN010000031.1:0-2677 GCF_042666505.1 Parapedobacter sp. GCM10030251 | reverse complement strand
TGTAATCGGTAAATAAGAATACACAACTTTTGGCAAATAAGAGTACACAATAATCGGCAACAATACCTACACAACTTCGGCAACAACTAGTGCAGAATGATTGCAGGCTGCTTCGGTGTTATTCACCCGGGGCATGCCCCGGGTGAATAACACACCTTTGCGGTAAAAAAGCGAAGGTTATCATGAATCATTATCTGCAAAAAACTATGTTGTACCATCTGATCCACCAAATGTCCCGGGAAGGGCATTCCACCAGGTGGATATCGGAGCACTTCGGGCTGAACTGGCGTACGGTGAAGCGTTATCTATCCATGGATGAGCGTACGTTCACCGAGGAGCTGGAGGCAGGCCGCACACGGGGGAAAGTACTGGATCCGTACGAGGGTTTCGTCCGTGAGAAGCTGTCGCTGTATCCGGAGACCCCGGCCGCGCAGCTGCACGACTGGCTGAAGGAACACCATCCCGATTTTCCACACGTGAACCAGAAAACGGTTTTCAACTTCGTCCAGCACATCCGTGACAAACACAATATCCCGCGCAGCGGCGAGCCGGGGCGTGAATACATGGCCGTGGAGGAATTGCCCTACGGCCGCCAGGGGCAGGCCGATTTCGGATTCTATAACATGCGTACCACCACGGGCGGGTCGAAAAAGGTGCAGTTCTTCACTTTCGTGCTTTCCCGTTCGCGTTACAAATACGTGTTCTTCTCGGATACCCCGTTCACGTGCGATCTGCTGGTGGAGGCCCACGAAAGGGCATTCCGATTCCTGGGTGGCATCCCCGGTGAAGTGGTCTATGACCAGGACAGGCTGATGATGGTCTCGGAAAACCTGGGGGATATCATCCTTACCGGTGGGTTCAGGACCTATGTCACCCAGCGGGGCATCACCACCTGGTTCTGCCGCAAAGCAGACCCCGAGAGCAAGGGCAAGGTGGAGAACGTGGTCAAATACGTCAAGCGCAATTTCCTGTACAACAGGCATTACCGGGACCCGGAAACGCTCAATGACGAAGCGGTCGCCTGGCTTCACCGCACGGCCAATAACCTGCCCCACGGTACCACGGGAAAGGTGCCCCGCGATGAGCTGCAGACCGAACAGGGGTACCTCGCCCCGTTCTACCCGGTAGCCGTTCCGAAGCAGGAATACCCCGTGCACGCCGTCAGGCGCGACAATACCATCAGCTGGAAGGGCAACCTGTACAGCGTGCCGCTGGGCACTTATGCAGGCCCGGGCACGACCGTAACGGTAAAGCCTTCCGATGGCGTGATCACCGTGCTTGATGCGATGGGTAGCACGGTATGCACGCACCGCGTATCGCCGCTGAAAGGGCAGAAGATCATCCACACCGACCATAAGCGCGACAAGAGCGCCGGGGCGGCCGAAATGATGGAATGCCTGGCGGCCATGATGCCGGACAGGGATGCCGCAATGGCGTGGCTGAAACGGGTAAGGGACAGCAAACCGCGCTATATCCGTGACCAGGTGCAGGCACTCACCCAGACGGTAAGCGCGCTGGAGCCGGAGGTGGCCGCGCGCACGCTGGAATACTGCATGGCCAACGGCATCGACGGCGCCGCCGATTTCAGGGCCATAGCGGCCCGGCTGGCCGCCCAAAGCCAACCCCGGCAGGGGGAAGCCAGGGTCATACGGATGAACCCGCTGGGCGGGGGAAGGATCCCCGGCGCTGACATACAGCCCGGCAGGAGCGACATCACCGATTACGACGCACTGCTGGGAGGTGGCTGACCCTCCGGCCGGCTATACAAAGGAATAAATCAGTAAACCAAAAACAATAATCATATGGAATCAGTAAAACAGGAAATCAGACAGTTGTGCGAACAGTTCAGGCTCGGGGGGATATACCCCGGGCTGGACGCCGCCCTGCAGGACGCGGAAAAGGAAAACACCGGGTATGCGGCCTTTACCCTGAAGCTCCTCAGGGCCGAGGCGGACCACCGATCCCGGCGCGATGAAGCTAAACGACTGAAAACAGCCGGACTGCCAAGGGGAGCCGATCTGGACGGCTTCGATAACACCGTTGACAACGGGATGTCGGCAAAGAAAATGGGCCAGCTCCGTGAGCTCAACTGGATAGACCAGATCTTCAACGTGGTGCTCATGGGGCCATCCGGGGTGGGAAAGACAAGGATCGCCTCAGGGCTCTGCCTGGACGCCGTGAAGGCCGGTTACAAAGCCTATTTCAGGACCATGCAGGATATCGTGAACACCCTGCGGACAAAGGACGCCGTCCCTTCCCAGAACACCGAATACCGCAGGCTCATGAAAGCAAACCTCATCGTCATCGACGATATCATGCTGTTCCCCCTGCAGAAGGAAATCGCCCTAGCGTTCTTCAACTTCATCAACCAGGTCTATGAAAATGCTTCCATCGTGATCACAACAAACAAAGCACCGACGGAATGGGCTAAAATGCTTGATGACGAGGTGATTGCAACAGCTCTACTGGACAGGATGCTATACCGGTGTGAGATAATCAGGCTATCCGGCGATAGCTACAGGATGAAAAATCGAAAATCGTTCTTTGAGAATCAAAACGACTGATATACATTTGCAAACGTTCTGCACTTATTGTTGCCATTGTTATGCACTCTTTGTTGCCGAAAACTATGTATTCCTGATTGCCAAAAACGCTGCACTTTTAATTACCGCTTACA
>NZ_JBHTDN010000030.1:0-2749 GCF_042666505.1 Parapedobacter sp. GCM10030251 | reverse complement strand
GAAAAGAATCAGCTTTCACCTTATGCAAATACAACCATGTGGATAAAGACATACTTCATGTTACTGCTTTACGTGGTGCCCTATGTCCTGATGGTTACGGGCCAGGCAGCTGGTAATTATTGGCTGTATTTCGCGCTTTGGTTCCTGATGGGGTGGGGAATGGTAGGCATAGGCACGGCAGTCATGCATGATGCCAATCATGGAACCTACTCGCCCAATAAAAAAGTAAACAGTCTGATCGGACACATCCTGGAGATCGTGGGTGGTTATTCGGCAACATGGAAAATCCAGCACAATCTATTGCATCATACCTACACCAACATTGAAGGTTTAGATGATGACATCAGTAGCATCAAATTGCTGCGCTTTTCTCCGCGGCAGCCCTGGTATTGGTTCCATCGTTACCAATATCTTTTCGCATGGTTTTTTTATATGAATATGACCCTTTTCTGGATGACGGCAAAGGACTACCTGCAGATTATACGCTACAAAAAGCATGACTTGCTGGTCAATCAGAAAGTTTCTTTTGGCCAGGCCATATTCCGCATTACCATGTACAAGCTGTTTTATTACGGGTATATACTGGTCCTGCCGATTTTATTTTCCGGCATGCCCTGGTACTTGGTATTGGCCGGATTCCTGCTCATGCATTTTACTGCAGGGTTATTCCTTTCCTGTGTTTTCCAGCCATCGCACATCATGGAGACATCCGCCTTTGCAGCACCTGTCAAATCGGAAGGAAAGATGCACATGGAAGATAGCTGGGCAATACATGAATTGGGCAATACGACTAACTTTGCACCAAGAGCCGAATATTATCCTGGTTTATTGGGGGCCTCAATTTTCAGATCGAACACCACCTCTTTACGGGAATCTGTCATGTTCATTATCCGAAAATAGCACCGATTGTCAAATCAACAGCCTTAGCATTCGGGCTGCCTTATCACGAGCAGGAAACATTTATGAAAGCCCTGCTCCTGCATGCAAAAATGCTAAAGCTCCTTGGAAAGGAATAATTCAAATATCACAACGCGATGGATCATCCGACTTATGCCGTTATTGTTGGAAGCGGCAGTTATATTCCGACCAGAAGAATACGAAACGGAGATTTCCTTGAACATGCCTTTTATGATCAGGATGGTACTAGACTGAAAAAAATGAATGCGGAGATCATCGGGCAATTTGGCCGGATTACCGGTATCCAGGAAAGAAGGTACGTGACCGATGACCTGGTAGCGTCTGACATTGCCGCATTCGCCGGACAGGACGCGCTGGTGTCCAGTGGGATCGACGGGGAAACACTGGATTATATCATCGTTGCCCATAACTTTGGCGACATCAGAGCAGATAACCGCAGAAGTGAATTTGTGCCGGCATTGGCATCCCGGGTCAAGCATCGTTTAACTATCAAAAACCCGTCAACCATCGCCTATGATTTGCCTTTCGGTTGTGCCGGCTGGCTACAAGGTGTGATTCAAGCAGATACTTACATCCGCAACGGCAGTGCCAAACGGGTATTGGTCATCGGAACTGAAACACTATCACGGATCTCCGATCCGCACGATCGGGATAGTATGATCTACGCCGATGGAGCCGGAGCTATTGTCTTGGAAGCCAGGCAGAATGACACACCGGTGGGCGTGCTGAGCCATGCCACAAAGTCTTACGCCGCCGAACTGGCCTATGTATTACGCATGGGCAAATCTTCCAATCCTGAATACGGCCATGATCACCTGTTTCTCAAAATGAATGGCAGGAAGCTATACGAGTATGCGTTAAAAGCCGTGCCACAAACCATGAAGCAGTGTCTTGACCAAGCGGGCCTAATAGTCACGGAAGTCGATAAAGTGCTGATCCATCAGGCAAATGAAAAAATGGACGAGGCGATCCTGAGGAACCTATTTGAACTATACGACCTGTATAGCTCGCCGAAGGACATGATGCCCATGACGATTTCATGGCTCGGGAACAGTTCTGTAGCAACATTACCCACTTTATACGACTTGATGCATAAAGGGAAATTAATTGATCAAGTCCTGAAGAAAGGAAGTGTGATTGTATTTGCTTCCATGGGCGCCGGCGTGAATATGAATGCGGTGACCTATAAAATACCTGCCCCTTAACCGTCTGCTTCCATTATCAGTGTCGCGCAGGTTTCCGCTTGTGCAAAAGGTGTTGCATATTTTTACTATATCAAAATATGGTGTCTTGCAGCATCCACCAACTTCCGCGGTATACTTGGGAGTATACGATCTCGCTCGACCGAAATAAAAAACGCTGAATTACAATATTTTATTCTTACCTTTAAGCCAATTAATAATTCAATTAATTTTTATTCAAAAGCCATGCAAGAAGGCGTAGTAAAATTTTTCAATGAGACTAAGGGTTTTGGTTTCATCACCCTCAAAGACGGTGGACGAGAGGTATTTGTTCACTCTTCCGGGTTGAAAGACCAGATCCGCGAAAATGATGATGTTTCATTTGAAGTCGAGCAGGGCCAGAAGGGCCTCAACGCAGTAAACGTAAAATTGAATTAATTTTCTATTTTTCAGATATTGTATGAAAACCGCCAGGGCTAATCCTTGGTGGTTTTTTTTGTTCTTTCCACACCGCGCTTGCAGGGTGCAACCAGATCTTAGTTACTTACTATTTACAGTTGATGAAATTTAATGATGTAAATTGGAATAACTTGTTTAAAAAGTGTAATACATGACAACGCTTACACCTGGTTGAGCACAGGTATTCAGAA
>NZ_JBHTDN010000029.1:0-4266 GCF_042666505.1 Parapedobacter sp. GCM10030251 | reverse complement strand
GTTGGACATGCCGCCTTGAGCGGGGACGGAAGCATCCTGTACTTCGTAAGCGATATGCCCGGCGGCCGGGGCGGCACGGACATCTGGTACAGCCAGAGGCGGGCAGACGGCAGCTGGGGTGCACCGGTGAATGCGGGCGCCGTCATCAACAGCGCAGGCGATGAGCTGTTCCCGAACATCGGCCCGGACGGCACGCTTTATTATTCGAGCGACGGGTTTGCGGGCATGGGCGGGCTGGATGTGTTCGAGGCCACGGGCAGCGGGCAGCAGTGGAGTGGGCCGCGGAACCTTCGCTACCCGGTGAATTCGCCGGGGGACGACTTTGCTTACATCACAACCTACGAAGGGGATGAAGGTATCGCAGGCTATCTGTCCTCGAACCGCAGGGGAGGGAAGGGCAGTGACGATATCTATTCCTTTACCTTCGAGAAGCCGCGGATCGTCATCATCCTGCAGGGTACGGCTTCGGATAAAAACACAAAGGACCGGCTGGCTGATGTCTCAGTGACGCTGTATGACGGCAGCCGCGAGATCGTGGCGAGGAAGCGCACGGACGGCAGCGGGACGTTTGAGTTCGTGCTGGAGGGGGACAGGCAATATACGGTATTGGGGCAGAAGGAGAAGTACCACGGCGATTCGGCCAGGGTAAGCACGGCGGGCATCACAAAATCGGATACGCTGGAGGTGGCTTTGCTGCTTGAACCCATATTCGAGGTGGGCAGGACCTTCGAGCTGGAGAACATCTATTACGATTTCGACAAGCATAACATCCGCCCGGACGCCGCGGCGGTGCTGGATGAGCTGGTGCGCACGCTTCGCGATAACCCGACGCTGAGGATCGAGCTTTCGAGCCATACGGACAGCCGGGGCAGCGATGCCTACAACATGGCCCTTTCCCAGCGGCGGGCCCAGTCTGCGGTGGATTACCTGGTAAGCCGGGGCATTGCGCGCGAGCGGATGGTGGCGCAGGGCTATGGCGAGACCCGGCTGGTGAACGGCTGCGGCAACGGGGTGCCGTGCTCACGAGAGCAGCACCAGGCCAACAGGCGTACGGAGGTTACCGTGCTGGAGTATTGATTTAGCGGCTATTCAACCCTTGAATATTTGTTAATCGATCGGCTGCTTAATGATTGGGAAATATGTAACTTGGTACGACTATACGATTGAACCAAATTTCCAATTGTGATCGGGAATGTTTTCCGAATTTGAAAAGCCCTAAGTAGGAAATAGGTGCTTGGTCGGGCGGATACCCATAAACGGTTCGTAGGGAGGATACAACTATGCAATATACTGTATACTTGTGGTCGCAAAAAAAGTCTTTAGTTTTACATTTGTGTTAGAAGAACATTACTCCGGCGGCATTGTGCTAGATCACAACAATCCTTCCAATGTATTTATCTCCCGTCAGGTGAATGGCGTATTTGAAATCGAACAATGGCAATTGAAGAGTGGGAAGTGGAAAACTAAACCCCTTACGAGTAATTCTGCGGCAAATAATGTAAGGCCTTATGTAGTAGACGGGTATCCCGGAAAGAAACCAATAGTGATATGGATGAATGGTGTTTATGAGCATTTTACACGATATAAAACCATGGCAGATTTCGTAAGACGATAAATTGTTGATCAATCTTCGAATCTGAAAGAAAACAAATCACGTCGCAAGACGTTATGATAACGATGGAAAATCGAGAAAATACCGAATGGCAAATGGCCGACGCCAACGTGTTTTGGGGAGAGATTGCCCCGGCAGAACATATTGTGCAGATTTATGAAAACGATGAATCTTTTATGAATATACTGGAAGGCTTCGTTAGTAGTGGGCTTGCAGCAGGTGAATGTGTTGTGCTGATCGCTACTGCCGCCCATGTAACAGCGTTGACAGAGCGGTTGTCGGATAATGGCTTTGCGGTTGCAGACTTAACTGCAGACGACCAGTTGATCCTTCTGGATGCAGAAGAAATCTTGACACAATTCATGGTAAACGGTTGGCCAGAAGCGAAATTGTTTAATGAAACGGTAACCAAGATTATCAGACGTGCGACAGATAGAAACCGCCCGGTAAGGGCGTTTGGGGAAATGGTAGCGATTTTATGGGCCAAGGGGGAAAAGTCGGCTACCGTGCATTTGGAAATTCTATGGAACCGTTTTTGCGAAACACAGTCCTTTTGCTTGTTTTGCGCTTACCCCAGGAACGGGTTTACTCAAGATATCCACTCGTCAGCCCATACAATTTGCTGTACACACGCTAAAATGATTTCCGGAAAACATAGGTCTGCAACCAAAATCTTTTATAAGACAGCACCGGAACAGCTAGCTGGAATCGTAATCTAAACGGGTATTTTAACAACAAATACAGAACCTTTGCCGATCCTGCTTTCAACGGTTAACCTACCTTTATGCCTGCTGATAATTTCGTTACTGATATATAAGCCGATTCCCAGACCGGAGATGTGCGCATCGACTCCTTCTGCCCGATAGAACCTTGAGAAGATGCGCTCCTGTTGTTCAGGCGCAATACCCATACCAAAATCCTGTATCCTCACGATGGCCTGACATGCGTCTCCGCTGAGGGATACGTTGATTAGGTCTGCTCCCGGCGAGTATTTGATCGCGTTGTTGAGCAGATTGATTATGACCTGTTCCAAACGCTCCTTGTCTCCCGATATCGTAAATGAAGCTTTTTCGCTATAAAAGGCTATATAATGCGAGCGGAAGGAGTATTGGGTCTGTTCAATAAGGTCACGGACCAAGACGACCAAATCAAACGAGCTATATGAAAGAGGTAATTGACCGGATTCTATCTTGGTTACGTCTAACAAATCGCCAACCAGCGCAGATAGTTTAATCGTTTGGTTTAAAGCTTTATCAACAAAGGGTTTGTTGATATCCTGATCGATCATTCTCTTGCTGATGATCTGCAGAAAGCCCATTAAACTGGTGATGGGTGTTTTCAATTCATGACTGGCGAGCCCGATGAACTCGTCTTTTTTTGCATTAAGGTATCGGATCTCCTCATAAAGTTCTGCATTCTCGAGCGCCACACTGGCCTGAGTTGCGATACCAACGATAAGTTTCTCATGTTCTTCTGTAAACCGGCCTGTCTCGGGGTGCCCGTATAAAAGACGGCCAATTACATATCCTGATTTTGAAATTACTGGAACGGCGAGGCAGCTTACCAGTGGTAATTGAAATTTAGCCATGACATGATGCGAACTGTAGCACTCATACCGTGGATCTTTGGTAATATCTGCAGATCGTACATTCTCTTCCAAGCTAAAGGCCGGACTAAAAAAGTCAGAATTGTGGGACATTCCGACTTTCTCGATGGCTTCCGGTGGGCCGCCGGAATAGGTAAACAATGTATCGGATGCACCATGTTCGTTAAGCCGGTTATAAAAAAAGACACCAAATGCCGCACCGACTATCTTGGCGGAGGCATCGATTACCCGTTGGAGAATCTCTTCAATATCGAGGCTTTCTGAGACCAACTTCCCCATGGTATTTAAAATCTCCACGTTACCGATATAACGCTGCATTTTTTCTTCAAACTCCTGCTGTCGGGAAAGATCCCGGGCAATCTTTGAAGCGCCAACAATCTGTCCACTGTCATCCGGTATGCTCTCCTTTTTTTTCAGCGCAGAGATATCCTGAACAAACAAATAGGTCTGTGGCAGGCCGTTCATATCAACGATTACTTGGGAACTAAGCAGCAACCACCGCTCCTCGCCAAGAGGATCCTGGAAAACTAACTCGATGTTGCAGGCTGGTTTTCCGGCCAATAATTCTTTTTTATACGTTTTTCCAGGGGTGCCACCACCGAAAAAAAGAAATAGAGATTGACCTACCGGTTGTGCATGTTTACGGTGCAGCAGGTCGTTTGCGGCGGTATTGGCATAGGTGATAATGCCATCCGCATCGATCGCTAATACTGCCATGCCGTTAAGGTCATGGATCTGTTGGATGTCCAGATGCGCAAATTTATTCATCGCTAATCAAATTGATGATTTTCAACTATTACCCTGTTATATGTGACACACGTCGCAATGAATAACATATACCACATCCGTTGGTTGGAAATATTAGTTAAATATCTGCTGTCTTGATCCATCAAATCGTTTGACAGCTAAAAAAGGCGCAATGTGTAATCGGTAAATAAGAATACACAACTTTTGGCAAATAAGAGTACACAATAATCGGCAACAATACCTACACAACTTCGGCAACAACTAGTGCAGAATGATTGCAGGCTGCTTCGGTGTTATTCAC
>NZ_JBHTDN010000028.1:0-4890 GCF_042666505.1 Parapedobacter sp. GCM10030251 | reverse complement strand
CAAAACGACTGATATACATTTGCAAACGTTCTGCACTTATTGTTGCCATTGTTATGCACTCTTTGTTGCCGAAAACTATGTATTCCTGATTGCCAAAAACGCTGCACTTTTAATTACCGCTTACACCAGCTCGGAACAGTCTTTTTTGCGGAAAGCGGAACAACCCCTTTGTTAAATGCTTCCACTCCACCGTTCCTTACCTGCATTTTTCAAATAGGTTGCCAGTATTTATGGAGAATTTTTCAGACATAAATGTTTTTTATCATTTGTAAAATTCTTCCTCAATCTAAATTCCGACCTTTACTTAAAAAAGACAAAAGTATATGGCTGATACAATAATAAAAATCCGTAAAGCAGTTGAAGCAGACAGCGAAAAAATTTGGGTTCTAATGAAAGAATTGGCAATTTTTGAAGAGTATATTGCTGTTTTTTCAATTACCCCACAAATTGTTAGGGAGAGAGGTTTTCGTAAAAATCCACCCGATTTTTATTGTATTGTGGCAGAAGACGAGGATAAAATTGCAGGGATATTAGTGTATTATTTTCTCCCTTATACCGCCCAAAACAGACCCGCAATTTATATGAAAGAGCTTTATGTGGATGAAAATTATCGAGGGCAGAAAATTGGCGAACAGTTGATGAACACTTTGAAAAAAGAAGCCGAACTCAATAACTGCAAACAGATAAAATGGACAGTTGCCCCGTGGAACGAAGCAGGGATAAAATTTTATGAGAGATTAGGGGCAAAAGAAAACAGAGATTGGCTGAATTTTGAATTGAATTTATAAACAAACGCAATGGAACAAATAGAAATCAAGCAAGTAACATTAAACCATATTGAGGAACTGCAAAAAATAGGCAGTCAGACATTTCATGAAACCTTTTCGGCAGGAAATACCGAAGAAAATATGACTAATTATTTAAACGAGGGATTTTCCATAGAAAAATTGACGGCTGAATTGAATGATAAAAATGCTGAATTTTATTTTGCAACACTTGACAATAATGTAATCGGTTATCTGAAACTCAACTTCGGACAATCACAAACAGAATTACAGGATGACAAGGCACTCGAAATTGAACGTATTTATGTTTTAAAAGAATTTCATGGTAAAAAAGTTGGGCAGGTGCTTTATGAGAAAGCTATAAACATCGCTAAACAGAAGAATGTCGACTACGTTTGGTTAGGCGTTTGGGAAGAAAACCCCAGAGCGATTAGTTTCTACAAGAAAAACGGTTTTGTTGAGTTTGATAAACATATTTTCAAATTGGGCGATGACCAGCAGACCGATATAATGATGAAACTAAAATTAAAATAAACTGAAAGAGAATGGGATAACATGTAATTATTATTCCATTTATTGCATTCGGGATAGACTACTTTCTTTCGTGAGTTGAGACGGAAAAGAAAGTAGCAAAGAAACCTAAGTTTATGATTGCTTTTAAAAAAATCACTGAATTTTTTCTAAGTTCAAAATTATTATCGTAATATTGCGATGTAAATAAAAGAATAATGGGGCTTACGAAATCAGAAATATTTACGGACGAACAGAACAGATTGGCTTCTTTGTTCAAGGTTTTAGGACATCCTGCACGGGTTGCCATTCTACAATATATCATCAACCAGAAAGCCTGTATCTGTAATGATTTGGTCGATGAATTGGGATTGGCACAGGCAACCATTTCACAGCACTTAAAAGAACTAAAGAACATTGGTATCATTCAAGGAACAATCGAGGGCAAATCTGTATGCTATTGTATTGATGAGAAACTTTGGAAACAAATTCAAGAGGAATTTAATGTGTTTTTCAATCAAGAGGTAAAAATAACAAGTTGCTGTTCATAATATTTTTTAACTCTTATTATCGTAATATTGCAATATGTAGTTTAATGTAAATTTTCAAATCGTACTGTTATGAAACTATCAAAAATCAAAGAAATCCTGCCAACATTGGACAATGTTGAATTCCAATTAGAGAACGGAACTTTTGTTCCCGAACATTTCCATGTTACGGAAATAGGACAGATTACCAAACATTTTATTGACTGCGGTGGTGTAATCCGTACAGAGAAAGCGGTAAACTTCCAACTGTGGGATGCCAACGACTACAACCACAGATTAAAGCCGACCAAACTATTGAACATTATCAAGCTATCCGAAGAAAAATTGGGTATTGAAGATGCCGAAATAGAGGTAGAATATCAAAGTGAAACGATTGGCAAATTTGACTTGGATTTTGACGGTCAGCATTTCATCCTAAAGAACAAACAGACCGCTTGCTTGGCAAGTGATGCCTGCGGTATTCCTGCGGAGAAACAAAAAGTAAAATTATCGGAGCTGAACAGCACTTGCTGTACACCTAATTCGGGATGTTGCTAAACACTAAAGACCAATCGCAATGTATAAGAATTTAGCCGAAACCATAAAGGGGATTATTGATGCCCAAAACGTAAGCGAGGAACGCAAAAGGATACTGCAACCGCTGATAGATTATGTACAACAGAAAGCAAATAGCGGTGCGGATATAGACCTCAATTTTATCTGTACCCATAATTCACGTAGAAGCCATTTAGCACAGGTATGGGCGCAGGTTGCAAGTGCGTATTTCAATATCCCGAACGTACATTGTTATTCGGGCGGTACGGAGGAAACAGCACTATTTCCGAAAGTGGCAGAAACATTGACCAATCAAGATTTTATTATTTTCAAGATTGTGGAAACCGATAATCCTGTATATGCCATAAAATATGGAGATAATGCGTTGCCAATCATCGGGTTTTCCAAAAAATATGATAGCCCTTTCAACCCTGCATCGGCATTTGTCGCCATTATGACCTGTTCGCAGGCAGACGGCGAATGCCCGTTCATCGCCGGAGCGGAAAAGAGAATACCCATCACATTTGAAGACCCTAAAATTTCAGACGGTACATCCGAACAGCCACAGATATATGCTGAAAGGAGTTTGCAGATAGCAACAGAAATGTTGTATGTTTTTTCAATGATTAAGAGTTAGCCGATGCAACCCAAACTAAAATTCCTTGACCGTTACCTTACCTTATGGATATTCCTCGCGATGGCGACAGGCGTAGGCTTGGGATATTTCTTTCCGAACATTTCCAATGCTACCGATGCCCTATCCGTAGGCACGACCAATATCCCGTTGGCGATAGGGCTTATATTGATGATGTACCCACCATTGGCTAAGGTGGATTATTCATTGTTGCCCAAAGCTCTTAAAGACACCAAAGTAATCGGCATATCCTTATTGCTGAATTGGGTTATCGGTACGGTACTGATGTTCGGTTTAGCCGTTCTGTTCTTACGGAACGAACCGGATTATATGACGGGTCTGATACTGATTGGCTTAGCAAGATGTATCGCAATGGTCATCGTATGGAGTGACTTGGCAAAAGGGAACAGGGAATATACGGCATTATTGGTAGCACTGAATAGTATCTTTCAGATAATAACGTACAGCTTCTTTGTTTGGCTGTTCATCAACGTATTGCCGAATAAATTAGGCTTAGCCAATTTCAACGTAAGCGTATCAATGAAAGATGTAACCGAAAGCGTGTTGATTTATTTGGGTATTCCTTTTTTCGCAGGTTTTATAAGTCGATACGCATTGGTAAAATCAAAAGGTATAGAATGGTATAACCGCAAATTCGTACCCAGAATATCGCCTATTACATTGTACGCATTATTGTTTACCATTGTCTTGATGTTCAGTTTGAAAGGCGATAAGATATTGGAATTGCCAATGGATGTGGTAAAAATAGCTGTGCCGTTAATCATCTATTTTGTGCTGATGTTTTTCGTGAGCTTCTTTATCAACAAATCGTTGAATGTTCCTTACGACAAAAACGCATCCATCGCCTTTACAGCCACAGGGAATAATTTTGAATTGGCAATAGCCGTCTCCATTGCTGTATTCGGCATCCATTCACCACAGGCATTTGTGGGCGTTATCGGCCCACTTGTAGAAGTGCCTATACTGATACTGTTGGTAAAAGCAAGTTTGTGGCTAAAGAAGAAATATTATGATTAGGAATTATATCAATAATGCTCTCCGGTATTTCCATGAAAATATTCCGTTGCTATTCGGCTAATCCCCACACTGAAATATTTTTTGTTTTCGCTCAATGCTTTAACGGCTGTCAGCATTTCATCGGGGTCAGCGAATTTCAATATATAGCCCGATACACCTGTTTTTAGCATATCCGTTACGCTTTCCTCATTATCGTTCGTACTGGAAAATAATACTTTCAAATCGGGATGCTTTTCAAGCAAAAGTTTAGCCGTGGCAAAGTCTTCCTCAATGAGACAGACATCCGGCAACTTGACACCCTCTTTTATTTTTTCAAGTGCTTTTTTTCCATTGTCCACTTGAAATTGCACTATGTAGCCGGAGCTTTCAAGTTGTTTTACGGGCATCTCCCGAAGCTGTGCATGGCTATCTATGACCGCTACACAGACTTTGCTTTTGTTTTCTTTTCCAGTATCCATAATATCTGTTTTTAAAAGTAGCGAAGCCTGCAATAAAAAAGCGCAGGCAACTACACTTACCGACATTAAGGCACTGGTACGCCTCTCTCCGAATAAGCGAGCGCCCACGCCATAACGTGAGCGTTCTTACTTATTTGTCTCGGAGAATTGTTTAAAATTACCAGTTTTAAATGTCGAGTGAATATTCCGGGGAAAGTACACCACCCGTTCCGGATGAAAGTACACCAGTGAAGAGGCCAATAATCTGTGCAGCTGTGCCACTGGGTTTTCAAAGTTAAAGATTTTTTTTCTTCCTCATAGACTTGCCCTGCAGGGGCAGCCTATGTGCCGAAGCTGTCAATCTGTCCATTATCGCGTCGGCCAGTGTAGGCTCATCGATAAAG
>NZ_JBHTDN010000027.1:0-5043 GCF_042666505.1 Parapedobacter sp. GCM10030251 | reverse complement strand
AAAAAGAAAGCCCCGCTGCATTCTGCAACGGGGCTTCTTATAAAATCCGGCACCGACCTACTCTCACGCCTGTTACGGCAATACCATCGGCTCTGGCGGGCTTAACTGCTCTGTTCGGGATGGGAAGAGGTGGACACCGCCGATATAGGCACCTGAATACCTTTATGACAATAATCGGAAGAAAACAGTCAGAGATTGCGAGAAGGCAACAGCGTCTCTGCGCGAGAAAGCGCTCGGGCTATTAGTACCGCTCGGCTGTGATGTCACCACCTCTATACCTGCGGCCTATCGACCCCGTAGTCTACGGGGACCCTCAATGGAACATTCATCTCGTGGCCGGTTTCGCACTTAGATGCTTTCAGCGCTTATCCTAACCCGACATAGCTACCCAGCAGTACACCTGGCGGCATAACTGGTACACCAGCGGTCGGTCCAGCCCGGTCCTCTCGTACTAAGGCCAGCCCCACTCAATATTCCTACGCCCGCAACAGATAGGGACCGAACTGTCTCGCGACGTTCTGAACCCAGCTCGCGTGCCACTTTAATCGGCGAACAGCCGAACCCTTGGGACCTTCTCCAGCCCCAGGATGTGACGAGCCGACATCGAGGTGCCAAACCTCCCCGTCGATATGAGCTCTTGGGGGAGATCAGCCTGTTATCCCCAGAGTACCTTTTATCCTTTGAGCGATGGCCCTTCCATGCAGAACCACCGGATCACTATGTCCGTCTTTCGACCCTGTTCGGCTTGTCGGCCTCACAGTCAAGCAAGCTTATGCCATTGCACTCCACGTACGGTTACCAAGCGTACTGAGCTTACCTTTGAAAGCCTCCGTTACCTTTTTGGAGGCGACCACCCCAGTCAAACTACCCACCAAACAGTGTCTCCCTCGTCCGAGGGATTAGGAACCGGATACGCAAAGGGCGGTATTTCAAGGGCGGCTCCACGAGTCCTGGCGAACCCGCTTCAATGCCTCCCGCCTATCCTACACATCACGCACCCAGTCCCAATGTTAAGCTGTAGTGAAGGTTCATGGGGTCTTTCCGTCCCGTTGCGGGTAACCGGCGTCTTCACCGGTACCACAATTTCACCGAGCTCATGGCCGAGACAGCGCCCAGATCGTTACACCATTCGTGCAGGTCGGAACTTACCCGACAAGGAATTTCGCTACCTTAGGACCGTTATAGTTACGGCCGCCGTTTACTGGGGCTTCGATTCAATGCTTCGGGGTTACCCCCTGACATCCCCTCTTAACCTTCCAGCACCGGGCAGGTGTCAGGCCTTATACCTCATCTTTCGATTTCGCAAAGCCATGTGTTTTTGTTAAACAGTCGCCTGGGCCTTTTCACTGCGGCTGACTTACGCCAGCGCCCCTTCTCCCGAAGTTACAGGGCCATTTTGCCGAGTTCCTTAGCCATGATTCACTCGAGCACCTTAGGATTCTCACCCCGACCACCTGTGTCGGTTTACGGTACGGGTTCTGGTTGCCTGGAGCTTAGCGGTTTTTCTCGGAAGCAGGATTACCCACACTATCGGCGCAGCCGAAGCCTTGCCGTACTATCGGGGTTCAGCAAACATCCCGGATTTGCCTGGGATGCCTATACCTACGCCCTTCAACGCACTATTCCGTCAGTGCGCGGTGGTGTCACTTCTCCGTCCCCGCGTCGCAGCAACCAAAAGTACGGGAATATTAACCCGTTGTCCATCGGATTCGCCTTTCGGCTTCTCCTTAGGCCCCGACTGACCCTGATCCGATTAGCGTTGATCAGGAAACCTTGGTCTTTCGGTGGGCGGGTTTCTCACCCGCCTTATCGTTACTTATGCCTACATTTGCTTTTCCGGAAGGTCCACCCAATCTCGCGATAAGGATTCGCCCCCGCCGGAATGCTCCCCTACCGATATAAATATCCCATAGCTTCGGTAGCACGCTTGATGCCCGTTCATTATCCACGCCCGGCCGCTCGACTAGTGAGCTGTTACGCACTCTTTAAATGGATGGCTGCTTCCAAGCCAACATCCTAGCTGTCTGTGCAGCCGGACCTCGTTAGTCCAACTTAGCGTACATTTGGGGACCTTAGCTGATGGTCTGGGTTCTTTCCCTCTCGGCCCTGGACCTTAGCACCCAGAGCCTCACTGCAGAGTATATCCCGCGGCATTCGGAGTTCGTCTGGATTTGGTAGGATGTGACTCCCCCGCACCCAATCGGTAGCTCTACCTCCGCGGAACTAAACTCCACGCTGTTCCTAAAAACATTTCGGGGAGTACGAGCTATTTCCCAGTTTGATTGGCCTTTCACCCCTACCCTCAGTTCATCCGGAAGCTTTTCAACGCTTATCGGTTCGGCCCTCCAGTACCTGTTACGGCACCTTCAGCCTGACCAAGGGTAGATCACAAGGTTTCGCGTCTACCTCCACCGACTGCACGCCCTGTTCAGACTCGCTTTCGCTTCGGCTCCCCCACTGAATGGGTTAACCTTGCCGGTGAAGTGTAACTCGTAGGCTCATTATGCAAAAGGCACGCCGTCACCCCCTAAAGGGCTCCGACCGATTGTAAGCACACGGTTTCAGGTTCTATTTCACTCCCCTGTTCGGGGTTCTTTTCACCTTTCCCTCACGGTACTGGTCCACTATCGGTCTCTCAGGAGTATTTAGCCTTGGCGGATGGTGCCGCCGGATTCCCGCAGGGCGTCTCCGACCCCGCGGTACTCAGGATACCATTAGGCTGCATTTGCTTACGTGTACGGGACTATCACCCCCTATGGTGCCGGCTTCCCTTCCGGTTTCCACTTAACGCATGCATGCCATGTCATGGTCCTACAACCCCGCATATGCCGTAACATATCCGGTTTGGGCTAATCCGCGTTCGCTCGCCACTACTTGCGGAATCACTGTTGTTTTCTCCTCCTACGCCTACTTAGATGTTTCAGTTCAGCGCGTTCGCGTATTATACGATGTACCTTCAGTACATCAGGTTGCCCCATTCGGAAATCACCGGATCAATTCGCATTTGCCGATCCCCGGCGCTTATCGCAGCTTGTCACGTCCTTCTTCGCCTCTGAGAGCCTAGGCATCCCCCGTGTGCCCTTATTTACTTTCTTCAACCCATAACCCTTTTGCTGTTATGGATCTGCTTCCGCTACACGCCCGAAGGCATGCGCGGCTGTTGCCTTCTCTGTCTCTTCTTGTTTTCTTCCAATATGTCAAAGAACTCTCATTATCCCGGTCATCCGGGATAACCTGTGGAGAATAACGGATTCGAACCGTTGACCCCCTGCGTGCAAGGCAGGTGCTCTAGCCAGCTGAGCTAATTCCCCGATTCCGTAGTCCCGAGCAGACTTGAACTGCTGACCCCTACATTATCAGTGTAGTGCTCTAACCAACTGAGCTACGGGACTAGCTTGCCTTTCAATCTCCTCGGACTAACCGCGTAAGGGAACGGTGTCCTATGTCTTTTTATCTCCTTAGATATTATTGATGATTCATGGCGTAACGAGTACCAATCAGTACTCTAGAAAGGAGGTATTCCAGCCGCACCTTCCGGTACGGCTACCTTGTTACGACTTAGCCCCAATTACCAGTTTTGCCCTGACACGCTCCTTGCGGTCACATGCTTCAGGCACCCCCGGCTTTCATGGCTTGACGGGCGGTGTGTACAAGGCCCGGGAACGTATTCACCGCGTCATTGCTGATACGCGATTACTAGCGAATCCAACTTCACGGGGCCGAGTTGCAGGCCCCGATCCGAACTGTGATCGGCTTTGCGGGATTGGCGCCTCATCGCTGAGTGGCTGCCCGCTGTACCGACCATTGTAGCACGTGTGTAGCCCCGGACGTAAGGGCCATGATGACTTGACGTCGTCCCCGCCTTCCTCACTGTTTGCACAGGCAGTCTGGATAGAGTCCCCACCGTTACATGCTGGCAACTATCCACAGGGGTTGCGCTCGTTGCGGGACTTAACCCAACACCTCACGGCACGAGCTGACGACAGCCATGCAGCACCTAGTTTCGTGTCCCGAAGGACTTATCCATCTCTGGATAATTCACTAACTTTCAAGCCCGGGTAAGGTTCCTCGCGTATCATCGAATTAAACCACATGCTCCTCCGCTTGTGCGGGCCCCCGTCAATTCCTTTGAGTTTCACCCTTGCGGGCGTACTCCCCAGGTGGATGACTTAACGCTTTCGCTTGGGCGCCGGCATTCTATCGCCGACACCGAGTCATCATCGTTTAGGGCGTGGACTACCAGGGTATCTAATCCTGTTCGATCCCCACGCTTTCGTGCATCAGCGTCAATATCGCCTTGGTAAGCTGCCTTCGCAATCGGTGTTCTGTGGCATATCTATGCATTTCACCGCTACTTGCCACATTCCGCCTACCTCATCCGCATTCAAGCACACCAGTATCAACGGCACTGCGATGGTTGAGCCACCGTCTTTCACCACTGACTTAGCATGCCGCCTACGCACCCTTTAAACCCAATAAATCCGGATAACGCTCGGATCCTCCGTATTACCGCGGCTGCTGGCACGGAGTTAGCCGATCCTTATTCTCACGGTACACTCAAGCCGGCACGCGTGCCGGTGTTTGTTCCCGTGCAAAAGCAGTTTACAACCCATAGGGCAGTCCTCCTGCACGCGGCATGGCTGGTTCAGGCTCCCGCCCATTGACCAATATTCCTTACTGCTGCCTCCCGTAGGAGTCTGGTCCGTGTCTCAGTACCAGTGTGGGGGATTCTCCTCTCAGAGCCCCTAGGCATCATAGCCTTGGTAAGCCGTTACCCTACCAACTAGCTAATGCCACGCGAGCCCATCCGTCCCCTATAAATATTTGGTTATACAACCGATGCCGGTATATAACTTTATGCGGTGTTAATCCCTCTTTCGAGGGGCTATCCCCCTGGGACGGGCAGGTTGCTCACGCGTTACGCACCCGTGCGCCACTCTCACCACCAGCAAGCTGGTGGATCCCGTTCGACTTGCATGTATTAGGCCTGCCGCTAGCGTTCATCCTGAGCCAGGATCAAACTCTCCATTGTAAAAATGAAGT
>NZ_JBHTDN010000026.1:0-5806 GCF_042666505.1 Parapedobacter sp. GCM10030251 | reverse complement strand
ATGGCCTGTTCACAAGGCTCTGCGCAAAGATCTCAGCAGTGGCGGTATTGCAGTACACGAACTTCTTAAACAACAGAAATATTAACAGGTTGAAACATGCACTCGCTGTTTAAACCGCACAACGGGTAACCAATGTTAAATCCCAAATCAATAACATCAAGGGTAGAGCAAACGCTGAAAAGGAGACCATAAGAAAAATAATCCGCCTCTTAAAGATCTGGAAAAACACCAAATATAACTATCCAACTAAATCTTTTTTCCTTGAACTTATCACAATCAAAGCGTTTGACAATACAGAAATGTCCGGAAATCTTTGGGAAAAATTAAAAACGGTTTTAGAATATATCCGGGATAATGTAACTAAAGATAGTTTCACACTCAAAGACCCAGGTAATAGTTCTAATGATTTAGCGGACACACTAACTTCTTACGACAAACAACAGTTATCGGATGATATGAAAAATATGCTTGACAGAATAGAGGAAAATGACGAAAACATAAAAACATATTTCCCCGAAAATCCAAAGTTTAAAGAAGAAGATTCCAATAAAAACAGGTATGGTACTAATGGTGGTATGCCTGTTCCTCCACCGAAACTAAACTTTGGATAAGAGCAATGAGTGATAGAGTTAACGAAATTAACACGATAATAGAAAGCATCCCCAATGTGGAGCTTATCAAGCCATTTGAGCAAGGCAAGTTAGATATTGAGGGGTGTATTTCTGTTTTTGTTGAAGGATTGGAGCAGCCGTTGGAATTTGATGTTACAATTCATCCACAATACCCATTTAAAAGCCACGATACAGAAACCATTAAATTTTCTAATGGAGGACTATTGGAATATAAGCACGTTATGGGTAATGGCTCTATCTGTATTCATACAGCACATAGCCCCCTGTTATCGGAAAAATTGAGTTACGATATTGAATCAGTAAAGGCTTGGATAAAAAAATACTACATCGATAAAGACTCAGACACTCATTACGAACATTTAATCGTTCCTCAAAAGACTTTTAAGGACAGTCATTTTGCTTATTTTTTCAATGAAGTCGATTATGTTTTCAGCAAGAACCAATTTGGGCTTTTGGATTATTCAACAATCAGCAGCGGTGTTTTTTATACTGAAAAAATCAACTGCAATATTATACAAAGGTTCTACGACAGGAACAAGGAAGAGTTGGCTGATGTAAAGTGGAATTTTCAATTGAAATCTCTGCCTGCTAGTGTAGGGTTGTTCATTTTTCTAAAGGATTCTCCCTCAAAAAATCAGCGTTGGGTTTTTAAAAAATGGGAAGATTTTGAAGCATTGTTACCACAGGATTTCCTTAAATTTCTTCATTTGATCGAGACGATCCATTCAAAAGACAAAGGGAAGTGTCTGCCATTATTAGTTGGGTACGATATTTCCGAAACGGAAATCCATTGGCAGGTTGTCATGTTGGAAATTGGGGATTTTCCTATTTATGGAGAAAAAGTAAATCAGCAATGGCTGAGTATGTTGGACGGAGACAGGAAAATTAATTGGGGAATGACGAGAAATTGCTCCTATAAATATTTCTTTGGACGAGGGCGGTTAAATGATAAATTCACTAACGGTAAAATTTTAATCATTGGAATTGGAGCGATTGGAAGCACATTAGCTAAGACTTTGGTCAGATGCGGTTGCACAAAAGTTGATTTTATAGACTATGATGTAAAAGAGCCTGAAAACGTTTGCAGGTCTGAATATTCTTTCTGCACAGGGATAACCAATAAAACCAATGATTTGATAAACGAATTGTGTTTAATCTCTCCTTTTTTTGAACCGACAAATGGTGGTTACGATTACTCGGAAGCATTTGATTTCTTCATAAAATCTCATTTGACAGACACAACTATCAAATCAGAAATAGAAAAGCGTCTTAATGAGTATGATATAATTATTGATTGTTCAGCCGACAATGATTTGCTTTACGTTTTAAGCCAATTAAATATAAAATCATCACTTTTAAATATTTCAATATCAAATCACGCCAAGCAATTTGTATGTGCTGCCGAACAAAACAGATATGAATTTATTACTACGCAATTCAATGGAAATGTATTGCAGTTTGATATTGATGATTTGCATAATCCTACGGGCTGCTGGAGTCCGACATTCAAGGCTTCTTACAACGACATAAATGTTCTTGTGCAATTTGCTATAAAACATATCAATCTGAGATTAGAACAAGGCAAGGCGTTAAGAAACTTTGTTGTTGAAACCGATGATACGGATTGTTTTACCATTAACTTGAAAGAATTTTGATTTTAAGAATAGAGAATATAGGACTAAGCCTTGAAATTGGTGATGAGTTACTTAAAAAGCTCGTTGAAAAAGGCAAGAGCCAATATCCCCATGAGTTTGGCGGTTTCCTGGTTGGATATTATGCTGATGATAACAGACATTTACACATTACTGATATGATATTGCCTCAAAGTTTCAAGGCATCAAAATACTCCTATGAAAGAAGCACAAAAGGTATTGAAAAAAAACTTGGCAACTATTACAAAGAAACTCCTAAAAAGTTTTATGTCGGTGAATGGCACACGCATCCCGATAATAGCCCAATTCCAAGTATGACAGATATTACGGCAATAAACACTATTATAAATAACCAGAATGCTTGCATTGCCAACCCTGTCTTATTGATAATTGGGTATTCAAAAACACAGATTGCTTTTGGATTTTATGTTTGGTTTGAAAATAAACTATATAGATATGAATAATGTTGACTTAAAACAGTTGTTTAATGGCTTGCAGAAACAAATGTCGGCACAGCTTAACACAAATAGAGAATTTATTGAACATCCAGGCTCAAAAGGAGATGCTTTGGAAAATGCGTGGATTGAATGGTTGAGAAAATATTTGCCTAACCGATATTGTGTTGATAAAGCTATTGTAATAGACCACGAAGGCAATACAAGTCAACAAATGGATATTGTGATTTACGATAATTGGTTTACGCCATTCATTTTTAATCAGAACGGGTTTTATTACATACCTGCTGAGGGCGTGTATGCCATTTTTGAAGTAAAACCTGATATAAAAGGAAAAGTTGAAGATAAGACCTATATCGAATATGCAGGAGAAAAAATAGAGAGTGTAAGAGTATTAAAAAGAGAAGCTGCAAGTTTTATAAATGGCGGTGTCAAATACTCGCCTCGACCTTTGACAAAAATTGTTGGTGGTATTCTATGCAGCACCAATTCATTTACCCATCAAAACAATGACACCATAACAAAGCATCTGAAAGCACTAAACGATCTAAAAAGCATTGATTTAGGTTGTATCGCTGACTATGGAAGTTTTTACATTGATTATAATCCGAATCAAGAAATTACAATCGTTGGTCAAGATGCTTATTTGGAATTCTACGCTAACCGGAAATTCAATAAAATAAAGTTTAGCGATGAAAGCCATTCTTTTGTGACATTCTTTATGCAATTAACGAGATACTTGCAACAGGCAATAGGAACAATCCCTGCCATAAATCTAAATGCTTATTTGAAAAATATAGGTGAAGAAGTAGATGAACAGATATAATTATCGACTTGTAGAAAACATCATAAATTAAACCCGACTTCATTTTTGAGGATTTTTGGGTGACTTGGAGCATATTGAAAGGCCTAGAGGGTACTGGGAGGGTACTGGAAAAAATGGCACTTATGACGGATTCATAAGTGCCTGGTAATCAATTGGAGATTACCGGATTCGAGCCGGTGACCTCTTGCCTGCCAGGCAAGCGCCTTCCAAGTAGTTTGTCTCGTCCTAAAAAACTTTACAGATTTAACCATTAATCCTAAAAGAACTTTACAGGCATTTTTGGGTAATCCTGAAATTCCTTTACAAGATACTCAGTTTTCTTTTTATCCACAATATTCGGGTTCACTTTCACTAGGACGGTAATTTTTCTTGTATTTTTTCCATCTCTTTCTGATGTCGCCGGAATGCTGGTGTGCCGTTTCCGGTGTGAGGAAATCAACACTGGATTGGGGGCGCTGCTGGTTGTAGATCCGAACAATCTTACCGATGCTTTTTTGATGCATCTTTGTGGTTCTGATAAACCCTTTTTTGGGTAGAACTCGTTCTTTAAGATGCCGTTGACCCGTTCGGCCAGCGCATTGTCATACGGACTTCCACCTTGCGTCATGCTTATGGCAATACCGAAGCGTTCCAACTGGATGTTGATGCGGTCCAACAAGGACAGCTATCAACTACAAACTAAATCGGGCAATTTAAAGCCGCAAATACCGAAACAACACCTCCCTTTACTGTGACATTTGTTATGATTTTCAGCTTTTACAATTTAATTCTTATGCGATCTAAATTTCCAGGGTATTTCAAGCCAACCCAGAAACAAATCGAAACCACTTGGAACAATGCATTATTTGTCTTAGATACCAATATCCTACTAAATATCTATCGGTATTCCACTGATACCCAAGATGAAGTCCTGAAAATCCTCGAGAAAGCAAAAAGCAACCTTTTTATTCCTCATCACATTGCAAAAGAATTTCTCGAAAATCGACTCGATGTAATTGGCCAGCAAGCCTCGACGTACGAAAATGCTATAAAGAACCTAAATAATATTGTCGCAACGTTCGAATCCGAAAAGCAACATCCCTTCATTTCTAAGAAAAGTCTCTCTTCCCTTAAAAGCCTCATTGCAAAGGTTAATGAAGAACTAACCAACAACAAACAGCGCTTAAGTGACCACGCGAACGACGATCCGATTCTTCTTCGGATTTCATCAATCTGTGAAGGCAAAGTGGGGGAAGAGTTTACGGCGCAAGATCTTGACAAACATGCTAAAGAAGCTGAGAAAAGATATAGTCTATCTATACCTCCTGGATACAAGGATAAGGATAAATCAAAAGAAGGGAACCCTTATCGGCCATACGGAGACTATTTCATTTGGAAACAGGTACAGATAGCCGCTAAGACAACGAACAAAAATGTTCTCCTCGTCACCGACGATCAAAAAGAAGATTGGTGGACCACTTTTAGAGGCATGACTATCCATGCGAGACCGGAGTTGGTTAAGGAATTCATTGACGAGACCAACCAATCCATCCTGTTTTATCCGTCTGATCGCTTCTTTGAGCTGGCTGGTAAATTCTTTATGGGAAAAGTCACCAAGAGTGCTATTCGGGAAATCAGAGATGTTAGGAAAGAGAACGCGAACGTCAAAGAGTTTAATCATAGGTACCCGAATTTCATTTTAAACGAAAAAGCGAAACATCTACTCAGTGAAATAGCCCAGGTAAATGATAAAATAGCAATTATTAATCTTGACATCAATAAGATGGAGAAAAAACTTGGCGATGACGCGACTAATCACGCAGTCTATACGGTAAGACAAAACGAACTAAAAAGATTAAATCGAAAAGCCTTCTTTTTGCAAAGAAAACTGGACCTATTGAGAAAAAACCGAGAAGACGCTGACTTTGATGACAAATCCGTATTTATCGATTTCAAAGTAACGGATCCTTCAGATATCCAATTTAATGATAGAGGTCAAATGGGCCTTTTTTAAATAACAATTTTAATGTTTTAATTTTAAGGGAGACTCCTTATTTCACAGCTTCCAAAGCAAACGCATAAATTCTTCACATAAACAAGCCATATTGTGTTCGTTGACCCTATAAAACTTTATGGCTGTAATCGGTAAATAAGAATACACAACTTTTGGCAAATAAGAGTACACAATAATCGGCAACAATACCTACACAACTTCGGCAACAACTAGTGCAGAATGATTGCAGGCTGCTTCGGTGTTATTCA
>NZ_JBHTDN010000025.1:0-6593 GCF_042666505.1 Parapedobacter sp. GCM10030251 | reverse complement strand
ACTCTCACGCCACTGGCCAACAAGGGTAAACATGTAATCTCTACGCTCTTTCATAAATATATTATTTTGGGCGTAAAGCTAAAGACGATCAATTAATCAGAAAATATGCAGTTGGTCGGGCGGATACTGGAAAGCAAGGTCACGGAAAGCGTTATCTTCGGCATTTAAACCCTGTAGAATGGATTTTTCGATAACGGAATCTGCATGAAGGTGGCCATCAATAACACCCCTGAGCACAAAATTCCGGCTTTCTGCATCTTCCGTAGTCAATAGCCGATGAGCAAGGGTCGGTTCGTTGGCTTTTTCGGATAGCGCAAGTAAAGCAAGCTGCTCGGGTTCCCCCACGTGGATGAGATGCCAGATGGTATACGTGGTATATATCGCATCTTTTACCGCGGCCTCACTAATTGCTTTGCGTGTGGCTCCCGTGACAATATCGTGTAAAGATGAAACCGCTGGAGTATTCCGCCACGGAACAAACTTTGAAAGCCGAAATTTCAGGTACATTTCCCGGAAGTCCGTTGGTGTTGACCTATCATTACGAATTCAGGATGGATTAATACATGCTTTAAAAAATACCGGATAGTTTGTGGTGGATCAAACGTCCTTATCAACTCCATTTCAATTTCTCGATGTACATTTTGTACATTTACCTTTTCGATATAAAATGAAATTCGAGAAACATTTTCCGACTGAGCGATTAAAACCCTACATTAAGTACTTTGTAGTGTCAGAGAATGCTATGGAAAGTGAATACAAGGTTTTTCCATCCGCTGGTTTAGTTATCGGTTTTCAATATAAAGGACAACTTGCTACAGTAAAAAATAATGCTGAAGGTAAGTTGTCTTCTGCTGGAATAACGGGGCTTACAGACAGCTACAAAATATTTAAAAACTCTGCGGGCATAGGAACTATATTGGTCTATTTTACTGAAATCGGTTTTACACATTTTGCTTCGCAACCGACCAATGAACTTTTTAATCTAAGCCTTTCATTAGATGATATTTTTGAAAAAGGCAAAGTTGCAGAAGTAGAAGAAAAATTAGGAATAGTCAACACAGACAAGCAGCGAATAAAAGTCGTTGAAGATTTCCTGCTCTCTCAACTCAAGGAGATCCAAACTGATAAACTTATTGTCGAAGCGATTAAGCTCATCTACCAATCCGGAGGAACCATCCGGATAAAAGAACTCAAGGAGAAACTATTCATCAGCCAAAGCCCTTTCGAAAAACGGTTTAGAAAAGTGGTTGGAACAACTGCTAAAAAATTTGCTTCTATCATTCGTTTCAACACAGTTCTTGACAATCTGAATGAAACCAAAACACTGACTGAAATCTGCTACGAAAACAATTTCTTTGACCAGGCTCATTTCATTAAAGACTTCAAACAATTTACGGGTGACACGCCTGAAAATTTCAAACGCTTCTTGTAGAAAAACGATTTTTTACAATTACAGCCTTTTTCCGCATCGCATCTTTGCATCGTAATCATAAAAGAAAATCAATCCTAAAATCGACAATCATATTATCAGGTTTGGGCATTATGGTTGCGTGTCATTCAACAAATTGTTTAACAACTAAAAATCAAGAAAAAATGTTTACAGTAGAACAAATCAAAGCAGCTCACAGCAAAGTGAAATCAGGTGCGGACTTCCCGGCTTACATTAAAGAAATCAAATCGTTGGGTGTTACGCATTACGAAGCTTATGTTACAGACGGTCATATTGACTATAAAGGAGCAAATGGTTATACAGCAAAAGTACCTGCAAAATATGAGCCGTTGGTAATTGCCGACATTGCAAAAGGTGAAAAATTTAAAGCTGAATTGATTGCTCATCAACACGGCAAAACAGACTTCCTCACGTTCATTAAGATGTGTGCGACTTTTGGCATCGATAGATGGGCAATCTGTATGGATAAGATGACCTGTACCTATTACGACAAGGCAGGAAGCGAGATTTTGGTAGAAGAAATCCCTCACTAACAAAATCCGAAACTATGTATTCCTGGATGATGAACCCTAATTTGGAAAAGGAATGGAACGATGATATACTTATTGTTCCACCAAACGAAGGAGAGGCGTTTGTAAGTGACGGTAACAAACAGAAAGTGATTGTTCCGACTTTTGTAACTAATAATCATTACGGACTGTATGACATTGAAATGGCAGCCAACGCAAGAGGCCCGAAATTGCATTATCACAAGCTGATGGACGAAACATTTATTGTGCGTGAAGGAACATTGACCGTGCTTACAGCAAAAGGCGAATTGACAGCAAAAGCAAGAACGGCCATCCATATACCAAAGCTATCAGTACACGGCTACAACAACGATACGGACAATATTGTAAAAATGACGATGATTTTCAACCCGGGACTTGACAGGGAAGACTTTTTTAGAAAGATGTATAAGATGCTTGAAGAAAATCCGAATGATTTGCAAGCCTTTCAAAATCTGTATCTCGAAATGATAGCTATCCATTGAATGAAGACGATTTGATACCGATGACCAACAGAAAATGAAAATGGGATCAATGCTAATTTTGACACCATTTGCGTTTGCGCTTCTTTTTCATCGTATTAGCAAAAGCCTGTTTCTCATAGTCCTCGCCTTGTGCTTCTGGCAATAAGTTGCCCAGTGCATCAACCAAACCGTCTTCGTGTTTGTCCGTAGTTAAGAAGTCAAACAAATGGTGTGGTTCTTCCGCAGGAAGATCTGCATCATTTAGTTTTGATATTTTCGATTGTAATTCAACTGGCTCCTTAATCTCTGGTTTGATGTTATTGTAAAGCGAACAAGTCATAACGATTGGTATCCACATCATTGATGTTTTTGTCAAATTACGCGGAGCGTTGTTTTAGAAGAATCTATGATCTGGATCAGCTTTTCGTAATAGTCCCCGCTTAATGTGTTTGTGATGTTTGATGTGGTGCCTTTTAAAAACGACATTTTTAAAAGACAGACACGCGCCGCACTGTCTATTTCCGCTTCGCAGGATTAGGGGAAGCTGCGGAATATTTTGTGTGCTATCAAAAAAATGCCCCGGCCTTTCTGCTAGACAGGGGCGTGGTATTCGCCTTTGGACTTAGCGAGGAACACCATTTTAAGAAGCCAATTTGGCATCTTAAAGCAAGGGGAGCACTCGAAATATCCGCCGATGGGTGTTTATACTCATTTTTGCGCCTATTTTCAAAGGCCGATGAGAGAGTGAAAAGTTGCTTTTGACCATAAACTTTTCTAAGTTTGTATATATGGGACAGTTGACATTACATACTAAGCTGGAATCATTACCCCCTGACTTGAAAAAGGAGGTTAATGACTTCGTGGACTTTCTGCTAAGCAAGTCCAAACCCGTCACTAAAAAACCTGCGAAATTTGGTAGCGCTAAAGGCAAAATCGAAATGACCGACGATTTTGATGAACCACTAGATGATTTCAAAGACTACATGTAATGCAGTATTTGCTGGATACTCATGCTTTCCTGTGGTTCATAAACGGTGACACCCAGCTTTCGGATAAGGCCCGAACCGTCATCGAGAACCCAGTAAATGACCGCTACGTAAGCATAGCCTCGTTTTGGGAGATGGCGATAAAACTCAACCTAGGTAAACTAAAACTGAAAATGTCTTTCAGAGAACTCTACCGGGAAATTGAGAAAAACGGCTTCAACCTCTTGCCTATAACCATAACGCACACTGAAAAAATCGTCTCGCTCGACTTACACCACCGCGATCCGTTTGACCGGATGCTTATTTGCCAGGCCTTGATGGACAAATTGACCATTATATCAGCCGATTCGCAATTCCAAAACTATAAAGTTAAGCAGGTATTGCTATGGTCGAATTAACTTTTATTACTTTTGATTTCCTGAAAGAAGACAAATAACCTATCTCATTTACCCCGAATTCGGGGTAAATGAATGATTTATGTCTCGCTATAACACCGGAAAAATTGAAAAGATAAAACGGTCGCTTGATAACCAAGATAAAAACATCGAACTAGTATTTCAGTACAGCGACTTTCCGGTTACGGGAATACGACGAATACTAGTCAGCAAGCAATTGCGCTATAGTGATCGTATCCGGCAGATGGCCGGGATTGAAGAACTCAATATAATCGTCAAAGATTTTTACCGATGAATCGCCGCTGCTCATATAATCACGGTGGACGATCATATTAATGACAATTTCTCGCAACGCCGGCATCGGGTATTGCCAACGCTCTTCACGCTGCGGATCGCCAGTGATGATGTATCCCCTTTATTGATGTGTTTGCGGATGAACCCCAGTACCTCTTCCACTTCGCCGAACAGGTCGCTACGGACGGTCAATCCATCCTTGATGATGGTTGGTGTGGAGAAGCGGCCCAGCTCAATAGCTGCCTGAAAGACATCGTTTTTTGCAAACAACAGGAATCCGGCATTGGTTACCTGGCTATCCTTGATGAGCTCAAACTTCGTCAACACGGTAAGCGGGTCGTCGGTAAGCGGCGTTTCCTTACCTTGATTGCTCTTTTCGATAAACTTTACGACCTTATCCAGCGATAGGTCATCGAGTGCCCGATCCGGATTAATATAGCTATCCCAACTGTATTGAAAGAGCGGAGATGCAGGTCGGCGATTTCTGTCAACGACAGTTGGTGGTTGGCATTGTTTACCCGTTTGTAATATCGGCCTTTGAATGCTACGGGTTTGACCGGAAATTCCTTTACCGATAGAACGCCGACTTTGGTTCCGGCTAAGTCCATTTCATCGGCATCGGGGATAATACTGGGTTGGGTTTTGTTCTTGATATCATTTACCCACTTCTGCAAAGACTCGCTACCCAACGTAAACCCCTTTACCGGCTTGCCGCCATCATCAACACCCACCAGTACCCGGCCGCCACTGCTATTGGCAAAAGCCGTAAGCGACTCAACGACCGCATCGGTAAGGAGCTTTTGAATTCAGTGTGTTAATCAGTGGATGAGGCATTTTGGGTAAGCAATCCGAAATTGCGTAAAGAGTTGGATGGATTGATGGTAAGCGAAAGCCAATTTCGGAATCGCTGCAATCTCGTATCACATTTTTGTAGTTGGCAATTATTTCGTATTTTTACAAAAAAGAATGGTCCAAACATGCAAACTTTGATTGTCCAACCAGAAAACAAGGAACAACTTCTTGCTGTTGAATCCGTATTGAAGCTACTTAAGATTAATTTCGTTGTGGAAGAAGACGAAGCTTTACCTACATATGTGGCGGATGGGACGAAGGAGTCGATGCTGGAAGCACAAGCCGGCAAATTGACGCCATTCACTTCAATTCGAGAAATGCTAGATGTAAAATGAGTCTCGAAATTCATTATACACCTAAAGCCAAGAAATCCCTTCAATTTTTACACGCATTCATCACGGAAAAATTCGGTAAGAGACGCGCTGATAAATTTATCAGGGAAGCTGAAAAAACGATTCTCCTACTAAAGGAGCAACCATATCTCTTTAAGAAAAGTGAATTGGGGGAACATATCCGGCTAGGCCTAATTAGTCGGTACACTTCATTCCTGTACGAGGTAACAAATACTCGCATCATTCTACATTTCTTTTGGGATAATCGGCAAGAGCCTTTTTACGATTAATCTTTACAACTTCTTATTCGGCTAATAATCGTGCTAAAACTCAGCAACAATTTGCTCGGCCTTCCCAACAAAATGACGGATGAACCCCTCCTATCGCTGTTGCTAAGTGATAATGAAGCATACCGGTTTGCAGAGGAACGCAGGTTGTTTTATGTGGCGTTGACGAGAACGAAAAATGAAGTGGTACTGCTTGCTCCATCAGAAGCGTCGTTGTTTGTAGAGGAGCTGCTAAAAGACAACAATTATATATTAACCACGGCAGACGGGGCTGTGAACGCGACAGCATGCCCGTACTGTAAAACCGGGAAATTGGTGATCAGAGCGAATACGGCTAAGGGTAGTCAATTTTTAGGATGCTCTCATTACCCCAGTTGTAACCAGACGTTTAAAAACGTGGAAATTTTATCGGACAGTATGTTATGCCCGGGTGGTGAAAGTGGCTTTATGATTAAACGAAATGGGAGGTTCGGCGATTTTTTGGAGTGTACGAGTTATCCCGAATGTAAGAATACGATAAAGTTGCAGTGATAGGCATATGGCAGAAAAAACGTCAAATAGCTATACCAGCGTCCAATGATTGTTTACTAGCAAACCAACGTAGTCCACGCCGCGTACATACCGTAATAGGGGATGGCCGTATCCAGTAGACTAAGTACAAACCTACACGTAAGCGATCAGTCAGTTTATACCATTTACCTGCGGAAAGTGTCTTTAATTCACAAAACTTCACGACCTCAGTGTAGAATTTTAAACGCTTCTTGTAACAAAAATGATTTTTTACATTGCCAGCATCTCCCATTAGTGCTCCTTTGCAAGTAGATTTAATACATGATTATGGTCTACTGTAAACATTGCGTGTAAGCGGTAATTAAAAGTGCAGCGTTTTTGGCAATCAGGAATACATAGTTTTCGGCAACAAAGAGTGCATAACAATGGCAACAATAAGTGCAGAACGTTTGCAAATGTATATCAGTCGTTTTGA
>NZ_JBHTDN010000024.1:0-8329 GCF_042666505.1 Parapedobacter sp. GCM10030251 | reverse complement strand
AAAACAGGAAAACAATATTTGAAACTTAAATCAAGAAATATACCTTTGTAAAACTGTGCACTCTTGTTGCCAAAAATGGTGCACTCCTAATTGCCAAAAACTGTGCATCCTTATTTCCCGATTACACTTTGGGGAGTCATTGCCCCTTTGTATTTAGCGATGAGATCTTTCTTCAATTCTTTACCGGTCGAGGTCTGTCTGCGAACACGGACGAGCTTCAACAATTCCAACTCCTTGAGTAGGTTCATCGCCTTATCGTTCAAAATATCTAATGTCACAGTTTTCATAATACACAAAGATAGCAAACTTATTTTAAGCAAGGTAATGCACTAACGACTCATTGAGTAGCTTTCATCTTCTATTGCCGTATCACCTCAACTTTATCGTATTCGTACACCCAGGATAATTCGTACATCCCAAAAAGTCGCCAAATCTACCGCTCCTTTTAACCATAAAGCCACTTTCACAACCCGGACATAATACACTGTCCGATAATATTTCCACGTTTTTAAACGTCTGGTTACAACTTGGGTAGTGCGAGCATCCCAAAAATTGAGTACCATTAGCCGTATGCTGCCTGATCACCAATTTCCCGGTCTTACAATATGGACACGCTGTAGCGTTCACAGCCCCGTCAGTCGTGGTTAACAGATAATTGTTGTCTTTCAGAAGCTCTTCCACAAACAACGACGCTTCTGATGGAGTAAGCAATACCACTTCATTTTTGGTTCTCGTCAACGCCACATAAAACAACCTGCGCTCCTCTGCAAATCGGTATTCTTCGCTATCACTTAGCAAAAGCGATAGGAGGGGGTCATCCGTCATTTTGTTGGGAAAGCCGAGTAAATGGTTGCTGAGCTTTAACACGATCACATTATCTGCCTCGGTACCTTTTGACCGATGAACGGTTAAATATTTAATATCAATTTCTTCAAACCCTTTTACTTCCAATTTACCTGTGCTTTCAAAGTATTTCACCCTGCTTTTTGGAGTCAGTGCAATCAAATCGTGAATGTCAAAGCTGTGCCGGCCCAAAACCAGGATTGATTTGTTCCCATATTTGCTGACGAGTCGACCTATTTCATTGATAAACGCGTCGGCTATTTCCCCGTCATCGTACTGCACAAATTTAATAGGAGCTTCCAACGGCTCTTTCTTGGATTTCGGATGCTTGGAGATCTGTCTTGGATTCTTTTGAATAAATGTTGAACTAATGTCGATAAGAGGTTGGGAATTCCGATAAGTTTGTTCGATCAATAACTGTTCATACTTTCCGACATATTTTCCGAAATTGCTGAATAGCGAGATGTCACTTCCTGCAAAGCGATAAATCGATTGCCAATCGTCTCCCACACAAATTAACCTAGCACCCGACAATTTCCGAATTTCCATAATTAAATTAAACCGGGAAAATGAGATATCCTGATATTCATCAATAATGATGTATTTATAGGTATAAGTCGGCTTGTTCTCGCTTATGAGTTCCGTTGCAAGGTTAATCATATCGTTGAAATCAACCTCATTTCTTTCCTTCAACGTGTTATCGTATTTTTCGAGAATTGGCAGTGCAAATTGTAAGAACATTTCCTGTCGTTCATACATGAACTCATTCTGGATTTTACGTTTGTCCGAAAATAACTTGACAAGGTCCTTATGTTTTAATCTTCTCGATTTGCTTAGGTTGATAAAGCTCTCAATGAGCTTAATTATCTCTTTACCAAAATTTTGGTCATTGTTCGATACTTTCTCATAGATGTCTTTGGTGTCTCTCGGTTTTAAGGCAACCTGTTCAGCTTCCAACATTTCCTGTAGCTTTTGCAATAAAATGTTGTCCCTGTTATAGTAGGAGTATGTTTCTAATAACTTTGTATGATGGGTTTTGTGGGTTTCCCGTTTTAATAGCATTTCTTCGACATACTTTTGCTCGTTAAGGGGTGTAAGCCATCCGGCACGATTGTGCTCATCCACCCCAAAATGCTCCAGATAGATATCATAATCCCTTAGATAGAAGTCAGGCCGATACATCACATCTCCATGCGGATAGGGTTTCTCATATTCATACTCAATTCCATTGAGGTACAAGAAATTCGCTATCATGAGTTCCTCTACACTTTTCACCCTTTCGCCCTGTATGGTGTCATGTTTAGCTTTCGACACCATATTCAGTGGTTCACATTTTGATTTTAATGTGTGGAAATCAATGCCCTTCTCGGTATCTATTTTTTCGCCATATGAATCGTAATTATCGTATTCTTCCGGAATGTTCATATAGCAAGCAACATATTGAATAAATGCTTGCAATGCCTCTGCATCTTCGAAAATATCTTCCTTTAAATACGCTTTGATCACGCCGCTCAGTGTGTTTTCGTTTGTGACAGCGGGAATATTCGCACGGTGTTTTTTTATGGTATCATAACCCAGTTTATGAAAAGTGGTTGCTTTGGTGCCAACGCCAATTTTTGTTAATCTTTCGTTTAGTTCATCAACCGTTTTTTTGGTAAATGACAATAGCAAGATGTCGTCGGCCTTGATGTTTTTCTGTTCGGTGAGGTATTGAACTTTTCCAAGAATCGTTAGCGTTTTTCCGGACCCTGCACCTGCAATTATTAAGTTGGAATATTCATCCGTTATCAATGCCGTACGTTGTTGGTCGTCCAGGCTTTTCCCTTCGATATTGTCAAAATATCCCCGTAGTGTTTCCTTTTGTGTTTTGACGTAATTCCGGTTATATCGAATGATATAGTTGTCAAAATCTTCGAAAATCTCATTAAAGCTTTTGACACGTGTCTCCTTCTTGTAATAATTGGTTTTGTTCTTAAAGAATTTTCCGGCTGTAGCATATTCAGATTTTATCCGATCACGTCGCACCCAAGTCACATAGTCGTTTAATAAACGAACCATGATAAGAAATTCATTGATTGTTTGTAGATTTTTTAAGTATGTAGGGTTTTCATATTTTTTCTTTTCTGATGATAGTCTTTTTATAATTAGAATAATTGATATTACAGTCGAAACGATGATGAGCCAAAATACCATTTATGCTTTGTTTACGATATGAACGAGTTTTGCTTTTAGATTTTTAAGGTTATTGCCGGTCAACCTGCAATCTTTCCTTTTTTTTGATAGCTGTTTAGGTGAAAAAAACATTTTCAAATATATATTATTGTTGTTAAACCAAACTGAACGGATTAAGCTGCCGGGTGAAGAACCTGATGGAGCTTTAGCGGCTCTTTGATGAGGGCGACGGCCAGCAACCCAAAAGGGCCCGGCCAAAGAGGCTGGTCACCAAGAAACAGACGGTGAAAGGAAGTTGCAAATTTCTATTAATATAGGGGTGCCGACTCGATGCTTACTAAAACTCGTCAACATACTCATCGTACTCGTCAGATTCAAAATTTTCTAAGTCATCCAACAAGTGGCTTTCGTCCTCTTCACTTTCAGGTAAAATGTTTGTGTCCGTATATTGGCATTGTTCACCGATAATTGTAACCGTATACTCGTAACCTTTGTCACTAGTGAAGGTGCATGATCCGATTGAGATATTTTCAGAAGAGAAGTGACTTTCGTCTAACCAACCACCATTAGGCCAGTAAATAGTTATGAGTTCGTCACTTTCGATTTCGACATTTAGCACGTAGGAATTCGAGTTTCCTGTATTTGGATTGTAATAATCCACAGTAGCACAGTATACACCATCCTCGTATTCATATTCTTCCTTGTTAAAATCATCATAATCAAAATCTGATGCCGGGTAGGTTTCCTTAGGCAAATATTGCTCTGCTTCAACGTGGCTCGGATTGTCACGCTTGTCCGATGTGCAGGACGTGCTTATACAGCTCGATAATAAAACTATTATAGCAGGTATGATTTTCATATATCGTTCACGCTACTTAATTACAAAAACTTCTATCCACATAAGTCTTATTGCCGTTACTGTTGATGTAATAGCAGCCTCCGCGCGGACCTCTTATGTATGTCCTTCCGGTAGGCTTCTTGACAGACGAAGAACTGGTTCGGGTGTTAGATGACGTTGACTTATTGCCTCCGGAGTGCAAACTTCTGGCAGGAGCAGAATTACCTTTTACGTATTCCCACGTACCATCACTTTTTAGGATTACCTTTTTGCCGTCTGTCGTGGTGGCATATTGGTTTTGCGCATACAATGAGATTGTAAACATTGACGCGATTACGGTTAGAATTAAAGTCTTCATAATATGTCAAATCCGCTTAGCAGTCTTATCTATATGACGGTGTAATTCTGGACCTCAAGAAATCTCACTTAATTCAGGTTTAGATCACAATTGGTTTCGTTAAAAGTAAACAGAATATCTTAAATTCCAAACAGGAGAACTCAATTCCAAAAATGCAGATTTTATTTAACGTATTCTTACGGGTTACCGTAAATATCACCTAATATTTCTTGTCTTTATCGAAGGTTCAGGTTGATGTTAAACACCTTTTAAAACATATTCAATTGTTTTAAATAATGGTAAACGCCGCTGTTTTTTGTGCTTATTCTCGAGTAGGAATTTTTAGTTCCTCAGCGGCAATTGCGGTATTATTTTTTGCAGCTTCTATTACTCCACCTGCGCTTTTTATATTATTTATCAGGCCATCTCTTTCCAGTTTGAGCTTTTTGTCCAAAAAATTGTGCTTGATTTCGAATTCAGTAAATATCTCACTCCACTTTTTAGCATATACCTTAATCCGGCCATTATCCATATTTAATATCAGAGATGGGATTCCATGCGGTCTATTGGTATTGATTTGATTCTCGATAAATCCGGAAGAGTCGAAATCACATCCGACTAGAATAAATTCCCAACGCATATTGGGCGCATTAAATTCGGGTTGCTTAGATATAACATCCAAATAGTTGTAAATCTGGGTATGTTGTTTTGCCCCTAATTTTATTTTGGGATGTTTAAGCTCAACGACGAAATTGTCAATTGTATCCGTTAGCAGGTTCTGTCTGCAGGCGAATATATCCATTTCTTTCAGTCGGTGTTCGTGTTCAATTTCAGGAGCGCTATCCTGGTCCGTCAGTAGGTAGGTATACCTTCTCAACGCCTCTTCAAACTTAGGTTCGGCAGCGGTTACTAAATGGTATTGCTCTCCAAATATCCAATAATGATTTTCGATTAGTTTTTGCAAATGGTCTACCTCATTGGCTTTCAGGTCAGGATTGAACACCAAATCCCGAAGCATATAGTATACTTTATACCGGTCTTCGATCAATTTTAAAGTTTCTATTATTCTGTTTAAATGCGTTTTTTTGAATAAATCCGCCAGATCTTCCCGCTCTTCTGGCTCAAGCTCAACGATTTCTTCTAAAATTGTAAATATTCGTTCCCTTTCATTGGATTCAAGCAGCAGATCAAGAAATCTTACAAAGGTCTTCTTTTGTTCGAGGTTTAAATTACTAAAGAGCTTTGGCTGTGCTTCATATAGTCCAATGATAGTTTCCTCTAATTGAGGCTTTTTAAATTGCGCCTCCCATTCTGTTTCATAAATTGGCAGTATTCCATTTTGTTCATATTCTTCAACCAATCTGGACGCATACGCTCTGAGAAATGGTTTTCGCCTCGTTCTAAGGAACTCATTGACCTTTTTTATCAAGAATTTGTACTCAGGGGAATTTTTCGCTTTGCCAAAGAGCTTGATTTGGCCTTCATCAGATGAATCATTAAACATGAAGTCATCGAAGAAAGCACTTTGAATGTAAACGCTATGATAAAACTGATCGCTTTTCTTATTTAAGGTGGTGAAATCCTTGAACATTTCCGCACCTTCACCATTCAGAAAGTAATACTTTGAAAACTCTTTGTGCAAGGAGTTCCTCCATTGGATGTACTTCAACCGGAATACCGTATTGCTTCCTTCATATGTTATCTCAATATCTTCCTCGTAATCAAGAATGATTGATGAATAGTCTAGCGGAACTCCGTTTATCAGTATTTTATAGCCTTTATCTTTGTTCAGTTCCAAAAACCAGCAAAACTCGGAAGACAGAAATGGGATTATTTGGTGTTGAAAGTCTTGTTGGGAGATTTGGATATTGTTAAACGCAACAACGGTTCCGGTTTTCCCAGCAATATTGGATGGTAGCAGTTTGGGAGAATATGTGTTGAGACCGCCAGTTTCAATTTTTATCTCTGCGCTTTTTAGCACGCCGTCTTGTCCTTCATAAGTAGTAGTCCAATGGGCGTTATGTGCGAAGGTGAAAAAAGTTAATCTGCCAACACCATTTTTTCCGTGCATAGCCGAAGTATGTTTGGGGGCTGAAATTTCAATGGCTTTTTCGGATTCATAGAATGGTCTGAATTTTATGGGCAGCTTTTCGTAATGAATACCATATCCATTGTCAACGATTTGCAAATACTCAAGTCTACCCAATTCATTTGCGGAGTATAACAATTCAACCGTGTCAGCATTGGCATCGAAGCCATTCCAAATGTATTCAGCAATTGCCTGTTGCGGGTTGTAATTCTGGAGAATTTTCTTGATTCCTTTTGAAGTTACATCAACGTTATTTGCCATTCTTAGTGAAATTTATCGTCCGAACTCAAAAATACGATTAATTCGCTTAAAACAATAAAATAATGCTAAGTTAATTAGCAGTGCTTTGCCTTTTCCCATTAGGAAATAAAATTATTTAGGATTAGTCCTCATTATCGGAAATCCACCCTTTTTAGCAAAATGTTTGGACGAAAGCACCGGACTCCCTATCTTCGTATCAGGTTTAGGTTGATAGCCCCAGCCTTGGGGCGGACCCGTTGCTTACGAGTAACGGGTTTCTTTTTGAACCTTTTTCACTGTTGTATCAAATTTTCGCTCGAGCTGGCGCCGGAAGTAAAGTGCTATCGTGAACATAATTCTTTTCCTAACGCCAGGTTACACCGGGCGTTATAAAAGTAGGGCGTTGATGTCTTATCCGGAGTTTTTTAATTAAAATTATAGCTAGAAGCTATAAAATGTAAGCTTCCGGGAAAGAAGACTAAAACGGTCATCTTTTTTATTTAATTTGCTTGCACAATTGTAAGTCAATTAACACAGTGATCCAATACCAACATGCACTTGCCTCTGAAGGGGTGATCACCCACATCGGAACAATAACGCGGGAAGTTCGATCTACTCAGCGATATCGTTGTGTTGGCTTCGGTGCAGAAATGACCGCTGTGTTAGGAAACATAAAAGCACATCACTTCAGGCATTCTGGAGAAACCTGCAGCTGGGAGAGCTATCTCCACAAGCTTGGGAAGCAAATCATAAAACAGCGATTTGATGGCTCAGAAACGTTCAATGTGAAATTTTATTCACATAATAGCTGTCCTCATTTAGTACAGTGCGGCATCAGGAAATACCCTGTCTGGAAAAGATGTACTCCTGTTGAACTTCGCACCGTCAACCTGAAAGAAATTTACGATACATGCCACGTAGAGGTAACCTACCGCGGCTTTAGAGCAAATCTGATGTTTACCCACAGCGAATATCCAGAGCGCCCGCCTACGTTTTTGGAAATCGCTGTAACTCATCCATGCAATCAAAATAAGATCAACTCCGTAATCCGAATTATAGAACTAGATGTAAAAGCCGAATTAGATCTGATTCAGAATATTACGGAAAATACTGGCGATTTGGTGCCGCAAAAAATCGGCGTCAATCTGACAAGGTACATTTCTGCCATCCGGTTTTACAATTTTAAACGAACGCATCAACCAACGTACACATTGGATCGCTTCAGGTTGTACGTTGATGATATAGGAGAATACAGAGCTAAAATGGAACATGGAGCCGGTAGCTGTCATGAGGCGCAATTCACACATGAGGAGGACTCATGCTTTGAAGTGATGCTTCCAGAGAAATTTAACCGCCAAAATTATTTATATGATTTGGGGCTTGCGTTATCCATTCAGGAAGGATTCCGCGTTGAGCACTGTAAGTTGTGTAGTCGGTATAGCAGGTGTACATTCGTCAATATATCTAAGGTCTTGGACGGGGCATCGGGCAAATACCACATCGTCGGAAAAAAGATATTAAATAAGTCCATTCCGACATCAGAGATCGATAGATGGAAGATCGCGAGAAATTGCAAAGAATACTACGCTTCGGTAAGAACGACTCAAAAAGTAATTAACTCCTGTAAAGATTTGCCTTATTTAAAATGGAGGAAGGACGATTATATAAATGGATATTAATACAACCCGTTGTGCGGTTTGAGAGCGTTATAGTTTATGGTAGTTAAATTAACAAATAAGTTGTGCATTATACTGAAATTCAGTATATTAGAAAAGTTTCTCACATTTTTCTATATGCACAACTTAAAGAC
>NZ_JBHTDN010000023.1:0-9780 GCF_042666505.1 Parapedobacter sp. GCM10030251 | reverse complement strand
TCAAAACGACTGATATACATTTGCAAACGTTCTGCACTTATTGTTGCCATTGTTATGCACTCTTTGTTGCCGAAAACTATGTATTCCTGATTGCCAAAAACGCTGCACTTTTAATTACCGCTTACAATGGCCATTCTGGACGAAATTGTGGATTGGGGAATAGACCGTGAAACCGACTCGGCATTTCCTTTGGCCCATTTCACCAGAAAACATGCTGTCGTTTATTGTGGACCGCGGATTAAATAGCTTTGTTTCAGTGAGGCAAACATTCCCTCACTTTATGTGACATGAAGCGATTTCGCACATGGTTGGTAAACCCGCTGACCACATCTTTTAAACGGATCATGAAAAGCTGGATGACCAAAGCAGCTATTCTGGAATTCTTGAAATTATCGATTAAGAAACTCTTTGACGTGCTTTTCTAAGTCGATAGATATATACGCAATATCGTGTATACGATCGAAGAAGGGCCGTGCATCTATTGAACCGGCCTTTCTCGATAATGATAATCGAGAGTAACAATGGTTTCTATTGGTCGCGTTCGTATTGGGGAGGGCGAAGTCAAAATTAAACGCGAAATTACTTTATGCATTTCAGAAACTTGCCAACCTCATCCTCCGTAAAATTTACCCTCACTACGTGCGACCCCGATACATCCAAGTCGAGGTCAATATTCGCGTTTCTATAGTGTAACCGGTCCTTAAAGAACTGTTCGGTACTCTTTGGATCGTCAATTCGTAATTTGCCCGCCCGATCTATCATATTTGAGGTATCGAAGTCTACCATATGGGAATGAAACTCCGATTCACCATCCAAATATGCATTTATAGCAGCGTAAAGCAGGGTTCCTAGTGCGCCCATGATGCCATTTCTTTCTGGATCCGTGTGCCTTAAATGGCTCAGACTATCAATAAACCATATCCCCGCACCGACCATTTCGTCACGATGGAAATCGGGTATTTCCGCATAGGCCCCCTGGATGATGGACGGAAATACTAATGCGCTAATGCCCCGGTTAAGGAGTGGGCTTGCATCTTCCGAAAAGATCTTTTCAACGGGTATATCTACTAATCTGCCTTGCCCTTTCTCTGTATGTATTGTGTTTTTATATTCACCTTCCAGCAAATTACCGTTATTGTCAACCACGAGAATAATAAAATAGTTTGTTAGACCGAGGTCCCTGAAAGCCGTAATAATCTCATGAATCGCCCTTCCTGAAATTGCTGTGTCGATGAAAATAAATTTGTCATCACCGGAGACATTCTTACTGAAATTGGCAGGCGGATATACATCACCTGTGTTTACAGTCAGTAAGTTACCGAAGGTACTAACCAAAGCACGAAAATACCGAAGGTGTATTGTTTCTTCACCGTTAATTACATCAGCCAAAATTTTGGCCCAGAACATCCGCGATTTCCGTGAAGAAAAGTCGGGATTACTGTGTCCACCCCAGTCTGAAGTGAACGGAAGCAACCATTTTTTGAAATGGGTAGTAAATTCAAAACTTTCTCCCCATCTCGAACCTGTAATCACTGATACTGTCTGAGCACCATAATAAAATGGATAAGCCCCCCGGCTAGGGATAATCAACTTTTTATACCCTATGTCCTTTAGTTTCGACAAGGTATCATATATCTTTACACATCCGCTCGCATACGATTCAAGCGTAGAAACTGTGATAATCTCCTTTATAAACTCATTCATAATTTACCATCTGTGAATTGACAAGGATTGTAGGAATATTACTTTTATGACAAAATCCATTAGGCATATCTAATCTCCTTTTTCAGTAGCCATTGAATGATGGCAAGCTTACCAAGTAATAGAACTTCTGCCATGTTTTTATATTCCCCTAGCCTCTCCTCGTCGTCCATTTTTACGTATATATCCTCGGTTCTCAATCGCTTACCCGTGTGTACAATACGTGACCTCAAGCTATAATATTCGTTAAACTTTTTTTTGTTACTTATCGAATCACCAATGTATTTCAATAAGTAATCTCTATACTTCTTGGAGACACTATGCTTGAGCTGGCCACAGCCGTCACATTTTTCGGCGACAAAACTTCGATATTCCAGGTTAACCATCGTTTCGACGGATGTAAATGATGACAGAAGGGAAAGGGTACGCTTACTTGTCATCAATTCCATTGCTGAAACAGCATATGAGATTGCGGAATCCAATACGCTTCGTTCGTCTTCATCTGTCGAAAAGTAGGTATCAAGGACCAAATCTATTGTATTCGGAAATGTTATTTCCCGCTTCGTGTCGCTATCAAAATTCGGATCCTGAAAGTAATATGGGAGGTGGTCTATGTAGTCGACTTCTTGTATTTCCGGAGTTGAAAATTCACTCAGCTGAAACTTGCCGGCCATTTCCGGCCAATGGAACTCCGGTAACACCCATTTTACTGGCCAACTATCGGCCTCTTGACCGGGACTATCGTGTTGAATTGCGACTCCCCAAAAGCCAGACTCTGGCGTGTACCTAAAAAACACGTGGTTTGTAAACACGGTTAGTAAGGATAGCAATTTATCCTGTTTGTTATATTGAGTAGCCGTTTGGGAAAAAGAGGCTTTCAGGTTTTCGTATTCTACGTCAACGTCAATATGATCCTTATCTGAAGTCCAATATTCCAACACGACGGGAAAATGTTGCTGAAGGTTGGACCGTGGCATTCCTTCAAAATCAGCTGGATATATCTGAAAAATATCCTTGTACCTGAACCACTTTTTTAATGGTGTTTTGGTAAAGATAATCGTTTTGATAAACTCTTTTTTCATAGCTCTGATCAATGGTTTACAAGTATCGTACTAGAAAGCCAATTGGGTTAGTCACCCGATGCTCGCTTGCTTCTTTCCGTGCCTTCAATATCCGGGAAAGTTGCTATTAATCGGTACAACCGTTACATGACCTGCGACTCGATCAGTAGCTTAATAGCATACTTTCTAATATTTGCGTACAAATTGTGAATCGATTGGGGGCCAATATAAATGGTTGCGTTACCAATGTTGCTAGTCACTTCGGGAAATATTGTCTTATATGGGAATTCGTACGAAGCTATTGCTTGATTGTCGGTGCTAAATTTCTGCATCATTGACTCGATGTCGATGATGGAATGCGGGAAGAAATAGTTGATGTTGCGAAATTCTTCCCGTTCTTCCATGTAAGCAATCATCTTGTCTGCCGAATAATTGCCAAAGCTGGGAATAGATATTTTGTAGGGCGTGGCTGGTGTGTTTAAGACCCGGAAGCCAAATTTATCGGCATTACTATTTCCGTTATACCCCATCAGTTCATTCTCAATGAACGCCGTCAACTCGGTGTTTCCGATTTTCCTGGCAAGCTGCAAACTTCTACTCAACATGGCTGAAAGTTTATTACCCTGATCGGAAAGACCGATGATTAACTCGCTTATTTCTGCTTGTAGCGCTGCTGTCCCAGGCGAGTTTAACGTCAACGACCTGAGCCAATCACTTATCGCAATGATTTCACTTCCGGCCGCTTCGGAGTTCGAAGAATTCCGCCTTAAGTAAATGACGCCAGGTTCCAGTCCCTTTAGTTGCCTTGTGGGGGTAAGCGGATTGACGTGTGGATGGATCGGAATCTCAACAATACCAAATAATTTGCCCTGATAAGGAAACTTGTAGGTCGAGAAAACAGGTTTCGGCCATATCTTGTCTTTTGCCTTTTGTTGGAATATTGCATCGTCGGCAAAGTGAGCAATTCCGATGAGTTCCGTTTGGTTATCGCCCTCCCTGATTCCGGCTATGATATAGGCCGATTGCTGTCTTATCGTATTTGAAAAACTGATGAGGTCTTTAATGAATTTCTCATCCTCATTTCTGCCGCCAAACTGATACGAAGTCTCCTTAAAATCAAGGATATATCCTTCCGGTCTTCTAATCAGTTCCTCAAATAATCTTTCATCCATTTGGCTTAAGTTCAAGTCAGTTCAAGTGACAAATTTAGTGATTATTCTTCACTGGCGCGCAGTAAAAGTCGTTCGTCTGGCATTCCGATGTGTCCTCAACGGAAGTCGAACGGACATAATTACACGAGAATTTGCTTCCATCCGTTTTGTAGGTATCTTTAGCCTACTATGAATTTCTACGACGATTTTTTTAAGAACAACTTGGACCTCGAACAAACGTTTAAAACATTCGGTAACGACCACAATATACCCATTGAACGGAAATTGAAAGCCATTCGTGAAAAAGAGGAGTTTCTAGCTACCATCATTGAATTCCGATTCGGCGTTTTCTTTGCTTCTCTCTTTCCAAGACTCGAGCACGAAAGAAAAGCATTCCCTGATTCTCGACTGACACCTGACTGGACAATTAATACAGATTCGGGTACCGTAATTGCCGAAGTTATCCGATTAAATCCATCCAAGCGAGACAGTGAAGAAATTGCTTTTTCCGATGCGCTTATGAACGGTGTTAAGACAATCCAAAAAGGCTACGTTGTCCGATTTCGTTATAAATACAATAACGTAAGAGTACTTGATATTGACTTCGAAGCTCTTGTCGATCGGGTCGATGACTGGCTAAAAGAAGAACGGTCGACTGGAGACCGCATCACTTTATGGGAGCATATAACGATCGAGGTTGTCAGCAAAAACAATAATCTGCAACACGTGGTTGCTATCGGAAATCCCAGTGTTATCAATTTTGACTACCGTCGGCTGTCGGGTCCAAATAGCCGACTACTTTCCAAGCTAAAATACACACCGCTTGTACAAAAGCACAACTTGCCTTTTCTAATCTGTATTGGTTTGACTTTTGAAAGCTGGTTTAAACCTGAAGACTTGTATGAGCATCTATATGGCCGAAAGGTAGTTTTCCATGGTAATAGGCCATTCGGCGTGTATTATCCAGACACCATCTCTCATAACATAGAAGCGGGGCTATTTTATGCTGATGAAGAATTTAAGAATAATGTTAGCGGTGTATTGCTAAGGTACGAAGGTGAGTATTTTTTCTTTCCGAATTATAACGGAAAAAACAAATTGCCAAAACAGGTTATGGAAGCGTTCAATGAGATACTTTATAAAGATCTTAGGTAATCGCCAACCAATGCTGTTAATGCGCTAATGGATGATCATTTTAAAGAGCATGAGCATAAGGGAAGACGTATCGCGGAAATCGTTGAGGGGGAAAAGAAGCATTTATGAAACGTGAAATAAAGTATGGATTCTGAATCACTGAGAAAATCTGCTGGCGGGACGACTGGAACTTCAAATAATTGATGATTTCCGGGCTAGCATTCACGTGGCCACCGATGCCACCGAACGCCTTGCTGAAGGTCCCGGTGAGGACGTCCTCCTGTGATGCAGCAGGCCGTACATTCTGAAAGCACTTGCGAGCCGTAACCGAAAAGAACCCTAAACCCAGCACAATAATTTTCGTAAAATAAGATTTTATTCCTACCATTGTATATGCTTGTTGGCAAGCTTGCTCGTTCGTGCAAAGATTTCATCAGCCAATGGTTTAATAATGCAAACCTACCTGCTTATTATCCAACTAAAGATTACGAACGCAACTATTCAGGATAACTAAGTTGGTACAAAAGGAATGTATTATGAAAACTATTGAGTACTTCAAACTCCAGGCAAAGAAGCTTCACAAAGATTTCAAGACACAAAAACCTTATTTCAATCCTTCGTTGAGCGATAATCTCTTTGAGTATACGCCAAAGTTTTTCGACGTGGATGCGCTGGTTACTGACTTCGACATCAATGAAAACCATTTCAAACTTATGAACGCTCAGCACATCATTGCGAGATTGGTTGGATTTGAAAAATGGACAGAAATGCTTCGGGCTTCTCCATCAGCATTGGAATTAGCTAAGCTGTTGTTCGATAACATGCACAAGATCAGCATTGAAGAATGGGAGATTTATATCTCGGGTGCAGAAAATGACAACGACGTGTTATTCGCTGATGAGACTAAACTGGACATTTTCAAAATGGTTTTTGCTGATGTAGATGGTCATCAAAGCTATGGTCATGACTACCGTTTGCCCAAGGGTAAAAAACCGTCTAATGAAAATCAAATCATTAAACCTAATACAACGAAAATGAAAAGTGGTGTAAAAATTTCTGCGTTGCCATTGATTGGTGCAGATCGCAAAGAAGCTATTGAAATAGCAAACAATAAATTCGAGGATATTATGCAAACAATAGAACCTACATATCCCGAATTAGTACGTAAATTATGGAATCCTGATCAATACATTGACGAAGTTATAAAACCAGATATGTTACCAATCGATCGGGACTATGCACTTTCTTTGATTGAGGCCTTTTTAGTTCATCATGTCATTAACCTAGCCACCGAAGCTGATGAGCAGGGCCTAACTCTCAATTGATTTATCCGATCTGCTCTCGATTGAAAGTGTAATTTTCCCCAAAAAATATGCTACGACCAAAATTGAAAATCGGACATTGCAATATTATCCGCATTCGCTATAGACGTCGCTAAAAACAAAGCCCCGAAACGGGGAGAATCGGGGCTTTCAAACTAACCAATTATAAACCTAAATTATGAAAAGACAAATTTTACTAACTGACTATATAACGCATTCCAGCCCCGCCTTGTTACAGCAGGATTGTTAAGATATGTTAAAAAGACAATAGCATGATAAAAAGAAACCCGTTACCTCGTAAGTAACGGGTCCGCCCCAGGGATGGGGCTATCAACCTAAACCTACGACGAAGATAAAAATAATCTCACCAAACTCAAAACTCACCGACCATCTCCGCCCAATTAGCATCATACAATAACTTTTGGGCCATTACGGTAAACCGTAATGTAACGCCGCTTGAAATTGCAACTTTTGGATTTTGTGATTGCTAAATGCAACACGATTATTTTAAAAACTGGCTAATTGGCCATTGATAGTACAGTGCAAGGCGGATATCTTTACATGTTAATAGTGGCCATAAACAAACGTTGATTTTTGATTTTAGGGAAATGGTTAGCGCATAGCCATTTCCTTATTGAAGTTTGGATTTCAATAAATTAGTTTTTACTTTTAGCGAAACCAATTGTGATTTGGGCCTGAATAAGCGGAATTTTTGGTTATTTGACTGGGTAATTAATAATTGCTTTACAAACTTGAGGTCGATTTGCGCCATTCGTAAGAAAACGGCTAGCTGTTGACTATCAAGATAATAATGATATTTACATTACTTTACACTTACTTCAATTTGATAAACATAATTCACCAAAAACATGGATAGAATTGTAGAAAGCTTTATTGAGGATTTCAAACTCGAGTTTAATTATGGAGATGTTAGCAACTCTAAACTATTTGAGCAATTCGTAAACTATGTGCTAGTTTCAAAAATTTATCCAGATCGATCGTCACTTGACAAAATTAATGTTGGAGGGACTCGAAATCCGGGCATTGATGGCTTAGCTATTATGTCTAACAATCATTTGGTTACGTCGCAAGAAGAGATAGATTACTTTATTCAGGACGCCGATTTATTAGATGTTGAATTCAACTTTATACAGTCTAAGACGTCAAGCGCATTTGAAATGAGCGGCATAAATACGTTCTTAGCTTCTGTAAAAGAATTTTTTCGGGATGGTGACCTAACATTTGAAGATGAACTGCTAAATCTACGGGACTTAAAGGACTACATCTACAAGAATAGCATAAAAATGGAAACTAGTCCTACACTCAAATTGTATTACGCAACCACAGGAAAATGGATGGATGATCAGAATCTTAAAACGATAATTAATTCTGGAATAAGAGACCTGAAAACATTAGACTTATTTAGTGATGTTAAATTTATCCCAATTGATTCAGATAAGCTAAAATCATTGTATCGCGAAATTAAAAATAAAATCACAAAAGAAATTATATTCGAAAAACACACAATTTTACCTAAAATGAATCGGGTTACTGAATCGTATCTAGGTATATTACCTGCGACCGAACTCGTTAAGGTGACGAGCGATGAAGATAACGAATTAATTAAGACAATTTTTTATGACAACGTTCGAGACTTTCAGGGATATAACAAAGTAAATACTGGGATTAGAAATACAATAGAAAAAGAACAGACTAACGATAAATTTGTATTACTTAACAATGGAATAACTATAGTAGCCAAAAGCTTGAATAAAGTGGGGAGCGCGTTTAAAATATCAGATTTTCAGATAGTAAACGGCTGTCAAACCTCACATGTCCTTCATCACTTGAAAAATTTTTTAACGCCTAATATATTCGTCCCATTGAAGCTAATTGTAACCGATGACGATGACACAATCAATGATATTATCCGAGCCACAAATAGCCAAACTGAGGTCAAAAATGAAGCTTTTGAAATTTTAAAGCCATTTCACAAAAAGCTTGAAGAGTTCTATCTCACTTTTGAGAAAGAGGACAACAAACGCCTTTATTATGAGAGGAGATCAAGACAATATCTAGGAGCAAAGGCAAAAAGTGAGAAAATCATAGGCCTATCCACACAAATAGCTTCCTATATTGCGATGTTTTTAAATGAACCTCAAAGTACTCAAAGATATTTCGGGGAGCTACTCAATTCTTATAGCAGTAGATTATTTCAAGAGAACCATTCCTTATATCCGTATTATACTAGCGGAATAGCTCTTAATGTCCTCGAAGAATTCTTCCGCGAAAACAAATTAATGCATGCTTCGAAAAGGTACAAGTATCATCTACTATTAATGTTTCGAATACACAGTGCTGGCAAAAAGATGCCTATAAATATTTCCAGTAATAAAGAAATAGAAAAATATTGTCTTAAAATACTGGATATCCTTTGGGATAGACAGAAAGCTTTAGACATTTTTAAACAACTTGAAAGTAAATTACAAGCAACACTTAGTCAAACTAAAGTTCTATATAGACAGGCTCATTTAACTAGGGCATTTACCGAGGAATTGCTACCGGCTGTGACCAATCAAAAGAAGACTGGCATCGTTACCTATTACAATTTCCAAAGAAAATTTGGTTTCATAAAAATTGACTCCACCGATGATGATGTCTTTGTTCATTATACAGAACTGAATAGGTTTCCACAAAATGAAATTATTCCGGGTTTAAAATTATCTTTGGATGTATTTCAATCACCGAAAGGACCAATAGCCAAGAATGTCGAAAAAATTGTCTAAAACAGAATTACGAAATTTTAGAAATTGGGATTGACGACAAAGAACGACTTTTATAAACCAGGCAAAGCACATTGACCTAATTTCTAGAACGTCCGTAGAAATCACTCAGAAAATAACGAACATACACAATAAACTGTTTGCTTTTTATATTCATTAAGATGAAGTTTCAAACTATTAAAGGACAATTCGATCGGATTCATCATACTTATACAAATATTTGTCGTTCATACACTAGCATTTAGCAATTTTCTTTTAATCCTTTTTTTAGAAGAATACTTAGCATTGTCTTAAAAAGTAAGAGAAAAATCAATAGGGACTTAACGCAAAATAAGTGAAGCCCCATTTTATTAAATTGTAATAAGCTCAACCGAAAACCCATTTAAATATGTAATGCTCCCTGAAATTAGCTACGATTATTAACGTAGTTTTTATAATTTAGGGACAATGAAAAAAAGTAAGTTCAGCGAGTCGCAGATCATCAAGATTCTGTCACAGCAGGAGGCGGGGTTATCGGTTGCGGATATTTGCCGTGAGCACGGCATCAGCCAAGGGACGTTTTATTCTTGGAAGAACAAGTATTCCGGGATGGACATTTCCCAGCTCAAGCAGTTGAAAGAGATGGAAA
>NZ_JBHTDN010000022.1:0-19541 GCF_042666505.1 Parapedobacter sp. GCM10030251 | reverse complement strand
AAACCCTGTTCTCCCAGCTCTGTGACCAGCTCATGCTCAAAAGGAACTATGCCAAGACACTCGATGGCCTGTTCACAAGGCTCTGCGCAAAGATCTCAGCAGTGGCGGTATTGCAGTACACGAACTTCTTAAACAACAGAAATATTAACAGGTTGAAACATGCACTCGCTGTTTAAACCGCACAACGGGTTAATACAATCAAAAAGTATTTAGGCGACGAATGGGGTCTTTCCAACGAAATCCTATTCGAATGAGGATTTTAAAAGTAATGAAATTGAAAATTTCAGGTAGGATTTTTAGATATACTTTGCAACATTCTTTTTATAAAGAATTTAAATGTCTTTTTATATTTGGAAAAATGCATGCTAATGTCGCCTTTATGTCAATGATGCATTTTCCTAATTATAAACGAAAAACATTAACTAATCAAATTGTGAACCATTTTCAGTTCTCTTTGTTCTCCATGCTTAAAATATTCGTCAGCCTGCTATGGTGCATTATCATTATTTCCTGTAGGCAATCTCCTTCGGTTGAGGATTCGCCGCAATCATCTGAAATACTTGTTCAGACAGATGATCAACCCACAGAAGTTGAAGCAACCACGCTGACTAAGACATCATTCCATCAGGAATTAATTGCCAATGGCAAACTAAATGCAATCCGTAGGGCAGATTTGAAATTCCGTTCGGATGGTATAATTGAGCACATCCATGTTGCTGAGGGCAATCGGATACAGGCTGGCCAATTATTGGCCGTGCTTAACGGCGAAACACTGCAACAAACACGAGAACAGATGATGTTGCATTACCGGAAAGCTGTGCTAGATTATGAGGATCAGCTATTGCGACAGGGCTTCAGGATTGCTGATACAGCCGCGCTCAGTGAGGAAGTAAAACAAATCGCACGTCTTCGTAGCGGATTGAGTGATGCTGAACTTGAACTCAGCAAGGTGGAGAAGGATCTTCAATATACGCGTTTGTATGCACCATTTGCCGGGAAACTAGCCAACCTGAAAGCTAAGGCACACAATTTGGCTTCAAGCGTAGACTATATCTGTACGTTGATCGATGATAGCGAATTCCATGTGGAGTTCGCTGTACTGGAGCAGGAACTTGATTTTGTGAGGCAAAGCGAGTCGGTACGTGTAACGGCATTCAGCGAAGGGAACACATCATATGCAGGCAAGATCGTAAGCATTAATCCTCAAGTAGATAAGGCAGGGATGGTGATGGTAAAGGCCGTCATCAGAAACCAGCGGGGTAAGCTGGTTGATGGTATGGGCGTGAATGTAACGATCTCACGAGACATCGGCGATCAACTCGTCGTACCCAAGGAGGCTGTGCTAGACCGCCAAGGCCGAAAAGTGGTGTTTACTGTTACCGATGAAGGTAGCGCTTATTGGAATTACGTGGAGATCGGTTATGAAAACAGCACCCATTATGCCATCAAAGATGGGTTGCAACCCGGCGACCGCGTGATTTTCTCGGGCAACTTCAACTTAGCACACAACAAGCCTATTGTGGTACAGCAGCGTACCCCATAGGGTTCAGGATCGCCGAATATGAAAAGGAATTCGACTACACCCTTCTCTTCCTTTAGCATCCTGGTTATTTCCCTCATGCTGGGCCTAGTGGGTTTGGTACTCATCCCCCAACTTTCCATCCAATTGATACCCAGTCGGAGTTATGCTTCCGTCACTGTACACTGTTCCATGCTTGAGGCTTCTCCAGAAGTTGTAGATATGGAGCTTACGAATCCGATTGAGCGCACACTTGCGCGTCTTCATGGTGTACAACGTATCCGGTCTACATCCGGGCAGGGGGCAGCCAATGTACACGTAGCGTTAGACAAGTGGACGGACCCGGCGAAGTTCCGTTTTGAGGCGGCTACAGTACTCCGTCAACTGTATCCACAATTACCTGCTACAGCATCCTATCCGACCGTTTATTTAAATCGCCCAACAGCTGGCTACGAATTTGGTAGCGATATCATCGGCTATACGCTAGGCGGCCCCGGAACGGCAGATGGCATCGCCCAGTTGGCCGAGCAGCGCATCCGGTCAGTATTGGCTGAGATCAAAGGCATTCATCGCGTAAACATAACGGGGACACACCCGTCAAGAGTGGCCATCGATTTGGATTTAACACGGCTCCGGCAGCATAGTAGCGGGATAGCAGATTTTCAAAGACAATTGCAAGAAGGGCTTGCTGTGAGTGGGCTTGGCGTGGTACGGATTGGGAACGGAAAGGTGGATATGGCAATTGAACGTTGTATAGCCAGTATCCATGACCTCCACACGTTCCCCATAAAGGGTAGCGATGGCCACGTATTTTACCTGCCGGATGTCGCCACGGTAGACGTACGGCCTATGCCATCAACCTCGCATTATCGGATCAATGGGGAGGAGTTGGTGTACATCAACGTAGCTCCGGAGGAACACGTTAACAACATCGCGCTGGCCAAACGGATCCGCGCGGAGATGCAAGGTGTTGGCGATGAACTGATGAGCAGGGGATACCGGCTAGACATGATCTATGACAATACCGAATATATCCAGGAAGAGCTGGGAAAAATCTATTTGCGGACCGGCCTATCGATGGCCATTCTCCTGCTTTTTGTATTGCTCATTACCCGTAAGTGGCGTTACCTACTGATCGTCATTTTATCACTCGCCGTCAATGTTGCGGTGTCGCTCGTTTTCTATTACTTATTTAGGCTCGAGATCCATCTGTATTCCTTGGCAGGCATTACCATTTCGCTGGGGCTTATTATAGACAATGTGATCGTTATTGTGGAGGATATCCGGCATACGGGACGCAATCGGATATTCGCTGCGATTCTGGCGTCCACGCTGACGGCACTGGGCGCGTTGAGTGTTATCTTCTTGTTGGAGGAAAATGCGCGGGTCAACCTCTTGGACTTTGCCGTTGCCATCATCATCAACCTGTTGGTGTCGTTGCCCGTTGCTTACTTCTTCATTCCCGCATTGTTGGAGCGTTTGCCGGTAATGATTAAGCCCAACAGGTTGTTTTTCCGCCGAAAGCGCAGGCTCGTACGGTTCAGTCGGCTATATGCGCGGCAACTGGCCACCATGCTACGTTTCAGGTGGACATGCTTATTGATCATGTTACTGTGTTTTGGCTTACCGTTGTTTATGCTACCAGAAAAAATGGACGGCGAATCCCGGTGGGCTAAGGCATATAATGCCGTGTTCGGTAGTGAATTTTATAACCGGACATTGCGTGACAAGCTGAACAAGTATGCGGGCGGTACCTTATTCTTGTATGCAAACAATCAGATGGACAACCGAGGCGGTGGTGGGAGCAGTGAGGAACGTGTCCAACTCAACGTACAACTAACCATGCCCAATGGAGCCACGTTGGCGCAAATGGACGCCGTGGTAACTGAGTTTGAGGAGTTTCTCCGGCGGTTTACCGATGAGGTGGAACGTTTTACCGCCCACGTTTCCAATGCCAACAATGCTTTCATCAGTATCCGTTTCAACAAACGCTTTGAGGGCGCATTCCCGCATCGATTAAAGCACCTGTTGGAGGCCCGCGCCATCCAATCCGGTGCAGCGGATTTCAGCGTTTACGGCGTAGGCAGGGGGTTCAGCAATGCCATTGGCTTGGATAATTTCGATTCGACCATTGAATTGCGTGGATACCATTACGGGCAGTTGCAGACCATTGGCCTGCAGGTGCGCGATAGCCTGCTGCGTAATCCGCGTGTACAGGATATTGTGATAAGCACGCAAAGCCGATGGCAGCAACGCCGCTACGAGGAATTCATGGTAGGCATAGACAGGCCCGAATACTTGGCGTCTTACGGTATAGGGCGCCATGCAATGGGTACGGCATTGCAAGCCATTGACGAACGATCCACGCCGATAGGCATCATCAAAGCTACTCCGGGCGTGTTTACCCCGATTGCAGTATTTACTAACACCGACATGATAGCACCTTTGTGGTCAGTAATGAATGCACCCCTCCAGGTGAACGATTCTGCTATGATCCGTTTGAACGATGTATCTACTATAAAAAAGGTGCGTATGGGCGACGCCATAGTGCGTGAGAACCAGGAGTACCTCCTCAATGTACATTACCGGTTTGTCGGTCCATATCAGCTGAATAGCATCGTGCAGAAGCGCGTGGTAGACGATATCCGATCAACCCTGCCCTATGGTTATTCAGTGGAATTGCCCAGTGTGGCCGTATGGGGACTAGCAGATGGTGCCTACCCCCATCTATGGCTTATTGCACTGGTACTGCTGATCATTTACATCATCTGTGCAGTACTGCTTGAATCGTTCCGGCAGCCGTTTGCTGTGGTGCTCATGATTCCCTTCTCCTTCATTGGCGTTTTTTTGACCTTCCATTTTCTGGCGCTGCAGTTTGATCAGGGGGGGTATGCTTCCCTGCTTCTGCTCAGCGGTTTGGTAACGAACGCTGCGCTGTATATCATCAATGATTTCAATTACCTCCGATGGGGTAAGGCTGTCGCTACCTCTGCTAGCAGGAGGGTATTTATCCGCGCGTTCAATGCCAAAGCCATGCCCATCCTGATCACCACATTATCTGCCATCCTGAGTCTGCTTCCATTCATGATCAGTGGCGCTGAAAAGGGATTTTGGTTCACGCTTTCAGCGGGGACCATTGGAGGGCTGCTATTTTCCATCCTGGGCGCTTACCTGTTGCTTCCGCTTTGCCTACTGGAGCGAACGAAAGGGAGACAGCGAGAAAGTTCCGAACACCAGAAAATATGATCCGATTTTTAGTCCATAGACCCATTGCCGTATTAGTCAGCTTTTTTGCCTTGCTGCTGCTAGGCGTCACTGCGTACCTGTACCTGCCGACCTCGCTGTTGCCCAGGGCCGACATCCCTGAGGTGATTGTGCGGCTTTCGGGCGAAGCGCTTTCGGCAGAGGAAGTGGATCAGCAACTGGCCACGCCCATCCGCAACGCACTCCTGCAATTGCATGGGCTTGAACGGATCGAAAGCCGTGCATCTGAAGGAAGTGCGGTGATACGTGTCCGTTTTGAACCCGGTACGGATATCAGCATGCGTTTCATCGAGGTGAATGAGAAAGTGGATATGGCCATGAACGGCCTGCCCAGAGAAGCCCAACGACCAACGGTGGTGAAGATGGGCGGGGATGATATCCCGGTATTCCAGCTTAGCATTTTACCGGTTGATAGCCTAGCAACCCCTGCACAGTTGGCGGAGATAAGCTCCTTCGTGAATGAAACCATCCGCAGGCGTATCGAGCAGTTGGCGGAAGTGGCTATGGTGGATGCCACAGGCTTGATGCAGCCCCAGGTGCACATCGAACCGAAAGAGGGCTACCTGCAGAGCTTGGGTCTAGACGGCGAGGTATTGATGCGAGCCTTCCGCGAAAACAAGATCAGCCTGGGCAACATTCAAGTGGCCGATGGTCACTATCGGTACTATCTCAAATTCGCAGCCGATATTGCATCACTGGAAACCCTTAATACCACACCCGTGAATATCAACGGCCGGGTGTTCCGGTTGGGTGAACTGGCAACGGTAAAGCTTACACCCGCTGATGAAACCGGCGCGTTTTATAGCAATGGTAAACGTGCAATCAACCTTGATATTATTAAGCAGCCCTCAGCCCGGATGGAAGACCTCCAGCTTCATTTCAACGAGCTGCTTAGCCAGATGCGGCATGAATATCTCGATCTGGAATTCAAGGTGTCTCAAGACCAGACCGCTTTGCTTGACTATGCCATCGGGAACCTCCGGCAGGATTTGTGGCTTGGCGGCATATGTGCAGTCCTATTGATGCTGGTTTTCATCCGTAGGATAAAACCCGCGTTGCTTATCGGCATCACTATACCGGTTTCATTGCTTATTAGCCAACTTGGTTTTTACTTGCTGGGCATGTCCATCAACATCATTTCATTGGGTGGGCTTATTCTGGGACTGGGCATGATCATTGACAGCTCCATTGTGGTGATCGACAACATCAATCGACATCGCGATAGCGGACTCGGGGTGGCTGATGCGGCTATTCAGGGCACCAACGAGATTATCAAGCCCCTCATTACTTCGGTGCTAACTAATTGTGCTGTATTCATTCCGCTCATCTTCCTAAGTGGCTTGGCGGGCGCCATATTTTTTGACCAGGCGCTTTCTGTGATAGTAGGCGTGGTCTCCTCGCTCTTAGTATCCATGCTGCTGCTGCCTCCACTATACAGCCTGATCTATCCAGAACAGCAGGGAAGACAACATAAGGAGTTCGAGATTAAAGCGAATGTCAACGTTACAGGTTGGTATGAATGGGGCTTAAAAGCGGTTTTCCGCAGACCTTTCGCAATGTGCTTGATCGTAGTGGTCCTACTGGCAGGCAGCGCAGGTCTATACATGGCCTTGGATAAAGCGCGTCTACCCGAGGTCACCCGTAACGACTTCGAGGTTTTCATAGATTGGAACGAACCCGTCGATGTGGCTGAAAACTGGGATCGGGTCGAGCGGTTATTTAACGGCCTTGGCGATGGAGTCAGCACCTTTAATACTTGGGTAGGGGAACAGCAATTCGTGCTTGACCGTGGACAAAACCAAGGGCAAACACAAGCCAGTCTATACATCCAAACGGCTACAGAGACAGACTCCGAAACACTACGGCAACGGCTCCCTTTCTTGTTGGCATCGCTTTTTCCTGATGCTATGATGGAAATTGCTCCTGCAAAGAATGCATTCGAAGCGGTCTTTGCCGACCGCATTGCTGCACTGCAGCTGCAAATATCCGAAAGCGAACAGCGGGAGATGCCTCCGCCGGAAGAAACACTTCGGCTATTGGATTCCCTGCGCAAAGCACTCCCGCACGCCCGGATCAGTCCTGCGGCGCTCCATGACAAGGTGCTCATCCATATAGATCCGTTGAAGGCGGCTCGCTATGGCATTGCGCTCAGCGAGTTATCGGCGAGCATCCAATCGGTTTTTCGGCCAACACTAATCGACCATTTCCAAAGCGGGCAGGAAATGATTCCCATTTTGCTGGTACCGGGTACCGATAGTGATGTAAGCGGTATCCTGGCACGTTCGTTTATCCGTAAATCCGAAGATGCTGAAGTTTCGCTAGCGGCTTTAGTGGAGACGCAGCGCATCAACAGCTATCGGTACATCACGGCAGGGGCACAGGGGCGCTACTATCCGATAGCTATCCATACCGAAAGTGAAAGCCAAGACCTGGCAACCATCGGCGACCTTTTGCTGCGCGGTTTCCCAACGCTAGACACCGCCTTTAGCGGCGCTTACTTCGATAACCAAGCACTGATCGGGGAAATGACGCTGATCCTGTTGGTTGCGGTATTGTTGCTATATTTCATACTGGCCGCGCAGTTTGAATCGCTGCTGCAACCGTTATTCATCCTCGTGGAGTTGCCTATTGCCATATCCGGTGCATTACTCGCACTTTACCTGGCAGGCAATAGCATCAATTTGATGTCGCTGATCGGTATCGTGGTCATGTCTGGCTTAATCATCAACGACTCCATCCTGAAAATAGATGCCATCAATCGGTTGCGCAAACAAGGTATGCCACTTATGGAGGCCATCTATGAAGGCGGTCACAAACGGCTTAAGCCTATCGTAATGATTACGCTTACGAGTGTAGGTGCGCTGGCTCCTACATTGTTTATGGGTGATCTGGGGTCCGAACTGCAGCAACCGTTGGTACTTACGCTCATAGGCGGGATGGTGATCGGGCTGTTTATCAGCCTGTTTTTCGTGCCCTTGCTCTATTGGGCCGTTTATAGGAGAAGTGAGCTATGAGACAACAGACACTAAATTTAATGAAGCAACATATTCGATATTTCTTTACCGGGCTAACCGTCTTTGTCACCATGGACCATCTTTCAGCCCAGGAACGTACGATCACACTTGGCGAAGCTGTGCGGTTGGCACAACGGCAGTCCTTTGAGTATAAGGTGGCGCTCAATAGCTACCAGAGCAGCGTGTGGAGCTACCGGAATTACGAAGCCTCATTCAGGCCCATGCTATACCTGGATGGTACGATTCCCAACTACAGTAGGGCGATCAACAAAATCACGTTACCGACAGGCGAGGATGCCTTTGTGCAACAAAACCAGGCCTATAGCACACTAAACCTTGGCATCCGGCAAAATGTGGGACTAACGGGCGGTGTAGTATCCATTAGCTCGTCGCTTAACCGCATCGATGTATTCGGCAACGACCGGCAGATCATCTATTCATCCATTCCGGCGTCCATCTCCTACTCGCAGAATACGATCGGATACAACCCATTCAAATGGCGGAAGATAATAGAACCGTTGCGGTTCGAGTCGGCCGATCGGACTTTCATAACCCGGATGGAAGAAATAGGTGGGCAGACCGTGATCTATTATTTCGATATGCTAGCCGCTCACGCCCGGCAGGAACTCGCCCGACAGAATCTCGCCAAGGCTGACACCCTTTACGGGATAGCGCAAGAACGTTTTAAACTCGGCACGGTAGCGCAAAGCGACCTGCTACAGCTGCGCCTTAATGTGCTTAATGCACAGAACCAGGTAACGAAAGATAGTGTGGATGCCGTTCTGGCGCGCCAGCACTTTGCGCGTTATCTCTTGCTGCCGGATGAGCAAGGTTGGCAATTAACCGTACCAGACAATGTGCTGTTCATGGATATCAATGTTGACCAAACCCTTGCCCATGCCCGGGCAAACAGCAAGCAGGTGCTCGATTTCCGGTTGCAGCGGTTGGAGGCAGAGCAGCATATTGCGGAAGCTAGAGCAGAAAACAACCTGAAATTTAACGTGCAGGCCAATTTCGGACTTTCCAATACGGCACCCACGGTGCCAGCCTTGTTTAACCAGTTAGAAAACCAGCAGAACTTGTTGATCGGGTTCTCGCTTCCTATTTTGGATTGGGGATTGGCTAAAACCCAGCGGCTGCGTGCTGAGGCTAATTTGGCCATGGTGGAAAGCCAGATCGAACAAAGCGAGATGCAATTGGAGCAGGAGATTGCACTACACACCGCGCGGTGGAATCTCCATCGTCAACAGTTGACCGTCGCGTCGGAGACGCAGGAAATTGCTGAGCGTAATTACGGATTGGAGGTAGAGCGTTTTCTACGTGGTTCCATCGGCATCAATGACCTTAACATTGCGCAGACACAAAAAGATAATGCCACCAATGCCTATATAGACGTGGTGCGTACTTATTGGGAGTTGTATTACACGTTACGGCGGCTTACATTGTATGATTTTGAAAAGAACAAGAAAATTGTCTTCCAAATAGATACTATAAAATAATCACAGTTAAACTACAAACTGTTATGAAAGCACATGAAGAACACCGGTACTTTGTGAAAAACGCCAACCAGTTTTCGGTTGTCAAATGCGAAAATATTCTCTATTGCATAGCCGACAAGGGATATACTATTCTATACACCACTGAAGATGAGAAATACATGATAAGCAAATCGTTAACGAAGTTCTTGAGTGAAGTTCAATATCCTTATTTGATACGAATCAGCCAGTCTGTACTTGTAAATATTCAATACGTCAAGCATGTACACAATAAAGAGAAATGCGTTGTGCTTAAAAATGGCGAAAAACTGTATTATACGCTTAGCTATGGCGAACTGCAAGCACAGATCGTCAACCTGCACAATAATCGGAAACTTTCACAGGACGGCTAAAAAGTTCTGGCGAAATAATCAATAGTTTACCGGGAATACGGGATGGCAATGCTAGTTTGTTGGAAATGGGAGTTGGGTGGTTTGGAGTCTGACTTAGGATATAGTAATTTGGTAGCACATTTTATTCATTAGATTTTTTAACCGTTAAAATTTTAGGTTATGAAAAAGGGAAATTTTAAGATTGTACGAATTGCGGCGGCCGTTGTATTCGTGTTTGCGTTCTTGTTGAATATCCATACCAACTTGGATGGCGGAACAAGTTTGTTTGGACAACCATTGATTGCAGATGATACCGGTACTGGTTCAGGATCAGCGCCTGTTAAATGTGCAGTACTTCATCAAATAGAGAAACCTAAAACCGGTATCCCCCTAGGAAGATATTGTTGCAGACAGACAAACGATGGAGTAGTTGTTGAGGCTGAGCTAAAAAAATGTGAACATCGAGGTGTTTTTCAAAACCCCTTTGATGAATGTTCAGCTATTACGTGTACCAGCGGCTCTCCTTGTTACATCGGTGACTCAAATGGTGGTACTGGGACTTGATACTTGGAATTTAAAAATATCAGCTATATATTAAAGTTCAATTCAATTGATTCAATGAATGATGTTGTTAAAGATGTACGTAGTCGTTTCTGTTCTGATATTGTTTTGCTTATCAAGTTGTAACAACAATAATTCTGTTGACAAAAATGTTAAGGAAATAAAGTTTGATTTGGTTGATAAAGAGTTACGGCTCACCCATTTTGTTGACTCTATTCAGTATTTCAAGATAGCAGAACCTGAAGGGGTTTTTTTTTCGAATGAAGTTGATTTTATACTTTCTAGAAATTACATGTTAATTAATGACTGGGGAACTCAAAAATTGCATCTACTGACCATAAACGGTAAATACCTATGTGAAATCGGACAGATTGGCAGAGCAGAATTTGAATACGGTAGTTTGTCGGCATGTGCGCTTGACGAGGATGAAGAATTAGTGTTTGTGGTAGATAATTCCAGCCAAAGGCTTTTACAATATGATTTTTCGGGTAGTCACATTCGATCGATACCACTGAATGTCGTAGCGCCCTTATTTATTCGTGTATTAGAAAATAAGAAGCTTTTGCTTTTTACTCAGCCAGGGCCCCTTGACGAACTGTTAGACTATCCAAATATTTATGTGATTTCCTATGACGGACAAGAGTTCGTTAAAAAGCATTTAATTGCACCGAAGAAAAACAATCAGTATCGGGCAGCCAGCTTATTTCCAGCGGAGGAAGGATATGGTATCCATATGGATTGCAACGATACTATATTTTATTTCACGACCGATAAGGGCTATTTTCCGGGTTACGTAAAAAAGCACAAGCAGTTAAGACCCGTGGATAACCCTGGATTAAACGTCGATAGAAGGCCTTATCTGGATATTTTGCATCCTGTTGTTGAGTCTAGTAATTTTATTTTCTTTAACGCAGCGCTTGACCGGCGCTGGAAGGGATTGGTATATGATAAAGGGTCAGATGAATGTTTTAATTTGTCCTATAGGGGAGATTTCCTGAAAGGAAATTATATGGAGAACGATTATGATTTCGGTTACCCTTTTTGGCCAAACGGCCAAATAGACAAAAAAACGTTGTATCAACTGGTTGATCCAAAGGCTTTTTTAACTTATGCTAAACAAATTAGGGAGCAGAATTTTCAGGCTGCACATCGCAAAGAAGGTATGGATAGAAGGAAGGACGAGTTTGAACTTTTTACTGATTTGGTTGACGAAAATGATTTCAGGGTTTTAGTGATCGCTCATTTTAAATACTAACTAGAGCCGACCGCTCTAATTAATTAAAAAAGGGAATTTATCTTTATGGTGGAACGATGGAAATCTTCGATACGTCTAAACCTAAACCCAAAAGAACTGTGCTTTTCATTATTTTGGGTAGTCTATTTAGCGATTATTTAGATATGTGAAATTGTCAAAGTTGTTTTCTAAATTTAGTATATAACAAAGGCGACAACTGGGTAATATGATTCGGAAAGCAAATATTTGAGTACAGCAAGAAGCAATATCTTCACGAGTTCGTTTGCAAAACGTGAGATGAGGTATTGGTATTTCATCAATAAGGATAACAATGAGATGTCGGTCGGGAAGGCACATCCTGATTGTCATGACACACAAGATTGGAGTGAGTTTTAGAATGCTAGTTAAATCGATACGCGATGCGAAGTGCCAATGCATTACTATTAAGCTACCGATACCAACTTCTTCTTGTTATCGCAGGCATTATTGTACTATATCCAGTACTGTTCCACGGTTTTGCCCAACGGTCGGGCGATGATAACTGGATGCTCTATGAGAATCCGTTCGTCCGGAGCCTTCAGTGGGGCAATGTAACTTATTACTTCACCCATTTTTATACTGGCCAATATTCCCCAGTTAATACTCTTTACTATTCTGTTATTTACCGCTTCTTTAGTTTAGAGCCGTTTTGGTTCCATCTTTTCAGTCTAATATTGCACATATCCAATGCGGTGCTTGTATTCGTTTTCATCAAGCGCTTACTTAGCGTGCAAGACATCAGGCTCCCCCAAAAGTTGGTTGAGGATAATAAGGTTCATCTAATCGCCTTCGCTACGGCGTTGCTATTTGCAGTGCATCCTATACAGGTCGAATCCGTAGCTTGGATATCGGCTTCGAAGAATTTATTGTATACGTTTTTTTCCTTATTGGCACTCTTGCAATACATAAGCTATGCTTCTACGCGTAGGTGGTGGGCTTATTTGTTGGTATTGGTGCTTTATCTGTTGGCATTCGGAAGCAAAGAGCAAGCTGTAATCCTTCCTGTAAGCATGTTGCTGGTAGATTGGTATACGGGAAGGGATATGCATAAACGTGGTTATTGGTTATCTATGGTGCCTTTCTTTGCACTTGCGGTAGGTATGGGGGTAATTAGTCTACGGGCACAGGATGCTGGTTTTGCAGCGCGATTAGCCAATGAATATTATCCATTATGGCAGCGGCTTGTGCTAGCCTGCTATGCGTTTACTGAATATATTTTCAAGGGAATACTTCCGATCCGGCTTAACTACATGTATCCGTTCCCAATGAAACCGGGAGAGGCTATGCCACTTGCTTTCTGGTTTTATCCGATAGTGGTTCTTTGCATCGGTGCGCTGTTAGTCTACGCTTGGCGCAGCGGTTGGCGTAGTTTGTTCTTCGGTCTCGGTTTTCTGGCGGTCAATCTTGCCTTAGCCCTGCATGTTGTGCCATTAGCGAGAGGTGTGCTAGTGGCAGATCGGTATTTTTACTTGGGTAGTATCGGGTTGTTTTTCATTATTTCCAGATACCTGCTTGGCCAAGATAAACTATTAGTTTCACATATCAAGCTAGATACTCGCCTTTTAACGGGCATGTATGTGCTTTACATCGGTGTATTTGCTTGGCGATACGCAGAACAATGGACTTAATTTTAGATTAATAGAATGAGAGTATCGACCTATGTTGACAAAACTTACTAAGTATTATCTTTCCGGGCTTACTTGTTTTGGGATTGACTTCTTGGTGACCGGCATGGGAATTTTTTTGTTGGAACTACCTGAATATGTGTCGCACAGCATTGGTTGGTTGGTTGCCTCTGGTTGCAATTTTCAATTGAACAGAATATGGGTGTTTGAAGACCGAAGTAAGGTGCGATGGAAATTCAAGGCCTTCGTTGTGTTGGCGCTTTTTGCCTTGGTTGGTGGTACAGCACTTCTGTGGCTATTAAACCAAATAGCCGGACTTAATTTTTATTTTGCGAAGCTAAGTGCCATGCTCGCGATGTCCTTCGTGAATTACATGGTGGTTTCGAAGGTCATATTTGCTAATCGACGTCTAGCGGATTTTAAAGATATGTATTGATGAGCGATACGACAGACAATACTAAACTGGCTGTGGTTGTCCCTTGTCACAATGAGGAAGGTAACATCGCAGCGTGTTATGCTAGATTGCTACGTGTCGTGAGCCGGTATGATTATACCCTTTTGTTCGTGGACGATGGCAGTACTGACAATACGCTTTCAACGCTCAAGCAGCTTTCATGTGATAATCCCAAGGTGTATTATATCAGCCTATCCCGCAACTTTGGCCAGCAGATGGCTCTGAAAGCGGGTTATGACCATGTAGGATACGCGGACTGCGTGGTTTGTATGGATGCCGATTTGCAACACCCGCCCGAATCCATACCGGCGTTAGTAGACAGGTGGAAAGAAGGTTATGATGTAGTCAACGGTATCCGTGAAATATCCGGTGGTGCTCGATTGCCTCTTGGGAAGCGGGTGGCGTCAGGCTTGTTTTACCGTTTAATCAATCGGTTTACGGAACACACCATCATCCCCAATGCGCCTGATTTTCGCTTACTTGACAGGAAGGTGGTACAGGCGCTAGCCGGCTTTAATGAAAGTGGTCTTTACGTTAAAGCGCTTATTCCCTGGATGGGGTATAAACAGAGCAGTATATACTTTAACGTAGGTCAGCGATACCAGGGTAAAAGCCAGTATTCCACAATGCGGTTGTTATCACTGTCGCTTAGGGCATTTGTCTCTGGCAGCATAGCGCCACTTAGGTTAGCTACTGCAGTGGGTTGTGTGTTTGCAGCTTTGTCATTCTGCTACGGGTTCTATGCGGTGTACAAATACCTTTTCACCAATGACACCATCGCTGGTTGGACATCGATCATCGCCAGTATCCTCTTTATTTCGGGCATCCAATTCCTGCTGATGGGCGTGATGGGGGAATACCTTGGTCGTACCTTGTTGGAGGTCCGGGGTAGGCCGCCCTATCTTGTCCGGGAGGCAAATTGCGAAAATCTTCAGATAAAACACAATGAAGCGATGGTGAAACCGCATAAATAATGGATGACACATGGCAAATACTAAATAAGTTTCTGTAAATGCTAAACGGAGAGCCGATTGGCTTGTGAAAAATGCCTTAGCGTTGTACCTTTAATCAGATAATCAATACAATTTATAATTAAGAAAACGAATAACTACAAATAAGCTATTTTACAATTAACTATTACCATCATGGAAACAAGAGGAACAAAAGTAATGCGAATTACAGCAGCCGGTGTGTTCGTATTTGCATTTATGCTCAACATTCACACAAATTTCAGTGGCGAGACCAGCTTAATTGGGCAACAGTTGATCGGGCAAACAAGCGGAACAGGCACCGGAACTGGAACAGGATCGGGCACTGAACCGAAGAAGTGGGTGTTGGAAGACTCAGACTGTGAAACGGTTTGTTGTATCGCTGGATCGGGAATGGAAATTAGATATGAGTATGGGAGCGTTAAAGGTTGCTTTGAAGGTAATGATGACATCTGTTCGCCGGAGGGGAGTTGCTCCGCCTTATATGCTGCAAAGGAGAGACAGATTGAAGAATATTGTGAACAACTTTGCCCATGATTTTAAGTATCTGACGGTATAGCACTTCTATACTTTAGTGTTCTTTCTGACGGATCATTGACATTAAGGCATAACTTGCTTACCGTTATTAAACTATAATACCTAAAATAGGAGCAATTTTAATGATTTTTCAATAGCTTGGTTGCGATGGATAGAAATATGCTACGGCGGGCGTCGTTTGACATAATACGCCGCTTGGATTTGTTTGAATCTTATATGAAGCGTGTGGCGAGTCTTATTCCCTTCCTTTGGTTCGCCACCTCCTGCAGCGGTGATCGTAATCGAGTAGTATACGTAGAGAATGAAGATCACTACATTGTTGATATCGCGGCAATGGGGAAAGTGGATAACACTAGGGAGTTAATCGAAGAGATTGCTTTCATTCCGTTGGAAACGAACGAGCAGAGTTTGCTGGCTGATATCGATAAAGTCATATTTCATAGGAATAGATTTTACGTTCATGATAAAAAGTTTGCCAGTCTGAAGGTTTTTGGGGAAGATGGGAAATACATCCGATCCATCGGGAACATTGGCCGTGGCCCTGGCGAATTTACTACCCTGATGGATTTTATACTTGACCCTCAGGAAGATAAACTTTTGTTGCTCAGCAACAATGAAAAGGCGGTAATCGAATATGATCTGGAAGGTAAATACCTGCAAACAAGGCGAACCAACGTTTTTGCAAGTTCTTTTGCTAAGATTGGTGACAGCTACTATTACTTTATCAATCAAAACGATAATGATGTTTCTGGCCTGAATAACCTGATCGTTATGGATGAGAACAGCCGCGTTTTGGATAGACAATTCCCTTTTTCAAAAGCGTTTGATGTGATGCTACCTTCTCATTGTTTTTTATTGGAGAATGCTAGCGGAGCACTTTTCCACCCTACGCTTTCGGATACGGTATTCCAGTTGACAGCTGATCGGAAAGTCTATCCCAAATACGCCTTTGATTTTGGCGAAAAGGCGCTTCCGCAGATCATGCGTACAGCATATGAGGTATACAACACCAACGAAAAATATAAATATTCACGTTTGGGTAACCGGTTTGTGGAAACGGAAAATGTAGTTTCATTTAATTATTCGGATGGCCGCTTAATGATACCTTCCGCGTTTTGCAATAAGAGATCGGTTGATACCGTACAAGGACGAAAAGTGCTGAAACCGTTGAGACTTGACTTCCCGGTTTCTAATACACCGGTTTTGGGATTGATGGGAGACGATACATTTATAACTTATGTCAGGGCCGAATTTGCAGAATATGTGAGAAACGGTATAATGTCTAGCGAATTGCTTCATGAAAATTTCCCTGATTTGCATGCCTTGATTCCCGAATTGCAAATAGGAGACAATCCGGTATTAGTGACTTTCAAATTGAAACTTCCTTAACAAATGTTGTGCAGAATAACACCTAAATTGGCTTTGATAGTGGCATTGATGTGTTTTTCATGTCACCGATATGAAAACAAGGGCAAGGAAGGGTATACCTCTTCGGAACCGGCAAAAATTGAGATTCCCAAACCGGTAATCGATTTAGGCAGGGTGAAGAGCGGTGATTCTTTGATAGTTTCTTTTAAGATTATAAATACAGGTGATGTAACCTTTTCAATAGAGCAGGCTGTGCCTGACTGTAATTGTATGGGAAGCGATTGGGAACGCCGATTGATCCCGCCCTTGGATTCCACTTTTGTCACAGTCCGGTATGATACACAATTTCCGGGGTATTTTATGCAAAAGGTGACGTTGTATTCGAATGCAGAAGGTCCACCACGAGTATTGGTTTTTAGAGGAAAAGTCGAAATTTAATAGAGAAGCGGATATTGTAGTGTAATGCTCCCTCAGCTAGCTACATCCAAAACTAAAAAATTCCAATCAGATTTGTTGTTGTTGTCCTGTTGTAATGTGGGAAACTGGCGTCGGCCATTGAGTGTTGGGAGTTTTCCATATTTCAACAGGAATTCTATCGGCGTCAGGTTTCCTAATGCCGAATGCGGTCTTTCGTTGTTGTACATCCAGGCCCAGGCATTCGCATATTTCCGGATCGCCGACAAGTTATCGAACATATAACTATCCAGCACATCTTGCCGGAAAGTCCTATTGAAACGTTCGGCCAGACTGTTCTGAGTGGGTTTCCCGGGCTGAATAAACTCCCATTCTATGCTGTGTTCGCAACACCACTCCATCATCGCTGCAGACATGAATTCCGGCCCATTATCTGATCTGATCTTATCGGGCTTGCCCCGCCACTGTCTATTCCGATTTATTTGGTTCTGCCCCACTTTTGGTGCTGACGCCATACCTGACCCATTAAAACCTTCGTTTAAAAAGGCAGATGAATGCCGAAAAAATAATCTTGGATACGGAAGACCACTACCGTGTCGTATCGGTTGATAGGCTGCACGATTGTATCAATATCTATGTCGAAAGTGTCCAAGCGCAATGCCTATGCCCGAATTGCTGCCTTCCTGCCGGTAAAGTCCACAGTTACTATACCCGTCGATTTTCGGACCTACCCGCATTCGGCAGCCCCTGTACGCTGTTCCTGAAAGCCAGGAAATTCCGGTGCAGGACGGATGAATGTCCGGTAAAGATATTCACGGAACGTTTCGGCGACCACTTCAGTGCTTATAAGCGGAAGACAGATAGGCTAGAAAAGGCATTGTGTAATCTAGCCATACAGAACGGAGGCAGGCCCGGCGAGCGTTTGTGCAACCTGTTATCCATGCCGGCCAGCGATAACACATTATTGCGCCTGGTGCATTCCGCTCCGATGCCCGAATGCCCAAATGTAACTGAATTGGGGGTGGATGACTGGGCGATGAAGAAACGAGACCGCTATGGCAGCATCCTAGTCGACCTTTCGACCAACAAACCCATCGGATTATTGCCGGACCGGGAGGAAGATACGCTATCGGGATGGCTGAAAGCGCACCCGGGGATCCGGATCGTATCGCGTGACCGTTATGGAAACTACCGGCGTGCCGTGAGCTGCGGTGCCCCGCAGGCCATTCAGGTTGCCGACCGGTGGCACCTGCTTAAAAACCTTGGCGAGGCTGTCCGCAAAATGTTGGAGCGCGAACATGTGGCCATGCGCAAGGCCCGGGAAAGCCAGGCGGTATCGGCCGGTGCGCAGAAAGCCCGGATCCAAAGCCTCGCCTCACCCCGCCAGCATGAGAAGTTCAGGCAGGTGAAGGATATGCTGGCCCGGAACATTCCGGTCCGGGAAATCGCACGGGTGACTAAAATGAGCCGGATAACCATCAGGAAATACCGGAACTGCGATGAATTGCCGCGCAGACATTGCACGCTCAGTTCGGGGCTGGGGAAGCATCTGGAATTCATCAGTGAAAGATTGGCAGCCGAGCCAGACCTGCAGTTGAAGCAACTGCTTGCTGAATTGCAGACGCGCGGTTATCGGGGCGCGTACAGTACATTATCGGATGGATTGGCCCAATTCGGACTCCGGTGCGGGAAAAAGCAACGAATGAAAAAGGTACTTCCGGCAGATGGCGCGTTCTGGCGGCCTTCCAAGGCCGTGACTTTATTCTTCCAGGATTCCGATAAATTATCTTCACCACAGCAGAAGCTCCTGGCGGACCTACGCAGTAAATCTATTCCTTTGGATAAAACCTTCGGGTTGGTCAGCGACTTCAGGCTTATGATGCTGAAAAAAAGAAGTAGCAGGGAGTTGGATGGATGGATTGACGCGGCGAACGACTCGGGCATCAGTGAAGTTGCGGGGTTTGCCAACGGGCTGTTACAGGATTACCAGGCGGTAAAAAATGCCTTCGATACCAAATGGAGCAATGGTCCCGTAGAAGGGAATGTGAACCGCCTGAAAACCATCAAAAGACAGATGTATGGCCGCGGCTCGCTTGATCTTTTAGAAAGAAGATTGATCCTTACTCCTTCTTAACCACCAAAAGTGGGGCAGAACCACTTTACATCGGTGCAGACACCGCCACTGGACCAGCTTCTCCAATTCCCCGGATCACCCTGTGGGACGGAAGGCTGGTATCCACCGTAATAGAAAGTGCTTCACGATTGAAATCATCAATCACGTTCAATGTCCGGATCGTCTTGCCACCCGATAGCGTATCGTGCATGAAATCCAGGCTCCAGGTGATGTTCGGTCCGATTGGACATAGCAAAGGAGCCTTCACGCGCGCCGGCAAACGCTTTTTCCGTTTATTCCGCAAGTTCAGTCTCATAGCAGTATAAATACGGTAAACCCGCTTATGATTCCACATATAATTCAACTTTCGCAACCGGTGGTACATCATTCTGAAACCCCATGTGCGGTGAAGATCCGCTAAGACCGACAATTGTTCAATCACCTCGCTGTCATCACTGCGCTTGGCACGGTAATAATAAACTGAGGTGCTGATACAAAACAACATACAGGCCTGACGAAGGCTTAACTTAAACTCCTCACGGG
>NZ_JBHTDN010000021.1:0-35293 GCF_042666505.1 Parapedobacter sp. GCM10030251 | reverse complement strand
TCCAGTGGCTGAAATACACGCTGGAAAACATCACGACCATAAACCACAAGAACCTGAAAGACTTGTATCCGCAGAATTATAAAAGAAAACTGCAGGAATCAAATATGTAGTTCATAGGGCGGATACGGGTAACGGAAGGTGGGCTGAGGCACGGGATTGCCCCTACTTTTCTGAAGGCCGGGCACACCAACGCCCGACTTTCTCCTAACCTTGTTCGGCGGTCTACTATGCCATGCGTAACCCGTATCCGGCGCGTGACTAAGGTTTTTATAGATACGGCTTAAATATACCCGCAGCCGTTCATAGCCGTTTTCGGCGTTCACAGCCTTTTATGAGGGCTTTAGATCCTGCAGATTAATCTTCTTTCACAAATTTTTCTTTAATAAGTTCTAGTGCTTTATTAGAATCGAGGCTTAACAAATGTTTCGACAAATCTGAAGCATTGGGTAAAAAAGATATCTTCGACTTACCAACCTTGATGTAATAGGTAAATGGTAAGAAAGATTTATTGATTTCTTCGATGTTTTGTAAACTAATTTCTTTTTTAATGAAAAGTTTTCTGATAACTATAGTATTCCTTGACAAATAAACATCCGCATAGGAGAAGCCAAATTTTAAAACAAGAGAAATTGCTAAAAGGAAAACAGACAAGACTAGTATTCCTTCCACTGTAAAGTTTTTTGAAAATATTATATACGAAAGAAATGATGCAAAAGGTATAAAAAACAATAACAACATTACCTGTGCTGCTCTAGGTTGTCCTCCGCTCAATTTTTTAGTTTTCATCTTCCTCCTTTCCTTTAATTTGTATACCAAACTCAAGACTTCCTGTAAAATTCAGAAATAAGCCCAGACTTCCTGAATTTACATAGCCAGCTTTGACAGTATTTCTACCATCCGTATTAACTATACCGGTTTGCAAGCCCCCCCAAATGGGTATTGCTGCAGAGATGTCAGCAGTAGTTGTTTTATTGACCACATTCCCATTTTTCACAACAGACTCCGTTTCCAAACTTATACCTGATATAAAGTCCACGCCCGCTCCTTTGGTTTCTTTTACATTACCATCTTTACCACGAAATGAAACACCACTAGTATTGGTAAACTTACCCGTTTTAGTACTAACCTCTCCACCTAAAGACAAACTGCCTAGTTCAACCCCTTTGTAGTTACCCTTTATACCGATGCCCTTTATATCTGCAGCCCCACCTACTTGCCCGGAAGCTTTGACTTCTACCTTTCCATAAACAGAAGGTTCAAGCTCGCTAATTCTATCTTTCACATATTCTTTGGTAGCATTAGCTGTAGATGTAACAGAACTGTATATTGCTTGTTTTACAGCACTTACAGTATAACTAAGAGCTCTTTCAAATAAACTTGGGGGGCCATAAGGCCAACGTCCATCCGGATCTATGAACCGCATTGGGTTATCGAACGCATAATTGTATGGACTCCATCTCCCGTCCTGCTCCGCCAATGGATCCATACTCCCCCACCTACCGATCACCGGGTCATAGAACCTTGCACCGTAATCGTAATACTCTGTACCGTCCTGCAGTTCCTTGCCGTTGTAAAGGTAACGGTTTTTCGGCGAAGTCACACCGCCCTGGTTATACACATGCCCGAACGGGTAGTAATCCGCACGGAACTTAACCGATGTGAGTGCATCCGAGGAAAAGCCCGTCCGCGTGTTGCCCAGGTGGTCACGCAGCATGTACTCGTACACCCCCGACGGAAGGATGCGGCCCTCCTCCATATGGATCATGTTCAGCGTGCTACCCTCCCACTCGATCCCGTCGATGTAATCTGTCGCCGCCGTGCCGATAACCGAGCGCAGCTTCCGGCCCGTCGCATCGTACGTGTAGGCCGCGGCCGTGCCGCCGCTTACTGCCTTTGGAAGGTTCAGCTCGTTGTAGGTCACCGTGAAGTTCCGCCGCGCATCGCGCGTCATGTTCCCGTTCCCGTCGTACAGGTAGGTTCCCGTCCCGCCCGTGATTGTCTGCAGCCGGTTGCCTTCGGCCGCCGTGTAGCCGTACGTCCAAACCGCACCCGCATCCCGCTTCAGCGTCTTGATGTTCCCCATCACGTCGTACGTCACCGTCTCGCTCCGCTCACCGCTGCCGGCCGTGCCCGTCAGCAGACGGTTCAGACGGTCGTACGTGTAGTCGAAGTGCTGGTCAGGCAATCCCGCACCCTGCCGCCAGCTCTGCCTCCGGATATTGCCGTTGAACTGGGGGGCGGAAAGCGTATCGTAACGCAGGTACTGGCTGAAACGCGAGGACGAGGTGTTCAGCAGCCAGCCGCGGGGGTTGTAGCTGTACCTGACCGTCTCGGCAAACGCCGTCCCGTCGGTGCTGTGGAGCTTCTTCTCCCGCAGCTGCCCGACGTCGTTGTACACGTTGCGGGCAATAAGCGTCCGCAGGCCCGTGTTCAGTGTCTTCCACGTGTCCACCGGACGGTCGCGGTGGTCGTACGTCCGCTCCGTCCGTACCGTGGCGGAAAGGCTCCCAGAGGCATAGTGCCGCCGAGTGGCCGACAGCGGCTGCCGCGTGAAGCTGTATTCCGTGCCGGTGTCGTCGTAGTTGCCCGCTGCGGCCGTCCCCCCTTTGTAGTGCTGGCGGATCTCGCGCACCGCATTGCCCCGGTCGTCATAGTACACCGCACTCCAAAGGTAATGCGACGTGCCCAGAACGTTCACCCGCGAGACCGTGGGCAGACCCCTGGTCATCGTGCTGTAGCCCCCCGGGCGGTAGGCTGCCGGCAGCCCCTTGAAAACCGCCACGTTGTAATCGTCGTAGAACTGCTCGGTAAGAACCGTCAAAGTGCCCGTGGGCCACGAGCGGTCCGTGTAGGCATCCCCTGCCGCGCTGCGCTCCTCCCACTGGTTGCCCGCAGCCTGCGCATCAACCTGCCCCTGCACCGTTGCGCGGTAATTTGTACCCGCCGTGGCTCCGTATTTGTAAATGCCGGTTTTTACCACCCGGCCAAGGCCGTCATACTTGGTCACGGTCCATTCCTGGGGCGATTTTGACCGCTGGACAGCATCCTGAGTGGCAACTACCTGATCCAGTTTATTATACACCAGGTATTCTCGTCCTTTGCCCGGCACCTGTTTCTCCACCAAACGGTTCCGTTCATCATAGCGGTACTGATAGGCAAAACTGTTCAGCACGGCTGCGGTGGGAAGTGTGCCAGTATCCGGATTGACCCCTGGGGGAAGCACGTAGGTTAAGTTGCCGAAGTCGTCGTATACGTAATAGGTGCTCAGCATCTCCGGCGTGCTCCCGTTCAGGTTAAAGTTGCGTTTCAGAACCACCCGTCCCTGCTTATCGGCGTATTCCTCAGTCGTATTCAGCCGCTTGTTAAAACCTGTAGCATTGACCCAGTTCTCGTCTTTTACAATGGTCACATACAACTGACCGGCGGCGTACACAGCATTGCTAGCAAGGGCCAGCGCCGGCGCGCCGCCGCTTATCGTTACGCTGTACAGCGCTACTCGCCGTGTCGTATCCAGGGCCGTGAATGGCTGGGTGTTGTTGGTGCTATATGCGGTCACCACCGTACGTCCCGCCGTTGTGCTTCGAGTGGTTGCAGGCTGCCATACCTGACCCGAAAACCCCTGCTGCCGTACCCGGTTCAGCGGCGAGGGCTCGTAGACGGTACTTGAAAAGGAAGGTGTAACCCCGCCTACCGCGGGTATTTTCACCACCCCGACTGCCGGACTATTGTAGTAGGTTGCCTGCTGTGCCGTGGCGTTCGCCTTGAAGGCACCCCCAACCCCGGTTGCCGTGCCGTAGGGAAGATAGTCTTTGTCCTTCCTCCCGAAAGCATCGTAGGTGACGGGCGTAACCAGGTCACGCATCGCACCGGTACCCGAAGCCCGCACACCGACTTCCTGAAGCGGACGTCCCAGCCCGTCATAATAGGTAATGTCCTGCATAGCGTCATCCGTTGTTGGATTTGACGGTGTCGCATTAAATCCTTGAAAATAAGTCGTTTTTCGTATATAATTCAGCCCTGCACTCGGTACGCTGTTCAGCAGGGCACCTCCGGTCTGTATATAGGCCCAAAATGGTCCGGTGCTGTTAAAACCTGGTGCAAGCGTGATGCTTGTAGTGTTTTTGTAGCTGCCGGTGCTGTTGGGCTGATTTAGCGTCAACTGGGCCAAAACTGGATTGGCGGATATTAACGGCAGCCCCACACAAGTCAGAAAAATATGTCGCTTTAAGTTATTCATCGCGTTTCTTTATTATATTCGCCTGTATCAGTCTATCGGACAGGGCCCCACATGCCCCAGTTCACTAAAAGTTTCGCTTACAGAACCGTCGGACCATTTATAGTGGTATTCGCAATCGTAAATGTTTGTTCCAATTCGCCTCAACGACAGGGTATAGTGCTTTACACCCGTTTCGCATACCCCGTTTATCCATTTTTTATCCACCGATCCGCAGGAAATACTCGAACATTCTGCATTGGCGTTGGCGGCCTGCTGTCCGTTTAGGTTTATTTCACTGATGGCCTGGTTATCTGCATCTGCCTGGCTAACCTTGGATATATATTTTCCAGCGGGGACTGTGTAGGTATATACTCCTCCGGTCTGCCCGGATGGGCAATTGTTACGTGTAAAATTCCGGCTTTTTTGAGCACTTAAATAAAGGGGTGGTGGCGTGCCATAGTGGTATTCATAATCCACAAGTAAATGTCCGTTCAGATCCCGGATATTGCTCAACCGTTGAAACATGTCATAAGCATAAAAGATATCCTTGCCGGAAGGATCTGTTTCCCGTATTAGTCCGGCAGTGGGATCATAAACATAAATACTTAGTAATGCATTGGGCAGGCCCGTCCTGAGCGGTTCAAGAAAGGACAGGATGGCTTCGGCTGTCGGGTTTGCATTATCCCGCATGGTTTTAACAGCCGCCGCTCCAAGGATGGACTCAACCGCCGCATAACCTGCATTCTGAACCTTTGCTATGGGAAGCTGACCATCGTAGCCCCAAAGATAGGATTCAGCCGGTCCGCTTTGCCTCGATACACTTTGCAGGTTGCCCATGTTGTCGTAGCGCGGCATATCGATTCTCAATTCGGCAGCCTGACTTATGGTTTTCTGCGTTTCCACCGAGCGTGGAACATAAACACCTGCATGAGGGGCATAATAATTGGTTCGCTGAAGTCCGGTCTGGACACTGTTGTGAGATGTGGTTGTTTCGATGAGTTTGCCGATCATGTGTTTATTAACCATTCCCTGATAGATACCGTTGGGATCTCTGCCTGCCGTTACCATGTCACCAGGATATTTGTAATCTGTCTTTATCGGTTTCCCCGCACTGGTTATCGATTGCTCCGACGTCTTCAGCATATGTGCTGGATTAGCGTAACGGCTGATCACCGAGGTCGTCACCGGATTGAGACCCTGGTCGTCATAAAGGGTCGTGATAACCGAGTCCTGATACATCCATCTGGAGTGTAAATTATAGGAAGTCGCGTCGATACCAAGATAGTCTGACAGATAATTGGCTTGTGAGCAGAGTGTGAAGCCGGCATCCTGCCGGAAAGAATAAAATGTTTGACTGGTATTCTTCGTGGGGTCAATTTTATAGGTATATTTCGTGTTTTTAACTGTGACTTGCTCGTTATTCCGGATAATGAATTCCCGGGTGTTTGTTTCTTTGCCCGAATGAATGCCGGTATTGGACAAGGGTGCGGACTGGATTGGATTTCCCTGAAGCACTGCCGGATATCCATCGGGGACCACCGTATATTGATGCTCAACACCGCCGTTTTCGAAATTCTCTCCAATCCCCTCAGTTACCTTCTGATAACGGATGTGATTACCCGACATATCGAAAAGCCCATAAACATCTGACGAGTAAAAACGCGTGTAAGAACAAACCGTCCGGAAACATCCGCTGGCACTTCCTGGACATTGCTGGAAAGCATTAAAGGAAGCACTGTATTGAATATTGGCCTTTTGGAGCACGCCGGTAGATCGTCCTGAAGTTAGATCATTGTAATAAAATCTCCGAACGTGGACTTTGGCGTCATAGGGATCGGCAGTGACAACCTTTGCAATCCTCACTCCCCCCACTTCTTTATTACCTTCGGTCGCCACGCTGTTGTTATACGTAAAGGTAGCAGATCCCTTTGAAATAGGCCCCATAACCTGGATCACGATAGCGTGCGAGCCTGCAGGAAGAAGTACATCAAACGTATTACTTTCATTCATACGCGCCACCACATCATGACCAAGAATATCTTTCAATACCGTGGTATATACCGGGTTACTTGCAGCTGCCAATCCTACTCTTACGTAGTAATTAGACGGAGGCAATGTCGAATAAGAGGCAATGCAACCTACATTGAGGCGTACAAGTTGTGCACAGACGGTTTCGACTGGCCCGGTATGATAGGTCTTGGTTTCGTGAAGCTCGGAAGACCCTTCGACGTAAACAGATGTACTGTAGGCCGGATTATCGCAGTCAGGTGGATCATTCACATACACACTATTTGCCTCATAAACAAGGCTGTCAAACCCTCCTGTTGGATAGATTATTTTGGTTAATTGACCTTTTCTGGAATAGTTCCAGTCGGGTAACCGATTTCCAAAGCCGTATGAATTGAACTGGCCGATGGCGGCATGGTTTACCTTGGGGATCAGTTTCTGGTTTGATTTTCCGTTGAAATATCCATAGTGGTCCTGTGAGAAGGAAAGACGAGGAGGCAGCTGATTCAACCCATCATAGGTAAAAGAATATTCCTTACCGTCCTGGTAAATCCCTTGTAGAAAAATTCGTTTAGTGACACTTGGGTCTGTCGACAAATAACCTGAGTAGCCGCCTGTACTGGTAGCCGTGTGATAACCCAGCATGACGGAGTTAACAGGAGATTCCCGGTAGTAGGTGACATTGCCCAGTTGATTGCCTTTGGCGTCAAATTTCTGGATGGAAATCAGTTTTACGTCACCCGGAACATCCTCACGGGGTGTATAATTAAATTTAAGCACGCCGGCTTTCCGTTTATTACTACTGATCTGGGTTAGATAAACTCCATAGTTCCGTATCCTTACTCCATTTTCCAGAAAGTCAGGAAAATCTTGACATGGGGTACTGCTCCCTCCACAGGGTTCCGAAACACTCGGGTTTGACGTGAAAATCTGATTCACAGAGGCTAGGTAGTTGTAATCGCAATTTCCATATTTGAGGTAGATTTCGTCGCCGAAGGGATGAGTAACGGAAGTTAAAAACCATGCGTTTTTGATCGATGCCTTGTCATAAAACGTGCTTCCTGTCATTGTAATGGAAGACTCAATCGCGTTAAAACGGTAAATGACCCCGTCATCCGTAACGATTTCAAAGCCATTTAGATTACCAGAAATTTTGAGGTTGTTCTCCTCCAGTTTTACGATGGTCTGGTTCTTAATAATAAACCTTCCGGAAAAACCCGCAAAGTTATAACTGAAAATATCAGGTTCCGTCTCAAGCCCATTGATTACTGAGTTCATGAAATCGCGTAGGGGCTGGCCGCTTGTGCCTGGAAAACCAGGGGGAATCGTAGCAAAATTACCATCATCGGGCCTTCCATAAACTGTTCTGTTTATTACCCCCCCGGCATTCAACGTCCAGCCCAAGCCAACCCGCGAAGCCACTTGGTCTACTTTCAATCCCTGATTGTGATAGCTTAATGAAATGTCAAGCGTCAAATTCTTTGTACCATAAGCAAATAAAGGGATTTGAATACCTGGAGCACCCGTCAACAGGTTTGGAAGAGTAAATCCGTAATTTCCCATTAATGCCGCGGTTGGCGAAGGGGGCAGTACCTGTGGCCAAAAAGCCGCCAGGTTATTCGGATCGCCTTCATCTACCGAGACGACCTCCTGTATCGGAACGGTGTGTTGAAGTGGACCATCGTTTCCGGATAAGCCCCCTGCTGTCAAAAACAATAAAACGGGAAGTATTGATTTCACCATGTTTAGATTAATTAATGTTCGTTCATGTCCAAATTAGGATTGGTGCCTTGCCAGACCCGATCGCATTAAAGGCTGACCGCTTGACTACGCCTATTCCCGCATTGCCATTTTTCTTAGTTTTAGTGTCAAGGTATCAGATAGTTTGTGCTAATTCAAGTTTTAGGGTTCCAATTCATTAGTTAGTAATAAGAAGACTGCATAAGAAAGCCTACACTAAGCATCCTCACACATTAGCCAAATAAATCTCCGCTCTTGAATCGCTGACAACGTTTAGGCCGATGTTTTAATCCAGGGTAAGTTTAGGAATATTATCCCATTCTTGCAAGGATCTTTTGCATTTATTCGGTAACATCTTCAACAGCAGACCGGACGGCACTTTCTTGAAATCGGCTCCACGGGATAATGCCGCAAGCAAAAAAACCGTCCGGCTTATAAATGCTTCCACGATGCTAAAATTCAATTAATCCATCCTCAAACATGCCTTTATCCGTGAAATTTCTTCCATAGACTTCGCTAATGCTTTCCCTTGCTTTTCCAATTGCTTTTCCTTTTCAATCAAATGTAAGGTCAACTCCTCCACCTTCTTCAAAAGCAGCAAATTCATTTCCGCAAGGTCCAACCCATCCTTTTTTATGTCTGCTGCTGACGGAATTTCCGGCAAGTGTTTGTGTTCTTTCACGTACGCTTCGATTTCGGCCAGTGTTGACAACTTATAATCCGGTTCGAACACGTAGTCCGGCACCGAGATATCGCTTTTTACCTTGACTTCTTCAGCCAAAATACCACCGTTTACGGTTAGTTTCGCGAAAGGATTTTCAGTACCGATACCGACATTGCCTTGAGAGGTCAATGAAACCATATCTGTCCATAACGACGTATTGTGGCGCGCTGCAATATTTAATACAGTTCTGCCCCCCGGATCCCTCGCATAAATCTTATGACCGAACCCATTTCCCCAGAGCGACGCCGTCCACTCCAACACCTTATTAGATAAGATTTCTTGTGCATTAACCTGTTGACACCAACAGAGAACGAAAATTACAAAGACTATTTTTTTCATAGTGAACTCATTGAATTTATAAAACGGATAATTTCATTCGCGATATTTCGATAGATTACTTGATTTTGTCGCACAGAGAATTGATTGTTGATTGCTGGCGGTCAATGACCTTTTTTTGCTCAATCAAATGTAAGGTCAACTCCTCCACCTTCTTCAAAAGCAGCAAATTCATCTCCGCAAGGTTCAACCCCTCCTTTTTCATGTCTGCTGCTGACGGGATTTCTGGCAAGTGTTTGTGTTCTTTCACGTAAGCTTCGATTTCGTCGAGTGCGGGTAGTTGATAGTCCTCTTCAAATACGTAGTCCGGAACAGTGATGTCGTTCTTTACTTTGACTTCCGTTGCGAGAATGCCACCATTGACAGCGAGTTTTGCCTGCGGATTTGTTATGCCGATACCGACGTTGCCATGGATGGTATAGGTTTTTGAATAGTGGGTGATGTTCAGATTAGCTTGGTAAGGAGCGATACCCGTCAATATGGTGGTGTTTACAGGCGTGCCATTCTGCTCAAAGGCTACGTATTTCATGTTTTCGCCTGTGGAAACTGTCCAGCCAACGAACTTGAATCCGTGATTGTGATAGGGGTGGGCGTATGGGACTTCTACGGCGAGGTATTTCTTGCCATCGTAAGTACAGGTTCTCAATTGCCAGGACACTGAGCCGTCTACGGATACCAGATGGGCAAAGATCTGCCGGTACGCTGACGAAGAACGGATCTCGCCGACCTCTATCCGATTCACGGCACCGGTGTGTCCACGCAAAGCGGTAATGGTGCCGATGGCGTAATTATTCGGCAGGTCTATGCCATCGTATATCTCATGCAACAAGATCAGGCCTTTGGTAAAGTCCGCATTACCGGTTGTGTTGATCACGATGCTTTTATAGTCACCCGGCGCAAGGCTAGTCACCGTTTGGCTCTTGCCTTGCAAGTTGTGCAGCAGGAATGCCACCACCGCACAGTTCATAATGATGGTTTTCATGATTTCATAGGTATAAGATAGCTGAACTATTTCAAGTTTTAAGATCCTAATAATTGGTCACAAAATATAATTGTACAAGAAAGCCCTCTTTAAGCATCCTCACACATTAGCCAAATAAATCTCTGCTCTTGAATCGCTGACAACGTTTAGGCCGATGTTTTAATCCAAGGGTAAGATTAGGAATATAACTCCATTCCTGCAAAGATTTTTTCATTTATTCTGGAATCTCGGTTGGTTTCAATCGGATTTCCTGCAGGCGCCTCAACTCAGAAATTAAACAACGGATAAATCTCCTCGATGAACAGCTGGACGCAAGGAAGCTCGACAGCTTCCTTGAAGTACAGAAGCTCCCCGGCGATATACGCGACAAACTCTTCTATTTCATCGACATGGCCGTCAGGGAGAACGACGCCAAAATGGCCTACTCGCAGTAACCAAAAAGCCCGACGCAAGCCGGGCTCGAAGGGCATCTACGAAGGTCTGCTGGGGCTAATCCAACATTCTCTTTATTTCTTCAGAAGAATATTCTGGATAATCAACACAGCTAATTGTGAAGGTATACCCCTTTCCACCGTCATTCAGGAAATCAATATCGATATGCTCAGCTTCTGCGTATCCGTCCCTATAGAATTTTAAGACATAATGCAGGATATAATCAATATTACCAACAGAAATCTTACCCTTGAGCACTTCACTTCCAAATATCTCAGATTCAGAATACGAGTAGTTGTTTCTACTAATTTTCAATGTGAAGCTATAATTCAAAAACTTTAGGCCAATAACATCTACAAGTCCCTCTTTTAATAACATGAGTGCCATACATAACTCCGTCCCAACGTTTTGATTCAGTAGCAATTTGAATTGTAGCTGGTCTCCAAAGTCTGTCTTCCTAATTTCCGCATTAATATTAACCTGTTTCATATTACCATCTCAAATGATTGCAATGCTTCTCCCGTTGGCAGGATCTAATTCCTCTATGTGTATGTCTCTCGTTCCGTATCAGCTCCTCAATATTCCAACAACAAGTCGTTAGGCAAGCCGTATTTTCTATATAAATCGTCGTTATAAATCTAAAAACACAAATCATCGCATCAAAAAGGCCTACAACTATATTTACGGCTGAATGTCATTTTCACTAGTTCAACCTGTTCGGTTCTTTATTCTTTTAACGTATGATAATAATAATTTCCAGGGACTAGCCGATATAATCAACAACAAACCTGAAAACATCAACCGATTGATATCTCGAGTTAAGCCATTCGGCCGATACATATAATCGAATCGTTCGTTATAAATGAGCCGTATTTCGGAACCGGCGGGATACGCTAGACAATCACGCCAAGCCATTCCTACTTTATACGTCTTGTTATTGTAAAAGACATAGATTGACGAGCCGCCCTTATAAGATTTACAATTTTGATCAACTACTCTATAAGACTTTGTTGTACCTGACCTTTCTAATTCTGCATTTTGAAAATAGAAAAACAACGTATACGTAAAAAGAATTATCCCTCCAATAAAAAAATATAGCTGAACCGACTGATAATATTTTTTCATAATCATAAGATCACCACCATTAACAACGTCATCCATAATTCTGCAGAATCCTCCAGCTAATAAACTAACAACAATGGATGAATTTTTCTCAAGAACGGCTCCTATTTCTCCGCTTCTTTGCCATCGGATCCGAGCCCATCCGCAAATCTTACTATCGGCTATCCTCTTTACAATTTGTACCAATAACGCCTACTAAAGACAAACTGTCATTCACAACCTTATAGAATTCTAAACTATTTATCGACTTGAAAATAGTATCCGACTCATTCAGCACGTCAAAAACACCAGATTTTTCCATAAGAAAATTTAAAGTATCAAATTGATTACCACCTAAGTGCCTTACAACAACTTTTGGAACTGAATGATCAGACTTATCGATAAACTTACGATAAACGACTCCTTCTACCCGGCGGTTACGCATACAATCTTCATAATCACAATCTTGATTTTTGCTTGAGGGTATGAAAAAATTAAGAAATATACGAATTTGCCCTATAGGAATAACTCTGAAGTACTATATTCAAGAAACCTGGTTTTAGTCATGACCCTTTTGATTCGTCGATTTTATAAACTCTTCTATTAATCGATCCAAAGTAAATACTCCGTCTATCGGAGATTAAATGAGTAGCTGCAACATCGCTGTCTAATAAAACTGACCAGATTTCTTTCTTACTTTTATAGGTAAATGCCAAGATTTTTGAATCTTCCGTGGCTATATATAATATATGTCCTATAGTTTTTTTGTTTTTTCTTTCAGCTGGTTGATTTCTCGTTGTTGTTCCAATATGTACAATGTTAACTCTTCCACCTTTTCCAGTAATTTGCGGTTCATCTCAGCCAGCTCCACTCCTTCGGTCTCTGCCTCCTCGGTAGTAGGTATTCCTGGCAGGTGACCATATGTATCGATGTAAGATTCCAAATCGGCCAATGGCATGAGATTGTAATCCTCCTGGAAGACGTAGTCTGGCCAGTTGGCCATTTCTACCTTGATTTCCTTGGCCCGGATGTTGCCATTGACCGACAGCCGTTCCTTTGGACTGGTGGTGCCGATGCCGACGTTTCCGATGTTATTTATTACCATCCTATCGGCTAAGTTGCCCACCCCATAGCCGGTTTGGAAGCGAAGCGAGACATTCCCTGCCCCTTCAGTGTGTGTTCTAATCGTGGCCACATCCGAGGCAACGACGCTGTTCGCGAATCTGATAATCCCTCCACTCCCTATCGATGCGGCGGTGTGGGGGGCCTCGATCATAAGCATATCTGTCCCCGCTGGATCCGGAATGGTGCTTCCTCTCAGATGAAGTAATGAACTGGGGCTTGCCGTGCCGATGCCTACGCTTCCGCTTGCGGGAAACGGATAGGTATTACTTTGCGCCAGGCACATTGATGCGCACATGCTGGCGATGAATCCGGTTAAAATCGATTTTCTTATCATGGAATAGATATATTTGTTTAAATCACTCAATTCAGAGACCACTCGCAGATTTCAGCTCAGCGATTTCCTTGTTTTGAAGTTCGTTCGTTCGATTTAAATCAATAATGTATAGTGTCAACTCCTCGACTTTCTTTAAAAGTAGCAGGTTCATCTCCGCAAGGTTCAATCCATCCTGCTCGATATCCTTTGCCGACGGGATTTCTGGCAGGTGCTTGTGTTGTCTTACATAAGCTTCGATTTCTGCTAGTGTCGACAACTTATAATCCGGTTCAAACACGTAGTCCGGCACCGAGATATCTGTCTTCACCTTTACTTCCTTCGCCAGGATGGTACCCTCAACAGCCAACTTGGCCTTAGGATTTGTCGTACCGATGCCGACATTGCCAGCAACTATTGTTAAGTATGTGGCAGAGCCTGTGCCCCACGACTGAATATTGTCATGAGGATCCCTTTCCCACCACGTCTTCGTATTCACTGCAGGCGTTAAGAATGAGGCATCCACGGCGATACCATCATGGAGTCTGGCCGTATACCAGTCATCTCCATCGGCGTCTCTCAAAAGCCAGCTAAAGTTTTTAAACGAATTAGAAGATGCGCCGGATAAAACGCCAATTTGGAGAAAATCGCCTTTTGTGTTGCCTAAGATTTGAGCAACGCATATTGAACTTGTAAATAAACTCAATATTATAGTTATCAGTAAATGTCTTTCCGTAATCATCGTATTGTTTTTTTGCTCGGTTAATATCGAATATTGTTAAAACCTGTTCTCTATCTTCCTACTTCGCTATTCTAAAAGTTTGAAATTGGCATTCAGCCTTTCTTCTTTTTCTCTTTCTCACTTCAGATTTCTGGTTTGTAATCAGCTCGCTTATCTGTTGTTCAACGTTCGTCAGACGTTCCCGAAGCTGTCGATTTTCATGATCCTTTTCAATCAAATACAAGGTCAATTCTTCCACTTTCTCCAGCAGTTTGCGATTCATATCAGCCAATCCGATACCGTCTGCTTCTGCCTCCTTTGCCGAAGGCATACCGGGTAGCCGGCCGTGAATATCAATATGGGACTCCAGTTGGGTCAACGACATGAGCTCATACCCGTTCTGGAATACATAGTCCGGCCAATTGGCCGTTCCCACTTTTACCTCTTTCGCGCGGATATTGCCGTTTACAGCGAGCTTTTCCGAGGGATTATCGATACCGATTCCCACATTGCCATAAGCATCGGCAATAATCAATTCGGTCCAGTTCTGCCATGTAGGCGAATTCCCAGACCTGAAAAATATCTTGCCATTGTTTGAAAAGGCCAGTTCATGGGCCTTGCCCCCCGAATTGTCACTGTACCATGCTCTAAACCCTAATAGAAAATAATACGGGTTGCCTACTTCCGGTAGACCTATAGCATTCCCAAACTTAAAATGCGGTTGAAACGACCTGTTATAGCTCGATGGTGTGGTCGGATCATTTCGAGCGTCCGCTACCGTTAAACTGGTTTGACCGAATGAACTAAGGATTATTAGACAGCAGGCAGTCAAACTCAAGAGAATTCTCAAAGCAGTTGTTTTCATAGATTAAGGATAAACTGTTTCACAATAGATTTATGTCTGTAGATTATTTAGTTTGTTTCCTGTCTTCGTATCATGGCTTTAGTATGTTTTCCATGTAAACGAATATGCTATCCGATACACAGCCGGCTACCTGCGTGGAATCCATTGATTCCTGCACAACCGCTTTCTCACGTACAAAAGCCTGTTAGTCGATCTGTTGATTATCCTTCCGGTTTAGGCTGTTGTTTTTATTCTCTCGATGGTCGATGCCTTTTTTTCTGCGGTCGATTAGAATTGCTTACCCAACAAAGATAACCAAGGGAATAGTAACATGCAATGGCTAGTTAGTTAGTTTTTGAAAAAAGTCTAAAGCTATTCCCTGCGAGCTGGCAACCGTGCTTAATATCTCGGGCCGCAAATAGTCACATGCCTTTCTGCTATGGTTAACACCAGCTGTAGGCGGTTTGATACCATCGTCCGAGTCGCAGAAACTGTACATTCCATTCGCTCGGTGTACGTGGAGGCCTGCCTTGTTGACGTGTCTTGTCCTGAAATAGCTCTACATTAAATTACCCAAAAATGCCTGTAAAGTTCTTTTAGATTAATGGTTAAATCTGTAAAGTTTTTTAGGACGAGACACTCCTTTCTACGACATGGCCGTCAAGAACAACAATGCCAAACAGGTCTACTCGCAGTAACCAAAAGGCTCGGCGCAAGCCGGGCTTGAAGGCATCTATTCCGGAAATTTCTCATACTCCTTTTCTTGATAGGTTTTAATCAGACGATAATATTCAGGATTAGAATATGCCTCCTGTTTAATGTTTATTGGAAAACCGCTATTGTCCTGAGGTTCAAAGGCCAATTCACCGCAGAAAATATACAATGTATCACTATGTATCTTATAAAAAATCGTTTCATCCCAATTATAAATATAGTCCTTTTCGGTGTCAAAATTACGAGAATCAGATGTCGATATTGCTAGCTTACTATAGTTTAAACCTCACACAAGATTCTTTAAGTAAATGGCATCTGTTTTTTTGCATAAACTTCCTTAAATTGAAATTCCGTCAACATTTTAGTATACACGAAATAAGCACTTAAGCTAAGAGCGGCCAACAAGAATCCAAAAAAAAGAATAATCTTTTCATAAATCTTCATCCCAATGCTCTGTTTCTCCCATTTTTTGCCTTGCACTCAACCTCGCTAGCTCTATCTTCTTTTTCTTACCATCCTTTGCCTTAGCTATTTTAGTCGTATGGCGAAAAGGAAAAATATTTAAAAGCTAGCGGATCCACGACGTTCCACCGTCCTATCTCGGCATCGTAAAATCTCGCGCCATAGTCATACTGCTTCAGCCCGGCCTAAATTCTATCTTAACGAATTTCAGGCAACCAAACCGCTAAGGCCTGATAAAGGAATATCACTATATATATTATCTTGGTTCTCATAACGTCGAACACGCGCGTTGCTTTATCATGTATATTTCGTTTTACACGGGATGTCCGATGTTTGAATATATTTATTATAACCATTTGAAATGAGGCCCCGAAATGCAAGACGATTAAGGCAACACTAAACATCAATAAACCCACAAAATCACCTTGAGGCATTAATGATGAAGATATTCTAAAAGACTTACTATGTAATACCACTATAAAAAGTACCGTTAAAACAACAGACGCCCAGTGGTATCTTTCCAGCTTAACGTTCTTGTTTAGTGCCATGAATAAAAGCAAATCAAGAATTAAAAAAAACAGTGTATATAATAGGCTCAAAAACATCTCTTAACAGCTTTATATAATATATATCACTTCACCAGCTCTTTAGTTTTCACTTTATTTCTCAATTTCGAATCCAATTTTAAACCCAGCGCCTAATCCAAGATTGAATGTTCCCCTAATTATGAAAGTCCCTGTATTAGCATCTCTATATGCCCCTAATCCAGCCCCCGCGTGAGCACTAACCAAAGAGCCGCCCAGAACTCCTCCAATCTTGTAACCCGCGATTGAAACACTTGGATTGACTTCCCCTTGTAAAACATAGGCGCCCGCCTCACCACCAATGAAGGCTCCTCTTTTGGCATTTTCACCTGTCAGTACCCCAATTGTTGCATTTGCCTCCGTAAGCAACACATTTCCTTGGGCATCTACTCTTACATTGTTATCGCGAGTCCCGCCTCTTAGGCCTCCTGATACTTGGAACGCCGTAGCTTTCACTCCACCTTCAAAAGCTAACGGCAAAACACCCGTTCCAGTGTAGTTATTATACTCTCCTCTGAAGCCTGTAATGTTTCCTGTTATCGCCCCATACCGACCACTATAATTAGAACCGGCACTATAACCGGCAAAGACTCCCATTTCTGGAGACATATAGCTATACATCGAAGTACCGTAGTTACCTTGAGGACTTATAGAAACTTCATCCAACTGAACCACATCAACCCCCTCCCTATATGTCTTCATGTCAAGTTTATGAATACCTATCGTATCCAACCCTAAAGGATCGAAGAAAGCCATCGGATTATTTAAAACATATGCATATGGAGAAAAACTATGATGTTTCTCCGCCAACGGATCCACACTTCCCCACCTCCCGATCACCGGGTCGTAGAACCTTGCGCCGTAATCATACTGTTTCAGCCCGTCCTGCAGCTCCTTGCCGTTGTAAAGATAGTTATTTTTCGGCGATCCGGACCTCGCGATAGACTGCAGGTACTGCAGCCCGAACGGATAATAATCCGCCACGAAGTCAGGCGTGGTCACATCCGTGCCCTCAATGAATCCCGCGCGGTTGTTGCCCAGGTGGTCGCGCAGGAAGTAATGGTGGGTGTACGTGCCGCCGCTGCGCGTGATCCGCCCGTCCTCCGTGTGGATCAGCTCCATGGTGCCCCCGACGTATTCGATCCCGTCGATGTAGTCCCGCGTCTGCCCGTTGGCCGCGTTGATGCTCCGCAGCTTCCGCCCCGTGGCGTCGTACACGTATGTCACGTTGCCCGCGACCGCCGTCACCTGCCGGGGCAGGTTCAGGTGGTTGTAAATGACGGTGTCGATGTCGTCACCCGCGCTGCCGCCGTTCGTCCGGCCCGTCATGTTCCCGTTGTTGTCGTACTTATAGTACGTCGTACCCGGATGCTGGAAATCGGGCGTGGCGGTCAGCAACGTATCGTGCACGGACGCAAGCACATTGCCCCAGATCGCGTAGTCGTACCGAAGACGGTCCACAGGCGCGCCCGTCCCGTCCGTGCGCCGCAGCGATTTGATGTTCCCGTTCTTCGAATACGTCAGCCGCTCCATGCCCTTGCCGCTTCCCATCGTGCCCTCGATCAGCCGGTTGATACCGTCGTACCGGTAGCTGTAGGTATCGGACACCCAGGACGTCGGGACGCCATTACCCCGCCGCATGAACACCTGGTGGGAGATGTTGCCGTTGAACTGCGGATTGGCCGTCGTATCCCCATAGTTCAGCAGCTGGCGGAACAGATCGGAATGCGTGTACCGCAGCCAGCCCCTCGGGTTGTAGCTGTACCGCACCTTCTGCCCGAACGTGGTGCCGCCATCCGTGCTGTGCAGCCCCTTCTCGTGCAGCTGGCCCACCTCGTTGTACGTATGTTTCGACAACAGTACACGCGTGCCGCTATTCACCGTCTTCCAGGTATGCGTGAGCCGCTCCCGGTGGTCATGGCCGTGTTCCGTGGTGACGGTCGTGGTGCCGCTGGTCGAATGGTGTTTCCGTGTCTCCTTCTTCAGCTGCCCGGTGAAGGTGTATTCCCGAAGGATATCGTCGAATTTACTGTCATGTTTAACGCCGCCCAGGTAATGCTGTTTCCATTCCCGGACCACCCGGCCGTGGTCGTCGTAGTAGTAAACCGTCCATAGGTATGCCGCCGGTTCGCTCTCCAGCACCTTCACCTTGCTGGCTACAAGCCGCCCGTGCGTCAGCTTGCTGTAACCGGCTGACTCGTTGTGCGGAAGGCCGGGGATATCATCGTATCGGTCGTAGTAATGCACCTCCAGCACATCCATGTCGCCCGCGACCGCACCCCATGGGTTGCTCCGGTTCGTATAGCCATGCATGTTGCCGGACGCCCCGCTCCGCTCCTCCCAGTATATGCCCGTCGTGTCGACATGGTACTGGATCTGGGCGCGCGTCCATGTGCGGTTCCGTTCAACCCCCTTCATGATCACCCGGCCGATCCCGTCGTACTTGTAGAACGTATGGTACTGCCCGGGCGTAAAGCCCGTGATCGTCTCGCTTGCCTGCCTGCCGTCCTGGTGATACACCAACCAGCCCATCGGGTTGTACACGTAGTTCTCCGGGTTCCTGCCCGGCACCACTTTCTCGATCACCCTGCCCCGATCGTCATACAGGTAGCCGAACACATAGGGTATCAGGTCCATGACATCGGGCGGCACCGAACCCGTGCGGTCCGGATTGATTTCAGGCGGCAGCACGGCCGAAAGCTGGCCCAGGTCGTTGTAAACGTAGTACGTGCTCAGCAGCTCGGGCGTCGTGCCGTTCAGGTTGAATGCCCGCCGCAGCACCACCCGGCCCTGCTTGTCCGTGTATTCCTCGGTCGTGTGCAGCCGCCCCGCGAACGTCGCGGTCTCGCCGTTCCAGTTCTCGTCGCGGGTTATCGTTACGTACAGCTCCCCCGCAGGGTACGTGCCGTCCAGCGTCAGTGTCGGTTCACCCGATGCGTTGACCGCATACCCGTACCGCGAAACCATCCTTGTGGTGGCAACCGTCGCGAAGGCCGTCCCGTTGTTGGTGGCATAAGCCGTCGACACCGTGCGGCCCGTGGTGCCGCGGGTCGCCGCCGGCTGCCACGTCGCACCCGGGAAGCCCTGATCGGTCACCCGGTCCAGCGGCGAGGGTTCATAAACCCGTTGGGCGAAAGATGGGGTCACACCTGTGCCGGCAACCGGGTCTATTTTCACAACACCCGCCGGCGGCGCATTGTAATAACCCGCCTGCGCGGCCACAGCGCCGGATTTGAACGCTCCGCCCGCCCCCGTTGCCGTGGCATAGGGCAGGTAGTCCCTGTCCATACGCCCGTAGGCGTCATAGGCTATGGGCATCACGACGTCCGCTGTTTTTGCCGGGGCAGCCCTTACCTGCACCTCCTGCATGGGGCGCCCGAGCCCGTCAAAGTACGTTATATCACGCATCGCTTCATCCACGGTCGGATCCGGCTGGGGTGCCGCCGTCAGGTACGTGGTCCTCATGATATAGTTCTGGTCTGTGCTGGACGATGCCCCGCCCACCGAGAAGGTAATCGTATACGTGCCCGGACCGCCGGCATTGTAAGCGGTCACCGTATAGCTGGCCGGACCCGTTGCCGAAACCGGCGTTCCGCTGATAACCCCGGTGGTCTTATCAAGGGAAAGACCCGCGGGAAGGGCCGGGCTCACCGAGTAACCCTGACCGGCGCCCATGCGCCGGATCCGGTTGTTCCACATATCGGCAACATACATATTGCCCTGGGGATCAAAGGCAATACCCCCGGGGAAATTGAAGCTCGCCGACAGCGGGGGACCGTTGTCCGACCCTGCTGAACCCGTGCCCGCAACGGTCGTTACCACGCCCGCGGGCGTGATCTTCCGTATCCGGTGCGAGTAAAGCTCACCGGCGTACAGTTCGCCCGAGCCGCCCAGTTCCAGGGAGATCGGCTCGCTCACGCCCGTGGTAAGGGTGGTCACCGCACCCGCGGGGGTGACCTTCCGTATCCGGCTGCCCACCTGGTCGCCCACATAAAGGTTGCCCGAACCGTCGATGGCCAGCCCCTGCGGGACGTTGAACTGTGCCGCGGTGCCCGTGCCGTCCGCGTTGCCCTGTGTCCCCGACCCCGCAAGCGTGGTCACCGTACCGGAAGGTGTGATCTTACGGATGCGCTGGTTCTGCTCGTCGGTCACATACACATTGCCCATGGCATCCAAAGCAATGTCCGAGGGCGCATCGAATTTTGCTGCGGTCCCTGTTCCATCGGCGTACCCCTGCGTGGAGCCCGCCAGCGTGGTTACCACCCCCGATTGCGTGATCCTGCGGATACGGTGGTTGCTGCGGTCCACCACGTACAGGTTCCCCGATCCGTCCAGGGCAAGGCCGACCGGGTAATTGAAACCTGCCGCCGTACCCGTACCGTCGGCAGAACCGGCAACCCCGCTCCCCGCGAAGGTGGTCACCGTGCCCGCCGGCGTGACTTTCCGGATGCGGTGGTTCCTCGAGTCAGAAATGTACAGGTTGCCCGAGGCATCCGATACCATGCCCGAAGGATAGTAGAACTTCGCCCCCGTACCCGTACCGTCGGCGTACCCCTGCGTAGAGCCCGCAAAGGTCGTCACGTCCCAGTCCGCATACACCAAACCGCCGCTGTTCGTGGGACTGAAGCTCACGGCCACTCCCGCCTGCAGCTGCGGGGGTATCGTATAGGAAATGTTCGGCGGGCTCGGCAGGGCCATCGGCACCATCAGCCGGGCCCCGGCCTGTCGACGGTAAGCCGCGCTGTCCGCCGAAAGGCTGTCCACCGAAAGGCTGTCGGGATGGCCTTGGCCTTCCGCGCTGCTGACCATCGCGACCAGAGACAGTGCGGACAGCAAACCCGCAAGGCCGCACCGCAGGGTGCCGCCTGCCGCTGGCACAGTGAATATGCTATTATTTGAGAGCTTCTTCATAGCTTGTCGTTGTATAATTAATTTAATGGCAATACTCCGCAACCCAGATGGAAGGGGCATCTGTGTTGGATATCGTTACGTTCGAGAGGGTCGCCGTGTAATTCGAATACCCGCTGTGGAAACCCAGTTCCGCGCATGCATTGCCCGATGCGGTGACGATGCTGAGGAAGGCATGGTATACGCTGGCATTCGATTCCGTGATATCAAAGACTATGCTAGTGTACTGCCCGGAGGGAATCTGGATAGTCTCCGTTTGTTGTATATTGGACGGGAATATTTGGATCGGCTGATTGCCGGCACTGTTGAACGTAATCCGGCCCAGCGCACCGTTCCATCCCATGGTCCGGTGAATGGTCACCGATACGGGGCCTGGCTGGCAGTTCCCGGTTTGGTTTGCGTATTGCTGCCCGTTGGTATTCACATCGTCCTGTGCACGCTGGTCGGCATCAGCCTGCGATACCATCGACACGTATGCGCCGGCCGGAACGGTATAGGTTACGGTGCCGCCCTGCTCGCCCGTACTGCAGTCGTCCTTGGTGAAACTGCCCGATTTCACAGCGCTGAAATATACCGCACCGCCGCAGCTGACGGCATCGCCCCTGTAATTGTAGCAATAACTCTCAATAACGTTGCCCTCGAGATCCCGTACAAGCTGGAGCCTGCCAAACTCGTCATAGCCATAGTACTGCACATTGCCGGATGCATCCGTGCGGCTGGTCATCCCAACCAGCGGGTCATATGTGTAGGTTTCCATCTGTGCTTCGAGAGGATGCAGCCGGACGTCGTCCACCTTTGTGCTACCGCTGAGCGTTATGGTGCCCACACCGGAAATCACACGCCTGTACTGTGTCCACCCGCCCTTGGTGCGCATCACCGTGGCAGTGCCTCCGCTGATCCCCGTAGCCGTGGCGCTATTGGCCCAGTATGTCAACAGGTATTTTGTCGAGGTACTGAGTCCCGCTTTCTGCAGATTGCCGCCGCCGAGGTTGTAAGCATACTTGCCCGTGGGCGCGGTCCAGTCTCTCAATGCCGTGCCTGCATAGCTCCAGTTGCCCTTGCTGTCCGACTCAAAACCCGTATAGGCGATATCGGACTGAACTGCATTGTCCGCTCTTGCAACCGGGTACCGGCCGTTGTATGACCACAGGTAGCCTGTGGATAATCCGCCGGTCTCCGTTACCGCTAGGGGATTGCCCTTGCCATCATAACTGCTGTAGGCCAGCTGCGGCTTGTATGCTACATCCGGCGAATAACCTGCCATCCCCGCAACATGGGGCAGCTCATTCGCCGCCGGACGGTTGCTGAATCGGAAGGAGGCCGACGGTACCGGCGAGGCGGCCTCCAATTTCAGCACCTGGTCCACATGCCCCTTGCCACCAGCCTTGTACGTGGTGATGCCGCCCGATATTACCGAACGGACGCCGCCTGCCTCCTTGGTGGTCACATTCTCGATGGGCACGCCCACTAGATGTCGGCTTTTCATGTCACCGATGAATCCAGCCGTATTCGTATAATCCTGCGGATAAATTATTCGCGTCACTGTCTTCGTGCCGTCGCTGTTGGAAACCTCCGTGGCCGTGGGAAACAGATGGTACGGACTGTCATAACTGTAGTTCGTGACCGTCTCGTAGGCAACACTCCCCGATTCATAGGCAATCGTCGTCTCTGAAACCAGTTTGCTCGCCGCAGAATGGATTTTATGTTCAAGAACACTCAGCACATTCCAGGTGCCATTGGGACTATAAAAATACGTCGCAAAAAACAGCTCATCGTCATTCAGCCCACTGCTGCCGGGATTCCTATCAACCACTCGGTTAAACCGGTAAACCCACATCTGCGGTATCTCCATGACATTGAAATCGTCATAGTCATATCGTTTTTCCAGTATCGGCGTAAATGTCGTAGCGCCGTCCCGGCGGTAGTCCGTACGGTTGAGCAGCTTAGGCACCGAGCTTTCCTGGAAGGTGAATCCCTGGAAGTAGTATGTTGAACCGGTCCCATCGTCTGAGAGTACCTTGTTGGGATATTTGCATATGGGTTGGGAGTATTTATACACCGTCTTCCCATTGCTCTGTGAAATCCCGGCTGATGTCGCATAGGTGTATTCGGCAACCTGATCATAGTAGATCGGCAACCGGTATGCTGCAGCCAGCTGCGGCGATGGATCTGACGTGTAAACCCGCCAGCGGTATCGGTATGCCTCGTCAATGTAACCAGTCTCCTGGTCCAACACGATAAGCTCATAGGCGTGCGTGATAAACTGGATCGTTTCGAAATCACGAATACTCGGCTTCCACATCAAGAGGCCCATGCCGTTCTCCCCGGCACCATACCTGTACTCCTTCGTTGTTTTATTTCCCGTTCCATCGTCGCTGATAATCTGCTTTATACGCAACCCTGGGCCGGACTTTGCACTTCCGAGATCATTATATTTATTTTCTTCATAAACGAATTCGCTGTATCCCCCCGTTGGATAGTGGATTTCCTTGATCATCCCCATTCGTTTCTGAGCTAGGTCTGTCTGTCGACTGATGGTGCTTCCAACGTTATAAGGTCCCTCGTACAATCGTTCTATCTGCGCTCCGGGAATCAGCGTGGCGTTGCGGTTTGAATTGGCGTAGCCCCAAATGTCTTTACCCTTGCCATAGGCATGCCAACTGTTGTCATAGTCATCACTACTAGTGTAATAACTAAACGTATAGCGCTCCTGCTCGACGCCATTCCTATCTTTATAGGTGATGGCATCGACCGTCTTGGCATTGTTATTCGGCAGATTGAGCGGATTACTATTGGTAAACCAAGTGCCCTGTAGAAATGATACGGTCCGAAAAGCGTCACCTGACACGTCGTTCACTTGCATCTCGGTCAGGAATAGGTTACCACTGGTATACGTAAAGTTTATGGCGCAGACATCCGATTCGATACGGGTAAGGTATGCCATGACAAACTCAGATTCATGCATGCCGCTGGTCGCTGTAGGTACGGTAGTTGAAGGCGGAACTATCGGATAGTTATCACGATAAGGCACATTATCGCCAACGGTTAGTCGGTCATTGTAGGAAATATTACCAGACATTGGCCCTGACGGGCCTGTCGTTACCGTACTGTACTTAAACCGGATCTGCCGCTCGTTCGGCGTGGTAATCCGTTGGATGAGCCAGGACGAAGCGCCTTCCCGGCCAATAAAATCCTCGATTGCACCATACGTACCCGAATAACCGGGAATCGTGCCGGATCCGAAAACGTACTCCACACCCCGCTCATCGGTCAATGTGAACAGGTCCGTGCTTGTACGAACGACTTTGTACGGTACGTGTGACAGGAATACAACTTCCTCGCCTACATTCCGGATGATGAACTTCGCCGACATTCCCGGCATACTGAGCGTGTAGAGATCATATTGTCCATCCCAATCGGGGCCGCTGGGATACTCACCTGCCAATGACAGCATCTTTTCGTAACTTTCTCTCTTCGTGGTATAGGTCATCGGGGTGGCAGGTTCGTAAAAATCCGCAGTTTTTTCCACATGCTCGCGGACGTACAGCACTGATTCGTCGGAAGTGCCCCGGATTTCGCGTGAGATCATCCCGTGTGCTGCGAGGTTCCAGTTAAGGCCGAGCGGAGAATAGTTCAACGCGGCCATCCTGCCCGAGGCATGGAAGGTCGCACTAATCGGGAAGCTGAAGTCGCCCAGATCGACGGTGTACAGCGGGATGCTGATATCCGGCACGCCGGTGGAATGGCTGACGGGGTATTCCCCGTATTTCATGAATGTCATCGCCTGGGGCGACGGCAGAACGTAGTTGTTTGGCGTGGTGCTGCTTTGCGACATCCCTGAAAACGGGACGGCCATAACAGTTAAGATGGCCAGCAGCGGCCCGAAGATTGATTTTGGTTTCATAGTAGCGATATGAGGTGGTCTGTTATTGATTTAACATAGGTAGACGGTATGCTCAAAGAAATTACCCGGCCTGCTTTTCACGTTCTTTCGGTAACTTGCTCTGGCAATACTACATCAAAATCCACAAGCCTGCCTGCGTTTTACCTATAATGTTCATAGGCATTACTTATAAAGTTCATAGGCATAACTTATAATTTAGCGGCTTTAGTCAATAGTTCATCGATTTTGCGGTCTTTGCGCTTGAGTTTCGCCTCCAATTCCTCGTTGCGGCTGATGTGGATACGGAGTGTCAATCTGTAGACTTCCAGCTGTTCTTTCAATTGCTCCAAGTATACCTCATCCGTGTTGTGTTCAGCCCGCGGATCCAAACCTTCCAAATAAAAATGGTTTACGGGAATCCGGAAAAATTTAGCGATCTCACCTAATTGCACTGCGTTGATTGTTCTTACGCCGATCTCCAACTCACGGTATGAGGGTTGGGTCATATTTAGGACCTCAGCAAGTTCCTGCTGTGAAAGGCGCCTTGCCTTCCTGATCTTTAACAAGTTGTCACAAATGGTTTGTTTAAGCCGATTATTCATGTTGATTTTTTATTTTAATTACCGCCAAAGCCCGTTTGCCCAGAAGCTGCCGCAATAGTTGATTGCCTATAACGGATGGAATCAGAACTTCGTCCATGCCATTAATTTTTTTCCAATCGAATAATCCAAATCCAAGCTGCCCAAGACAGTATGCGATAACTGCCCTTTAAATTCAACCTTGTTTTCAAAAGAATATTGAGCGAGCAGTTACGAGAGTTTGGAAAGTGCTGTTTTATCACGATCGCTGACATCTCCTAAATATATTTATTCTGGCTGTGAAATTGTGAATGCAATATTACACCATCCACCCCATTCATGTCACTCGCTTTGCCTATAATTTTTATAGCCTTAGGCTATAATTTTCAGTCGCGTATAAAAACCAATACTCCAGCAAAACTACCTTCCGTGTGACCTTCGCCTCAAGTTCTTCAATACGTTTTTGGTAGATTTCCAGCATTGTTTTGTAATCCTTAATCTGTTCACACAGTTGCTCATGCAGCCTTGACTCTTGGAATAAATCTGAACCAGGGACCGTATCACTTTGATAAAAAAGTGCTACTGGTACTCGGTAGAAATCCGCCAAGATAGCCAATTGTGCTGCACTGACGAGGGTATGTCCCCTCTCTATATTTCCATAAGACGGCTGCTTGATGGACAGTACGCTGCTAATCTCCCGTTGTGAGTACCGCCTTGAAACACGCATACGTACTAGGTTTGTGCAAATTATATCTCTAATTTTTTGGATCATAATTATTAGGTTCAGAAAATAAATAGTTAGGACGTTTAATTAGTGAAAACTATGGTTTATTAACGTATTGATCAATGGTTAGTTGACATGCAATTGGATTACCGCCTATCCGACAAAGTTATCCAGTAATGAAAAAGTCTATTATATCGCTCCTATTTAAAAATTAAACAACAACGGATAAATCTCCTCTATGGAAGTCTGTCCATCAGCAAATAAAGCAAATGCATTTTCTGCAAGCGTTTTTACTTCCATTTGTGCTAAATGCTGTTGGATATCATGTTCATTCTGCTTGATTTTTTCAGCCAGCAACTGGTCTACAGGGATGATCTCATACACTGCCGCACGGCCCCGGTATCCTGTGTGGTGGCACCGGTCGCATCCCATCGACACATAGTGAATAGTGACCGGTTTGTATGGAGCAAAGTTTCGCGGGTACAATGCTTCGTCAAATTCCGTTTCCTGCTTGCATGCCGGGCACAGCAGGCGCACCAGCCGCTGCGCTACGGTCGTATTCAGCGTATTGGCCAATAGAAATGGCGGGATACCCATGTCGATCAACCGTGAGACTGTCCCCCAGGCCGAGTTGGTGTGGATGGTTGAAAGCACGAGGTGTCCGGTAAGTGAAGCTCGGATGGCCATCGCCGCCGTTTCGACATCCCGGATCTCCCCTACCATGATGATATCCGGATCCTGTCGCAGGAACGTACGCAGCGCCGAGGCAAACGTCAGTCCGATGCTTTCCTTGAGCTGCACCTGGTTGATCCCCTCCAGCGTGTATTCAATCGGATCTTCTATGGTGAGGATGTTACGTGTTTCTTTATTGAGCAGTTTCAACGTCGCATAGAGCGTGGTCGTCTTTCCCGAACCTGTGGGTCCGCTGATCAGCACCATTCCATTCGGCCGGCGTACCCCTTCGAGGTAATGCCGTAGGTCTTTTTCAGAAAAACCCAGTGTGTCCAACGATATGTCCGTCGCATCGTTATTGAGCAGCCGGAGCACTACCTTTTCCCCGTGCAGCGTAGGGAGTATGGACACCCGGATATCAAACTTATGCTGTCCATTATCAAAATTGATCCGGCCGTCCTGGGGAAGCCGCTTTTCGGCGATATCCAGACCGGAGAGGATTTTGATTTTGTTGATAACCGCTGGGTATTCGGTCTTCTCAAGTTTGTACCGCTCGATCATCAGTCCGTCTATACGGATCCGTACGCGACAGCGGTCTTCATAGATTTCGAGGTGGATGTCACTGCTTTTTAACCGCCGTGCTTCGCCAATGATCTCAGAGACAAAGTCGGAAGATTCACCTGCATAGGTTTCCAGTTGGCGCTCGGTGTCTTCCCGCAGGTAGTATTTATTGAGGTATTTGGTGATCACATCCTGATGGATGGTTTCCAAGGCTACTTCAATACCGGTTAACAGCTCCAATTCCTCCTTCATTTCCTGCAGACCTGTTTCCCGATCGGTATAGCACAGCATGTGTCCGTTTACCCGCTGCGGTATGATGCGGTAATGCCAGGCTTGCTGGGCGTTAACCAGCTTCAGATCGTCGACGTTGACGTGTGGTTCTTCCATTGCTTTTTATTGAACGAATCGTGTCAGATCAATATCCATGTACAACCGCCGGCCCCAATGCGAATAGTCAAACAACCAAACTATTGCCAGCAGTGCGGCCTGTCCGCCGGCTAAGGGTATGCGGCCGACTTTGTAGCCTGCCACCATGATCGCCAATGAACCGATCAATACAAGCAACAAGCTGGTTAAGTAAAATACGACAAAATTGACCGGGGAAAAGCAGAATATCAATACCGCGAAAAAGGCGACATCACCCCACCCCATCCACTGTTCGCCCTCCATCAGCCACTCCCCTTTCCGCCAGTACATCAGCAGATTCAAAAGCGCCAACTGCAAGGCAATAATCAATAGGTTAATTCCCACCGCGGTGAACGAAAAGGTGTGCAGCATAATGGATTGAACGGTTACCAGTGCGACCGCCGCCGGGAACATCCAGGTATATATGGCCCGGTATTTGAAATCCTGCCACGCTATGGCGGCAAGTACGGCGATTACAAGGCCCCAAAGCACCATGCTAGTCCTTGGTTATCTCGCGGAGATTTTTGTCCTGGTCGATCTCCCAAACATTAAACACTCCGTTGCCATTGAAATCCACCACTGCTGTTGCCCGCGCCACAAAATCGTTTGTGCCTGCCTGTACCACCTCAATGCGGTAGTTGGCTTGCCCTCCCTCGGTTACCAGCTTCTCTTGTTCAAATCCGATCTCTGCAAGTTCCGTGCTATAGGTAGACCGTTCGTAGAACCGGTTTTTCTGCAGGGTGTACACGTGTTGTAATTGCCCCTTTGCCTCGGTACTCTTGGCACGGGTAATCAACGGCATCAGATTGGGTAAGGCCAGCAGGGTAATGATCCCTATGATAACCAGCACAACCAGCACCTCGGTAAGCGAAAACGCACGGAGTTTCTTATGCTTCCAAACCCGGCTTGGTCTTTTCATAATGTTTAAGTTCATAGTCAATAAATGATCACGTAAAGGTATATGGAAAAACAAACTTTCACAAGTTAGTTTTCCAATTGGCTCAGTCTTTTTTCCATCGCCTTCATTAATTGATACATTTCGTTTTCTTTTTTCTCTTTTTCAATGAGATGCAAGGTTAATTCTTCTACCTTCTTTAGTAACAACAGATTCATTTCCGCCAGATCGAGGCCATCGCGTTTGATATCGGTTGCGGATGGGACTTCCGGCAGGTGGCGGTGCACCTTCACGTAGGCCTCAATCTCGGATAGCGAGGGCAGTTCGTAGTTTGGATCGAATACATAATCGGGCACGTCGATATTTGTTTTGACTTTTACCTCCGTAGCCAGGATATTTCCGTTTACGGCGAGTTTGGCTTGGGGATTAGTCGTGCCAATGCCTACATTTCCAGCAGCGTTATATTTTACCATGACACCGTCGTAAGCTTGAGCGGCCTCGGGATGGATATAAAACAATTGAGATAATTGCATCAAACCGTTCGTTCCGGATGCAGAGTAAAAGGTAAAGCGCAATTTACCGAATGCCCCTGGTGGCATTTTTACCATATAATGTTTCTCAGAATGCCCCGAGATATCTGCTACAGTTACCCACTGATTGGCACCGTTATAGGTATTGTATCCTTCAATTTTGAAACTGGTAGGTATCCAAATCCTGCTACTCCAACCGATCCATGCGCCTTGTTGGGTATGATAAGGCGGCAAATTTTCTATCAATACTACCAAAGGTGCTGTGGGCGACGGAGCGGTTGCCGTTGTCGCAGGGTCAAACCGGCCATTAAATAAATTATCCAACGAAATACCCGGTCCTTGGCTGGAAACCTGGTACCGCGCGTTCGCATAAAATAGTATGTTTTTTTCAAGGCTACCAGTAGAAATATTTGAGGGGATAATAACGGAGGATGTTTGTGCAAACAACAAATTCGATAGCGGAAGTTGAAGAAAAAGCACAAGAATCAGATTGATGTTTTGAAATTTCATATCATTTTTAATAAAAAAGTTTCATGCGAATACTACCTATTTGGTCACTAGCTCTTCCAGCGCTGCAACTTTTTCTACCAAGTCCTCTCGCGCTTTTCTTTCTTCAATCAAATGCAGCGTCAATTCCTCGACTTTTTTCAGCAGCAATAAATTCATTTCCGCCAGATCGAGGCCGTCGCGTTTGATATCGGTTGCGGATGGGATTTCCGGCAGGTGGCGGTGTGCCTTCACATAGGCCTCAATTTCGGACAGCGAGGGTAATTCGTAGTTCGGATCGAATACATAGTCCGGCACGGAAATGTCAGATTTTACTTTTACCTCTGTAGCCAGGATATTTCCGTTTACGGCGAGTTTGGCTTGGGGGTTCGTTGTGCCGATGCCTATATTGCCGTCATGACGGATCGTCATCCGTGTGTATAACGTTCCATCCTTCAACCCAGTCTGAAAATACATACTTCGATTATTGGTTCCAGTCGCTGAAGATAGGACGCGCAGATACATATCCTTATGGTTCGAGCCGGGGTCGTCGCTCGTTAGATAATTGCCCCCCGACGTAAAGCTGAAAAGAAAATGATTATTCCCCCCCGATTGGCGTTCGATACGCGTATCCCCCAAGACGTGTAGTTTGGTTACCGGAGTAATACCAATCCCTACGTTTCCGCTGCTCGGAAATGTGTTACTTTGCGCCTGCGCTATGGCCACGAACGAAAAACATCCGGCCAATAGGCTGATTACTTTACCTGTCATGCTTTTTTGAATTGTGGTCTAAATTATATGGTAAGATTAATTGCCGTTTACGTTGATTATTTCTGCGGTCTATGTTACGAATATCGCTCCAATTTTCCAAATAATACGCCATTATTCCGGGCCATTTCCTTACATTCACAGGCGTAATGCAGCAGATACCAAAATCACCCAAATACCTACAAGGAGGAGCTTTGCTCTTCGCGCTGCTGCTGGCCATACTGATTGGGGTGACCACGGGTGCATTGCTGCTACTGCTCCAATACCATCGGCAATACGCAACTAACCTTCTCCGGCAGGAACGTCTCCAACAAAACCTGGCATCGGCCGTCAGCCTGCTGCTTACTAACGAAACAACAAACGATGGCGACACCGCGAGATTGAGCCTATTTAACGGCGAGCTGGATTCGGTGATGCTTATCCAGAAGCCCTGGGGCGTCTTCGATGTCGGCATAGCCTCTGCTTTTGAGCAAGGGGACAGTCTGCAACAAGCTTTTGTTATCGGGCGCGTGCCTGAAGATTCCGAGCGCTATGCACTTTTTCTTGCCGATGAATACCGACCGCTTTCGATATCGGGAGATACCCGTATTCAAGGTGACGCTTATCTTCCTGAAGCCGGTATCCGCAAGGCGTATATTGAAAACCGGGCTTACGCCAGCGAAGATGTGATTTTTGACGGGAAAATCCTCCATAGTACGCCCACGCTCCCCCCAATAAATACAACGATCATTGATCGGCTATTGCCTTACCTGCAACCCGGCGATTCCGCAGCTTGGCGGCAAGATGCAAGGGATTGGTTCTCTGCGTATACGCAAGATTCAATAGATGTCCCCTTCGCAGGGCCGGCTTTATTGCTACATGCCCCAGATAGTGTCGCGATTGATGGACAGGTTATCCACGGCCAGGTGTTGCTGATATCGGATAAGGCCATTACCGTTACGGCATCTGCCACATTGGATAATGCACTGCTATTTGCGCCCACAGTCCGTTTTGAGGAAGGGTTCAAGGGGCGGGTGCAGGCCTTTGCCCGGGATTCCCTCCTCGTGGGCCGTAACTGCGAGTTGCGCTATCCCTCGGCATTGGGGCTGGTCAACATCCCTCAAGATTCCATCGTCTATGAATTCCAACCGTTTATCCAGATAGACAGTGCCAGCGTGGTGAATGGCCTGGTATTTTCGCATTACCCGGGAAGCGAACAGTTGCTTGCGATGGTTGGTATTGCGCCTGATGTGACCGTACACGGGCAGGTTTACGCCGATGGATTGCTCGAACTACAGGGCACCGTCTGCGGAAGAACGGCCTGCCGCCGGTTTACGCTTCAAACACCTTCCAGTCTATATGAAAACTTCGTGTTGGATGGCGTGATGGACTATACCCGGCTTTCGCCCCATTACGGAGGCAGCCCCCTCTTCCATGCCGGCAGGTTAGGCAACGTATTGACCTGGTTGGATACCGACCGAAACGAACAACCACCCATTGTAAACCATGTGCCGTAAAAGGATTCCCAAACGTCTGAAAGCGTCCACATTGGTGGAGGTGCTGGTGGCGCTGGTCATCATCACGCTGGTGATGGCAATTGCAGCCACACTTTATGCTACCTTGGGGTTGAAAAGACCAGATAATTCGGTAAACTTGCAGATGGAACTGAAGACACTGGCAGCCGACGCCAAACGCAATCAGGACTACAATCCCAACCAGTACGAGCTGGACAATGGCGTTATCGTCGACCAGCAAGTGACATCCTATCAAGGCGATACGCTGTTGATGCTGTTGGAATTGAATGCAAGTAAGCCCGGCACCCGTGAGACAGCTGTATATCGAGAGATTATTATCAATGCCAATGAACCGTAACCTGCATAAGCTTCCTGCATTTACCATCATGGAAACCCTGGTGGCGTTGGTGCTTACGGCATTGACCATTTCGTTTGTTTACGTCGGAATCCGGTTTGTGCAGCGGCAGGGCGGCGTTCTCTCCCAACAGCTGGACACGTTCGGGCAATTCAGCCAATTCCATCATGTCTTCCAGGCCGATGCCGGTCGTGCCGATCAAATCCGTTATCGTCCGCCACTGGGGCTGGAGTTTCACAACGAAAACCGCACCATCCTGTACACCGCTTCGGATTCGGTATGCATCCGCGATAATGGATTGACGGCTGATACGTTCCAAATCCGGGTTGACAGTATCGCCTGCTGGTTCGGCGGGGCACGTCAGGAAGTGGAAGGCGGCCTCGTCGATCAGGGTACATTTTTCATTTCGGTGTCGGACAGATCATTACCCCTGTCTATCCAGAAACACTATTCTTCGGAAACACTGATTCAACAATCGGCAGAATGAGCGGCATCAACATCCATAAAATCAAAACGGCCCGTAAAACGGCTCCACCCGCATCGAGCAAGTCGGACGGCCTGCCCGAGTGGCTTACCAAGGATTATACCTTGTTTTCGTCGTTTGGGGACAAGCAGAAAGAAGCGTTTTACCACGAACTGGGCATCTTGCTCCAAGCGGGAATTGATTTCAAGGCAGCTTTTGATATGCTTATCAACCAGCAGCAGAACAAGAAAAACCAGGCAATACTCACGGAAGTTCAGACCGCGGTGGTGCAGGGCAGCTCCCTCTCGTTAGCCATGCAGCAACATAAGCAGTTTACGCCTTACGAATACCATAGTGTCCAGATTGGCGAGGAGACCGGTAAGATTGCCTTGGTGCTGCAAGACCTGGCGCTCTTTTTCCGCAAGAGGCTCAAGCAACGGCGGCAGATCACCGGCGCCCTCACCTATCCGGCTATCGTGATGCTTACGTCGTTCGGTGCTATTTTCTTTATGATGAATTTCATCGTGCCCATGTTTGCTGACATCTTCCAGCGCTCCGGCAATTCCCTGCCACCGATAACCCAGTTGATCGTTTCGATTTCTACCGCGTCGCGTAACTATGCTCCGCTGATTCTCCTTGCTTTGGTTGCTATCGGCTTATGGCTTTATATCCGGCGTAACCAGACCTGGAACCGTAAATGGACGGCGTTGTTTATACTACACCTCCCGGTATTTGGCGCGATGGTCCGGAAGGTTTACCTCGCCCGGTTCTGCAATTCGATGGCCTTGCTTACAGGGGCTAAGATTCCGCTGATCAGGGCTTTGCAGCTTTGCCGCCAGATGGTCGGCTTCTACCCCATCGAACAGTCGCTCATTAAGGTTGAAGACCGGGTAATGCACGGCCTTCCGCTGCATACCAGCCTGGCCGAATTTTCCATATACGACAAAAAACTCGTTTCACTAGTGAAAGTCGGCGAAGAGGTCAATCAGTTGGCCGATTTTTTTGGTAAGGTAGCCGATCAATACAATGATGAAGTGGAGTATCAATCGGCTACTATTGCTTCACTGCTGGAGCCGCTTATTATCATCTTCCTTGGCTTATTTGTGGGACTTATTCTTATTGCGATGTATCTCCCGATGTTCCAGATGGGTGATATGTTTGGGTAACACATCGTAGCCGCTTTCTATCTATTCTATTTAATAAATAGCTGATCCTTTGTCAATACCATCATATTTCACCCTGAACTCCTCAAAAACTTGGAGCGATTTGCCTTCCAGATATTTAAAAGATTCGATAATTAACGAGTTGTTATTATATATCGGATGAAATAGTTGCAATACAATTGCTTTTTCAGTCTCGTTTCTTCCAAATCCAATCGCATTGTTTATAAATCGAAATGACTTTTTTGCTATGACTTCGTTATCTATATTTTCAATGATAAATCTACCAAATTCACCCAAGATTGGATAGACCCCGTCTTCCTCATCAAATACCGATACAAATTCAGGAACATTCTTTTTTAGTTCTTTTAACAATTCGTAATAAGAACCATCTTTACCGAGCAGAACGTGCATTTTGCATATCTTTTAAAAGATGTTTTACTATCTTTTTATTCGAAGTTGATAAATTTTCTCTGTTATTCCAAACCCTTTGGAGTGCTCTTCTATAATTCAATAGCTTTTGGTCGTGCAGTTTCCGGCGACGGTTGACATGGTATATCTCGAGATTCTGCAATTTGATACGCTGCTTACCCGGGTAAGATTCCCGTATTCCGAAAATTTCTTCTAAGTGAGGAAAATGACTAATGACTTCTTATTCGGGAAAGAAGGTATTCGAATGAACTTTGTAAAACAAAAAAGCCGATATGGCAGCATAAGCTATCGTACAAATTACCCAAATAGCATTCGTTTCAGGTTTATTTTTCTTAAACTCTTCAACTGCGTTCTTGTACCGTTCTTTATAGAAAAATCGATACGCGTTATAAGCGTATAGAAAAATTGCCGCGAGCAATGCATCCAGGGCATACGTCAACGTAATAGGCGGGATGGCCCAATAGAGAACAATAGAAGAAATATTTATTAATAACCCGTTGTGCGGTTTAAACAGCGAGTGCATGTTTCAACCTGTTAATATTTCTGTTGTTTAAAAAGTTCGTGTACTGCAATACCGCCACTGCTGAGATCTTTGCGCAGAGCCTTGTGAACAGGCCATCGAGTGTCTTGGCATAGTTCCTTTTGAGCATGAGCTGGTCACAGAGCTGGGAGAACAGGGTTT
>NZ_JBHTDN010000020.1:0-41187 GCF_042666505.1 Parapedobacter sp. GCM10030251 | reverse complement strand
CTCCTTGTAGCCCGCATACCCCGGGTTGATGCTCATCGAATTGAATATGTACTGCGTGAACTGGATGTTCTGCTGGGCGCGCAGTGCAAAGGGCGCGCCTGCCGCCAGTATCCATATGATTACCTTTTTGTATCTCATCGTTTCCCTATTTCCTTTTTAATACAACCCAGCCTTTTTCAACCTGCTTAGTGTTTCCCTTATGCAGCGTCAGTACATAATAATACGTGCCTTCCGGGATATCCCCACCGCCCCACGAGTTGTCGTAGTCGTTGTGGCGGTAGATCTCGTTGCCCCAGCGGTTGAAAACCACCACCTCGGCCTTGTCGAAACCTTCCATGCCGATGATTTCAAACCGGTCGTTCAGACCGTCACCGTTCGGGGTGAAGATGTTGGCAATCTTCAGCGGATTGGCCGCAACGGTGATGGTCACTTCGGCGGGTTCGCTCCAGTTGCCCCCGCTGTCTTTTACGCGGTAGCTGAACCGGTCCCCGCCCACATATCCCGTTGCAGGGATATAGGTGACCGTACCGTCAGTGTCGATGCTTACCGTGCCGTGCTGCGGCCGGGTCACGATCTCGACCGATCCCGCATCCAGCGGATGGGTGCCCGCCGCGTCGTTGGCCAGCACCGGAATGACCAGCGCTTTGTTCGAGTACCCCGTCCCCGCATCGGCAACCGCCCGCGGCGGATGGACCGGTGATACCGATGCCTCGCTTTCATTGTTGCCGGCATCCGGGTCATCCTCGTTACCGCTCACCTCCGCGCGGGTCACGTAGTCGCCTTCCCCGTTTACTACGGCCGTGATCCGCAGCGTCCGGCTTTCGCCGACGGCAAGGTCACCGACCGCCCAGACACCCGGTTCTTCGTCATATGTACCACGTGATACTTCCGCAGCTACAAACGTGTACCCCGATGGCAGTTTACTAAGTACCGCCACACCGGTGGCATCGTCAGGCCCTGTATTGCTCACCTCGATGGTGAACTCGACCTGTTCCCCGGCCATCGGCGATGCGTTGTCAACCGATATGGCGACCGTCAGGTCCGGAATACGCTCATCATCGTCCGCAATAGTAACCATTGCGCTGTTTGCGGTGCCGATGGTAACGGGGATACCGGGAGAAGAGGCCTCCGAGAGGGTTACAATCACCGTCTCAACAGACTCTGATAAGTCATCATCCAGGATGGTTACCGGCACCACAACGCTATTGTCACCTGTCTTAATCACCGCTGTGCCGCTAAGGGCGGCGTAGTCATCACCAGCCATCGCCGTGCCGTCCACGGTATAGGTGACCGTTACGTCCTCGGATACGGTTATGCCTGCGGGCAGGCTGATTATGAAGCCGCCGTCCGTGCCCGGCTCGGCAGCATCCGCTGTTTTATCGATGGTGAGCGCCAGGTTCGAAGGCACCGTGCTTTCATCGTCTGTGATGTTCACCGTCGCGCTGCCCGTGCCCGTGAAGGTGAAGCCCGCGCTGCTGCCGCCGGTGAGCGTAGCGATGACCGTTTCGGCCGGTTCGATCACCTGATCGTCCACGACCGTTACCGGAATGGCGACACCGTTCCGGCCCGCCGGGATCACCGCCGTGCCGCTAAGGGCGGCGTAGTCATCGCCCGCAATCGCCGTGCCGCCCACCGTATAGGTTACCGTTACGTCTTCCGATACGGTTATGCCCGCGGGCAGGCTGATCGTGAATGCACCGTCCGTGCCCGGCTCGGCAGCATCCGCTGTTTTATCGATGGTGAGCGCCAGGTTCGAAGGCACCGTGCTTTCATCGTCGGCGATCTCCACCGTCGCGCTGCCCGTGCCCGTGAAGGTGAAGCCCGTGCTGCTGCCGCCTGCAAGCGTGGCGATGACCGTTTCCGTCGCCTCGATCACCTGATCGTCCACGACCGTTACCGGAATGGCGACACCGTTCTGACCCGCCGGGATCACCGCCGTGCCGCTAAGGGCGGCGTAGTCATCGCCCGCCATGGCCGTGCCGTCCACGGTATAGGTTACCGTTACGTCTTCCGATACGGCTATGCCAGCGGGCAGGCTGATCGTGAATGCACCGTCCGTGCCCGGTTCGGCAGCATCCGCTGTTTTATTGATGGTGAGCGCCAGGTTCGAAGGCACCGCGCTTTCATCGTCTGTGATCTCCACCGTCGCGCTGCCCGTGCCCGTGAAGGTGAAGCCCGCGCTGCTGCCGCCTGCAAGCGTCGCGATGACCGTTTCGGCCGGTTCGATCACCTGATCGTCCACGACCGTTACCGGAATGGCGACACCGTTTTGGCCTGCAGGGATCACCACAGTGCCACTAAGGGCGGCGTAGTCATCGGCCGCCATCGCCGTGCCGTCCACGGTATAGGTGACCGTTACGTCCTCCGATACGGTTATTCCTGCGGGCAGGCTGATTATGAAGCCGCCGTCCGTGCCCGGTTCGGCAGCATCCGCCGTTTTATCGATGGCAAGCGCCAGGTTCGAAGGCACCGCGCTTTCATCGTCTGTGATCTCCACCGCCGCACTGCCCGTGCCCGTGAAGGTGAAGCTGGCGCTGCTGCCGCCGGTTAGCGTAGCGATGACCGTTTCCGTCGCCTCGATCACCTGATCGTCCACGACCGCTACCGGAATGGCGACACCGTTCTGACCCGCCGGGATCACCGCCGTGCCCGTAAGGGCGGCGTAGTCATCGCCCGCCATCGCCGTGCCGTCCACGGTATAGGTTACCGTTACGTCTTCCGATACGGTTATGCCCGCGGGCAGGCTGATCGTGAATGCACCGTCCGTGCCCGGCTCGGCAGCATCCGCTGTTTTATTGATGGCAAGCGCCAGGTTCGAAGGCACCGTGCTTTCATCGTCGGCGATCTCCACCGTCGCGCTGCCCGTGCCCGTGAAGGTGAAGCCCGTGCTGCTGCCGCCTGCAAGCGTGGCGATGACCGTTTCCGTCGCCTCGATCACCTGGTCGTCCACGACCGTTACCGGAATGGCGACACCGTTTTGGCCTGCAGGGATCACCGCAGTGCCGCTAAGGGCGGCGTAGTCATCGCCCGCAATCGCCGTGCCGCCCACCGTATAGGTTACCGTTACGTCTTCCGATACGGTTATGCCCGCGGGTAGGCTGATGGTGAATGCACCGTCCGTGCCCGGCTCTGCGCCGTCCGTTGTACCGGCAATGCTCAGCTCCAGGTTCGAAGGCACCGCGCTTTCATCGTCGGTGATCTCCACCGTCGCGTTGCCAATGGCCGTAAAACTGAAATTCGCGCTCGCAGCATCAGTAAGGGTGACGATTACCCTTTCCGTTAATTCAAGAATATGATCGTCCGTTACGATAACCGGAATGCGTACACTGTTTTGCTCGGCGGGAACAATCACGGTTCCTGAAAGTGCGGCGTAGTCTTCATCACCTGTGGCCGTACCCGAGACGGTGTAATGCACCGTAATATCCTCCGCTACGGTCACGCCTGTCGGCAAGCTGACCGTAAACTCCCCGTCTGTACCCGGTTCCCCACCATCTGCTGTTTTCCGAATGCTCAACTCGAGGTTCGCCGGTATATTGTCATCGTCAACAATGTCCAAGGTTGCACTGCTGCCACCGGCAAAAGTAAAGCTGGCGCTGCTGCCACCGGTCACGCCGACAATTACGGTCTCAATGCTTTCAATCACCTGATCGTCTATTACAGTCAACGGGATATCTACGCTATTATCTCCGGCGGGGATCACCACTACGCCGGGAAGTTGGATATAATCCTGGCCGCCGACCGCCGTGCCGGTGACGGAATAATTTACCGTGATGTCTTCCGTTGCGGTCAAACCGGCCGGAAGTGCGATATTAAATGCCCCATCGGTTAAAGGCTCCGCCGCGTCCGCGGTTTTCGTCACATTCAGCACCAGATTTTCCGGTGCATTGTCGTCGTCCATGATTTCGACCGTCGTACTGCCCGTACCGGTGAAGGTAAAGCTGGTACTGCTGCCCCCCGTCAGGGTCATGACAACGGTTTCCGTGCCTTCTATCAGTTGATCATCGACGACTGCCACCGGCATGTTGACCCGGTTTCGCCCTGCGGGAATCATCGCCGTGCCCGAAAGGACCACGTAGTCATCGCCCGCAGCGGCGGTACCACCGGTGGAATAATTTACGGTTACATCTTCGGATACCGTTATACCGGTTGGTAAGCTGATCGTGAAGCCGCCGTCCGTACCCGGCTCGGCACCGTCGGCCGTTTTGCTGATGGTAAGCACCAGGTTCGCAGGCACCGCACTGTCATCGTCGGCGAAGTCCACCGTCGCGCTGCCCGTGCCCGTGAAGGTGAAGCTGGCGCTGCTGCCGCCGGTGAGCGTGGCGATGACCGTTTCGGTCGGTTCGATGAGCTGGTCATCCGTGACCTCTACGGGGATGGTGACAGTTTCCTGACCTGCGGGAATCACCGCCGTGCCCGTAAGGCCGACGTAGTCATCGCCCGCGGTGGCCGTGCCGCCCACCGTATAGGTGACCGTTACGTCCTCGGATACCGTGATGTCCGTAGGCAGGCTGATCCTGAAGCCGCCGTCCATGCCCGGTTCGGCAGCATCAACTGTCTTGCTGATGGTAAGCTCAAAGTTTGCCGGCACCGTGCTGTCATCGTCGGCGATGTCCACCGTCGCACTGCTTGTACCCGTGAAGGCGAAGCTGCTGCTGCTACCGCCAGTGAGCGTGGCGATGACCGTCTCGGTCGGTTCGATGAGCTGGTCATCCGTTACCTCCACGGGGATGGCGACAGCGCCCTGACCCGCGGGGATCACCGCCATGGCCGTGAGGGCGACGTAGTCATCGCCCGCCGTGGCCGTGCCACCAACCGTATAACTGACCGTTACGTCCTCGGATACGGTAATGCCCGTGCGCAAGCTGATCGTAAAGCCGCCGTCTGTGCCCGGTTCGGCAGCATCAGCTGTTTTGCTGATGGTAAGCTCCAGGTTCGAAGGCACGGTGCTTTCATTGTCGGCGATTTCCACCGTCGCGCTGCCCGTGCCCGTGAAGGCGAAGCTGGTGCTGCTGCCGCCTGACAAGGTCAGCACAACCGTTTCGGTCGGCTCCATCACCTGGTCGTCCACAACCGTTACCGGAACGGTGACACCGTTTTGCCCGGCTAAAATCGTGATTGCGCCGGCAATCGCCATGTAGTCATCGCCTGCAGTGGCGGTACCACCGACGGTATAATTTACGGTTACATCTTCGGATACTGTTATACCCGTCGGCAGGCTTACCCTGAAGGCACCATTGGTGCCGGGTTCCGCAGCGCCAGACGTAATCTGTACGCTTACGACCAGGTTGCTTGCCACATTATCGTTATCCGCAATATGCGCCGTTGCCTCGCCCTCAGTGGGGCTGGCGGTGAATGCGATTTTGCCCGCCTTGCCGTCTACAATCGTCAGCACGACGGTTTCAGTGTTTTCGATCATTTGGTCATCGATCACGGGAACCGTTACCGTTACGCTGTTTTGTCCTGCGGGGATTACCGCCGAAGTACCGATGTCCGTGTAATCCACGTTTGAGGTGGCTGTTCCGCTTACGGTATAATTCACCGTAAGGTCCTCTGCTGCAGTTATCCCGGCAGGCAGGCTGATGGTAAAGAGGCCATCGGTACCCGATTCTGCTGCTTCAATGGTTGTTTCCACACTCAGTACGCGGTTTTCGGGGAGATCGTCGTTATCGGCAATGTTCGCCGTGGCCGTGCTCGCAGCAGGATCAGCGGTAAAAGCAAAGCTGGCAGATGAAGCGTCGGTGATGGTAAGGATCACCGTTTCGGTACCTTCTATGATCAGGTCGTCTACAACGTTGCCAATCGAAGCTGTGGCGAAGCCCGGCGAAATTACCGCCGTGCCACTGAAATGGGTCGAAGAGAGACCATTATAATCGGTCCCCTTCACCGCAGTACCCCCTATTGTATAATTAACCGTTACCGCCTCCGAAGACGTTATTCCATCAGGAAGCGTGAAGTAAAACCTCAACGCACTGCCGCCTTCAGCCGCGTCACCGAGTTTGGTTACTTTTACCATCCGGTTGGCCGGTGTATTATCATCGTCAATAATATTAACCATGGCTTGGTATTCCGTTGCGTCACGGGTATACGTGAAGCCGTTACCGTCGGTTCCTGCAACCGGGGCACCCAAAGTAAGGATGGCTGATTCCGTGTTTTCAATAACTTTATCATCAATCACTGTAAGCGGTATGACCACACTGTTCTGGTAGGCGGGCAGCGTTATCGTGTTCACGGTGTAATCCGTATTGCGGACAGCGGTGCCGCTCATCGCATAACTTAGCGTGATGTCGGCGGCAGCACTGTAACCATCCGGCAAACTGACGGTATAGCTGCCATTCTTGTTCGGTTCGGCGCCATCTGTCGTCGCCGCTACGCTCAATATCCGATTGTCGGCAATAGCATCATTGTCGTCGATATTGATCGTTATCTGGTCATTGTCAGGATCAGGCCGGAAAATAAGACCGTTTCCTGCCCCATCGGTCGCACTGCCGGAGAGCAACGTAAAGATTACGGTTTCCGTAGGCTCGATCACCATGTCATCCCGTACATCGAGATTCACGGTTACGCTGTTCGTATTTTCCGCTATGACGATCGTTCCGATCTGGTAGTCTACGCCGGATGTGGCAGTACCGGAGAGTTGGTAGCCGACGGTGATCGGCCAGGCAGATTGAGCACCGGCTAATTGTACGGTGAAGGAAGCACTGGTTGATGGTTCAGCCCCGTTTGTGCCGCTGATTACTTGCAGCTGTGCGCCTTCGTCGTCAACGACGTCAATGATATTCACCACCGCACCGTTCGAAGCCGGATCTATCGTAAATGCATGAGAGCTTGACGTCGCGGTGCCAAGATTGAGTATGACATCTTCCGGCCCTTCGACAACGTCGTCAGGCTCGGCATCAACCTCGATAAATACCTCATTTACCCCTGCGGGTATGACAATGTCGCCGTCAGTCAACCCATCTAACACATAGTCATCAGCATTCGTCGCCATACCGGCAAGGCTGAAGGTGATCACCACGTTTTCCGAACTGGTGACGCCCGGCGGGAAGGAGATCCGGTATTGTCCGTTGTCGCCGCCTTCGACGGCATCTGAAACTTTGGTCAGCAAGACCACCTGGCTGTTGGCATCAAAATCATCGTCTGCAATCTCCGCGGTGGCACTGCCATCGGTGGAGCTGACCGTGTAGCTGAGGTTGGCGGAAGTGCCACCCGTTAAGGTAACGATCACCGTTTCCGTACTTTCAATGGTATTATCATCCATTACGTTCAACGGGACTTGCACACCGTTCTGGCCGGCAGGAATCGTCGCTGTCGCCGGAATCACGGCGAAGTCAGATCCGGCGGTTGCGGTTCCCGACACGTTATAGCTAACGGTAACATCTTCCGATGCCAGTACACCGGTTGGCAGACTGATCAAGAAAGCACCCGGGGTTGCAGGTTCTGCGGCATCAGCCGTTTTGGTGATGCTTAGTACGCGGTTGGCCGGGGTGTTTTCGTCATCCGCGATATTCACCGTGGCATTTCCAGCAATGGTGCTGGCCGTAAATGCAAATGAGGCCGAGCTTCCATTGTTTATCGTTAATATCACCGTTTCATCCGCTTCCATGAGGCCATCGTCCGTAACGGTAACCGGTATGACCACACCGTTATCCCCTGCGGGTATCACGGCCGTGCTCGCAATGGTGGAATAATCGGTTCCGTTTGATGCAGTACCGCTTATGGTATAATTCACGGTAACCGATTCTGAAACGGTAATGCCTTCCGGAAGACTGATCGTAAACGAACTGTGGGTAGCCGGCTCAGCGGCGTCGCCGTCGGCGATGACGCTCAGTGTCCGGTTAGCATCCGTGTCGTCGTTGTCGGTCAAGGGCACGTTCATGCTGCCTTGGGTGGCGTTGGGCGCAAAATTGCCGATGGTGGCCGTCGTGCCGCCGGTCAGCGTTACAATCACGTTCTCCGTCCCTTCTATGATCCTGTCGTCCACCGGTCTCACCAGAATGTCAACATTTTCCTGGCCTGCAAGCAATACCGCGGTGCCGCTCAATGGGTTTGAACTCTGATTAGTGTAGTCCACGCCATTAATGGCGGAGCCGCTCAGGGTATAGTTAATGGTGATGTCTTCCGATGCCCGCATGTTCCCGGGCAGCCTGATGCGGAAGTATGCCGGGAAAGGTCCTTCGCGCAGTTGCGAAACAAGCGATACATGTAGCTCCCGCGCGAATGTCGTGTTATCATCCGCAATTTCTACCGTGGCGCTGCCATTGGTGGCACTGAGGGTATACGTGTAGTCGGCGCCCGTTGCGCTGTTCAGCGTAACCAATACCGTTTCCGTGCCCTCAAAAAGCATATCGCTGGCTACAATCACCGGCAAGGCGACACCGTTTTGCCCGGCGGGGATAACCGCGGTGCCACTTAACGCTGTGTAGTCGGCAGTACCTGCCGTGCCGCCGACGGTATAAGTCACGGTAATATCCTCTTCAGCCGATACACCTGTGGGCAGGCCGATCCAGAAGCCACCGTTAGTGGAAGGTTCCTGCGCGTCGGCTGTTTTGGTAACGCTCAGCTCGCGTTTGGTAGCCGAGAATCCATCCACCGTTACCGTGGCGGTAACGGATGCCGTACAGCCGTCATCGTTGGTCACCGTATAGGTGATCGCTGCCGTGCCGTCGGATACGCCGGTTACCACGCCGCTGGCATCGACAGTCGCTACGGCCGTGTTGCTGCTTGACCACACGCCATCCGGTGTCGTGCTGGAAAGGGTGGTGGTTTCGCCTTCAAAGATGTCAAGTGTGCCCGTGATGGCATCGACTTCGGGCAGCGGATTTACCGTGATGGTCATCTGCTGGCTTCCGGTACAGCCCTCGTCGTTGGTCACCGTATAGGTAATGGTGGCGGTTCCGGGGGCAATCCCCGTTACCACCCCGGTAGCCGCATCAACCGTGGCTATGGCCGCATCGCTGCTGCTCCAGACACCCCCTTCCGTAACACTCTGCAACGTTGTCGTACTTCCGACGCACACCGCGTCAGCGCCGGTGATCGGCTCTACGGTTACCGTGCTTTTGGTAATCACAATATCACCGGATATGCTGCAGCCGTCAGGGTATTGTACGATTACGCTGTAGGTGCCAGCATCGGTGACGGTCAGCGTGTTTTCGGTGCTGCCGTCGCTCCACAAATACGTGGCCGAAGGGCCGGCAAAGAACCCCTCTGTATTCAACACAATGGGGAATCCATCGGCACAGACGGTACGGTCGGGGCCAAAACCGGTGATGGTGGCCGAGTTGTCGTAGGGTGCAATATCCCAGTTCACGTTTTCGCCTACGCTAAGGTCAACCGAATGTTCCCGGGCCTTGAAGGGTGTACTACCCGCCGCAGTAATCCGGCTTAGCCGGATATAATCAAAATCCACCGTGCCGTTCGTTTTGGTGACGGTGGCGTTTGACGACGTCGAGGAGCTGATGATCTGCGTGGGGTTACAGGGCGTACCGCTACCGTACCAGGCGTCGTTGATGGTCGTATTAGTGCCTGCCGCGAAGGTATATATCTTGCCGGGTGCAAAGATGAGCGTATCAATGCTATTACCGGTTCCCGCGATGTAGCCCCTTCCCAGAAATTCAAGGCGGTTGATCGTATTGCCTTCGCGGATGTATGCCTGTGATGAGGTACCGGAATGGCTAAATAGCAAGTCGTCAATCGTGGCGTTACTGATATACATATTGTCATCGGTACCAGTTGTCACTTCCACGTTGCCATATACGCCCGTGTTAACCCGGAAGAGGTTCGCTTTTATTTGGGAGCCCTCGGCCAGAACCGTCGTAGCGGCACCCATGGCATACCATCCGCCGTTGATGGTGGCATTGGTAATATTCAAATGGGTTGGATTCGCGGTACTGTTATCGGTGATCCAGGCCACGGTGACGGTACGGCCGCTGAAGTCGATGCCGCCGCTGCGCACATCCAGGTTCGTGTTTACATTGTTAAAGTCGTCCGTGAGCGTTACCGTACGGCCGTCCGGCTTGTTGATGGCGAAATCGAAATTGCCCAGCTCCGCACCGTTAGAGGTAATGGTGCTGTTGTCCGGGCCGGTGAAAAGCACCGTAGGCCCGGAGCTAAGGGGTGTATTCATCGTGACTGCCGGATTCATCACCAAGTTGCCCCATATCTCCAGGTTGAAGGACGCACTTTTTGTAAAAGTCGGCGCGAAGCCCGCTCCTGTCCAGTTCATATTGCGGCAATAGGCATGCCCCTGGCTGATGGTGACCTCGCTGCTGCCGCTGGTAAAGCTGTTGGCGTCAAAAAACACGTCATTGTCTACGGTAGGCACGCAGGCTCCGCCAGGTCCGCCCGGTGTGGTAGACCAATGCTCAGCTTCGTTCCAGTCGCCGCTGCCCCCAACCCAGTATCGGGGGCCACCGGCGGAAGCCGTAAAGTCAAAACCCGAATTGCCACCTGCATCGGCACCAGTAACGACAACCGGAACACCGGTTCCGGTAGCGGCCATATTCTGCAGCAGCACATTCTGGATGACTTTGGTTGAAGCTGGCCCGAAATTGAGCGTGGCGCTCGTACCGGCCACCCCTCTCATCTCCCCAAGGCCGGAACAGTCCGGGTTATTGTAGCTAAAGAGACCGTTTATGGTTTGGGTATTCCTGATAATGTAATTGCGAGATGGGGCCAGCAACAGGTTGGTGATGGTGTTGTTTCCGCGTATTTCCGCCGCCCCCTTAAATTCAACTGTACCGATCGTATTATTGCCGCCAATTGCGATGGTCGTCGGAGTAAGGCCGGTATCGGTAAACAACAGCTCTTCAATCGTAGCGTTACGGATGTCCACGTCAGTGCCAGCCGCGCCACAATGCACTTTCGGATAGGTAAGTCCATTGGTCAGGAAACGGGTTTTTGCAATGATAAACGAACCTGCTCCATCATTCACCCACGTGCAGTTACTGGAGTTTGCCTGCCATTCATATTCCAGGGTAATCGTTGAATTGGTGATGTCCAATGTCCGGACACCGGCAGATCCGATGCTAACCCGAGAAATATGCAATGTCCGATTGGGCATCAGCAACTTGCCGGAATTATGAAAGATAGCGAAATCCGGATGCGTGATATCGTCCATTAAGGTTATTCCGCCGTTCGCACCGGTTCTTTCAACACGGAAAACTGGAGTACCTAAATTGAAGCCATTGGCCGTCAATTCGCCGGCTTCGGTCCCTTTAAACGAAATGTTGCCGTATGCCGTCAGCGTGGGGTCCAACACCAGGGAGCCGTATAGCTCGAGAATTTTACCCCGATTGTCGAATGTCGGAGCGCCTGTAAGATTGGTCCAGGTCATGTTGTGGCACCAGGCGGTACCTGCTGTCGCCGTAACCGTATTGTCGCCTGCCGTGAAACCGCTTCGTTCGTCAAATACGACATCATCCCCGGTGAATGGCACGCAATAACCGCCGTCACCGCCGCTGGTAGCGGACCAGTGGTCTATATCGTTCCAGTCGCCCGCGCCGCCTACCCAGTACAGCGTCCGGCCTGTTGTGCGCGGCTGAATATCCCATCCCGTGTTGCCGCCCCCGTCGGCGCCGGTGACCGTAATGGGTAACGGAATACTGCCAGCGGCGGCCAGGTTGGTCAATAGTACATTTTGTACGTCCACCACTGCGCCGGGCCCAAAGGTAATGGTGGTCCCGACGGATCCGGAGCCGGCATAAAGCTGTGACAACGCATTACAGTCGGGCGTATTGGCGTGCAGCGATCCGGTGATCGTATTATTGCCCACGAACACGAATCCGGGATTGCTGGGCGCAATGAAAAGGTCTTTAATCACGTTGCCCCCGCCTGCCAGCGCGCCGCCGCCCTTGAATTCCAGGCGGTCTACGGTATTATTCGCACCAATCCGCGATGTGGCGGCGGCCGCTGTGGTACTGGTAAAGGTCAGTTCGCCGAAGGTGGTGTTGTTAATCACCATTTGCGAACTGCTCGGCGCGGTCACGTCCACCTTAGGGAACGTGAAACGGTCCGACTGGAACAACAACGCACTGATGTAGGAATTTGTGGTGTTGATGGTGTTGTTTGTGCCCCGGTAATCCCAGGTACCGGCCAAGGTCAGCGTGGCATTGCTGATATCCACGCTTCTTTCATTATTATTATTCCCAGTAAAGTTTGAGAAGCTGTGCGTAAAATCAGACATATCCAGCGTCCCGGCCGTCAGGGTTATTGTAGTGACAACCAGCTCTGCTGGGATACCATCCAGCAGCGTAAGGGAAGAGCCGGGCTTATTGACCGTGATGGGATTATACCATCCGGAAGACGGATGCCTGCCGGCACCGTTCATCTTCAACGTTGCGGGGGTGCTTCCCATGAACGTTATACCTTGGGTACCGTACCGAACCGAAGCGGCCAGCTCCAAATTTCCATAAACGTATAAAGGTTGGCCTCTGTTGATTAAGCCGGCCGAAACGGTCACCCCCACCCAACTCATGTTACGGCAATATGCCGGGCTGGTGGTAGGTAGATCGATGTTATCGCCATTTGCCAGCCCGCTGTTGGCATCAAAATACACGTCGTCATTCAGGTTGGGAATGATCGAATGATCCGGAGCGCCGCCAGAGGTTTTAGACCAGTGGTTTATATCGCTCCATGAACCCGCGCCACCTACCCAATAATAATCAGCAGCCTTAAGTTGAACAATAAGAAAAAGGGAAAGACACGCAAGTAGAATTCTTTTCATGGTAAATTAGTATCTGTCTGGTAGAAGGATCTTTTTGACCGTAACAAAAGTATCTGAATGCAATCCTTGGAACAATCGTTCTCTTTGGAAATTTAGATAGAGAAAATCACCTAATTTACCTCGAAAATTTTCTACCCTGACATGCTATGTGTCACCCCGGATTCGGAAAACGATGGCTCGACCGGCGCTCTCGGCGGACTTCCCGGCGATGGGGTCAAAATACCCCAAATTGTATCGATACTACACATAAAATAACGTACACGTTCATACTAAACCTTATTGCGTGCCCTTCTGACGATTATTATGCACAAAGCGCCCGCAAAGCAAACAATTTGGTATAAAATTTGACGGACATAAGCGCTTCTACTTGAAAAACACATTTACCACTTGCAATTGCCTTGGAAACAATACAATTACATCTATCTATATGATTAAACAATTTTGCCTACGCCGTAGAGCCTATGTGCTTTCCTTGTTCGTTTTATTGGTCTTTGGTGCCTGCACAAAAGACAGAGCCCGCATGGCTGCGAAAGTCGAGTCGATTGAATCACCGACAACATTAGCCGAGCCATTCCTGTACGGCTCCAATATGGGGTATTACCAAGGTTGGTCCGATGTACAGTTGGCCGAACTGTTGATCGGTAACCCCGAAAAGAATATCGCGGGTGCGGGAGTAAACAGCCTACGGCCCGCTCTGTATGATCATTTTGTGCAACGGTGGGGTTATGACATCCGCGTTGGTGCTTTTAAAAAATACCAGCAACTGGGCGGGAAAGATCATACCATCTTTCTTAACGGTCCTGCCGATGCACACCGCGATCAAACAAAGTACTGCAATAACGTACAGTCGAAGACGTTTGCTAACCTGTACAAACCCATATGGAATTCCGATGGAACAGTCAATGCAGACAACTACTACGCCAACTATGTCTACAACGTTGTAAAGACCTATGGCCCTTACGCGAAATATTGGGAGGTTTGGAACGAACCGGATTATACCAGCAACTGGCGGGCCACCCAAACGTGGACACAGACGGATCCCAACCCCTGCGACCTGTCCAACTTTGCTGCACCCATCCAGTCATATGTGCGGATGCTCCGGATCACCTATGAAATTGTTAAGGAGCTGGATTCCGATGGCTTGGTCTGCGTGGGTGGCTTGGGCTACCCTGGTTTTTTAGACGCCATTTTGCGCAACACCGATAACCCCGACGGTGGAAGTGTTAACGCCAACTACCCCAAAAAAGGAGGCGAGTGGTTCGATTGCCTAAGTTACCACGTATATCCGATGTATTATTTGGGAGACAATCCTAATTCAGATGCAGCTGCCAAAGCTTTAATCAACCACAAGGCCGATTTTCAGGCCGTGTTGGACCGCTATTCCTACGACGGCACTACCTATCCAAAAAAAGCATTTATTGTCACGGAGAGTAACGTCCCACGCAAAACCGTCGACGGATACATTGGAAGTGACGAAATCCAGCGCAACTATCTAATCAAGGCTGCCGTCGTTGCACAAAAGGCAGGCATCAGCGCACTATACATTTATGGCCCAGCAGAAAGTAAGCCGCTGGCCCAGGCTACCAGTCCTTATCAGGCGATGGGACTCTATCAAAACATATCGGCAGGTCCCTATCAGGCAACGATAACACCGGGTGGTATGGCTTGGCGCACCGTAGGCACGTTATTGGGCTCCCGGCAATACGATCCGGCGGCAACTGCCGAGCTGCAATTGCCCGCCAACATCGATGGCGGAGCTTTCTATTCCGCTGCCGACGAAGATTACATCTATGTACTGTGGGCAAAAGCCAATGGCGCGTCGGAGGATGCGTCGGCGGAGTACACGTTTCCGACCTCGCTTTCCATTAAGAGCGCCACCCAATTCGACTGGCAGCAAAAGGAAAAAAATGTAACAGGCACAGTTTCAGTAACCGGTTCGCCTGTATTTATCAAGCCTTAAGTTATTCTCTGCTTCGTTGACCCTCGGTGCGTTATAGCGCACCGAGGCCTCTTAATTCCTGTATTGCAGGACTCCTTGAATTGTTTTTTTTTCTAATTTTACAAAAATTTTCTATCCAATGATTATAGCTTTTGCTTTCTTAAGCGTTCAACGATTGTATAATTTGCCGTAACGTGTATAATTTTGTCAACCTTGTCCAGAAAGTTTTCATTTCACTCATCGGCGTGCTCATCGCCTTTCATTACACCCGAGCTACGGACAATCCGTATATCCTTAACCATTACACGGATGAGCACAATCTCCCCCAAAACAGCATCAAAGGAATTGGCCAAGACAATCTGGGTTTTGTCTGGTTGATTACTGAAAAAGGGCCGGTGCGGTATGACGGCGAAGGCCGGTTCAAGACCTTTGACAGCTTGTCGCAATCAATGAAGTCCATTCGGATGGCTGCCCTCTACAAAGGTGACCGTTTCGATGACTTAATCGCCAAAAGCGAACACGGTGAGACGGTACTATTGAAAAATGGCACAGCAACGACCCTTCGGAGCGGTAATGACATCATCAGCAGCCTTTCATCACGATACAAGGACAATATCTTTTTTAATTTATCCCTGCCATCGCCCTACTCACAGTACCATAATGAATATGTATTTATCCCGGACGGATCGGAAGGCGGCTTCTTGATATCGCAAGATTCCATTTCGCACGTTACCAACCGCGGCAATCCGTCAACCGCTCGCTATTTCCCCAATGAGGGTCATTGGAATTTCGCTAGTGATCACGGAAAACTGATCTACTTTAATCAAACGCTTGAATACGTCGAAATTGGCGGCGACCTTACTATCAAAAAGGGAAAAATTTCGGGCGATGCAAGCAAACTGCCTCCCCATACGCGTTTTAAAATTCTTTGGAATTCCTCTTCAGATCAACTTTTTATTTACACAACGTATAACCTGTACCGCTTATCGCGAGATGAGAATGGGGGGTTACACAGCCAGCTACTCATCAGTGGCTTCGACTTTGATAAGCAAAACATCATTACGGCCCACGATATGCCCAAACAAAACCAACTGCTGCTGGGAAGTGGTACCAAAGGTTTGTTTGTGTTTAAAAAGCGCTTCTTCAAATCGCTCGTGGCGGACGATGCCTATTCGAACCTGTATTACAACCAGACCTTGTTGCCCAATGGGTTGTTGCTCACGGATAATGGAATGGCGTTTGATTCCACCGGTCATTTCCGTTTCGCCCCACCGTTGCATCTACACCAATTTCAACATGGACAAATCATCGGACCGGATGGAAATGTCTGGATTTTGAGAAACGACAATGTTTTAGTTGCCGCGCCCGGCCTTGATCGTATCGTCGAGATCAAGCCATTTCCGGCGCTACCCCGCGTGGCATTCTATGACGACTCGAATCAGTTTTGGATCGGCGGTGGAAAGGGTGCGCTACTTAAATACGATGCTAAAAATGATACGTTCTGCGAACAAGCCACATTCTCCGGCTCAATCAACAACCTCGAACAAAAAAACAAAGACGAACTTTTTGCAAGCACATTCGACCGACTTTATATCTTCAACAAGGTGACCCGTACCTGGTCGGAAATCCCACAGTTCCGAAACAAGCAGATCCGCAGTATCCGAAATGAGTCCGATCAACGGTATTGGATCACTACTTATCAACACGGCTTTTATCTCTATGAAGATGGGCAGATTACCAGTTTTCCCCTCGACCAAAATCTTTACCTGTCCACTTCCCATTGCACCCTCGAAGACCGAAATGGGTTTATTTGGATAAGCACCAACAAAGGATTGTTTAAAGTGAGCAAGCGACAATTGCTGGACTATAAGAATGATCGAAGAAAAACGCCTTTCTATTTTTACTACAATAAGCAATGGGGATTCCAAACAAACGAATTCAACGGTGGATGCCTACCCTGTGCCATTGAACTTCCCAATGGCAGCTTCTCGTTTCCGTCGCTGGATGGCCTCGTGCAGTTCAACCCACTGGCTATTACCGAAGAATTTCCGTCTGGAAAAATCATACTCGACGACATCGTCCTAGACGACAAGTCGCTTGCAATAGAAGATGTCATACACATCCCGCACCATTTCTCCCGGTTAGATATCAAATTGGCTGCGCCTTTCTATGGAAATCCTAACAACATTCAGATTGACTATATGTTGTACAATAAGCGGCGAACAACAGGCAATTGGGTTCCGCTTAATCTTCTAAACAACACGTTATCCATAAACGAACTATCGTCCGGAGATCACGAGGTGAGGGTACGAATACGCAATGGCATCAATTCAGATGATTTCCATGTTGAAACGTTCCGTTTTTATGTGCAACCGCTATTTTACGAAACCTGGTGGTTCATCGGTCTTTCCTGTATTGCTATCAGCGGCGTGATTTGGTTAGTTATCTACTTGCGCACACAGTTCGTACTCCGACAGAACCGGCTATTGGTCGAAAAGGTAAATGAACGCACCAATGAACTGACGAAACAATACGAGTGGCAGCAACGCCTCTCCGCCTCAATTACCCATGATATCAAGGCTCCGCTTAGTTATGTGGTCAAAGCACTATATGCCATGAAGTCCGTCGCAGGTAAACAAACCATTGCGCCGGAAGATATTGAACACCTATACCATTCTACTCACCACATCTATCATTATTCCAACAACCTCACTGAGCTTGCCAAAGTGATGTTTACCAAAGTAGGACTCAAGTTTGGCGACGTGTACGTAGACGAAATTGTTGAAAGACAGATCACGATTTTCCAGCCTGTCGCAGATTTACGTGGTAACCTGATACACAACAGCGTTCCTCCTAAAACGTCCATCCGTTCCCAGGCAGACATCCTCTCTGTGATCATTCACAACATCCTTGACAACGCTATCAAGTTTACCAAGCGCGGCAAAATCAGCATTTATTCCGAAATAAAACAGGATAATCGCATATCACTGTGTGTCGCTGACACTGGTGTCGGCCTTACGCCAGATCAAATAACCCATTTTCATCAGGCAGCACACGTCACCAAAGAAGCAGTGCGCAACGGAGACAATAACGGATTGGGGCTGATGTTAGCAAAAGATATGGCCAATCTGATTCAGGCCGAAATATCGATCCGAAGCACGCGAGGAAAGGGTACGACAGTCATCATCACGTTACCTCATACAGCCTGAATTTGTCAATGAGTTCTTTGACATTTCGCACCCCCAATTTGTCGTAAATCTTCGCCTTATAAGTACCCACGGTAGAAGTGTGTATAAATAACATTTCGGCTACTTCTGTCACACCCTTTCCCTGCGCCAACAGCCGACAGACTTCCAACTCCCTGTTTGAAAGGTCTTCAAGGGGATTAACGGTCGCAACAGATCCGAGGTTCAGCCTGCTTTGCAGCAAGCTGTCTTTGAGCCCTGGGCTTAGGTACTTTTTGCCGTGTAAAATGGTATCAAGTGCCGTCTTGATTTCATTTTCGCTGCTATCTTTTTGTAAATACCCGTTGGCACCCAGATCAATGTAACGAAGCGCATATACCAGCTCATCTGAGGCAGAATGCATCAAAATACGCACATCTCGTTGGATATCTCGTATCATTTTAATCATTTGCAAGTTATTTCCTCCCGGAATATCGATATCCAGGATGATAATATCGACGGGGTTTCCTGACGTCAATAAATGCAACAAATCTTGCATATCATCAATGAGGGATACAAAACTTTGGGGCATCCATTCATAAACGATGTACTTCATCCCCACCCTGACGGAACTATGATCGTCAACAATAGCAACGTGAATAGACATATAACGGTTCTTTCAAGAGAATATGGTAAACGTATTCATTTCATTCACAAATATATGATGAAAAGAAACGCTATTGCCAATAATACAGGAAAAAATTCGTTACCACGATCAATATTCCAATACCGTTACCTCCGTGCGTCGATTAGCTTGATGTTTTTCGCGAGAGCAGGGTACCCCATTGCCGCAGTCGTTGACTAGCCGCGTCTCGCCGTAGCCTTTGGCCACCATCCGCCCGCGGCCAATGCCTCGGCTCACCAAGTAATCCACTGCCGCCTGCGCGCGCCGCTGCGAGAGCGCTTCGTTATACGAATCACTGCCGCGACTGTCGGTGTGACTGGACAGTTCAATCTTCAGCGTCGGGTATTCCTCAAGAATCGCCACCAGCTCATTCAGCACCCGCGCCGCGTCCGGGCGGATGTTGTGTTTATCAAAGTCGTAATAGATGTTCTTCAGCTCAAAGGTCTTCCCTACTTCAAAATGCGGATCCAGCAACAGTGCAACATCCAGCGTGTCTGAACGTACGATTCCAACGGTGGTCACATTTGCAGAATCGCCTTTGTATTTGGCTTTTTCACCAACCACACGATAAGACTTACCGCGCTCAAGTTCAAACTCGAAACGGCCGCTCCCATCGCTCAGCTTGCGGCCTACGATTTCTCGCTCTCCGTCAAACAGCGTAACCGAAACCTCTGCCAGCCGATCTCCCGTCTTACGGTCTGAAGCGGTACCCTGCAGAATGATGATAATCTTCGGCTTGCCCATCACAAACGAATAGATGTCATCTCCGCCTTTGCCTCCTTGCCGGTTCGAGGACAGGTAGCCCATCACCCGTTCCTCATCATCCGCCGTGGTCAGGTAAGCGAAATCATCCCCCGGTGAGTTGACCGGATGACGCAGGTTCTCCGGACGGCTCCAGGTTCCCTTTCTTCCTTCTGAACGAAACACGTCCAGCCCTCCCATCCCGGCAAAGCCATCGCTTGAGAAATACAGCGTACCTCCGGGGCCGATGTTCGGGAACAGCTCATCACCTGTACTGTTCACCATGGCCCCAGCATTCACCGGATCTTCCCAGCTGCCGTCCGCACGGCGCTCACTATACCAGATATCTGTGCCGCCCTGACCGCCCGGCATGTCGCTCACGAAATAAAGCGTCGTTCCGTCAGTGCTCAGCGCAGCATGGCCCACCGAATACTCTTTTACATTATTGTAGGGGAACGGCTCAACGTTCCACGAGCCATCTGCATTATGTGTATGGATATACAGTTCCAACTTCTGCGTCAGGTATCTTCTGCGGTGTTCTTTCGCCTTGGCACCGTCTTTACCAGGATAGGTGCGGGTAACAAAAAGCGTATTCCCATCCGCGGAGGCCGCGACCGGTCCGATATGGTAGCTTCCGTCGTTCACCTGATCCCGCGCCACACGTGCCCCACTCAGCGCGTTGTCCGTACCGCGCGCGGCCGTGTACACCCGCAGATATGAGCGGCCTGTCCAGCCGTACTGTCTGTTATCCCCTTCCGGCTCACCCGCATAGTACACCGAATCACCTACAGGAAACGCCGAGAATTCAGACAGCGCCGTGTTTACCGCCTCGTTGCGCAACTCGTGTGCCGTGGGCGATGAAAGCCACGCCAGCGCCGAGTCGCAGCCGGCGATCTGAATGGCCACTTCCTCGCGATTCCCTGCACGCTTCGCGTAAGTCTCCAACTGCTGCTTAGCCTCCCCATATTTACCGTTTGATTTCAGCACTTCCGCATACTGTAGCAACAGCGCGTCTTTGGCTTCGCCATCTGCCACGATCCGACCGTACCACCGTTCGGCTGCCGCGTAGTCATCCATCTGAAGGTAGCAGTATGCCAGCCGCTCAAGGTCCTCCAGCCGCGGCTTTTTACGCCCTGCAAGCTTTTCGTATAGCGTCGCCGCATTCGCGTACTCGTATCGGTTGTACAGTTCCGCAGCCTTTTGCCGCAGATCCGGCTGTTCTTGGCCCAGCACCGGGGACACCCAAAGCAACAGCACCGGCAATAGGATCGCGGTAGCACAAATCTTTGTCAGTATTCTTTTTTCCATAGCTATATTCCACTTATCAGACTAAAAAAAACGCGGGCTCAACAGGCGCCGATCCTTGCGCCCGAAGGTGATACCCAGTGTCACTTCATGCGACCCGTTCTGTACGCTGCTCAGTTGGCTAAGAATGTGGTCATATGAATAGCCGATCCTGAGCGAGGGAACGATGTAAAGCTGGGTAATCGCTGATACCGAATTCCGTCGGTTCAGCGAATTGCCTGTGAAACGCTCGTAATCCTTTCTGAAAACCGTAACACCCGTGCGCCATCCGCCACCGATCCAAAAACGGTCTCCAAACACGAACATTGCGTTCACATCAACACTCGTCGGTCCCTTGAAATCCTCCTTCACCAGTAGGCTCGGACGCAGGCGGGTTCCGGGGCTTAGATTGAACAGCATACCCCCCATGAAATATAGATGCCGCCTACGACGGATGTTATCCGTCGTTGTATTATCCCACCGGAAGATGTTGTTGCTTTGGTCGCCAGACAGCAGGTCCATTACTGAGACGCCCGCGTACCACCGCGGATTGTAATAGTACATCCCGAAACGGACGTCCGGAACGAAGTTGTTGATCCGGCTCGCCGGAACGATGGGATCCCCTGGGTTGATCGCATCCAGCACCGACCCGTCAAGTCCATATTGCGTGGCGCCGACACCGACGCCGAAACTCAGCCGCTGCGTGTCCTCCTCGTTCAGCCGCAGCCGGAACGCATAATTTGCGTAGACCGACGTTGCCGACTGCGGACCCAGCTCATCGGCGGTGAACTGGACTCCAAGGCCGTGGCGCTTGCCTTGCAACGGGTCCAGTAGCCCGTCAACCGACAGCAGGGCTGTTTGCGGCGCGCCGTCGAGTCCCACCCATTGGCTCCGCATTCCCAGCTGCCCAAACCACTCCTCCTTGTAGCCGGTGTAGGCCGGGTTCACGCTCATCGAATTGAAAATGTACTGCGTGAACTGGATGTTCTGCTGAGCCCGGGCGGCCATTGATATACCGATCATGCCGGCCAGCAAGTAGATATGTGCGTTGCGTTTCATCTTCTGATCTTCTATGGTTTAATCAAACTGTCCTGCTACTTCCGTTTCAGCAATACCCAACCTTTCTCTTCGTGCTCTCCGGTGCCGCTATACAACCGGATGATGTAGTAGTACGTCCCCTCATTCAGGTCATCGCCCTCCCAGCTATTGTCATAGTCCCTGCTCTTATAAACCTCGTTGCCCCATCGGTTGAAGATCGTGACCTCAACCCGGTCGAACGCCTCGATTCCGATGATCTCGAACCGGTCATTCTGTCCGTCACCGTTCGGAGTGAAGACGTTCGGAATACGCAGCGGATTTGGCTCTACCGTAATCGATACCGTTGCAATGTTACTCCAGTTTCCTGCACTGTCCTTCACGCGATAGCTGAAGGTTACCGGACCCGTATAACCTGGATTCGGCTTAAAGGTCACCGTTCCGTCTGGATTAATGATGAGTGTACCATTCTGCGGCGGGCTCACAATCTCGATCGATGCCGGATCCAACGGATAGGTCGATCCGTTGTCGTTGGTTATGATCGGGATCGTCAGGTCATTGTTCGATCTACCGACGATCTCATCGTTGGAGGCAACCGGCGGATGCACCGGAGAAACGGTCACTTCGTCCGAATTGTTACTCTCATCTGGATCGCGTTCATTACCCTCGACAGCCGCAATGTTCCGGTAATCACCTGATGCATTCACGGTCGCCGTGATTTTCAGCGAAGCCATTGCGCCATTGGCAAGATTACCTACCCGCCAAACGCCGGTCTCGGCGTCGTATGAACCGGTACCCGCCTCATGACTTACCAGTGTGTAGCCGGACGGCAGCTGCTCGATTACCTGCACTCCGGAGGCGTTGTGCGGTCCTGCATTGGAAACCTGTATGGTAAACACCACATCGGTTCCAACCATTGCCTCGTTTACATCCACCGTTTTGCTTACGCGGAGGTTAGAAACGTTACTAATAGGTAATGGCGGTGTTGTGCAGCCGTCACAACCCGGGTTTGGATCAGGCGTAGGCGTGGTCACCATGACGGTGTTTACCAAATCGCCGGTCATGTCCGATGGCGTCTGCACTGTTACTGTATAAGTCACCACCGCGCCGTTAGGCAATGTGGGTATGGTCTCGTTGAGATTACCTCTACCTGAGATGTTCGGCAACGCCACCGTGCCAGATGTGACAACCGCCGTCCAGCCGCTGATGGTAGTCCCCCCGGGGGCGGTATCTACAACATTTACATTTTGCGCATCGCTTGGACCGTTGTTGGTCACCGTAATCGTGTATTCAACCGATTCGCCCGGAACGAATGTGGTTTGACCTGCCGTGCTGGTTTGTTTAACGGTTACAATATCCGCTTGCGGATCAGGCGTCAATGGCGGGGTCTCACAGTCCGCACACGTCGGATCGGGATCCTCCGTCGGCGTGGTGACCGTCACCGCATTCACCAGATTACCGGTGAAGTGCGACGGTGTCTGTACCGTCACTGTGTAGGTTACCACCGCGCCGTTCGGCAATACCGGTATGGTCTCATTCAAATCGCCCGTGCCGCTGGTCGCCGGAAGCGCTACCGTGCCGGTGGTTACCACGGCCGTCCAGTTGGTGATCGTTGTACTGGCAGGAGCTGTGTCGTTGATATTCACAGCGGTTGCATCGCTTGGACCGTTGTTGGTCACCGTGATCGTGTAGTCTACGCTCTCGCCCGGCGTGAACTCCGTCTGCCCGGCTGTACTGGTTATCTTAACCGTTACAATGTCCGCTTTCGGTGCCGGATCCAATGGCGGCGTGGTACATTGCGTACAGCTCGGATCCGGATCCTCTGTCGGCGTGGTTACCGTCACCGCGTTCACAAGCTGTCCGGTGAAGTCCGAAGGCGTCCGTACTGTCACTGTGTAGGTCACCACTGCCCCGTTCGGAAGCGTGGCGATCGTTTCATTGATGTCTCCGCTGCCGCTTGCGTTCGGAAGTGTCACCGTGCCGGTGGTCACCACCGCCGTCCAGTTCGTGATCGTCGTTCCGGCCGGTGCCGTGTCACTGACATTCACATTCACGGCATCGCTCGGACCGTTGTTGGTTACCGTAATCGTGTAGTCTACGCTCTCGCCCGGCGTGAACTCCGTCTGCCCGGCTGTACTGGTAGTCTTAACCGTTACAATGTCCGCTTTCGGTGCCGGATCCAATGGCGGCGTGGTACATTGCGTACAGCTCGGATCCGGATCCTCTGTCGGCGTGGTTGCCGTCACCGCGTTCACCAGTTGTCCGGTGAAGTCAGACGGCGTCTGTACCGTCACTGTGTAGGTTACCACTGCCCCGTTCGGCAATACCGGTATGGTCTCATTCAAATCGCCCGTGCCGCTGGTGTTGGGCAATGTCACCGTGCCGGTGGTTACCACTGCCGTCCAATTTGTTATTGTCGTTCCGGCCGGTGCCGTATCCTCCACGTTCACAGCGGTTGCATCGCTCGGGCCGTTGTTCGTTACCGTGATCGTGTAGTCAACCGATTCGCCAGGAACGAAGGCTGTCTGCCCGGCCGCGCTTACCGTCTTCACCGTCACGATGTCCGCCTGCGGATCGGGATCCAATGGCGGCGTCTCGCATTCATCGCATGTCGGATCGGGATCCTCGGTCGGCGTGGTTACCGTCACCGCGTTCACCAGTTGTCCGGTGAAGTCGGACGGTGTCTGGACCGTCACTGTGTAGGTTACCACTGCCCCGTTCGGCAATACCGGTATGGTCTCATTCAAATCGCCCGTGCCGCTGGTGGCCGGAAGCGTCACCGTGCCGGTGGTCACCACCGCCGTCCAGTTCGTGATCGTCGTTCCGACAGGGGCCGTATCCTCCACGTTCACATCCTGCGCATCGCTCGGACCGTTGTTCGTTACCGTGATCGTATAATCAACCGACTCGCCGGGAATAAAGGTCGTCTGAGCGGCATCACTCACCACTTTCACCGTCACCACGTCCGCCTGCGGATTCGGTGTCAGTGGCGGGGTTGTACAGTCATCGCAGGTCGGATCCGGGTCAGGTGTCGGCGTGGTCACCGTAACCGCATTCACCAGGTCATCGTCAAAGTCCGGCGGCGTCTGCACCGTTACCGTATAGGTCACCACAGCGCCGTTCGGAAGCGTGGCTATCGTTTCATTGATATCGCCCGTGCCTGAAGTATTCGGCAATGTCACCGTGCCGGTGGTCACCACCGCCGTCCAGTTTGTGATCGCCGTTCCGGCCGGTGCCGTATCCTCCACGTTCACAGCGGTTGCATCGCTCGGGCCGTTGTTCGTTACCGTGATCGTATAATCAACCGACTCGCCGGGAACAAAGGTCGTCTGAGCGGCATCACTCACCACTTTCACCGTTACGATGTCCGCCTGCGGATCAGGTGTCAATGGCGGGGTCGTGCAGTCATCGCAGGTCGGATCCGGGTCAGGTGTCGGCGTGGTCACCGTAACCGCGTTCACCAGGTCATCGTCGAAGTCCGGCGGTGTCTGCACCGTCACCGTATAGGTCACCACAGCGCCGTTCGGCAGCGCGGCTATCGTTTCATTGATATCGCCCGTGCCTGAAGTATTCGGCAATGTCACCGTGCCGGTGGTCACCACCGCCGTCCAGTTCGTGATCGCCGTTCCGACAGGGGCCGTATCCTCCACGTTCACATCCTGCGCATCGCTCGGACCGTTGTTCGTTACCGTGATCGTATAATCAACCGACTCGCCGGGAACAAAGGTCGTCTGAGCGGCATCACTCACCACTTTCACCGTCACCACGTCCGCCTGCGGATCAGGTGTCAATGGCGGGGTCGTGCAGTCATCGCAGGTCGGATCCGGGTCAGGTGTCGGCGTGGTCACCGTAACCGCATTCACCAGGTCGTCGTCGAAGTCCGGCGGTGTCTGCACCGTTACCGTATAGGTCACCACAGCGCCGTTCGGCAGCGTGGCTATCGTTTCATTGATATCGCCCGTGCCTGAAGTATTCGGCAATGTCACCGTGCCGGTGGTCACCACCGCCGTCCAGTTCGTGATCGCCGTTCCGACAGGGGCCGTATCCTCCACGTTCACATCCTGCGCATCGCTCGGACCGTTGTTCGTTACCGTGATCGTATAATCAACCGACTCGCCGGGAACAAAGGTCGTCTGAGCGGCATCACTCACCACTTTCACCGTCACCACGTCCGCCTGCGGATCAGGTGTCAATGGCGGGGTCGTGCAGTCATCGCAGGTCGGATCCGGGTCAGGTGTCGGCGTGGTCACCGTAACCGCGTTCACCAGGTCATCGTCGAAGTCCGGCGGTGTCTGCACCGTTACCGTATAGGTCACCACAGCGCCGTTCGGCAGCGTGGCTATCGTTTCGTTGATATCGCCCGTGCCTGAAGTATTCGGCAATGTCACCGTGCCGGTGGTCACCACCGCCGTCCAGTTCGTGATCGCCGTTCCGACAGGGGCCGTATCCTCCACGTTCACAGCGGTTGCATCGCTCGGGCCGTTGTTCGTTACCGTGATCGTATAATCAACCGACTCGCCGGGAACAAAGGTCGTCTGAGCGGCATCACTCACCACTTTCACCGTCACCACGTCCGCCTGCGGATCAGGTGTCAATGGCGGGGTCGTGCAGTCATCGCAGGTCGGATCCGGGTCAGGTGTCGGCGTGGTCACCGTAACCGCATTCACCAGGTCATCGTCAAAGTCCGGCGGCGTCTGCACCGTTACCGTATAGGTCACCACAGCGCCGTTCGGAAGCGTGGCTATCGTTTCATTGATATCGCCCGTGCCTGAAGTATTCGGCAATGTCACCGTGCCGGTGGTCACCACCGCCGTCCAGTTCGTGATCGCCGTTCCGGCCGGTGCCGTATCCTCCACGTTCACAGCGGTTGCATCGCTCGGGCCGTTGTTCGTTACCGTGATCGTATAATCAACCGACTCGCCGGGAACAAAGGTCGTCTGAGCGGCATCACTCACCACTTTCACCGTCACCACGTCCGCCTGCGGATCAGGTGTCAATGGCGGGGTCGTGCAGTCATCGCAGGTCGGATCCGGGTCAGGTGTCGGCGTGGTCACCGTAACCGCATTCACCAGGTCATCGTCGAAGTCCGGAGGCGTCTGCACCGTCACCGTATAGGTCACCACAGCGCCGTTCGGAAGCGTGGCAATCGTTTCATTGATATCGCCTGTGCCGCTTGTGGCCGGAAGTGTAACTGTGCCGGTGGTCACCACCGCCGTCCAGTTCGTTATCGTCGTTCCGACAGGGGCCGTATCCTCCACATTTACATCCTGCGCATCGCTCGGACCGTTGTTCGTTACTGTGATCGTGTAGTCTACCGACTCACCCGGGGTGAACTCCGTCTGCCCGGCTGTGCTGGTCACCTTCACCGTTTCGATATCCGCTTGTGAAACGTAGCTCAGCACCACATCATCAAAAGCAACACACGTTCCATTGGTAACCGTCCACCGCAAGGTCACCGATGTATTCGGATCCAACGTGATGGCTGCATTCGGATCGGTAACATCCACTATTTCAACCGCCGGTGTTCCGCTAACCACACTCCACTCACCGGTTCCAACCGTCGGCGTTGCGGCATCCAATGTAAACACACCGCTGTTGTACTGCGTTTCATCAGCGCCCGCAACCGCAGTAGGCATCTCATAAATCGTTACACTAAAACTTTCTTCATCAAAACAACTTTCAGTAGACTCCGGTATAAATTGATAGGCAGCCGAAAAGTCGGATATTGTCCAATCTTTGATATAATTGTCAGTGTGATAGGTTTCTACCGAAATAACGATACTAATATTGCCGGCTACCAAATCGCTAACAGGCACCACGCCAGCTATGTCGATATCCACCGGACTTCCCACTGGAGTATCCGTTAATTGAGCGAAGTTTATTTCGGTATTTGTCGCATTATTAACAATAGACACCCGGCCTGCATACCCTCTTCCGTTATCCGCACCGTTGTTTGTAATCCTGACCTTCGGGTTAATCCGCACTGCAGAACCAAAACATGCCGGAGAGCCTGTCAATACTACGTCTCCCACAACCGTTTTATAGGTCTGACTGATTGATTTTGGATCAGTAGCATCGTAGTTAATCGCGGTTGAAACTCCTTCCCAAAGCCCTTGATCGTAGGTGTTTGTCAGATAATGGGGCACAAAGGAAAAAAGGGTTTCTAGGTCCGCTTGGCTGACTTTTGTCGTTTTCACAACCGATAGTGATCCAGCACAATTCGTTTGTCCTTCCGCCCTATCGAATATATATAAATTCGTCGTTCCTACCGTGTTTATTATATCTCCAGCCACATACATTTGCCCTCCACCGCCTGGTTCTGTATAATAAGCCTCATTACCTGTCAGATTAACCCCGGTAATTTCGGGCAGCGTATACGCTTCGCAAGCTTCTTGGTTTTCAATAGGCTCGATATGAGGCGCTGATTGAATCATCAGCGTAACAGGCGTTCTTGTGGGGCTCGAACAGGACCCATTTGTCGCTTCTGCATAATAAGTTATCGTTCCGATGGCATTTAAAATCGGATTAGCCACTACGCTTCCACCCACAGGCGCGTCATACCAGACAAGCGTTTCGCCGCTCCCTACGGTTGCAGTGGCGGTCAGCGTCTGCACCGGATTTTCTGCACAAACCAGTTGATCGCCGCCACTTATTGGCAAAGCCGGTGCCGTTGGGGGTACGTTGATGGTCACCGTCACCGGCTCGCTATCACAATCTCCACCATCTCGGATGATAAGCGTATAAACATCTGGGGCCAAATCGGTAAAGACATTGCTATTAACAAAGCTTGTACCCCCATCGATTGAGTAGGTAGCGCCTGCATACTGGGCTGCGATAATACTACCTGTTGGAGTCGAACAGTCTGGTTGTATGACCTCGGGCGTTGGTATCTGCCGTGCCGGATCAATGGTCGCCGCCGTGGCTTCGCTCACGCAACCTGTCACTGTATTCATCGCCGTCACCTGATAGGTGTTCGGCGCGACCGACGTAAACAATGGATCTGCCTGATAATTAGTTCCATCAATCGAGTATACAAATTCGGGGCCTAATGGCGACAGCACTTCAATGCTGCCCTGGCCACCGGTACAGAATGGCTGGCCAACCCGCAGTTCCGGCTGGCCGATGAGCTCTACTTCAACCGGCGCAATGGCGCTGCATCCGGTTACCGGGTCCGTACCTTTGATGTAGTATGTTCCCGAAACGGATATGGCCTCCGGATTGCTCAGTGGTTGTGCGGCCAAATCATCCACGAAAAATTCGAATGTTAGGCCGGGTGCACTGCCCTGCGTTACCTCGCTGGCAGTGATATCCACCGTACCGGGCAAACAAACCGCTGCCGGATCGGTGATCACCAGCACCGGCGCCTCGTTAATCGTCACCTCAAACGAAGTCTCGTCAAAGCAGTTCTGCGCTACTTCCGGTAAAAATTGATAAGCCGACTGGAAATTGGACAATGTCCAGTTTTTAGCACCGTTGTGATGGGTTTCAACCACAATCATGATACTGATGTTTCCGGCCAGCACATCGGCCACCGGCACAACACCTTCCACATGGACTTGAAACGTGGCTCCAGCAGCCGGACTCGACGGCATGCCGCCGTTAAACAGACGCGTATTCGTTGCGGTATTGATGATGGAAAAATAACCAACACCACCAAAACCAGCGGAAGGGCCATTATTCGTTACCGTCACATCGGCCGAAATGAACACATCCGTACCGAAGCAGTCATCGGTATCAGCAATATTCACTCTGCCGATTATCGCCGGATAGGTCTGGTCATCGACTATCGGATCGGCCGCATTGTAGTCGATCACTTGCGTACCGGTGCCGCTCCAGAACGCCGGATTTATTGCCCGCGGATACTGCATCACCGTATTCTGGTTGGCCAGCTGATCAAAATCAGCCTTGGGATAACTCGTATTGGCCACGACGCTCAAACTTCCGGCACAGTTGGCCACCGCTCCGCTTTCGTCATAGACATACAGCGTCGTTGTACCCACGGAGCTCAGCTGGTCACCCGGCAGGTATTTCGTTCCGCCTGCATTCGGTGCCGTATAATACGCCTGGTTTCCGGATAGGCCGGTACCGGTAATCTCGGGCAGGGTAAATACTTCACACGCAGCTACGTCTTCTATCTCATCCAATACCGGAGAAGCCGTAATACTCAATGTTACCGGCGTTCTTGTTGGACTGTCACAGATCCCGTTATTTGCTGCTGCAAAATAGGTAACCGTACCGACCGCATCCAGACTCGGGTCTGTCACCACGTTACCACCCACCGGAGCGTCGTACCAAACCAACTGTGTTCCGTCCGGCACAGTGGCCGAAGCGGTCAATTTATCCGCAAGGTCAGCAATACAAGCCTGTTGGTTTCCGCCGCTGATCGGTGCTGCGGGCGCTTCGTTGATGGTCAGCTCGAAGCTGCGCTCGGCCGAACACACTCCCGTTGTCTCAGGAAGAAACTGATAATCGGCCTCAAAACCGGAAACCGTCCAACTCTTGGTGCTGCCATGCAGCGTTTCCAGTGAAACGATAAAAGAAAGTTTGCCGGCAGCTAAGTCCGCCAATGGCACTACGCCCGTAACGGTAAGATCGATTGCCGGTCCAACCGGCGTTGAACGCAAATGCGTAGTATATAGCGTCTGGTTGGTCTCATTATGCCAAATGCCCAGTTGGCCTGTATATGCGTTACCAGGTCCCGGGCCGTTATTCACTACGGTAACTTTGGCGGTTATCTGCACTTGCGTGCCAAAACATTCCGTGGCGCCGGAGATATTAATATCGCCGGCAATTGTTTTATAGGTTTGTCCGCTCCAAGCTGGATCAGCGGGGTCGTAGTTTATCGTCGTACTAGCAGTACCATTCCAAAAATTTGTATTGTCAACATCATAGAGGTAAGCACCGCCCATATCATCCTGGGTAAGCTTCGTATTGTTGGAAACCGATAAACTGCCAGCGCAATTAGCGCTCGGTTCCGTTGCATCGTACACGTACAGTGTAGACGTACCCAGTGTACTGAAGACATCGCCCGGTAAGTACTTTGTGCCGGTACCGCCCGTACCCGTATAATAAGCTTCATTACCGGTAAGGTGCTCGCCTTGTATGATGGGTAATTCATAGGGGCCGCAATTGACGACATCTTCAACTTCAGAAAGCACGGGGGACTCCATGATGCTCAATGTCACCGGTGTCCTGGTCGAGCTTACACAAGTAGCATTGTCAGCCTCGGCGTAATACGTAATCACGCCAACCGTATCCAAGCTTGGATCGGTTACCGCATTTCCACCTACCGGTGCATCGTACCAGATCAATGTTGCTCCGGTCGGGGCCGTGGCGGTGGCTGTCAGTTTATCGGCAACGTCAGCAATACAAGCTTGTTGGTTCCCATCGCTGGTCGGCGCTGCTGGAACGTCATTGACCGTCAATTCGAAACTAGTTTCTGCCGAACAAGCCTGGGTGGTTTCCGGCAAGAATTGGTAAGACGCTCTGAAGTCAGAAAGCAACCAGTTTTTTGGCGCAGATAACTGATCGGTCTCCACGACAATCACAATCGCGATATTTCCCGCCAATACTTCCGGCAACGGGACCGTTCCGGTCACCGTCAACAATACCGAAGTATTGGCGGCCATGTTCGCCGGTAACTGCGCATCATACAATCGCTGGTTTGTCGCTTTGTTAAAAATCGCTAATCTTCCGGCATAGCCATAAGCCGGACCCGGGCCTTGGTTAGCCACGTTTACCTGTGCTGTTATACTCACTTCGCTTCCGAAGCAGTCTGCGGTACTGCCTACTGACACGTCACCAATAATGCCCAGATAAGTCTGTATACCTCCACTGGGCGTACCCGGGCTGTTATACAAAATCTGCTGGTTACCCGTTCCCTGCCAGAACGCGGGATCAACCGTACCCGGATAGCGGAAGTGCGTATCGTCAAATAGATTGCTGAGCGTATAGCTTGTATTCGGTGCTACCGCCAAACTACCTTGGCAATTGGTAAGCGCCTCGCTTTGATCAAAAATGTAGAGCGTGGAAGTGCCCGGCGTGCTGATTACATCGCCCGGAAGGTATTTGGTGCCTCCCCCGTTGGGTGCCGTGTAATACGCTTCGTTCCCGCTTAAATGCTCACCTACGATGGCGGGCAATTCGAACGGTCCGCAGGAGGTGGTATCCTGCTGCTCATCCAAGATCGGTGTTGCCGTTATATTCAAGGTCACCGGAGTTCTGCTCGAACTGATGCATGTTCCATCATCCGCCGCCGCATAGTAAGTAACCGTTCCAACTGCACTTAAGCTTGGATCAGTTACCACAGTTCCACCGGTTGGTGCATCATACCAAATCAATTGGGTACCGGCAGCAGCTGTGGCCGAAGCTGTCAATTTTCCACCGTTCAGGTCGGACACACAGGCTTGCAGGTTGCCGCCACTTATCGGAGCCGGTACGTCACAAGGATTCGAGCAGAAAGCGGTCGGGTCGTTTCCTTCCGGTGTATCCGGATTATTACTGTACACGGTGAGATTTCCTGTCCGGATAGTGGCCTGATTCGTATAACAACTGTTGTAGCTGGCGTTGTCAGCTATTTTTACCGATACCCGGAAGGTAAGCGGCTGGCCACTAGTCTGCGGGATTGGATTTACTGTGATACCCGAGATCCGCAGGGTATTTCCTGATATGCTGACTGTTCCGCCGCCCGGTGAGGCCGGGCTGACCGAAGCATCCACCCAGCCTAGATCGGTTGATGTGAGCACGTCCTCGAAGTCAAAGGTTACCGGTAACGACTGGCCGTTGTAGATGCTGAACTCGTACTCAACAACGTCACCGGGTTTCACCCCGCCTGCCGGCATGATCACTTTTTTGTCCATTCGCGTCGGAAAACAAGCCGTTGCGTCCAGCCCCGGATAATTATTTACTGCGCTCAGATTAACAAGCAACCTGTTAGCCGGATTATAGCGGTACAGCCGCTGGCCTCCCTGTTCCACCGTTCCGCCATTGGCGAAAAAGTATACCCTGCCCTGCACATCGTTCCAGGCACCGCCGGCAGCCCAGCCTGCCATTGGTGCTGAACCCGCGGCTAATGTAACCAGTGTCTGCGTTCCGTTTGCAGGATTAGTTTGGACGACCCGGTTTCCCTGTACACCGTATATCATGCCATCCAGGGGAGAGAAAGCGATATCTGACATGGAAGCGTAATTCAGCGACAGCCTAACCAGCGTGTATTTCATGGTGGTCAGATCGACTTTTACCAGAAAGGTTATGGACGCATTATTGGTCAGGACGGTTGAATAATACATGTTATTTAAACCAACTACCCCGGCGGCTAAATTTACGCGTGCTCCATTTGTATTTGCTGTAGCTACGTTGGTCCAGGTCGCCATCCGTTGCGCCTCTGTGGCGTTCAGGGGCGTGGGCCGAGGCAACCTCGTCACTTTACCGGTGCCATCGATCCGCACCATATCAGCGGGATCTAACTGCGCGGAAGTACCCGAAACTACGCCGTAAATTAGATTGTCCTCGAAATTGTAACCGATGCCATTGTAAGTATCTGGTATGGAAAATGCAATTGTCGCCTGTACCTGCGTTGGATTTTCCGGGTTGATTACCAGTAGCGATGATGTTGTAGCACCGGGAGGGGTAGTTGCTAAATACGCCGACCCATTACACTCAAACGGCACCGGGCAGCTACTGCTCAAGGTAATGCCGGCAGACTGCGCTGTCCTGCATCCACTGCCCAATATGGCTTCCACCGTAAATACGCCCAGTTGCCCTGTGCGAGGTTGATAGGTAAGGTCCGTAGCGCCGAGGATCGGTTGTCCGTCCATGTACCACTGATAGCTTACCCACGCCGGATCGGGGTTTTTCACCTCGAATATAGCGTCCGGCAGACAGGCGGCAGCGGGGTTTTGCAGTCCCACCATCGGCGGATTGTATACCATTTTGAAACTGTCAAAAACCAAATAAGATTGTCCGGCGGGCCCGGAATACGCCACCATATAAATGCGGTCGTAGACTTCCGTTGATGTAAACGTAAAACTGTATTCTTTCCAGGTCGGATTAGACGAAGATAAGGCATTATTAATGAGCGGCGAATCACCTAATGGATGCGCGGTGGTAAAGTCGGCTTCACCGGGCCTTACCCCGTAAAATCGGAAGAAACCGGGAGCAGTATATGGGCTGGCAACTAAATAGCCGGCAGAAAACGTAAAGGTGTAGGTTCCAGCGGGCAGTGGCGCAATCAAGGTATTCTGGAAATCTTCTAAACCTGAATTGGCTGCTCCTCCATGCATCCCAGCCCAGGCAACACCATCTGAACCAGCCGGTAAATTGGTGCTCGCGGGCCAACTCGCCGCTGGGCGCGGTGATATGCACCCCTTCTCTGGATCGTTAACCATCAATTGGCCACCTGTCCCAGATGGAGCCGGTTGGCTGGTTTTCCAACCGGTTACGTAGGCGATAGTTCCTAATGCGCTTAAGTTTGGACATTGTGTATAATTCTCTAAACTGCCATTTGCAAAATAATTCACATAAGGGTTACAGGCCGGATCATCACAATCGGCCACGCCGTTACCATCGTCGTCGATGCCATTGCCGCAGATTTCGACCGGTTCATTGATCGTTAATCGATAATCCTCTGTTTCTCCATTATTCAGGGATCCACTTGGATTAGCCACCGTTAAATTCGGCGAGGTTGATATTCTGAATCGGGCGTAAGTTGGCCCTGCTGTCAAGCCACTTAGTCCGGTCCAATTGAGTGTGGCAGTGGTTGCACCGTTGGCCACCGTAGCGGCAGCACCTTCCGCTTCCTCAAATGTGCCGTTTTTGTTAAAATCGATCCACCCCACCAAATAGGCCGGTGATCCGCTCGAATTTCCTACAATCGCGTCTATGCTGTACGAAGCAACATTCGTGAGAAGCGGTTCAAAAACAATTCCATCCTCATCATCCTGCCCATTCAAGTCGTCTGCATCGGCATTGGTACCTAAACCGGTAAAACTTGAAGGGTCAAAGTCGCCGGGTAGCGCACCCAACTTTGGCGTACTGGCCGGAGCTACCGTTCCGGCTGTAATCAATTGCCCTCCAGCTGGAGGAGCTGCGATATAAACGGTGTTGCCGGTGCCCGAACCGGGATTGGTCCCGCCCGTTATGGATGGGGTAATAGTGTGAGAGGCAATACCATAGTTTTCCGGTGAGTCTCCGCGCTCGGAATAAGCCATTACACCCAAAGCCATTGCCGTTCTTCCCCCGCCATTAATCACAGCGTTGATTGTCAATGGGTTTGTTTCGTTTGTTGCCGTCTTTTGACTATATAGGAGTGCAACATTGTCCAAACAAGCCAACCGCGCGGTTTGGTTGTCGTCATAAAAGGTAATTTGGCGATCGGTAGTATTATTATACACACCTGCCTCCAATAGTCGCCAAGGCTCACCATTCGTTGTTCCTTGCGTAAATTCATTACTAGGTTGTACCGCGTCTGCCTCTCCATTACCAAAGACTAGCCCTATATTAGCGGGCTGTCCATTGGAGGTGGCGTAAGCGCTCAGCCGAAAGGAAACTTGCGTGCCCGATGTGTAGTTAACGATAGCGTTCGTTAGTGTATTAGCACCGTCCGCACCGCCAATGTTATAAAGATCATCCATTCGGTCATCGACATAAGCCCCCGGCCGATACCCGATTATTTGATTGTTAAGTTGATCAATAACGACGGTTATGTCAACGCCATTAGCCGTAAACTGATAGGTTCTGGTCTGCCCGGCCACCATATCCAAACCAGCGAAATCAAACCAGTAAATGCTATTCCGATACTTACCAGCTCCACCTGTAGCCTGCTTCATCTGCGTTTGGGCAAATACTTGGGCAGCAAGCAATGACAGTCCAAAGAGAACCAGCGAAACGATCAGTAGCTTAACGCGCCCAAGGATTAAACCGAACTTACCTAATAAAAATGTTAAAGGAATAATGATGCCATTCATGCTTTTCACGGTTTGCAATAAAAAATTAATCACTCCCTATACATGCGAGGAAGTGTAATGGATGTCGTAGTGATGTAGGGTCAAATGCGGGAAAACTGGTAGCTGTTTTTCATAGGATGCTTCACTTTAGTACCTGCCAATTGATAGATGTGTCATTGAGTTACAGCGGTTAACGGATCGAGAACAATCATGCACAACCTGCTATTCCTTTAGCAATCAAAAATATCCCCAATTAGTTATCGGCGTCAATCGTGTCTTTTCGACATCCTGTAAGTAATTTTACGAGCCTGCTATAGTAATTTTTCTAGGCATTATCCTTGTCAGTTTTATCTCCATTACGTTTTTTTTTCTACCTTCGTAGTTCGTCACAGATACCATCTATCAGATCAAACCAAATGGGATTTACCAATTTTTGGTTACGGCTTGTTTGCTGTATTTTTCCGCTTCTGCCGCAACTCATCTTAGCCGATGAAACAAACTACCTGACTTTCCATTATACCGATGAACATGGATTGCCTCAAAACAGCATTAAAGGCATTGCACCCGATAACCTTGGATTCGTTTGGCTGATTACCGAAAGGGGTGTGGTACGTTTCGATGGGCATGAACGGTTCAAATTGCCGGATAGCTTATCTACTCGGCTGAAGAGCGAGCGGATGACAAGCCTGCACACCGACTCCGTACCGGGCGCCCTATGGGCACATACGGCCAGCAACCAATGGGTTTACCTTTATGATGGCACTGCCCGCATCGTCAACCAGGCAGCGCCGCCTTGGCGTTCGCATTTATCGTGGCAACACCCGGCGAACGATTTCAGCACGGGGCTGCCCAATCGCTACCCGAATCTGCAGATCGAAAACCTGCGGGTGGGTGATATCCGCGGGGCACATTATGTCATTAAGCAAGATTCCATCATTTGGTACAACAGCGGCGTCTCAGCGCCATCGCTTCGCATTCCGAATCCCGGAAAATCATTTTGGCAGTTCGTCAGCTTGAATGACGAGTTATACTACATAAAAGACCTCCACCAGGCTTTAGCTATCGATACGCTGGGGACAGTCCGTCCGGTGCGCATCGTGGGCGACCTGGCGGATGAATATCAAAAAGGCAAATTTAGCCTCTTCTGGAACAATGCAGCCAATCAACTGTTTGTTCAATTCAACCATAACCTCTATTGGCTTCGCCCTGACAAGCAGGGCAATCTGTATAGTTCCCGCATCTTAAGCGATTTCGATATTGAAGCGAATCGTATTGTTGTCATATATCTAGACATCGCTCATCAACGGTTGATGCTTGGCAGTGATAGTAAAGGATTGTTTGTGCTTAGGCGGAAACATTTTTCCGTCGTCCGGGCTCCGGAAACGCCGCCGCACGATATCTACTATACGCAGCTTGTTTTAAAGGACGGATCGGTATTGACGGATAATGGCAAACGGTACGACGCTGCAGGGCGATGCCGGGTTATTCCCGCATTTTCAAACATGGGCCGCCAATATGCCCACGTGTACGATGCCAACGACCGGTTGTGGACACTGACCGAAGATACTCTGTTCTGCCACTCTGCATTGGGCGACAAGCTCTTGCAGAAAGTTCCCAATCCCGAACCGGGTCAAGCGTTATTTCGCACCCAACAGCACAAACTGCTCTTGGGCAGCCTCCAAGGCGGAGTGTTTCAGTGGAATCAAGATGCGGGAACCTTTACGTTATTGGCCCGGTTGCCAAGCGCCATTTCGCTAATCCAGCAGGCCGATCTGGAAAACATATGGATCGGCACATCACAGGGGCTTTACCGATTTCATATCGGCACGAAGACGGCCTATCCGATCAAAGGTCTTAAGCAATATCACATACGGAGCCTCCACCAGGATGAAACGCATCCCTCCCGGCTGTGGATTTGTACCGAGCAACACGGTGTTTTCTTCCATGAGGACACCTCCGTGTATCCGATGCCGATGGACGAAGCCGGGTTTTTGCGCTCCGCACATTGTATATTGGAAGATCAACGGGGCTATTTTTGGATTAGTACGAATAAGGGCTTATTTCGGGTAAAAAAACAACACTTGTTGGATTTTCGGAAGCCTCAGGCTACGAGGCTGCATTATTTTCATTTCGGCGTTGATGATGGTTTTGCTACCAATGAATTTAACGGCGGTTGTAACCCTTGCGCGATTAAACTGCCCAACGGCATGTTTTCTTTTCCTTCACTGAATGGATTAGTTTGGTTCCATCCAGACAGCATCCGCGGCGAGTGGCCAACCGGGCCGTTGTTGGTCGACGGAGTAAATCTGGACGGTACAGCCATTCCGGCGCACGATAGCATACAACTGCCGTCAAACTTTTCCCGGCTCAACCTTACCGTGTCCACTCCTTATGCTAGCCATCTGAAGAATATTCGCTTGGAATACGCGATTTCCACCAGCACCGGCAAGATGCAATGGTTGCCATTGAATCCTGCAGACCATACCTTATCCATTAATGAGTTGTCGTCTGGCTACCACACCGTGACGTTTAAGATGCGCCAAGGTTGGGATGTAAATGACTATCATTATCATTCAATAACGCTTTATGTAACACCTCGCTTTTATGAAACTGCTTGGTTTTTGCTTGTACTGTTTATTCTATTTATTGCCATCGGTTGGGTTATTCTCCGGCTAAGGACGCGTTTTATCGTCCATCAGAATGAGCAGCTTAGCCGTAAAGTAGCCTCTCATTCTGCCAAACTTGCTCAACAACACTCCTTACAACAGCTGCTTTCGGCCTCGATGGTTCATGATATCCGTGCGCCATTAAACTATGTGGTGCAGGCATTAAAGGGCATATCTACCCAAAGCCAAGCCGAAGATGGGCCGCTTACGCAGGAAATCCAATTGGTTTACGACTCCACGCAGCAGATTTTTCGGTATTCGAATAACCTTTCGCAACTGGCCAAGGTGATGCTTGATACCCATCAAATCCATTTCGATGCTGTATCCTTGCATGCGATTGCCCAAAAGCAGCTCAAGTTATTCAATCCCATTGCCCTTGCTGCCGGAACAAACCTGGTCAACCAAATTTCACCAGGCAGTGCGGTGCATTCGAACGAGGAGATTTTATCGATTATTCTCCATAATCTGCTGGACAACGCCATCAAATTCACAAAGAACGGGTTTGTTTACGTATCGGCTCACGCAGACGGCGACACACAGAGCCTGAAAGTGGTCGATACGGGTATCGGCATGTCCAGCAGCGAAATGGAACGCTACAACAATCCAGAGAATGGCCGACCAAAAGGCTTATCCGGCGAAAAAGGCGGGCTGGGGCTGATCCTAGTATGGCATATGGCTAGATTAATCAATGGCACGATGATGATAAGAAGCGCAATCGGCCACGGTACGGCCATAACGATTACGTTCGCACCACGGCGTACATGGTGACCTTGGCGATCAATTCCGATAGATTTTGCACCCCCAATTTTGCATAGATATTGCTTTTGTAGGTACCAACGGTAGAGGTATGAAGGTTTAATTCGTTCGCTATTTCGCTGACGCCTTTTCCGGTCACCAAAAGCTGGCAAACCTCTGTCTCCCGATCGGACAACGCGGCTAACGGATTTTCCCCGAGTTCTACATTGCCCAACCGACGTTCAAGCAGGTAATCGCGCATTTTAGGGCTTAGGTATTTTCGTCCTCTACAGACTGTATTCAGCGCCTCCCGGAAGTCGTCCTCATCGCCATCTTTTTGCAAATAGCCATCCGCACCGGCGTCTATATAGCGCAGTGCGTACAGCATTTCATTGTATGCAGAAAAGACCAATACCCGGGTGTGGGGACGCTTCTTTTTTAACTGCTTGACCACTTGAAAATTGTTTCCTCCCGGAAGATTAATATCCAATACGATCACCTCGGGAGACACCGCATCTAAAAGTGCGATGAGCTCAGTCATATCTTTGGCATAAGAAATCCGGGACTCAGGCATCCATTCGCGGATTATGTATTTCAAACCAACGCGAATAGCACCATGGTCATCGGCAATAACGACGTGTAACGGCATGTAAAACGGTAGAAGTACGCACAATAAACTGTTTGGGATCGAGCTATATCCTTTGAATATAGCGATTACCCTGTAAGTATCTGCGAATAAAGATATCGCTATATCGCTATAAAAAAAAGCGTTTGTCGACAATAAAAGAAATAAAAACCATAATTAATTGATAACCAAAATAATTATCACCAATCATATTTTTATTTTGATGGAAATTTCAACCGGTTAGCGGCGGCGGCGCGGCAGACGTTACGTGACCACAGGAAGTGTTACAGTTCCGGTGGACTTAGGCACACGGGTTGCCAGGGATATGCCGGTCCCCCTCTCCGTACCCGCTTCGGAGCAGCATGCTTACTGAATGCATACCCGTATTGCACTCCAACGCACCGCGCCGCACCGAGGTACGTCCGAGACCAGAACGAGTACCCTTGGAGTATGCACCGAGCTCCGAAGCCAACCCCCGGACTTACTCTCCGCGGCAATACCGTCGGCACTGCTCGATGTCACTTTCACGGAATTGCGCTCGGCCGCGTATACGGCGTCGTGAAGCGGGCCAATTAATACTCCAGCACGGTTACCTCGGTGCGCCTGTTGGCCTGGTGGTCCTCCCGGCTGCACGGCACGCCGTTGCCGCAGCCGTTCACCAGTCGTGTCTCCCCGTAGCCCCTGGCCACCATCCGCTCACGCGCGATACCCCGGCTCACCAGGTAGTCAACCGCAGACTGCGCACGCCGCTGGGAAAGGGCCATGTTGTAGGCATCGCTGCCCCGGCTGTCCGTATGGCTCGAAAGCTCGATCCGCAGCGTCGGGTTATCGCGAAGCGTACGCACCAGCTCATCCAGCACCGCCGCTGCGTCCGGGCGGATGTTGTGCTTATCAAAGTCATAATAAATGTTCTCCAGCTCGAAGGTCCTGCCCACCTCGAATATGGGTTCAAGCAGCAAAGCCACCTCAAGCGTATCCGACATCGTGATGCCCGCCGTGCTTACCCTGGCCGAATCGCCGTGGTACTTCTCCTTCTGCCCCAATACCGTATATTGCCTGTCCCTGTCCAGCACGAACTCAAACGTCCCGCTGCCGTCCGTGCGCTTCCTCGCTACGATTTCCCGCTTGCCGTCATACAGCGTCACTGAGACATCTGCCAGCCGGTCCTTTGTGTTTTTATCCGAAGCCGTACCCTGCAGGATGATGACGATCCGCGGCTTCTCGTAGGTGAACGAATAGATGTCGTCGCTCCCTTTTCCCCCTGTGCGGTTCGAGGACAGATAGCCTGCGATACCTTCATCCCCTTCGTAGGTTGTGATGTAAGCAAAGTCGTCCCCCGGCGAATTCACCGGGTAGCGAAGGTTCCGCGGCGCGCTCCACTGCTGCCCGCTGCCCGTGGCCTCGAACACATCCAGCCCGCCCATGCCCGCGAACCCGTCGCTCGAATAATAAAGCGTGCCGTCCGGGCCGATGTTCGGGAACAGCTCATCGCCTGCGCTGTTGATGACGGCGCCCGCATTCTCCGGTGCACCCCAGCTGCCGTCTGCCCGCCTCTGGCTGTACCAGATGTCCGTGCCGCCCCGGCCGCCGGGCATATCGCTTACGAAGTACAGGATGCTTCCGTCCCCGCCCAAGGCGGCATGTCCGAC
>NZ_JBHTDN010000019.1:3621-42670 GCF_042666505.1 Parapedobacter sp. GCM10030251 | reverse complement strand
GAAGGATGTATTCGTAAACAAACTGGATATACCCCATCCAATACGGGATATGTTCGGGCCTAGCGAGCTCTACCACGTATTTGTCGGCGGGTTGGCCTACCCAATAGGTATAGGGCTTTCCGGTAAATTCTTCGATCATGCCGCCGATTTCAAGCAATTCCTGATTTGCAAAATCGACGATACACCATTGGAAAGGACCCAACGCGAATTTCTCCATCTGAGCGATCTGCGGTGCGAAGTAGGCAACCGGATCGGTCTCTTCATTGAGCGCCGGTGCCATGCTGGCCAACCTTACGCCAAATTCTTCAAAAGAGGAAATGGGCGCAATCTCTTTTACTTGAACTGTTTCTTTAGGCATCATGTTAACGGCTAATGAGCGGACACCATTCAGACTGATAACAAATTTAGGTTAAAAAAGCAACAATCTCGCAAGGGGAGATAAAATTGTTTGGTAACAACCGTCCATGGTGAAATCGTTGTGATGTAGGAAGAGGGGCGGGATAAAAGAAACCTCAGTGCCGATGGAGACGTGTCTGCCTCTACGACTGCGCCGGTATCGGTGATCGGCCGGCGTCAATGGGCGGGGATGGAGGGCGCCCCGACATGCGGCCGTTCGTGAGCAAGTGGTCACATTTTTTAAGGGAAAATTTTCTGGTATCGTCCGGGTGAGGAGGTTTACGGATACGGTGCTTTCGATCACACCGTCGACATCGGCCGACACCGATGAGGATTGGCCAGCTGGGCATGTATGATGCGGTGTGCTTTGCTGGCATGACCCTGACCCAAAAAAAGGCCTGAGTCCGGTATTAACCGGGCCCAGGCCTTTTGAACACTGCCTAAACGTTCTGGACTACACTTAGTCGTCCTTTTTTTCTTCGGCCACATCCGATGGTTTCGACGGACCGTCGTTGCTGTCTACATGCACGATGATTTCGCTCTTACCCTTATCGTAGCTCACTTCCAGCGTGCCGCCTTCGGTGACCTCGCCTTTGAGAATTTCTTCGGCGATAGGGTCCTCAAGGTACTTCTGGATGGCCCGTTTGAGCGGGCGCGCACCGAAATTGATGTCAAAGCCTTTTTCGGCAATAAAGTCCTTAGCGGTATCCGTAAGCTTGATGTGGTAACCCAGCGCCTCAATCCGGACGAAGAGTGACTTCAACTCGATGTCAATGATTTTGAAGATGTGTTCCTTATCCAGGGAGTTGAACACAATCACATCATCGATACGGTTGAGGAACTCCGGCGCGAACGCACGTTTCAATGCGCTTTCAATGACGCTGCGGGAATGGGTCTCGGCTTGTTCGGCTTTTGCGGCCGTCGTAAAACCTACGCCTTGGCCGAAATCCTTAAGCTGACGGGCACCGATGTTGGACGTCATGATGAGAATTGTATTCCGGAAATCTACCCGGCGTCCGAGGCTATCGGTCAATTGCCCTTCATCCAATACCTGCAACAGCAAGTTGAATACGTCCGGATGCGCTTTTTCGATCTCGTCAAGCAGCACGACCGAGTATGGCTTGCGACGTACTTTTTCCGTCAACTGTCCGCCTTCTTCGTATCCCACGTATCCCGGAGGCGCACCGAGCAGGCGGGATATGGCAAACTTCTCCATATACTCGCTCATGTCGATCTGGATAAGCGAATCTTCGCTGTCGAACATGAAACGGGCCAACTCTTTTGCCAACTCCGTCTTACCCACACCAGTAGGACCCAGGAAAATAAAGGATCCGATCGGTTTCTTGGGGTCTTTTAATCCGGCACGTGTGCGCTGGATCGCTTTGACCAGCTTTTTTACCGCTTCGTCCTGGCCAATAATACGCCCCTTCATGGATTCGGCCATGCCCAGCAGTTTCTGGCTGTCGGACTGGCCCACCCGTTGTACCGGGATGCCGGTCATCATGGAGACGACTTCAGCTACGTTATCTTCGGCGACGGTGTACCGCTTGGTCTTGGTCTCGGCCTCCCACGCAGTTTTTTCCGTTTCTAGCTCTTCGAGCAGTTTTTTCTCGGTATCGCGCAGTTTCGCGGCCTCTTCGTATTTCTGGCTGCGCACGACCTTGTTTTTCTCGACCTTGATCTCCTCGATCTTTTGCTCAATATCAATGATGCTTTGCGGCACGTGGATATTGGTGAGGTGTACCCGCGAGCCTGACTCGTCTAAGGCATCGATGGCCTTATCGGGCAGGAAACGGTCGGTGATGTAGCGCGTGGTCAACGTCACACAGGCCTCAATCGCTTCCGGCGTGTAGTTGACATTGTGATGCTCTTCATACTTATCCTTGATTCGATTGAGTATTTCGATTGTCTCTTCTTGCGTGGCTGGCTCGATCATCACCTTTTGGAACCGACGGTCAAGCGCGCCGTCCTTTTCGATGTACTGCCGGTACTCGTCTAACGTCGTAGCGCCGATGCACTGGATCTCGCCGCGGGCCAACGCCGGTTTGAACATATTTGAGGCATCCAATGAGCCCGAAGCGCCGCCGGCACCTACGATGGTATGGATCTCATCAATGAACAGGATGACATCCGGTGATTTTTCCAGTTCGTTCATCACTGCTTTCATCCGCTCTTCGAACTGCCCGCGGTACTTGGTGCCCGCCACTAATGATGCCAGGTCAAGCGTTACCACCCGTTTATTGAACAATACCCGCGATACCTTCCGTTGGATAATCCGCAAGGCCAGTCCTTCGGCAATGGCTGACTTACCCACGCCGGGCTCGCCGATGAGGATGGGGTTGTTTTTCTTACGGCGCGAAAGGATCTGCGAAACGCGTTCGATTTCCTTTTCACGGCCGACGATGGGGTCCAGCCGTCCGTCTTCAGCAGCTTTGGTCAGATCACGTCCAAAATTATCCAGCACCGGAGTCTTGGATTTGATATCCGATACTTTCTTGGGCTGATTGAAGTGATCGTCTTCTTTAAAGTCGTCGTCGCCGGCCGTTGAGCCAGCGGCTTGATCAGTGATGCCTGCCTTATGTTTCAGCAATATAAAGGTACCGTCATTGCCGTAACGCACGACCGGTATTTCCTCGACAACGTGGCCGGCTGGATATTAGAACTTGACCGCGGGGAAGGCATTCCTTGGAAAGGCAATTACTCATCGTGGCTCGATCAGAAAGCCAAACGGCTGGCCCAAGAGGAGAAGACGGAAAGCAAGCGGCAAAAAACGCTCGAGCGTGAGCTGGACTGGGTACGCATGGCGCCGAAGGCCCGCCATGCCAAATCCAAGGCCCGCTTACACAACTACGAGAAACTTGCATCGGAGGAGACCGCTGATCGGGAAGAGAAATTGGAGCTCTTTATTCCGCCGGGTCCACGACTGGGCAACGTAGTGATCGAAGCGCAGGAAGTAAGCAAAGCGTATGGAGATAAAATTTTATTTGAGGACTTGAGCTTTTCCTTGCCTCCAGCGGGAATTGTGGGGATTATCGGCCCAAATGGTGCAGGAAAAACCACACTTTTCAGGCTTATCACCGGACAGGATCAGCCGGATAGCGGTACGTTCCGCGTGGGCGAAACGGTAGCTCTGGGGTATGTAGACCAGATGCATGACGACCTGGATCACAATAAAACGGTGTGGGAAAACATCACCGGCGGAAACGAGAACGTTCTGCTGGGCAACCGCATGGTCAATTCCCGGGCGTATGTTTCGAAATTCAATTTCAATGGCGGCGATCAACAGAAGAAGGTAGGGGTACTGTCGGGCGGAGAGCGCAACCGCGTGCACCTGGCCATTACGCTGAAGAAGGGGGCCAATGTGCTGCTGCTGGATGAGCCGACCAACGATATCGACGTGAATACGTTGCGCGCGTTGGAAGAGGGGCTGGAGAACTTTGGGGGATGCGCCGTGGTGATTTCCCACGATCGCTGGTTTCTCGACCGCATTTGTACGCACATCCTGGCATTCGAAGGGGATTCGCAGGTGTATTTCTTTGAAGGAAATTACTCCGAGTACGAAGAAAACCGGAAAAAGCGGTTGGGCGATACAGGCCCTAAACGCATCAAGTATAAGAAATTGGTGAAAGGGTAATGAAATTTCGAAGCTATTCTGGGCGATGATGAAAATGCGAGCAATATTTTCGATCTTTTTTTAGCAACAGCTTTTTTTCCCATATTTGTTGAACGAACTCACGAAGTTGGTTTTAAATTTCTTCTACCGAATTACTGTACTCTTTTGAAAAACCTTATGCCGATCCATATTGCCGTTGCCGATGACCATAGTGCTGTCAGATTAGGAATGAATTATGTTATTCAGGAATGGATGCCGGGGGCAATCGTTCATTTCGCAGAAAACATGCCTGGGTTGTTGCAGTTGCTGGCTGCTGAATCGATAGCATTGGTTGTATTGGATATTAACATTCCCGGTGGAAATAATTTCCATATGATTCCGATGATCAGGGACATCCGAAAGAATGTAAAGATATTGGTCCTGTCTGCATACGAAGAAGACGTGTACGCGTTGCGGTATATCGACTCAGGCGCAGATGGTTATTTGCAAAAAGATTGTAAAGACGAAGATATACGTAATGCGCTGGATGCCATATACGCTGGGAAAAAATATTTAAGCGGCGAGCTCAAGGAGCATTTGCTGCAAAGCAGACTGAATCGCGGAACCGATTTGGGCAGTAATCCCATCGAACTGCTTACAAATAGAGAGCTGGAGGTGTGTCGTTTATTGATGGGGGGAAAGGGCGTAGGCGAAATCGCAAAGGCGCTTTTCATACACACATCAACGGTAGGCACCTATAAAAATAAGATATTTGCGAAGCTGAATGTAAAGAATGTGAAGGCCTTAACGGATGCGTTTAACATTCATAATGCTGGGGAAGAATGAACGAAACGGTTGTGCCTTCTCCCAGTGTGCTTTGAATGATCATTTCAGCCTTTATCAAATGCACCATGTCTTTTACCAATAGCAGTCCAAAGCCGATTTTCTTTTCCTCCACGATAACGGATGATTCTTGCTGGTTAATTTGATTGTAATAGTCAATCTGTTCGGGATACAGTCCTACGCCTGTGTCAATTATGGACAGCAATACGGAATCAGCAGATTGGCGCTGGGCGGTAATGGTAATTTCTCCATGCAAGGTGAATTTGATCGCGTTGTCTAGTAAATTGTGGATAATGATGGACAGAATATCGGGGTGGGAACGGACTACAGCGCACTCGGGAATGTTATTGTGCACGGTATTTCCCCGGGATATGGCTATGGATCGAAAGATGTCTATTTGGCGTTGCGCAATTTCGAACAATTGCACTTCCGTGAGATTCAATTCGCTTTTAGCCAGCATGAGCTTGGCCAACGTAGTCAGGTTATTGGTATAATGATAGATATTTTTGGTTGATAAATAGATCTGTTCCATTTCATTGGGTAAGAATCCCTGTGCCTTCGCGATTTCTTGTATCGTGTATAATGCTTTGACCACATAGTTAAGGGGGGCTTTTATATCATGAGTAATGGAGGTGGAGAGCCGCCGCTGCCATTCATACTGGCTTTTGAGTGTGTCTGTCCGCTCATTGACCTTTTGAACGAGTAACTGGTTTTGATTCACGAAAAAGCGGGTCCGCACATGGATAATTAACCAAACGGCCAAGCCGGCGAAAGTGCAAAAAATGGTGATAAACCATCCGGTTTCATGAAATAGCGGCGCTTTGTACAGGTGGAAGGTGGTATAATGGAATGCTTCCGGATCGATATCACTACGCATACGAATGCTGACTTCGTGGTTTCCTGCCGTTAATTCATTGAAGGATAATGCGTTTTGCAAATCGTTAATCGGAAGCCAATTGGTCGGCTTGCTATTGTTGCTAGACAGCAGGTATTCAAGTTGGAGATTGTTGGGGTTGCCATAAAACGGTGTTGCGATTTTCAAATCTAGCCTTGCAAAATGCTGGGGAACTTGAATGGTATCTTGTATCGGCAATGATTGCCCGTCTAATGTGATATCATCAAGGATTAGCACACTTGAGGGAAACGCCTCGATAACAGCCAGGGGATCAAATTGCACAAGTCCATCCAATGAAGGGAACGAAAATCGGCCGTCTGGTAATTGAATGGCGCATGGCTCACATCCCCCGTTGAATTCGTTGGTATTGAACCCCGCTTGCTTATCATAGTAGAAATAGAACGGGGTTTGTTGTGGGTCATCACGGTAGTTGAGCAATTGCCGTTTGCTTATCTTAAACAGCCCCTTATTCGTGCTGATCCATAGAAAACCGTTTAGATCTTCCAGCGTACAATGTGCGGTGGCTAAATAGTGATTTTTGTCCAGCGGAAACGCGGTGGCTTTTCCATCCTCATACAGGAAGAAGCCGCTCTGATATGTTGTGATCCAATACCTGCGGTCGGATTCGTTGCGGATGCTGCGAATCTGTTTGCCCTTAAAATAGGGGACCTCATGAGCCGAACCATCAGTTGTATCAAAAACGAAGAGGCCTTCGTTCGTCCCAACGAATAGTGCTCCGTCAGCTTTTCGTTCCAGGCAGCTGATCGTACTGGGAAGCGAAGCTTCAGCGCGGAATGTATCGGCATCAGCATCGTATTTCAACAGTATCCCTTGTGCACTGCCAAACCAATAATCCGATGAATCACTTGTGAAGGCAAGCGACGGTGTTGCCGGAAACGGTTTCGTTTGGATCACGCGGTCCAGGCTGGGCGCTACGACCAAAATGCGGTCAGTTTGTAAGATCCAAAGATTGCCGTCCGGCCCTAGGATTTGCCCGTATTTGGGCTTGTCTGGCTGCATAATCCGCGAAAAGTAGGGCTTGCCACTAGCGTCAAAAGCAAACCCTTGGTCGGTAACCAGGAGCCCGCTAGGCAGCGGAGTTTGATTGTAGAATACTGTCTTGGAGTACGGATCGTCTATGCTGAGCGTTGTAAAATTTGCTTGTTTAAAAACGAATAAACCCTTTGTCGCACTCCCCAGCAAAAGTTGCCCCACGGATTCTTGGTAATAGGCAGAAACGATATGGTTTTTCGTAAAGTTAAACCCAGTGAGTATTCGGCTGCTGGTTAAGCCGCCATTGGCATGCTTGGTTAACCGGTAAACGTTTTCTGCGGCATAGATGAAAAGCTGATGAGCAGTCGTATTCCAGTAGACGTCGAAACGGGTGCCGGACGGCAACTGTAGAACATCGCCGGTAATCCTTCGCTTTTTTATAGCCAGGTCGCTGCCGATTTCGACGTAATCAAGTGATTGGTCGAAGCAGTAGAGCTTTCCTCCTAAACCGGCAAAACCCCAGGGAATGGCGTTGGAAAAAGGGATGGAAGCTGATGCATATCCGTTATTTCCCAAACGTGAAACGGAATCTCTCGTCACAACAAAGCCGCCCCCTATGCCATCCGGTACAAAGACGTGCGATGGCGAATCTCCTGAATAGGGCGATGGCGATGATAGGTGGTAGTGTACGTTTTCCTTGTAACGTAACGAGAAGGTGCTTGTAATCCGATACGGTATCTCGTGAAGCGCACGTGCCTTCCCGTCCCGCAGTAAAACCACTTCACCGGCTTCACTTCTGGCCCAAAGCTCATTGAAACGCTCGCCGGTGCTCAGTGCGCTCATACGGATGGTCTTCAACACTCCCGAAAGGTTACCGAACGTTTTAAATTGGCCTTGGCCATCATATCGGATCGGCCCTTTTTCCGAAATCAACCAAACAAAGCCAAGGTTGTCTTCCCCAATTCCTTTTATGCTGTTTTGAGGCAGCCCATGTTCGTCGGAATAATGCGTCATGATAAACGGTCGGTCAGCGGCTAGGGCGTATTTTGCACTGGCTAGAACTCCTGTTAACAATAATAAGACGCACCAACTTAAGCGTACCCACGCAGATGCTTGCACTTTTATCAATAGGTATAGTTAAAGTTCGTAAAAATTATCTCATAGCCAAATGGGCAGGATTAATGGCCAAATATAGCGAAATAGACGTTAGGGTCGGTAGTGAGTAGAAAATTTTCTATCGATAAAATACTAAGTTTCTGTATCGGCATTTCGAAAAAAGGCGATTGATAATACCCATATGCGCCGATACCTTTGTTCGAGATACTAAAAAATATCTGCCAATGATGTATCTGATTTTTAACGGAGGTACGGAACTCATTCCCTGTTAAGTGCTATACCGGTTATCTATTCTACTGTTGCTGATAGACATCTACTATGAAAAGAACACTATTTACTTGTTTTTTACTTCTTTCAATTCTTCAAATCCAAGCAGCCGATTACTATTGGGTAGGCGGTGGAAGTAACTGGAGCAATATAAACAACTGGAGGTTGGGAAGTCCCACCGGAAGTACACCGAGTATCGTGCCCGCTGCAGGCGATAATGTGTTTTTCGGTGCTTACAGCGGATTCGGAACCACGGCTGCCTCACGTACGGTGACACTCGACGCGAATGCGTTTTGCAACAACATGACCTGGGAAAGCGACGTGCCGAATAACCCGATACTCGCGCGTAGCGGGACAAATAGGTTGATAGTGGCCGGTAATTTGGTGCTCACGCCCTCGCTGGGCTACAGCGGCGTCGTGGATGTCGAATTCACGGGGGCTAATCCGGCTACCCTGACGACTAACGGTCCCATTGCCGGTATCCTAAACATCACCATTAACAAACCGGGAGGTGTACTGACGTTGGCGGACGATTTGGTGAATACGGCGACGACGGCCAGTAACACCTACGGCATAACGCTTACGGCCGGCACATTGAACGCATCAGGACGGAATGTATCGACATTTAATTTCAATAGCGAAAACAACAACGTGCGGCATTTGGATATTACCGCCGGCGAAATGCTGGTCTCGCGCAATTTTTATTTCCGCGGCGCCAATAAGACCGTGGCTGCAGCGGGTTCTTTTGTTCAGGTGGGGATCCGCTTAATGCTCGACGGTGGTGATTTCGATGTGATGGAAGCCTTGCATCACAACCCCGGCAACGACCTCTTTTCCGTCTTCAATACAACGTTCAGAAAATTGACGTTTACCAGCCCCTTGGTATCATCCAATGCCCGTCTCCAGGACAATAATACCGTTGATTCATTGATTTTTTTGGGATCGGGTGTGATACGGGGCAACAATAATATCCGGTACCTTTCGTTCGCTGAAAACGGGACAGTGGGGGTCTTTGGCATCGGCGGGGTAAATAATGTAATTGAATATGCGGAAGTCGGCGGTACATTTACCGCCAATAATGGCGGGCATGTTTTCGATTCCCTGTTGACTGCACCGAATAAGAATATTTTTATCGCTAGGGATGTTACCATCAATAAATACTTCCGTGCCGGCGGCGTCTCGTGCGATGGATTCACGGAAATCACCGGCAGTAACTCGGGTACGATCCATTTCGCTGATGGCGCGAAGGCTGATATCGATAATGTGCTGCTGGGCAACCTTACGGCTACGGGCAGCATCACGCCAATCACGGTCAACGGCATAGACAACGAGGGCAATACGGGTTTTATTATCAATACGCCCACCACGGCAAGCCGTGCCCTTTATTGGGTGGGTGGTCCCGGCGATTGGGCCGACCGTAGCCATTGGAGCGAAGATGACGGTGGTGCAGGCGGTGCGTGTATCCCTTTTGTCACGGACGACGTCGTTTTCAACGAGAATAGTGGATTGAACGCCGGGGGGACAGTCACTACTTCGGGCAACGCCTATTGCCGTGATATGACTTGGACCACCGGCATTACGGGCAATCCGATATTCGATGATAACAATAACTTCCTACTGCGGGTGTATGGCTCCGTAATCCTCAACCCCAATGTCACCATGAACGCTACGCTATTCATGGCAGGTGAAGCAGACGTGACGGTTACGACAAATGGCAGCGCCCTGGGTGCGTTGGAGCTGCGCATCCGCAAAACGGGCGCTACGGACATGGGAACGGTTACGTTGGCGGACGATTGGAGCAATCCGCAGGGTATCATCAATTGGCTGCGCGGGGATGTAAATGTGGCGGACAGGACCATAAACATCCATGCGTTTGCGGCTATCCAGTCAATGGGCGGGGTGCTGCATATGCGTGATGCATCCATTACGGTAAACAATTGGGAGTTCCTGAACGATGCAAAAACCACCGATGCGGCAGGCTCGTACGTGCTCGCTAACAACAAGCTGGATATCCGGACCGGGACATTCTATCGCGTGGAAGGCAGCCCGACAAGTTTCAACGCATTTAACATCACCAATGCGACGATCGATTTTCTGACGTTTAGCAATCCATCGTCCACGAGCGATGCCATAATACATGGCAATAACATTATCGGTACGCTGGAATTCATGGGCCGTGGTATGATCCGGGGATCCGGGAATGTCATTGATTCGCTCATTGTCGGGGCGAACCGCAACCTCCGCATGTATACCGGTACCACCAACCGGATCGAAAAATATTTTCAGGCAGTACACCCCGATTGCAGCGGGCTTGGAGAGATACGGAGCGAGGCCGGAGCGAGCACGTTGCAATTCGGTGCAGACGCCGAAGTAAACATTACTAATGTATATATGGAAAATATCGTCGCTACCGGTGGTGGCGGCAGCCTAAGCCTTCCCATTAGCTTCTCGGGTGCGGATGCTGGCGGCAATACCGGATGGAACATCGACACATCGGATGACGGCCCGCGGTATTGGGTAGGCGGCTCGGGCGACTGGAACGATGCGTCGCATTGGAGTACAACCCCGGGCGGGCCAGGGGGCGCATGCATACCCACCGTAAACAACGATGTGTATTTCGACGCTAACAGCGGGTTCACGGCGGGCTCGAAAACAGTAACCGTCAGTGCCGGCAATGCCTATTTCCGCAACATGAGTTGGCAAGGGGCAGCCAATGCGCCAATCCTGAATCGAACCATGGGCTGGGAAATGGAATCTTTCGGTTCGTTGTTCGATGCGGGCACCAACGTAACGATAAATGCAACCATTTCATTCAAAGGCGATGAGGCAACCACGCTAAACGGCCAGCCGTTGGGCAACTTTGATGTGGTGGTGCGCAAAGCAAATGGAGTCGGCGGGGTTCGGATCCCGGCCGATTTCAGCAACAACCAGACGTCGATCCGGTTGTTTAGCGGTACGTTTGATGCTTCAGACATCGCCTTGACGATCGATACGCTGAATAATTACAACAGCGATACGGTTATCCATGTGGATATCAGCAACGCCACAGTCAACACAAGGGTGTGGGCGTACACCGGCGAATTTGCCAATCGGACACTAAATGCGGATAACTCGGTGATTAATGCGCAGCGGGTTTATATTGATGGGCTCAACTATAATGTGACGAATGTATCCGGCACCTTGAATAATTACGCACGGTTCTCGAATGCTGCGATCGGGTCGGTCACCTTTACGGATCCCAGCACAAGCTCGGCTATCGGTATTCTGGGCGACAACAGTACGTTCGGAAGGGTCGAGTACAAAGGTAGCGGAGCCATCTACGGAACAAACAATACGATCGACACCCTAATTTTTTTCCCGGGCAATAAATACACGTTTACAGCTGGCACAAATACGACGATTAGCGACGAATGGTTTGGCAGTGGCACGCCGTGCCGATTGACCGAAATCGCAAGTAGCAGTGCGTCTGCCAACGCGACCATCACTATGGCTTCTGGTGCGGTCGAATTCGACTACATTCGCCTCCAACGCATATCAGCCGTCGGTGGAGCTGAATTCACTGCCGGCTCGCACAGTTCGGACCTGGGCGGCAATACGGGCTGGGACATTGCTCCCTACGATGGCGCGGCACCGATCGAGGGCCTTGGACCGGATGTGAGCCTGAGCGACGCCGAATTTCCGTACACCATTTCGACGGATGGCTTTTTTGGATCGCCATTATCGCAATACGAATGGAAGAAGGACGGTGCGGTCATCGGCACCGCCAGCGAACTCGTGGTCACGGAGCCCGGCGAATACGCCATCAAGGTTGATTTTCCTGACGGCTGTTCGGTACTTGACACCATCCTGATCGCACGGGATACCGCAGACCTGGTAACGGTAAAGACATTGAAGGAAGCTACACAGGTTTCCTACACACCGGGAGAGGACGTTGTGTATACGATTACCATCACCAACAACGGTCCTGAGGATGCGGTAGACGTAACGGTAACCGATGTGGCACCATCAGGAACGGCTATCAGCGCTTGGACAGCTACCGTTACCGCGGGTACGGTTGATTTGCTGAATGCTTCCGGTACGGGAGATTTGGCGGAAACCATTGCGTTATTTCCGAATGGCGCTGAAGTAGTCTATGAGGTCACCTTAGCAACCGGCTCCGGCCGGACAGGCGATCTGAGCAACACCGTTGACGTGACCACGGTTACGCCAGACCCGGTTCCCGGCTGTGACGCTTGTACAACGACGCCCCTTCCAGCGGCACCGGTCGCTTCGGTTTCGGTAACGAAGGAATTAGCTGACGATACGCAGCAAGGATATATTCCGGGCGAGGACGTGATCTACATGATCACGGTCGCCAATGATGGCCCGAGCGATGCCCGCGATGTGAATATTGATGATACTCCGCCTGCTGGTTCAACCATTTCCAGTTGGACAGCCACCGTTGTAGCTGGCGATGTAACCCTGCCGAATGGCTCCGGCACAAATGGTTTGAGCGAAACGATCCCGGTACTGCCGAGCGGTGGGATCGTGACGTATGAGGTAACGGTAGAAACCGCTGCTGACTTAACGGATGATCTGGTGAATACCGCCACAGCGAGCAGCATCACGGAAGATCCGGATGAAACGGACAATACGGCAACCACCGCAGCACTGCCTTCGGTTCCGGCTGCACCGGTAAGCGGGGGCGACCAGGAAGCATGTGCCGAAGACCCCGTGCAGACATTGACAGCGTCCGCAACGGTTCCGACCGGGCAGACTGTGGTGTGGTACGACGCGCCGACAGGGGGCAATGTGGTTGCCAGCCCTGTGCTGGATGCGATTGGTACCATAACCTATTACGCTGAAGCGCAGAAGGGTTCGCTGGTGAGCCTTACACGAACAGCCATAACACTGACCATAAGTGCAATGCCCAACGTGGTCATCACCGACCCGGCGATCACTTGCTCGGGCAACGCGGTAGACCTGACAGCGGCGGCGGTCACCGCGGGAAGTGATGGCGGCTTAGTCTTTAGTTATCATACCGATGCAGCGGGAACCATGGAACTGACCGATCCGGCCGCTGTAATGGCCTCGGGCATCTATTACATCAAGGGCACGCATCCGGCGACGGGCTGCAGTACCATTGCGCCCGTGACCGTCCAATTCGTTGACCGGCCGGTGGTTATCGTTACACACCCCGATTGTGTGGTGGGAACGGGATCGATAAACATCACTGACCCCATAGGCGCAGGTTTTGAATATTCCATCAACGGCGTGGACTACCAGTCCGACCCGCTATTTGAAAACGTTGCTCCTGGTACCTATCAGGTAACGGCCCAGCATACGTCCGTGCCCGGCTGCGTGAGCGAAGCGCTGGAGGTGGTCATCAATTCGACCCCCACCACCTATACACCTGTGGTGGTTCAGCCGGACTGTGACAATCCGTTGGGACAAATCGAATTCCCAAACAATCCGGATTATGAATATGCGGTTTATCAAACCGGCGCAACACCGGTATATCAGTCGTCACCCATCTTCACCAACGTGCCTGCGGGCACTTATGAGGCCGCAATGCGACTCGCTGCCGGCGGATGCGATGCGACTCCGATTACCGTTACCGTTGCGGAAGCGCCCGAAGTCCCCGCTGCTCCGGTGAGCGGTGGAGACCAGGAGGAGTGCGCAACCGCGCCGATCCAGACCCTGACGGCCGAGGCACTTGTACCCGCGGGAGTCAGCGTCACCTGGTATGATGCTCCTACAGGCGGCAATGCCGTCGCTTCGCCCGTGCTGAATGCAGTAGGCTCGATCACGTATTACGCGGAAGCCAGCAATGGCGACTGTGTGAGTGAGACCCGGACTGCTGTGACATTGACCATCAATGCGCAACCGGTCATTGATCCGTTGGACGATCAGGCGGTGTGCGGTCCGTTTACGCTCCCGGACATTACGGGTACGGACCTGACCGGCGACCGGGCTTACTTTACCCAAGCCGGCGCAAACGGCACGCGGTATGAGGTGGGCGATGTGATTTCCGCGGCCGGAACGTATACGTTGTATCAATATGCGGCTACGACAGCGGGTTGCACAACGGAGTCGTCGTTTACATTGACGGTTAATGACATACCGGGAGCGGGCAGCATCGGTGCGGACCAAGCGATCTGCTACGGGGAAACCCCGGAAGCATTGACTTCGGTGGCAACGGGCACGGGCACCGGCACCATAACGTATCGTTGGGAATCTTCGCCCGATGGGATGTCGTGGTCGGCAATTACAGGTGCCAGCGATGCGACGTACCAACCGAATGCATTAACGAATACCGTACATTACCGCCGGGTTACCATCGCTACGGCCAATGGCCTGACGTGCGAATCTGCACCGACTGATGCCGTAACCGTTGCCGTAACGGGTGAGTTGACCGCAAATGCGGGCGCTGATCAAACGAAATACCATAACAGCGCCTTCACGCTGGGTGCAAATACGCCGGCACTCGGTACCGGAATATGGTCTGTCGTATCGACGGAGCAGCCCGCTGGGTTCGTTGATCCTACCGATCCCAACGCAACGGTTACCTTGTTGCCCAACACATCGGTTACCTTGCGGTGGACGGTGACCGAAAACGATTGCATCGTCTTCGATGAGGTAACGTTGACATCCGTCCATGGCGCCGACGTAGCGGTGACCAAAGCGCTGAAGCATACCGATCAACTCGGTTATGTGCCCGGCTCAGCCGTGGAATACGTGATTACCGTCACAAACAACGGCCCTGCGTATGCCGGGGGTGTCCGGGTACGGGATGTCGTTCCTCCGGGTGCCACGATGGAGGGATGGGCAGCCCAGGTGACCGCCGGTACCGTATTTCTGCCGGGAACCGCTGGTTCGGGCGATCTGGACCAGACGATACTGTTATTACCCAACGGCGCGGCCGTCACTTACGAGGTGACGGTACTGCCGTCAGACGTGATGAGCGAGGACCTGGTCAATACGGTCGAAGTAACGACCGATACGGATGATGCGGATCCCGCCAACAATACTGCGGTCACGACGGCGCTGCCTTCGGTTCCGGCCGCGCCGGTGAGCGGTGGCGACCTGGAGGCATGTGCGGAAGACCCCGTGCAAACACTGACAGCGTCCGCGACGGTTCCGGCCGGCCAGACTGTGGTGTGGTACGACGCGCCGACCGGAGGCAATGTGGTTGCCAGCCCTGTGCTGGATGCGATTGGTATCATAACCTATTATGCCGAAGCACAGAAGGGCGTGCTGGTGAGCGAAACCCGCACGGCGGTGACGCTGACCATCCATGCGTTGCCCAACGTGGTCATCACCGACCCGGCGGTAGCATGCGCGGGCGGCACCGTAGACCTTACGGCCATGGCCGTAACGACGGGAAGCGATGCCGGGCTGACGTATACCTATTACACGGATGCTGCGGGAACCAGTGCGCTGGATAGCCCAGACGCGGTGGCTGTATCGGGCACCTACTATATCCGGGCAACCGATCCGGCGACGGGCTGCAGCACGATTGCGCCGGTAAATGTTCAATTTGTTGACCGGCCGGTAGCGATTGTTACGCACCCCGACTGTGTGGTGGGAACGGGATCGATAACCATCACCGAACCCCTAGGCGCAGGTTTTGAATATTCCATCAACGGCGTGGACTACCAGTCCGACCCGGCATTTGAAAACGTTACTCCCGGCACTTACCGCGTAACGGCACAGCATGCATCGGTGCCCGGATGCGTGAGTGAGGAGATTGAGGTAACCATCAATGGGACGCCCGCCACCTATACACCTGCGGTTGTACACCCGGGTTGCGGGGAGACGGTGGGCAGGATCGAATTCACGGCGGATCCGGATTACGAATATGCGGTGTACCGCGCTGGTGAAACACCGGTATACCGATCATCACCGGTCTTTGCGGACTTGGCCCCGGGCGAATACCTGGCACAAATGCGGTCAGTGATGACCGGCTGCGAAGCCCTGGCTGTGCCGGTGACCATCAACGCTGCGCCGGTGGTTCCAGCGGCTCCGTTGGCTGAAGACCAGATGGCATGCGCGGAAAGCCCGCTGCGGATTCTGACCGCCATGGCTACCGTTCCGGAAGGAACAACCGTTGTTTGGTACGACGCGCCGGTGGGCGGACAGGTAGTGATCGATCCAAGCTTGAATACAGTCGGAACCGTCACCTACTACGCTGAAGCCAGCAACGGTGAATGTTTGAGTACAACCCGCACGGCGGTGACGCTGACCATACTGGGGGCGTTGGCTGCCGATGCCGGCCTGGACCAGACGAAGACCGGGGAATCGGTGTTCACCCTGGGCGCTGATTTGCCTGCCGGTACGACCGGAACATGGAGCGTGGTTTTTGGTACGCCCTCGGTTGCGGTATCCGACATCAACAACCCGCGGGCTACGGTATCCCTGGCTCCGGGAACGTCGGTCACCCTGCGGTGGACCGTCAGCAACGGCAGCTGTGAAGCCGCCGATGAAGTGGTGCTCACCCATCAGCCGGCAGAAGCGGAACACCGGGCCGATCTGTCGGTTACCATCGCGGTTGACAACGCATCGCCGTTGCCCGGCGATCAAGTGATTTTTACGATTGAAGTGAGCAACGCCGGCCCTGATGATGCCACCGGGGTAGCGGTACTGGGCGGGCTGCCGTCGGGCTATACGTTCGTATCTGCGGAAGCATCTGGGGGCAGCTATGATGCGGCATCCGGTGTCTGGACGGTTGGCGGCCTGGCGAGCGGCGGAAGCCGGACACTGCGGATCATAGCCGTGGTGAACGGTGACGGCGACCACGTAAACCATGTTGAGGTACGCGGTAACGAAGAGGACCCGGATGCCGACAACAACGAAAGTGGCGTATCGGTATCGCCGGTACAGCCGCCGCGGGCGGTCGATGATGCGGTAGCCGGCAACTCGAACAAGAGTCTGGTGATTTCGGTGCTGGCCAACGACGCGGCGGGTACCCATCCGCTGGATGCGGCATCCGTGGAGATCGCGACTCAGCCGCAGCACGGGACGGTGTCCGTCGGCGTGGATGGCACGGTCACCTATGTATCCGCTCGTGGATATGTAGGGGAGGATCGGTTCACCTACCGGGTGATGGACAGCGACGGGCACTGGAGCAACGTGGCCGAGGTGACCGTCACCGTGGCAGCTAACCCGCTGCGGATACCGAATATCTTCACGCCGAACGGGGACGGCCAGAATGACCGGTTCGAGATCATCGGGCTGGAAGCATTCGACCGGGCGGAGCTGGTGGTGTTCAACCGCTGGGGCAATGAGGTGTACCGGCATAACGACTACGACAACACGTGGGGCGGCGGGGATATCCATGAGGGTACCTATTATTATATGCTGACCTTGCATAAGGGCGGCAACCGCCAGGTAGAGAAAGGGTGGGTGGTGCTGAAAAAACGATAGTAAACAAGCGAAACCATTGAGGATAATCAATACGATGCAGATGAGATCTATAAGAATAATCATATGGCTGTTGGCAATGGGTATCCCGTTTGCCGTTCGTTCGCAGCAGAACATCCAGTTCACGCAATATATTTTCAATTCGATGAGCATCAACCCGGCGTATACGGGTTACAAGGAGGAGTGGTTCGGGCAGCTTGGTCTGCGCAGCCAGTGGGTGGGTCTTGACGGCGCCCCGCAGACGGGTCTGCTGTCGGTGGACGGGATCCTGGATGCGGTAAACAAGCGGCACGGGTTGGGGGTTCAGCTCACGGCTGACGAGCTGGGCCCGCAGTCAGCCAGCTCGGCTTATGTGAACTACGCGTTCCGGCTGCGGCTGGATGAAGCGGATACGCAGCGGCTGAGCTTCGGCATCGGTGCGGGTGTGACGCAGTACGGGCTGGACGGGGCGATGCTGGACCCGGTGAGCCCGGGAGACCCGTCGGTACCGCCGGGGAACATCAACAGTTTCGTTCCGGACGTGCGGTTCGGGGTGTATTACTACCGGCCGGGGTGGTATGCGGGGGTGTCGGTGATGGACCTGCTTTCGGGGGACCAGAGCAACAATATTTTCCGTTGGGACAACACGACCACGGACAACATCCGGCGGCGGCGGCATATCTATTTGATGGGCGGTGCGCTCATCAATTTAAGCGAGGGGACGCGTCTGCGGCCGAGCCTTCTGGTGAAGGAGGACTTCAAGGGCCCGACGAGCCTTGACGTGAACGCGATGTTCGTATTCGGGGACCGTTTCTGGATCGGGGGTGGCTGGCGCACGGGGGTTACGGTATTCAGGAAGGATTACGAGCGGGTGACGGGCAGCGCGCTGCGCAAGCAGAACTCGGTTTCGGCGATCACGCAGCTGTACGTGACGCCGGCTTTGCGGATCGGTTATTCGTACGATTATATCCTGAGCCAGCTGAGCAGCGTTCAGAACGGCTCGCACGAGGTGACGCTGGGGATCACGTTCGGGCGCAAGGACCAACGTTTATTGAGCCCGAGGTTTTTTTGACGATATTGTTTAACACGCTTTTCCTGTTCCGACGGGACGCAAAAGAAAATAGTTATGAAAAAAGGATTACTGACGGGGACCTGTTTATTAATTGCCGTGTGGGCTTTGTTTCTGGCGGCGGTGTTCACGGCGGCACCGGCCTCCGCCCAGGAGCAGCCGGGTCTTCGGGACCGTGCGGAGGAGGCTTTTCGCAAGTATGAATATGCCAATGCGGCGGCGCTGTACGTAAAACTGGCGGATAGCAGAAAGCCGCGCCTGGCGGACCTGGAGCGATTGGCGTACTGCTACGTGCAGATGAAGGACTACGAGTCTGCGGAGAACTGGTACGCCCGGGTTGTTGCCATGGAGGGGAGCGGTCCTGAGCACCTGCTCAGCTACGGGGAAGTGCTGAAGGCGAACGGGAAATATGCGGAAGCGAAGCGGCAGCTGGAGGGCTATGCTGCACGGACGGGTGACCGCGAGGTGGTTGCGGTGCAGCTTGCGGGCTGCGATTCGGCGCTGGCATGGATGGCCGATCCGACGGTTCATCAGCTGCGCAATGAGGGTGTGAACACGTCGCTGTCGGAGTTTTCGGTTTTTCCGGTTGGGGATAAGGTGTACTATGCCGGTGAGCCTGACGGCTACATGCACGGGGCCGGCCGTTACGGCTGGACGGGGAATTCGTTTCTGCGGGTTTACACGGCGGACCGCCGGGCGGACAACGGGCTTTCCAGCGCCGTGATGGCGGTTGAGGGCATTAACAATGCGCGTTACCACACCGGTCCGGCGGCTGCGGATCAAGGGGGTAGGACGCTTTACATAACGCGGACCTACCCGGGGAAACAGGGCGACACCAGCAGGGAAAACCGGCGGAGGTACCGGACCAACAGGCTTGAGCTTTATATCCACAGGCAAGGTTCGGGGGGTGAGTGGGAGTCGGAGCCCTTTATCTACAATAACGTGAAGGAATACTCGGTGGGTCATGCGGCGCTGAGCGTGGACGGCAGCACGCTGTATTTCGTGAGCGACATGCCCGGAGGGCAGGGGGGTACGGACATCTGGTACAGCGAGCGGCAGGCGGACGGCAGCTGGGGTACTCCTCTTAATGCCGGGGGGACGGTCAACAGCGGTGGTGATGAGCTTTTCCCGAACATCGGTCCTGAGGGCACGCTGTATTATTCGAGCGACGGTTTTGCGGGGATGGGTGGTCTGGACGTGTTTGCGGCTACGGGCGGAAAAGCGGGGTGGACCTTGCCGCGGAACCTGCGGTATCCGGTGAATTCGTCGGGGGATGATTTTGCGTACCTGACCACCTACGAAGGCGAAGAGGGGGTGGCGGGCTACCTGTCGTCCAACCGCCGGGGCGGTCAGGGGGGTGATGACCTCTATTCGTTCACCTTCGAAAAGCCGAAGATCGTCATCATCCTGAAGGGCACGGCTTCGGATAAAAGCACGAAGGACCGGTTGGCCGATGTATCGGTGACGCTGTACGACGGTGAGCGGGAGATCGCGGCCAGGAAGCGGACCGATGGGAGCGGGGCGTTTGAGTTCGTGCTGGACAGGGATAAGCGGTATACGGTATTGGGCCAGAAGGAGAAGTACCACGGGGATTCGGCCAAGGTGAGCACCCTGGGCATCATCCGGTCGGATACGCTGGAGGTGGCCCTGCTGCTGGAGCCCATCTTCGAGGTGGGCAGGAACTTTGAGCTGGAAAACATCTACTACGACTTCGACAAGCACAATATCCGTCCGGACGCTTCGGCCATCCTGGATGAGCTGGTCCGGACGCTGCGGGACAACCCGACGCTGAAGATCGAGCTATCGAGCCATACGGACAGCCGGGGCAGCGATGCCTACAACCTGGGTTTGTCGCAGCGGCGGGCGCAGGCTGCGGTGGATTACCTGGTGGGGCGTGGGATTGCCAGGGATCGCATGGTAGCAAAAGGGTACGGGGAGACGCGGCTGGTGAATAACTGCGGCAACGGGGTGCCCTGCTCACGCGGGCAGCACCAGGCCAACAGGCGCACCGAAGTAACCGTGACGGGGTATTGACATGCGTTAACAACAAACATGGATTGGATAGAACAAAACGGATTGCTGGATAAGGAATTGATTTTTGTGGTTATGGAGGGGAAGGAAGCCGACAAAGCCGCCATCGAAAGCAATTTCGGGATCGTTGCATTTGGCGGGGATACCAATGAATTAAAACACCAGATTGTGGCTCAGGTAAAATGTTTTTCGATGGAAAGTATAGAGGAAAGATTTGCGTAAGGCAGTTCGTTGACACCTTTATCAAACCGCAATAAATTGAGTGATCTGTTGAATGCTAAGAATTGGTGAGGAGACCAAAGGAGCCCCTGAAGCTAAAGCACGTTTCTTGCTCATTAGAGGAGACCTTTAATTCTCCGTTGTGCGCTTTTGCGATTTCGGATGCAATATATAAGCCAAGTCCTAAGCCGTTCTGGCTAGCGTGCGCATCTTGTCGCTGGAAGGGATGAAACAAATGGGGTAGGGCCTCCTCAGGGATCGGTTTGCCTTGGTTGGTAATGGAAATCTCCCAAAATTTTTCATCGGTGATTGCTTTCAGCACTACTGGTGTATCGGCAGCGCCATGGGTAATGGCGTTAGCAAGCAGGTTGGACGCCAGCTGCGCAATTCGGCTGGGGTCGCCCGTTATTTTCTGTTTGACGTCAAAATAGGTTTCGACCGTCCTATCTGGCCACGCTACCTTAAGTTCTTCGCTCACCTCGTATAGCAATTCGTCTAGGCTAAAGGTAGTGGGGCTTATGGAGATGCCCCCGCCCAAACGCCCACGGGCAAGATCCATGATATTGTTTATCATCTCTTGCATTCTTTTCGAGCTGTTCTGTAGGATCCTAATGAACCTTTCTTCAGTTCTGCCCGATTCAGTTCTGGCAAGCATCTGGGTGGCACTTACGATACCGGTGAGCGGGTTCCGGAGATCGTGGCCGAGAACGGCAATAAACTGTTCCCTGATCACCGCATGCTGCTGTTCGACAGCCAACGCTGTTTCCGCAAGCTGTTTGGCCAATTGAAGGTTCTGTTCATACAAACGGCGATCTGAAGCACGAAAGAGCGTAAAGCGCATAAAAAGCGGGTGATTATTTTCATCTCTTCGCTCGTAACCGTTTAGATAGACGGGCATTTTTCCCTTACCGGTGTCAGCCAGTTCAACGGATACTTCGTCAAAGTAACCCTGCATGCGCAGTAGCGGCCAGAGGTGCGTTTCAAAATAAATTTTTCCGCCTACGGCGAGTAAGTCAGCGAAACGCTTGCCTTGAAATTCTTGAGGGGAGCTGTTTAACCACTCCGCTGCCCTTCTATTTATCCGGTCAATTCGGCCCTCACCGTCGGCAATCACCATGCCGTACAGTGAGGTATCGAAAAAATCGTCGAAGTCATCCGCTAGGTGGTTGCGCTCGTTGCTACCCATTTTGCAAAAAAGCTTTGATAGTGTCAATGGTTTCTTCCGGAGCACTTAGGTTGGGGCAATGACCGGTAGCATTCATCTCAACAAGTTTACTGCCGAACATGTGCTTGTGCATATACCGGCCAACCTCCATTGGTGCGATTACATCGTTTCTGCACTGTAGAATCAATGACGGAATTTTGGTTTGCGGCAGGATGTCACGCTTATCCGTAAGAAAAGTAGTCCGTGCAAAGTGCTTGGCTATCTCAGGATCTGTTTGGCAAAAACTATTGGCTAATTCTGCCCCGAGCTCTTTCCTGTCTGGATTGCCCATAATAACCGGGGCCATTGCCATCGACCATCCCAGATGATTGTTGTCTAGAGATTCCAACAGTTCTTCTATTTCAGCTCTGCTGAAGCCGCCAATATAATCGTCCTGATTGATATAAGACGGAGAAGGTCCGACAAGGATTAAGCGTTTAAAAAGTTCAGGGGCCATATCTGCTGCAATAAGTCCCATAACAGCACTGACCGAATGTCCTACAAACGTAATATCTTTAATATCAAGTTCGTTCGCAATTTCGATAATATCCGCTGCGTAACCTTCCAAGGTGTCATATTTCTGAAAGGAATAAGCCGAGAGATCCGAATTTCCGGCACCTACATGGTCGAACAATACAATTTTATAATCATCTTGGAAAGCAGGGACAACGTAACGCCACATGTTTTGGTCACACCCGAAGCCGTGAGCGAACATCATTACCTCGCTACCATTTCCTTTAATAATAACGTTGTTTCTCTTAATCGTGTTCATATTGGAATTAAATGGTGATAAAGTTACTCATTTGGATACTTGTTGAGAAAGGATTCCGTTTATAAAATCTTATTCTTTTCTATAGATCTGTACTGGATTTGTGTCATTCTTTTTTCCTTTTTACATGAATACGGTTTGCAGCGGACGAAGGACCGAATTGCCGGCATGGAGTGGGTATACGCTAAACGTTCACGCCCAGCAAAATATTTCTAATTAGAAAAATTACTATCTCGATATCGAAAAGACACGATTGACACCGATTGCTAGTTGGAAATATTTTTGATTGTTGAGGGATTGCAGTGTTATTCCTGATCGTTTTGATCTGCTAACCGCTGTAACCCAGGGCATTACCACTAACAAATTTCTTTATGGGCAAATTTTGACACTGAACGCGCTACGGCCCTTTGGTGCATTTACCTACAAATTCGGTACCATGAAAATACGTTACATTAAATACTCGACCTTTTGTTTTGCTTTAGCGCTTCATTTTTTACGGGTATTCACCCCTCACGCGATCGGTTGCGGTTGGACAGGAAGGCCTATGGAAAGTGGAATTCTCATGATTGATACCGCGTTGCGCGCTGCTCCGCATTAGAATTTTCAATGACAACAATTATTATATTGTTAATATACAAACAAGTCTTTTATATTCGAATGATTATTTGTTATAATTGTTTAAGAAATTTCTAACTATGACGCCTAAATTGAACCGTGTTATTATTGCCGATGATCACGGCATTGTGAGAAGAGGCATATCCAATATCATCCGGGAAAACTGGAGCGCTGTCGATGTTTTAGAAGCAAGAACATTGGAAGAGGCTTTGCATTGTTTGCAGAAGCCCGTGGACTTGCTGATTCTTGACATTAACCTGCCGGGAGGTAATAACGTTGCAATGCTTGATATGGTAAAACGCATGCAGCACACCACTAAAATCCTGATATTTTCGTCCTATGATGAGAAGATATTTGCGCCCCGATACATCCAAGCGGGGGCAAACGGCTATTTGAATAAGATTTCCGAGGAACCGGACATTATCATGGCTATTAAGACAGTAATGGAAGGCCGAAAGTATGTTAGTGAGCAGATGAAAGACGGTTTGCTTGATACATTTTTGGGAAATAACGAAAAGAACCAAGATCCTATGGATCTGTTATCTGAGCGCGAAATGGAGGTTGTTCTTTACCTATCGCAGGGTAAGGGTGTTCTGGAGATTTCGATGATAATGAATCTAAAAATGGGCACAGTAAGTACATACAAGGTTCGCGCATTCGAAAAGCTCGGTGTAAACAATATAGTCGAATTGGCTGAGAAATTGAAACTTTACGCTACATATTGAGCATTCGGGATGGATCATTTATTGAGATCGCTCCTCGCTGAAAAGTCATCACATATGTAACAAATATGATACCTAATACTAAAATAATCTTCCGCTAAACAACTTACTGATTTGTTTTTCAGTGAGATATACATGAAATGTTCAAATTGCCTTCACATGTATGAATGCTAATACCAGCTTGTCTAATTAATACTACAAGCAATTATTTCTTGTCACTTTAACTTTACATCAGTTCTTCTACCAAGAATGAAAAACGCACGACACGAAATGTCATTACATCTTATTTAGTCACAACCGGATTGACATAAATGTTTGATATAGGAAATGTGCCTGTTTGTAAGTTGCCGCTTTGCATGGTGCCGTTTTTTATTGCGGCCTGCCAACCATACTTGCGTAGCATATTCCATCAATTGACCAGCTGCTGAAAAAACAAGAACGCTTGTAACTGACATATTTATTCATCTACCTATGAACAATCATTTACAAAACCAATTATTAAGCAATTGCTATTCGGCAACTTGTGATAATAAGGCGAGGTTTCATAAGAAATTGTCTTCTAGGACAAGGAGTGTTTATAAGCGCATATGTTTAACGGCTGCGATATGTTGCTTTCTGATCGGTCAGGTAGCTTACGGCGCTGACTTTCCGGTCACCAATACCAACAATGCCGGGCTGGGATCTTTACGGCAGGCTATTCTGGATGCAAATGCAGCGGGCGACGGGCCGCATGCTATCGTTTTTAATGTGCAGGGTGTGATCAATATCGGCACGGGCCTGCCCGGGGTTGCCGTGAGCGGCGTGACGATTGACGGGGCAGACCGAATCACGATCAACGCAGGTAATACGGCAAGTAACATATTTACGATTAACGCCGGTGTGTCAGATGTGACCATCCAAAATTTAACCCTGCTGAATACCCGGGCAGACGGGTTCTACCTGGCGGGTAACAATACAGGCATTACCATCCAGAATATAGCGATAAACACAGCAGGAACCGCGGCTGATCGCATCAATGCGATCGTCCGCGTGGTCGGAGCAACCGAGAAGTTAACCCTGCAGGGGATCAGCTCCGCCCATGGCCTGGAAACCTTAACCACCACGCATGGGCGGGCATTTTACTTTGCCGCTGGGAACCATACCAATCTGCTGATGGAAGACATTGATATCGAAGGGCGCGACGAAGCGGGGGGATATGTCGACAATATGTTTGCCCAGTTCGTTGCCCCGGCTTCGGTGGATACGGCCACATTCAGGAACATCACCCATGCTAATCTGGGCTTTGGAATGCACTTTGGCGGAACGCTGAAAAATGCTGTTTTTGAAAACGTAACGCTGGGACAGTTTACCAACGGGATACGTTATGGCATTGTATTGGGCGGGGCATCGGAGAATGTGACGTTTCGCGATGTGCGCATTGACCTTAAGAATGTGCTGGGTGGAGCTAATCCGGAAGCGGATTACGGGATCCATATGGTAGCGGCAGCCCAAAGCATTACTTTCGAAGGGGTAGAGGTTATACAAGGGGGGATCAACAGTTTGCGTTTCGGGAGCACGGCCAGCGACATCACCATCACCAACTCGAAATTCATCAATTTCGTTACCAACCACAACTCCACCAACAACACCGTACTGTTCGTCGGGGCGGTCAATGGCTTGGTCATGGACAATGTGGAGATCGGAGGCGACCCTGCCGATAAGAATGGATTGGGCATGCTGTTTCAAGCGGCGGTGACGGACGGCGAGTTCAGTAATATTGCCGTCAGGAACACGGTGGGAGCGGCGATTCAGTTCGACCTGGCTGTGACAAACCTGATGCTGGATAGGCTGACGATCAGCGGCACGGGCGAAGGGGTGGCGGTGCGGAATGCGGCGACAGGCCTGCAGATCACCAATTCGACCATCAGCAATGTCGGCGGTGCGGTGTCTGAAGGTATAGAGATCTACGGCAATTTCCCTCATACGGGAGTGATAATCTCGGATAATACAATTGAAACGACAGGCCGTTCGGGCATTATCGTGCACACGAGTCACGCTTCAGCGGAATATACGATAAGCGGAAACACGGTGCGCAATGTCCCGAGTCACGGTATCTGGGTCCATACAGGCGATGGAGCCAAGGACGTAAACATTACGGACAATATTGTTTATGATAACGGCGGTTCGGGTGTATTTCTAAATAACGGACCGGACAGGGTATTGATCCGGCAAAACAGCGTGTACAATAACGCAATCAAAGGTATTGAACTGAACGGGACCAGCAACGGGCTGTATGTGGGGGCCACGCATCGCCCGGTATTGGTTTCCTCCACGCCGACAGGCACCGGCGAGTATGAGCTGGAGATCACTACACCTAATATCGCAGGTCCTTTTGAGATCGATATATATGCCAACGACAACGGCGTGGCGGCTTCCAGCGGGCAGCATTACGTCACCACGCTAACCAATGTGCCGGCTAATTCGACTACCACGCATACGGTTAGCTACAGCGGCACAGGCTTCTGGACAGCTACACTGAACAGTACGGCTGCAACGGCCGGTACTTCGGAATTCTCCAATCCACTCCCCATCGGCATGCAAGGTCCGGCAGGCGTGAACGACGGGATCGTGGCCTGGTACCGGGCCGACCAGGGGGCCGAAGGTTCGGGCTGGGCCGATTTCAGCGGCATGGCGAACCATATGATTCCGGTGAGCGACCCGGATACGGTAAAAAGGTGGGTAAACTTTAATCCCGCCGTTTACTACGACGGGAATGATGCGCACCGCGCACCGGCCACAGCGGGGGTCACGGGTGCCTATACCCTGGGAGGGCTGGCGCAGCTGGAGGGCTCCTTGACTGGTCGCACATTTGCCAGTTCTACAGGTAACAAACTGTTCGGGTTCCAAGGCACATTTGAAGACCGGCTGCATCTAGAAGGCTGGCTGCATACGGGGCAGGCCGCTACCGAGGATACACGCTTTTACGCCTTTAAAAGAGCTGCTGCCGGAGCCTGGGATTTGAGGAGTGACGGGGCTTCCATTACCACGGGCGCCAGCTCAAATGCTTCGGAATGGCGCTTTGAGATAGGCGGGGCTGCCTTTAACAATTTCAGCCGGATGTCCGTGCCGGAAGCATTCGTTTACAGCCGTAACCTTGCCGGGGATGAAATGTCGCGCATCGAATCCTACATGGCCTTGAAATACGGGATTACCATGAGAGACGACGGCGGCAACCCCCGGAATTACGTGACTAGCGACGGGACGACGATGATGTGGACCGCTGCGGAAAATACCGGCTACGGCTACCGCATTACCGGCATCGGGCGGGATGATGTAAGCCTGCTGCAGCAGAAGCAATCGCTTAATCAGCAAGGGGGAATCGTGACCATGGCCCTGGGCGAGAATATTGCTGTTTCCAACGCGGCCAACAGCAACGATATTACGCAGGACAAGACCTTCCTGTTCTTTAGCGACAATAACGGAAGTACGCAATATACGGAGGCGGTGACCGCTACCAATACCAGCAGCCGGATGGGACGTGTATGGCGCGTCCAGAAAAGCGCCGGCTGGGACGACAGTCAATCCATAACTTTGCGTTTGGACGGGGGCACTGAGAGCAATTACCTGCTGATCAGTACGGACGAGGCATTCGGGACCATCGGCCAGGAACTGCGCCTGAGCAGCGCCGGTACGGTAACCCTTTCCAGCGCTGACTTACCCAATGGAACCTATTTCACTTTCGGCCGGCAGCAAAGGCAGCCGGGCGGGGTTTTGGCCGGTTTGCAAGCATGGGTAAAGGCAGATGAAGGAGTTCGTCTCGCTGCGGCAGACGATGCTACCCATTGGACTGACCAGGCTCCGGTAGAACGGATATGGCCTAAAGCAGCTACCAGTGCCTTAACTTGGGAAAAGGCAGCCATCAATTTTAATCCCGGGATCCATTTCCCCGGGGCCAACTATTTTACTTTGCCCGACTTTATCGGAACAAATTTTACGGCCGGCGAAGTTTTTTCGGTACAATATTCAAACGTTGACAATAACACGACAGCGCGGTTTCCTTTTGAACTAGGTGGATCGGGAAATGGCGGACAAGCTGTTTTTTACAATTACAGCAACGGGAATATTTATACCCACTTCGGCCGCGCCGACCGACCCGGTTTTTCATTGCAGGGAAAGAATATGCGGCTTCCCAGGCTGATGAATAACTGGAGTGCACCTAACGACTGGGGTCTGTACATGGATGGCCTGGAACTTGGGCATCTGACAACCAGTTTCACACCCAACTTTACTTCTCCGGCGGGCGCAAAAGCATACATCGGAGCCGGCCATATTTCGGTTTTCAACGGCCGCATTTCCGAAGTGGTTCTCTTTGACCGGAAGCTGAATGATACCGAGCGCCAGCAGGTGAACAGTTACCTAGCACTCAAGTATGGGCTGACCTTGACCGACGCCGCGGGAGATCCCAGCGATTACCTTGCAAGCAATGGAACTACGCGTATGTGGACGGCTGCTGATAATACAGGCTACGGACAGCGCATCACGGGCATCGGTCGGGATGAAAACGGAACGCTGAACCAGAAGCAAAGCCGCGCGCAGGCTGACGGTGCCAATGTAAGTATGGCTTTGGGTGATGATTTTGCCGTTTCCAATTTAGATAACACCAATACGATCGCAAACGATCTATCCTTTTTTACTTTTAGTGACAATGGCCAGGCAGCCGTTTATACGCAACCCCTGACCGGGCTGGGCGAGCTGACCATGCACATGGCCCGTGTCTACAAGATTGACCAAACGAACTGGGCGACAGGCAACATCACGCTGCAGCTGGACGGAGGTGACAATACGGTCAGCCTGATCGTGAGTGCTGACGATAGCTTCGGCTCAGGAGATGCAGTTTACCCCCTGGATGACCAAGGGCGAGTAACCGTAAGCAGCGACCTGCTGGCAGACGGGGCCTACTTTACCTTCGGCAACACCCTGAGGGGTCCGGGCCGGGTGGCGAACAATATTGCCCTTTGGCTCAGGGCAGACGATGGCGTGGACGTTGCTGGCAATAACGCCACCAAATGGAACGACTATAGCGGCATGGGCAACAGCACGACCGGTGCGGTTGGTTCCATTCTTTACCAGGAAGCTAATATGAACTTCAACCCTGCGCTGAATTTTACCAACCTGAGCACAGATGCTTTTGATGGGACCCCGCTGAACATGGCGGGCAGCGGAAACTATGCATTATTTTTCGTGGTAAACCCCCTGACTGATCTAAACGGGGGCGACTTATTCGTCATGGCCGAACAGACCAATCGGGGCAGGGTGGAGTACCTGGCCGCTGCCGGTGGACAATACCAAATGATTTTTAATAATTCGGGGCTCACTCCTGGCGGAGCCTTTGCTAACAAGCCGCATATTGCAGGCTTCGTAGCCGGTGGCGGCAATGGTACGGGTTATCTCAACGGCCTGGCGGGCACGGCCCAGACGCCGGGTACCATCATGGCGGATGCTGCTGGGAATTACAATATAGGCGATGTGGTCAATAACGGTGACGCATTAGGCGCAGATATTTCCGAAGTGATCGTGTACTCGGGCACGCCCAACGCGGCCGAAGTGCAACGGATTAACTCCTACCTGGCACTGAAATATGGTATTACTTTAGACCAGACAACACCTACCGATTACCTGGCCAGCGACGGGACTACCAACATGTGGACGGCCGCTGATAATACCGGGTATGCCAACCGGATCATGGGCCTCGGCCGGGACGACGCCTCGAAGCTGTACCAGCGGCAGAGCCGATCGGTGAGCAGTGGGAATATCCTGACAATGGCCCTTGGATCCGCGATCGTCGAAAGTAACACAGGCAACGGCGGAACCATTGCCAATGATCTTTCTTTCCTGGTGTTCAGCGATGACGCCGCCGGACTTCTCTATAAAACTGCAGTAACCGGCTTTGCCGAGTTCCAGTACCGGATGGATCGCACCTGGAAGGTGGACAAGACCAACTGGGCGGACGGCGACATCACCATCGGGGTGGACGGAGGCAATCCGGATACTTACCTGATCGTGAGTGCAGATGACACGTTCGACTCATCAGACAATATTTTCGCCTTTTCCGACAGCACGGTGACGCTCAACAGCAGCGATCTGCCCGACGGGTCCTATTTTACATTCGGTAAGCATATCAGGGTACCCAATGGGGTTCAAGACGGGCTAAATTTCTGGCTGCGTGCCGACGACGGTGTGTCATCCAGCAGTTTATGGAAAGATTACAGCGGGTATGGCCACGATGCAGTCCGGGCGGCCGTTGCAGGCCAGCCGGTTACCGACGCCAGGGCGCTCAACTTCAATTACGCCATGCGCTTTGACGGCACCGACGACTTTATGGATATCACCAGCACGCGGGTGGATCCTGCCAACTCTACCATATTTGCTGTAGGAAGCGCCTCTTACATCGGTACAATTGGCCGGGACCTGATAAGCAGCGGGGCGGTGGGCGCCAATCAGGGAATGGAATTCAGGGTCGTTCCCGGAGGCAAGCTGCAGTATCTTGAGAATGCTACGACCGTTCAGGGTGTTACAGGAACTGCAACGATTTCGCTTGATAAACCGTATATTTTTGGCAGTACGCAAGATAATAGCACGAACGGGGTCAGCCTATTTGAAAACCATCAGCTCGACATCCAGGGCACCATCAACCTAACGCCAAATATAGCCAATCTCGTATCGATCGGCTCCAGAACCATGAGCGGCAGGAACCTTTTCTGGCAGGGTCCCATTGGGGAAGTGATTGTCTACGACCGGGTGCTTAGCGATGCCGAGCGGCAGTTGGTGGAATCCTATCTGGGTTTGAAATACGGAATTACCCTCAACGGAGGGAATACCGATTACCTCGCTTCAGATGGCAGCGCCTATTGGACGGCAGGCAGTGATTGGAAAAACCGCATCACCGGCATAGGGCGTGACGATACCACGGCTCTGAATACGAAACAATCGCTGAGTGTGGACACGGGAATGGTGACCCTGGCCCTCGGTGATAAAATAGCGCTGACAAACGAGGCAAATGAAGCTGCCATCACGGCTGACAAGTCTTTCTTCGTATTTGCCGACAACGGTTTGCCCGCAAGCGGATACGGTGTGGTCGTCACCGGAGGAACGAACGTTACCCGGCGCATGGAGCGCACTTGGCAGGTGCAACGGACTGACAATTGGGCCGATCAGAACATTACCCTGAAAGCGGATGCTCAGGGAGGCGAGGTCTACCTGCTGATTAGCGAGACGGATCCGGATTTCGCAACCTTGAGTCAGGAACTGCCCTTAAATCCTGACGGAACTGTTACGTTTAACAGCAGTCTGTTGCCGGATGGAGCGTACTTTACTTTCGGCGCTCAAGTTAAGTACCCAGGTGGGGTAGCCGGCGGCTTGCTCTGGCTGCGGGCCGACATCGGCGCCGGCGGCAGTGATGGAGAAGTTCTTTCCCTCTGGTCTGACCAAAGCGACCAGTCAAACCATGGCACCCAGGCGACTGCAGCCAGCCAGCCGGTGTACCGAAATAATGCTGCTGACAATGTGAACTTCAACCCGGTGCTGGCCTTCGACGGCACCAACGATTATATGGATATTGCCAGCAACCTGGGGATTACCGGCAGCGCTGAGTTTACACTCTTCGGGATGACCACGCGCGGTTCGGCGAATACCAATGATGCTTTTTTCAATCAGCAGGGTAACCAAACAGGCGGGCTTTCCTATTTTTGGGTGCCCAACGGCCGGTTGGCGCTGGCCCCTATCAACCTTGGCGAGCACGGAGCGACTACCGCTAATAGCTATGATCCCAATGTTCCTTATTTTGTCTCGGGCAGCCGGCGAGGAAATGTATTAAACCTGTATGTAAATGGTTTGCAAGACGGGACACAAGCGAATGCTTCCGGCTTCGTGCTTAACGATCAAAACTATCGCGTAGGCGACCGCGGGCTTGCGGCCGATCCTTCCAATATGACCTTCCACGGGAAATTGGGCGAAATCATTGCTTATGCTGCCCCCCTCACCGATGAGGAGATTCAGCGGGTGCATACCTACCTGGCGATCAAGTACGGGATTACTCTGGGCCAGAATACCCCTACTAACTACCTGGCCACGGACGGTACTGTAATATGGGACGCTGCTGCTAACAGCACCTATTATAATAATGTCGCCGGTATCGGGCGAGACAACCAGGAAGCCTTGCACCAAAAACAAAGCCGGAGCGAAAACGACGGCCTGCAGGTGGTAATCGGTTTGGGTAGCCTGGCCGATAACAACCTAGCGCATACCGGCAGCTTTACCGACGACCTTTCCTACCTGGTATGGGGCGATGACAGCGCTAGTACAGTATTCCAGACTGCGATTACCGGCCACCCTGAAGTCAATTACCGTATGTCCCGCGTATGGAAGGTCCAGGAAACCGGAACGGTGGGCAATGTGCAGGTAGCCGTTCCGTTACCGGGGGGGCTATCATCGCCGCAACTGATCATCAGTGATGACGCTACTTTTGACGCAAGCGATCAGTATATTGCGCTGTCAACCGTCACGATAAACGGCGAGGAATATTATGCTGGCCCAGCCGACCTCACAAATGGGCAATACTTTACGTTTGCCGCCAGGGTAACCGCACCGGGCGGTGTACTGGGTGCTGCTTTATGGGTGAAGGCTAACGCCGGAGTGGAGACCAACACCGATAATCATGTCGAACAATGGCTTGACCAAAGCGGCAGCGGCAATGCTGTCACTGAACTGCGTGCGGCTGCAATTACGCATGAAGATCCCATTGCACCCAGCACGGATATTCTGCAGGTACCCAATGCGATCAACTTCAATCCCGCCGTGGATTTCAGTGGGGCCACGACAAGATCCCTTAAAGGAAATGCCGCGACCGGCTGGAATGAGGGGCCCACGACGATATTCGGCGTGAGTATTGTGGAGGGGGCTATCCCAGGGACATTCGGCGGTATATTCAGCGGCTTGGCAAACTGGACGACCGACAACGGCGCATCGGCGGGTGTGGGCTTAAATGCGACGGCCACTTACTACAGCCTCGATGGTAGCGGCTGTTCTCCGGGGGCAATGCCCATGACCACTAACGAGATGCCTAGGGTCGTTCGCGGCGTATACGTGACGCCGGGCAATGGCCTAAACGCCCGCCTTGCCGTGAACGGCCTGGTAGGGCTGACTGCAGGCGCAAACTGTGTAAACAGCGCCGGTACGTTCTTTGAGGTGGGCGGCCGTACAGCCGGAAGCACTATTTACGACAACCGCGTGTTCAACGGGAAAATCCCTGAAGTAATTGCTTACAACTCGGAGCTTTCACCAATGGAAAACAATCGGGTTGAATCGTACCTGGCCATCAAATACGGGCTGTCTCTCGATCAAACCACGCCCCTTAATTACGTGGCGTCGGACAGCTCGGTCATCTGGGACGCGACGGCCAGCGGCGCCTACAACGTTAATATATTTGGTGTCGGCCGGGACGATGCCTCGGCGCTGGATCAGAAGCAAAGCCGGAGTGTGCACCCAGGCAGTATCCTGACCATTGGCCGGGAAGTGATCTTGGAGGACAACGTGTCGAACACAGCAGCTTTCACGGACGATATCAGTTTTGTGACCATGGCGAGCAATTCTAACGCGACGACCCTGACAGGTGCCGACCTTCCAACGGTCAGCTGTATTACCGAGCGGCTGACGCAAGAATGGAAAGTACAATTTACCAATTACGATAACAATGCCCTCCCGCTGGCCTTGTCGTTCGATCTTTCGGGGATTACCTATACAGGGGAAGACATTCGGGACTTTACACTGCTGGTTGACGAAGACGGCGACGGTGACTTTACGACAGGTACGATACGTGAAATCGCAGCCAGCGATTACCTCGATTCCATCTCGCGGGTAACCTTTGAAAATGTGACAGGACTTACCACAGGAATGGTATTTACCCTGACCACCGACCATCCCGTACGGACGGCTTATTTGGTAGCGGACGGCGCTGAAGCAGGCTCCTCTTCGATCTGTATGGAAGGCGAATGGGTATACTTCACGGATCCATCGGATCCAACCCGCTACATCGCCGCGCTGCATCCCAACGGCAACACCATTGATGTTGCGCAGCTTTCGTTAGCAGTCGTGGATGTGAACGACGATATGGCTGCCCTTGGCGCCAACAGCGGGACCGATTACGGAACGCAACTAATGCGGCGTTTGGTGCAGATCAGTTACGGGGGCGACAGCCTTACGGTAAACGGCGGCGTAATTTTGCGTCTGCTGTGGGATCCCGCAGAGCAGACTGCGGCCGAGAATTACCTGAGCATGACGCGCGGGGTAACGGCGGATCAAACTTGGACATGGTTCAAGCACGATGGAGATATTACCGCCACGCTGGCCGATCTCGGAGCGGGCGGATTGCAGAACATCACTGCCTTGGTACCTTCGGGAAGCGGCCAAGTTGATGCAATAGATTATGTGGAATTTACGATCCCGGCTTTTTCTACTTTCGGTGGAGTGGCGACTGCCAACAAGGTGGTAAACATTGCAGCTGTCCAGGACGGGGAAGAGGCAGGCCCGCAGAATGGCATATTTGACATCAGCTTGCCTCCGGGTGTGACCGCTGACGAAGACATCACGGTCAGCTATACACTGTCCGGGGATGCAGGGAGCGGATCAGATTATTTGCAGCTTGACGGTCAAATCATCGTGCCGGCCGGCGAAAATACCGTGCAGTTGGTTATTCAAGTAAACGATGATGAGGTAATCGAACTGGATGAGTTTGTAACTGCCGAGCTTACGGCTGCCACCGGGGCTGGAGGGGATGCGTGGGCCCTTGGAGCAGATAGCGCAGCGGTGCGCATTCTGGATAATGACCGTACGGACCCGACCAAGACGGTACTGGAACTCATGGCCAGCGTACAAGACGCTGCCGAGCCTAATATAAACGGGGAATTTGTCATCAGCCTGCCTTCAGGAATCACCTCGAGCGAAGATATTACGGTAGACTATACAATTGGTGGTACGGCCACTCCGGATGGGGATTATACGTCGATAACTGCGTCCATCGTTATTCCGGCCAATCAAAGCAGTGTCACCGTTCCAGTGGGCGTGCTCAGCGATATGATTGTAGAGGTGACCGAAACCGTGGTAATGACCACCAGCGGTGGAAGCTCAACCAACTTTGTCTTTACGGCCGGCGCGGCCAATCAGGATATCGTCAATATTTCCGACGATGCTGCGTACCTGGAGTTAAATGTAACGGCCACCTTGCCGGATGCGGCCGAACCGGGCACAGCCGGGGAATTTACCGTGAGCTTGCCTGCTGGAGCGACCTCCAGCGAGGATATTACGGTAAACTATACGGTGGCGGGCACGGCTGCTGCGGACGGCGACTATACGGCGATCACGGCCGCGGTGGTGATCCCTGCGGGCCAGAACGGTGTGACGGTACCGGTGGCGGTGCTGGATGATGATATGATCGAAACGGATGAAACCGTGGTGATGACCATTACGGGCGGCAGCTCGGCAAGCTTTACATTTACCGCCGGCCCCAATGATGAAGCCTCGGTCGTGCTTGCTGATGACGATCGGACTGATCCAGCCAAGATGCTGCTGTCGGTGGCAACGGCTGCAGATGCAGCGGAGCCGGGTATGGCCGGTGAGTTCATGGTGCGTCTGCCCACAGGTGTGACCTCAAGCGAGGACATTACAGTAAGCTATAGCATCCTGGCCGGCAGTACCGCAACAGCGGGCGTTGATTACACGGCCATCACCGGTGGGGTGATTATTCCTGCCGGATCGAACAGCGTGGTGGTGCCGGTAACCGTTACCGACGATCAGATTATCGAGTTAGACGAAACCGTGGTCATGAACATCACCGGCGGCAGCTCGGCCAGCTTTAACTTCGCGGTCAGTGCCAATGATGAAGCGACGGTGGTGGTCGCCGACGATGACCGTAGTGATCCGGCTAAGACGGTGCTGTCGGTTACGGCCAGCGTGTCGGATGCGGCCGAGCCTGATGTGGACGGCGAGTTCACGGTCAGCCTGCCTACGGGTGTTACTTCTTCACAAGACATCAATATAAATTACACCGTCACGGGCACGGCCGCGGCAGGTGACGACTATACGGCGATCACGGGCGTGCTGACGATCCCTGCGGGCCAGAACAGCATTGCGGTTCCGGTGGGGGTACTGCCGGATATGACGATCGAAGGCGCCGAAACGGTGGTGATGACCATTACGGGCGGTACATCGACTGACTTCAGCTTTACGGCCGGGGCGGGCGATGCGGCTACGGTAACGATTGCCGACGATCCGGTTGCGCTGGAACTGAACATCGCCGCTTCGGCTGCCGGTGCGGAGCCGGGCACGGACGGGGAGTTCACGGTCAGCCTGCCTGCTGGAGCGACCTCGACGGAAGACATCACGGTGCACTATACGGTGGCTGGCACGGCTGCTGCGGACGGCGACTATACGGCGATCACGGCAGCGGTGGTGATCCCTGCGGGGCAGAACGGTGTGGCGGTACCGGTGGCGGTGCTGGATGATGATATCATCGAAACGGATGAAACCGTAGTGATGACCATTACGGGCGGCAGCTCGGCAAGCTTCACCTACACGGCCGGCGCGAACGGTGAAGCCACGGTGGCCATTGCGGACGACGAGCGCAGCGATCCGGCCAGCCAGGTGCTGACGGTAACGGCCAGTGCGCCGGATGCGGCAGAGCCGGGCACGGACGGGGAGTTCACGGTCAGCCTGCCTGCCGGTATCACTGCTTCAGAAAATATTCAGATAAACTACACAATCGGAGGTACTGGCGCTGCTGCGACGGATTATGTGGCCCTTCCGACTTCGGTGGTGCTGGTTGCAGGCCAGAATAGCGTACTGCTTCCGGTCGATGTGCTGGACGACCGGATCATCGAAGGCGACGAGACGGTAGTGCTGGAAATCACTGGCGGCAGCTCGGCGAGCTTCAGCTTCACAGCGGGGGCAGCCAACTCAGCCACGGTGACCATCGCCGACAATGAAAGCAGCGATCCGGCAAACCTCCAGCTGAGCCTTTCCGCTATACAAAATGCGGCTGAGCCATCGACCAACGGCGAATTCCAGATCAGCCTGCCTGCGGGTATTACTTCCGCGGCGGATATCGGGGTGAGCTACACCATAAGCGGTACGGCGGCCGGTGGCACGGATTACGCGGCGATCACCGGCACGCTGGTCATCCCTGCGGGTCAGAACAGCACTATGGTTCCGGTGGATGTGCTGGACGATGCGATCATCGAGCCTTCTGAGACGGTAGTGCTGGAGATCAGCGGAGGAAACGACGGGCAGTATGCCTACACGGTTGCTGCAGGCGCCTCTTCGGCGACGGTGAACATTGCCGATGATGATTATAACGGCAATTCGAGCGTCATTCTGGTAACGCGCGTGTCGGATGCGATAGAAGGCGGCGCTATGGGCCAGTACCGGATCTCACTACCGGAAGGTTTCGTAGCTTCGGAAGACATCACGGTGAACTTCACGATGAGCGGCACGGCCACGCGCGGTACGGGCAACGATTACGAACTCGGCCTGGGGGCGGTGATCACGGCGGTGCTTCCGGCGGGCGATAACGCGATCCTGATAGATGTCGAGGCCTATAACGACGGGATCATCGAAGGGCCCGAGACGGTGGTGATGACCCTTACGGGGGCCTCTTCATCGAGCCTGGGCTTTACCATCGACCCCGACAACGGGTCGGCGCAGGTGGACGTAGTGGATATCAACGGCAGCGAAGAAAGCCCGTTGAGCATCGTCCATGTATCGGATGGGGCAGAGCCTGGCACGGACGGTTTGTTCCGGGTGAGCCTGCCTCCGGGCATTACCTCGGCCTATCCCATCAGCGTGGCGCTGAACATCGGCGGGACGGCGCTGCAGGGCTCGGATTACCAGTCCCTGCCTGCGGTGACGATCCCCGCCAATACCGGGAGTGTGGACGTACCGGTTAATGTGCTGGACGACCAGCTCATTGAACTGGCGGAAACGAGCGTAATTGAACTGCTGTCGGGAAGCGCGACGGATGGCGGGGGGGCTTCCTATGTCTTCCCGGCCGACCCTGCTGCGTATACGGTCACGGTCAATATCAGCGACGACGACAATACGGCAGCCAACCGGGTGCTGAGTGCGAGCACCGAAGCGGACGCATCCGAGCCATCGACCAGCGGCAGCTACCGGATCAGCCTGCCGGCGGGTTATACCGCCAGCAGTGACATCACGGTCAGCTATACGCTCGACGGTACGGCTATGATCAGTGAGGATTACACGGTGGCCTCGGCCACAAGCATCATGCTGCCGGCCTATCGGAACAGCGTGCTGCTGCCGGTAACAGTGCGGGACGATAAGATCATCGAAGGGGAGGAGCAGGTGCAGCTGACGGTTGCCTCGGGCAGCTCAGCTTCCGGGGACGATTATACCTCCGGCGGGGGCGCCGTAGCCCTGGCCATCGGCGACGATGACGCCACGGCGGCCAACCAGATGCTTTCGGTTACGGCCAGCATGCCGGATGCGGCCGAGCCTGATGTGGACGGGGAGTTCAGGGTCAGCCTGCCTTCGGGGATCACCTCGAAAGAGGAGATCACCGTAAACTATACGATGAGCGGTACGGCCGCGGCAGGTGACGACTACACGGCGATCACGGGCGTGCTGGTGATCCCCGCGGGCCAGAACAGCATTGCGGTTCCGGTGGACGTACTTGCGGATATGACGATCGAAGGCCCCGAAACGGTGGTGATGACCATTACGGGCGGCAGTTCAGCCAGCTTCAGCTTCACGGCCGGGGCGAGCGGTGCGGCTACGGTAACGATTGCCGACGATCCGGTTGCGCTGGAACTGAACATCGCCGCTTCGGCTGCCGGTGCGGAGCCGGGCACGGACGGGGAGTTCACGGTTAGCCTGCCTGCTGGAGCGACCTCG
>NZ_JBHTDN010000019.1:0-3522 GCF_042666505.1 Parapedobacter sp. GCM10030251 | reverse complement strand
GAAGCCACGGTGGCCATTGCGGACGACGAGCGCAGCGATCCGGCCAGCCAGGTGCTGACGGTAACGGCCAGTGCGCCGGATGCGGCAGAGCCGGGCACGGACGGGGAGTTCACGGTCAGCCTGCCTGCAGGAGCCACCTCTTCGGAAGCGATCACCGTAAACTACACGATCGGCAGCAGCACTGCTGTTGCTGGCGAAGACTATGCGTCCATCACCAGCACGCTGATCATTCCGGCCGGTGAGAACCGTATCGTAATACCGGTCGATGTGCTGGACGACCGGATCATCGAAGGCGACGAGACGGTAGTGCTGGAGATCACTGGCGGCAGCTCGGCGAGCTTCAGCTTCACAGCGGGGGCAGCCAACTCAGCCACGGTGACCATCGCCGACAATGAAAGCAGCGATCCAGCTAGCCTGATGCTAGCGGTAACGGCTAGCCAGCCGTATGCCGCAGAGCCGGCTACAAACGGCGAGTTCACCATAAGTCTTCCTGCGGGCATCACTTCGGAAGAACAAATTACGGTAAACTATACAATGAACGGCACGGCTACTGCAGACGGTGACTACACAGCGATCACGGGCGTGCTGGTGATCCCTGCCGGCGCGAACGGTGTTTCGGTGCCAGTATCGGTACAGAATGACCAGATCATTGAAGGTGCTGAAACGGTGGTGATGACCCTTGCGGGCGGCAGCTCAACCAGCTTCACCCTTACGGCAAGCGATACCAACGGCAGTGCAACGGTGAATATTGCCGATGATGACAATACGGCGCTGAATCAAACCTTAAGTGTCGTTAATACCAGAGACGGTGCCGAGCCGGGCATCAATGGCGCATTGATGATCAGCCTGCCTTTAGGCATAACGGCAGCGGAAGACATCATGGTAAATTATGCTGTGACAGGTACGGCCACGAGCGGCACGGATTATACGGCACTTACCAGTTCGGTAATCATCCCCGGTGGAGAAAACGGTATTGCTGTACCGGTAGTGGTGATCGATGACCGGATCATTGAAGGTACCGAAACGGTGGTGCTGACCTTAACCGGAGGCACATCAAGCAGCTTTGCCTTTACGGCAAGCGGTACTGATGGCGAAGCGGCGGTACATATTGCCGACGATGAAAATACAGATGCAAACCGGATACTAAGCATTGCCGGTACAACGGACGGTGCAGAGCCGGGCACTGATGGTGCATTTACCATCAGCCTGCCTTCGGGGATAACGGCAACAGCGGATATCACGGTGAACTACACGGTAACAGGGACGGCCACCGGCGGCACGGATTACACGGCCCTTACCGGCACGGTAACCATCCCTGCGGAAGAAAACGGTATTGCTGTACCGGTAACGGTGAGCGATGACCGGATCATTGAAGGTGCTGAAACGGTAGTGCTGACCTTAACTGGAGGCAGCTCAACAAGCTTGGCCTTTACCGCAAGCAGTACCGATGGCGAAGCAACGGTAAACATCGCAGACGATGAAAGCACCGTGCCGGCGAACCTGGAGCTTGCCGTCAGCAAAGGCGCCGACGGTTCGGAACCGGGCACAGACGGCAGCTTCATGATCAGCCTGCCATCGGGAATAACGGTGTCAGAAGACATTACCGTGAGCTACACCGCGACGGGGACTGCTGAAGCAGGAACAGACTTTACTGCCCTTACCGGAACGATAGTCATCCCTGCTGGAGAAAACAGTATTACTGTACCCGTAGCAGTGAGCGATGACCGGATCATTGAAGGTTCGGAAACGGTGATCCTGACGCTGACTGGCGGCACTTCGGCAAGCTTTACCTTCACGGGTACAGGAAGTGCGACAGTGGAGATAGCAGACGATGAAAGCACCGTGCCGGCGAACCACGCACTGAGCATCATCAATAACGGTAATGCGTCAGAACCCCGTACAGACGGCAACTTTACCATCAGCCTGCCTGCAGGCATTACAGCGGCTGAAGACATCACGGTAACCTATACGGTAGGGGGCACCGCCACAGCGGGCCTTGATTACACCGCGCCGGCCGGCACGGCGGTGATCCCCGCAGGTCAGAACAGTGTTATGGTACCCGTAAGCGTATTGGACGATCATTTAAGGGAGTCTGCTGAAACCGTTGTTATGACCCTTACGGGGGCATCTTCTCCCGGCATCACCGTATCCATAGGCACCGCAAATACGGCAACAGTGGTAATTGCGGATGATGACGACAATTCAGACTTATCGGTGACCATGGCAGTGGATAATGCCTCACCGATGGTTGGAGGCACAGTGGTCTTTACCATCGGGGTGACCAACGCGGGCCCTGAAGGTGCCACCGGGGTAGCGGTGCTGGGCGGGCTGCCATCGGGCTATACGTTCGTATCTGCGGAAGCATCTGGGGGCAGCTATGATGCGGCATCCGGTGTCTGGACGGTTGGCGGCCTGGCGAGCGGCGGAAGCCGGACACTGCGGATCACGGCCCTGGTGAATGGTGAGGGCGACTACCTGAACCGTGCGGAAGTGCGCGGCAATGAGGACGACCCGGATAGCGGGAACAATACGGCGGAGATAACGGTCATTCCGGTGCGCCCCCCTCAGGCGGTGGATGACGCTGTCGGCGGGACCTCGAACAGGTCTTTAACCATTTCGGTGCTGGGCAACGATGAAGAGCATACCTATCCTGTGGATGCTTCCTCGATTGAGATCGTCAGCGCGCCGCAGCACGGCACGGCAAGCATCGGCACGGACGGTACGATCACCTATGTCCCTGCAACGGGATATGTGGGCGAGGACCGGTTCTCTTACCGGGTGAAAGACAGCGAGGGCCACTGGAGCAATGTTGCCGAGGTAGCCGTGACGGTAGCGGCCAATCCGTTGAGAATAACCAACATCTTCACACCGAACGGGGACGGCCAGAATGACCGGTTCGAGATCATCGGGCTGGAAGCATTCGACCGGGCGGAGCTGGTGGTGTTCAACCGCTGGGGCAATGAGGTGTACCGGCACAACGACTACGACAATTCGTGGGGCGGCGGGGATATCTACGAGGGTACGTACTATTATGTGCTGACGCTGCACAAGGGCGGCACCCAACAGGAGGAGAAGGGCTGGGTGGTACTGAAGCGGAAATAGTGAGGGGGTTTGATAATCGAACAGAAAAACATAAGATGAGACGCAACGCATATATTTACCTGCTGGCCGCGATGCTGGGCATTCCGGTGGCCGCCCGTTCGCAGCAGAACATCCAGTTCACGCAATATATTTTCAATTCGATGAGCATCAACCCGGCGTATGCGGGCTACAAGGAGGAGTGGTTCGGGCAGCTGGGGCTGCGCAGCCAGTGGGTCGGGCTTGACGGTGCCCCGCAGACGGGTCTGCTGTCGGTTGACGGGCTGCTGGACGGAAGCACCTATAAGCGGCACGGCCTGGGGGTGCAGCTGACCACGGACCGTCTGGGCCCGCAGTCGGCCAGTTCGGCGTATGTGAACTACGCGTTCCGGCTGCGGCTGGATGACGAGGACACGCAGCGGCTGAGCTTCGGGCTGGGTGCCG
>NZ_JBHTDN010000018.1:0-46443 GCF_042666505.1 Parapedobacter sp. GCM10030251 | reverse complement strand
CCCGTGAGGAGTTTAAGTTAAGCCTTCGTCAGGCCTGTATGTTGTTTTGTATCAGCACCTCAGTTTATTATTACCGTGCCAAGCGCAGTGATGACAGCGAGGTGATTGAACAATTGTCGGTCTTAGCCGATCTTCACCGCACATGGGGTTTCAGAATGATGTACCACCGGTTGCGAAAGTTGAATTATATGTGGAATCATAAGCGGGTTTACCGTATTTACACTGCTATGAGACTGAACTTGCGGAATAAACGGAAAAAGCGTTTGCCGGCGCGCGTGAAGGCTCCTTTGCTATGTCCAATCGGACCGAACATCACCTGGAGCCTGGATTTTATGCACGATACGCTATCGGGTGGCAAGACGATCCGGACATTGAATGTGATTGATGATTTCAATCGTGAAGCACTTTCCATTACGGTGGATATTAGCCTTCCGTCGCACAGAGTGATCCGGGAATTGGAGAAGCTGGTCCAGTGGCGGGGCAAGCCCGAAAAGATCCGATCGGATAATGGTCCGGAATTCATGTCTGCAGCGATGATGGACTGGTGTTGCGAACACAGCATAGAATGGGAGTTTATTCAGCCCGGGAAACCCACGCAGAACAGTCTGATCGAACGTTTCAATAGGACTTTCCGGCAAGATGTGCTGGATAGTTATATGTTCGATAACTTGTCGGCGATCCGGAAATATGCGAATGCCTGGGCCTGGATGTACAACAACGAAAGACCGCATTCGGCATTAGGAAACCTGACGCCGATAGAATTCCTGTTGAAATATGGAAAACTCCCAACACTCAATGGCCGACGCCAGTTTCCCACATTACAACAGGACAACAACAACAAATCTGATTGGAATTTTTTAGTTTTGGATGTAGCTAGCTGAGGGAGCATTACAGACCAACATATAAAGTAATAGCGCAAAGTGAAACGAATGATTACGTAATTGCTACTGTAGCGGTAAATTCGTTACGCTTTGAATTTCTAAAGAATAACCCACTGACTTGTCGGCATAAAATTTTTTTCAAATCTGGTAATGACCTCCTCCCAAATTCCGAGTCATGCTAAAGTAGAGAATTCGGCCTTATTGACCTCCTCCCAAATTCCGAGTCATGCTAAAGTAGAGAATTCGGCCAGAGCCGTTCGATATAGATAATGTCCAAAACCCTGCCCTTGCCGTCCATGGATATTTTTACCTCGTGTCCTTTGAGCGCTTCGATGAATACCGATGACGTGAACTCCTAAGTCAGCGCATAAGGCTTACAATTCTCAAAGATCTCTTCGAGAGTATTCAATATTTCACTCAAATCCAGCAATTCACCACGAAATATCACCGTGTTGTTGAATGAATTATATCCCCGGTGATGGTAGGTCAAACTTCCTCCACGTAATGACGGATTCATTGACAAGTCAATATACACCCCACCCGAATGTTTTTTAAACCATTCTTCAATTCGCTCATCATAGTGTTCGAAATTATTACGGAATTTTCGATCAACGAGTAGGTTGTCCTTTTTTACTTTGAGCAATTGACGCAATCTCTCTCCTCGTAATTTATACTTATTGTTAGGCCAAAGGATCTTGGAAACATTTGCAGCAGCGACAAGAATAGATTGAATGGAGCACCACACCTCGACCCTATCGAAATTGCTATGAGTGGCCTGTAAGCGTTCAGCAGCTCTTCTTGCAATTTTTATTTGTAGCACAATTTCGCCTATAAAAATCATATCCTGAAGTCCTGTCACATTCTTGTAGTTTATATTGTATTGGAGCCGTCAAAAGTTGCTGCTTACGCCTTGGACTTTTTTAGTTTATAAGATTACCATGCAAATTTTTCATAGAAATCTTTAAGAAGAAATTCTTTTTCCTTTTTACCGGAAGTATAATATAGTCGAACGAAAATCGGCTCATCTAGTAGACTTTGGTCGCTCCGATTAATTGGGATAACCAGGCTAAACATATAGTCTTTTTCTCCTTGAAAAATAGGCGAGCGATTCGATACGCTATATTTAACGTAACCATTTTCTTCATTTAGGTAATTCTTATTTAGGACCATCAAATGAGTATCGTCCAAGTTATTTAAATAGTTTTTAGGTAATGAAATTTCCATTTTGTAGTGATGTGATACGCCGTCACTGTTATTCAAAACAGCAAATCGTAATGTTATTTCACATTTCTGCAATTTTCCGCCCTGTCTTACTCTTTCCCGCGTTCGAATATCGATTTCAGCAATATCCAATTCTACAATTGATGCGCGTAAATAAAGGTTTCGGACTTCATATTCTTCCATTGCGACGCTTTCAAAATTATATCTTCGGTAATATTTTTTGTCAGCGTTCATATGCACCCGTTTGCTTTGGGGGATTTGCACGATATATACCGACCTTTGGACGTCACCGTCCTTCCGTAAGGGGAAGATTTTTAGATCATCGATTTTAGGAGAAACTTTTTCCGAGATCACATGCTCTAGCCATTCTTTTGTATAAATGGTGCCGTCGATAAAGCTTTCACTGGCAGCTTTATGATCTTTTTCCGTTAATCCATAAATAATCAATCCTCCAGCAGAGTTGGCAAACGCCGATACATCCTTTCCAATTTCCCTTTTTTTGCGTTCTTCTTTTTCAAGACTCCCGGCCGATTTGAAATCCAGCTTAATTGATTCTTCAACACCATCATTTATAAGATAAAGAATATCCTCCCAGGTATATTCAGGTTTATGAAAAAAATCTACCATAACCAGTTATATTAATCATCAATTCACCTCCGAGAAAAACGCCCTATTAGAACCGACATATGGGTGCCATTAAATCGTAGGTAGCCCCAACTCTTTCAGAAACTTATTATGTTCTTCTGTTTTGGCTTGAATACGCTCATTAATTGATTCCAATTGAGCATTTACCGCTTTCAGGTCAATCTTTACTTCTTCAGCAGCTGGGTTCACATACCTCGAAATATTCAAGTTGTAGCCATTCCTTTCGATTTCTTCCAATGAAACCTTACGGGAATAGCGTTCTCGCTCCTGCCGGAATTGGTACGTTTCGACAATCTGTTGAATGTCGTTTTCAGGCTCTCCGTCTTTTCCATCTCTCAATGTATTCTGGCGTTTCCCTTTCTTATAATGCTCACTTGCATTAATGAATAATACATCCTCTTCTTTTTTACACTTTTTCAACACCAAGATGCACACTGGTATGCCTGTAGAGTAAAACAGATTTGCCGGTAGCCCGATAACGGTATCGATATGGTTATCTTTCAAAAGCTTCGTGCGTATACGTTCTTCGGCGCCGCCTCGGAATAAAACACCGTGCGGCAAGATGATGGCCATCGTTCCGTCGTTGCTCAGGAAATGAAACCCATGCAGCAAAAAGGCAAAGTCGGCTGCCGACTTAGGAGCCAAACCGTAGCTCTTAAAACGAAAATCGTCGGCCATGGTTTCAGTCGGATCCCAACGCAGGCTAAAGGGCGGATTGGCAACAATGGCATCGAACTCCATTTTTTTGGCTGGGTTCATTTCATTGAGTAGTGGCCATTCATTGTCTAAGGTATCACCGTGAAAGATATCAAACTCGGTATCTTTCATACCGTGCAACAACATATTCATCCGGGCTAGGTTGTACGTGGTGATGTTCTTTTCCTGACCGTAAATCTTCCCGACACTCCCACTGTTGTCTTTGATGCGTTTCCTCACGTTCAATAACAGGGAGCCGGATCCGCAAGCAAAATCCAGCACGTTCTCCAGTTTATCTTTTTTACCTGTTGTGGGGTCTTGGCTGTCTAATGTAACGATTTCGGAAAGGATGGTGGAGATTTGCTGCGGGGTATAAAATTCACCCGCTTTTTTACCCGAGCCGGCGGCAAACTGACCAATCAAATACTCGTATGCATCGCCCAGCGCATCTGAGTCAGTAGAAAAATCCGCAATACCTTCCGCAATTTTTTGAATGATGGTGCAGAGTTTTTTATTTCTATCGGTATTGGTCTTGCCAAGCTTTTCAGAATTCAAGTTGATTTCGGAGAACAGGCCTTGAAAAGAATTGTCAAAAGATTCGTTCTCGATGTAGCGAAAACCAGCTTCAAGCGTGACCAACAATTCGCCGTTTTGGGTGCGTGCCATTTCGCTGATGCTGCTCCAGAGGTGTTGTGGTTTTATCACATAGTGCACCTTTCTACGCATCTGTTTTTCAAACTCGGGTACGTCTTCTTCGTTCGCCGCATACCAAGCAGATAGCGGCGTGCGCGTGTCTTGTTCGGGCACGTCAGGGTAGTCTGATCCCAATTCTTTCTTGGCCGATTCTTCGTAGTTGTGTGACAAGTACCGAAGGAAAAGAAACGAAAGCATGTAATCGCGAAAATCATCCGCATTCATGGCCCCACGCAGCTGATCCGCGATATTCCACAGGGTTTTACCTAATTTATCTTGTTCTTTTTGTGTCATTCTGCTGCTGCTTGAATTTCCTCGTTGAATATTTGTGGAAGGTAAAATTCATATTTATTTAAGAAACTTTCCAAAATTCGTTTAAACAGTTCTTTGTTGTCATTTCCCATTTCTACTGGGTCAAATACCGAATATTTCCCATGACTGAATAGCTGTAATGCTCGTTCAAAAAGCACTTCATCTTCTTCTCTCAAACTACCAATACATTTATCAATTTTATCATATCCGAAGAAAGTGGCAGTTTTTTCTAAAATGCTTCTCAAGGCATTAAAATGATAGGTATAAATTTTATTTGATTCGACGACCTTCTTCAGTTCGCTTAGTGTTGCGATATGATGAAAGAAAGGTGTGTCACTAGTATCTTGTAAAGCATAACCATCAACTCCCTTATTATGTAGAAAGTAACGTTTATTCTTTACTTTTCTGCCAAACTCATTGTAAAGCACGTTAAAAAATAGACTATGATGGGTTGAAATTACCGTTTTGATTTGGTTTCCTTCTGTTGTTAGTAAGTTGCATAAGTCACAGGCCACGGCAATGGCATTATTTTCATCAAGAGACGATATTGGGTCGTCTATATAAACGTACTTCACCCAACTGTATGCCGGGTCTTTGTCGATAGCTAATTGACAAATGGCAAGAAAAAAACACCAGATAAATAAAGTTTCTTCACCTCTCGAAATTTTAATGTTTTCTACTGTTTCCTCATTGCCGTCAATAGTTATGCTCCTTGCAAACGCTACTGTTGACGCTTCATAGTTAATATCAAATTTTAAATCGACATAGTTATTAAAGAATGATTCAATTTTGACATCTAAATCTAACTCGTGTAACCCGTTAAAAAATACAGAATCCGAATTCAGTTTAAGTGTTCTGTTGGTGTCATTTTCCAAGTCATTATTCCAGGAAAATAAATCTTCTGTGAATGCATTAAAATATAAAGTATCACGATTGGTTACATTTCCGTCGTCATCAAACTCTTTTCCTGCTTGTTTAAACTCCATAGAAAGTCTGGTTTTCCCCGTTCTATTATGAGCAAAGAATAGCACCAAATCTTTCATTGGACGATGGTCTCCCGTCAAATCCTTTCGGAAATGCACGGCTACCTCTGCTAGGTTCGCGAAATTGGTTATTGTGCTCATCTTCTAATTAATCGTTTTCGGAAACAAACCTTGCATCAATCCCTTTTTATGCATCTTTAGTTGTTCAATTTTTTCTGTTTGCGCCGTGATTACCGCATCTAAAGATGAAAGGCAGGAGGCTATTTTTTGTTGTTCTCGGGGTTTGGGAATTAAAGTTTTAATATTGTAAATATTAGTTTTTGATAAGCTGGGAACACCACCTGCTTCATTGTGCTTTAACCAGTCAGTATTTTGAAAGACATAGTAAATATATTTTGGTAGACAGTCTTTAAATGAATGGGTATAAAATAGAGTATCGACGGTCCAAAACTTTCCGATAAGAAACATAGGTTTGTCTATTGTTCCCTTTCTTCCAATACAAACACTTTCACCATCATATAGATAATCACTCACTGAAAGCATGTATCCGCCAGATCCATAAACTGGTACTTCACCTTCATGCAAATGCTTGTAATCTCTGCCGTTTCCAATTTCAAACAATTTTTCAAAACTTTTCTCCTCCCACTCCCCATCCTTCTCAAACTCCGGAAAACGATACGTTGGTACTTTCTCGCCCTCTTGCGGGAAAAGATTTTGCATCAAACCTTTTTTATGGTCTTTTAAGATGTCTAACTTTTGACTGTGAGCAGCAATCAATTCGTCTAACGACGAAAGGCAGGAAGCGATTTTTTGTTGTTCTTGGGGTTTTTTTGGATACGGTATTTTCACACTTGAAATTCGAGTTGCCGATACCCCTAATACTTTTGCGCCTTGGGCTTCTCGCTTAATTTGTTTTCTGACATAATCAGATTTAAATAAATAACCACCAAAACCAATAACTAATTTACTTTCGCGCTGTCTTACTAATAAAGTATGCAGGCCCGAAACCAATTTTTCATTGTTCAGACTGACGATTTCAATACTTTTGCCAACATCATTCAGATCCTCTGAAGCATCCGCAAGGATAATATCTCCTTCGATGCAGTAATTCTCTTTTTTAATTTTATCAAGAGGTATGTCTCCGTTTATGTAGGGTACATTCTCTTTTTCGACGTCGAACAGTGTATTAAACTTAGTATGGATATCTCCGTAGTGAATATTTTTCACTTTACCGATCTCATAGTTCAGATTCTCTCTTGATAGGGAGTTAGTACCCTTAAAATCATATATCTGTCCAACGGTCTCCTCCTCCCACTCCCCATCATTCACAAACTGGGGGAAACGCAACTCCGGAATATTTTTTGGCTTGTTCATTTCGTTTGATTCTCCCTGGCAATAGCTATCGCTTTGTGTAGTTTCTCGCTCAATATTTTCTTGTCGGGTAGCTGCGTGTAGTATTGCGCCACATTAATGTTTCCATCTTCCAGCATCAGGTATTCAATGTGCTCCGTGTTTCCCTCACTGCACAGGATAAGTCCGACTGGGCTTTCTTCGCCTTCTTTGCGTTCGTTTTTATTGAGGTAACGCAGGTACAGCAGCATCTGCCCCTCGTACTCCGGTTTGAATTTGCCAAGCTTCAGGTCAATCGCCACCAGGCGTTTTAATCCACGGTGGAAAAACAACAAGTCAATCCGATAATCCACCGCATCAACGGTAATGCGTTTTTGCCGATCCAGGAAAGCAAAATCGCTTCCCATTTCTTTTATGAATGATTGGAGATTTACCAAGATGGCATCTTCCAAGTCTTTTTCGGAATACGTATCGGCAAGTCCCAGCGTATCTAAAAAATAACTACTCCGGAACACAACATCAGGTGTGAGGGAGTTGGTTTCCTGAATTTCTGCTAGTTCTTGCTTGATAAGCTCTTCGGGCTTGCGGCTCAGCGCCGTCCGTTCGTAGAGCATGCTGTCAATTTTTTCGTCCAACGTTCGCGTATCCCAGTGTTCAAGGCGCGCCATCTCCATATAAAACGTACGTTTCAACCCATCGTCGATGAACATTAAAGAACGTAGATGCGTCCATGACAATTGTATACGCAGCGCGTATACAATTTCATCTTCGGTAAAAGTATACGCAGCGCGTATACAATGTAAAAGCTTGCGGTCACTCCATCCTTTGCCATAGCGTTGGGTAAGTCTGTCCGCAAGATTCTTCACGATTTCCTTACCATACTCCGCCCGCTTATTATACAGCACGTCCTCTTTGATGCGCTTGCCAACATTCCAATGCAGCAGGCACGTTTCGGCATTCACAGTAGTTGCCAGACGACTTCGGGTATCGTCTATTAGTTGGCAAACATCGTTATATAATTCAGGGGTATGTCTTTCGATCTCATTCATAAGCTGCTAATCCTGATATCTCACGTCCCTGTGCCAGTTTTTTCAATTGCGGCACCAAGTCTTCCATCAATGCCAGTTCTTTTATCCGGCGTTCTTTCCAACTCAATTCCAGCGGCGCCAACAGATCCGTCAGTTTTTCGCCATCAAAAATCATCCGGCTCGTTATCCCTTCCACAAAGGTTTTCAAGGCAGCCGTTTGCAAGCCGTGCTTGTGGGCGATGTCTGCCAATTCCTTATTGTACTTGTCGTCCTTAAAGGTATCGAAAAGGTTTTTCAATTCCTCGGCACCATACCCTTTGCTCCAATCCAATCCGTTGATAAATTCCGTTAGGTCTTCCTGCTCCTCCATCAGGTTGGCATTAGCGTTCAGCAAGCTGATCACCTGCGGTTTGGACATTTTTTGCTTCGTAGGTTTTCGTTGCGTGCTATCTGCAATGAGGTTCATAATGTAATCGTAGTCGATCACCGCCGAAGCAAACAGCACAAATTCAAAATCCAGCTGCTGGATTTCCGGCGGCGCATCCTCACCCTCTTTTTGCTGTATTTCCCGCAATTGCTTTGCCGTTTCTATGTATGAGCTGCGGAACTCCTGCAACTTTACGGTGGGCAGAATCGCTTCGATGGCTGCCTTTTGTTCATCGTCTAAGTCGGTGTATTGGTCCAACTGGGTCTTGATCCGTTGCACTTCCTTAAAGTTTTTCACAAAAGCGATGCGCGCCGCGTCTCCTCGCAAACCATACACCTCTTCCGGTTCGCGGAGCAGGTTCTGTTCCTCCATGAATATCCCCAGCTTTTCTACGGCTTCCTTGTATTTGTCAATCATCACAGGGGCTGGGTCAACCAGCCAGATTTCCTTGCCGCGTCCGCCCGCTTCGCCAGAGAAGAGGGTGATCGCTTGGTTTACGGCCTCCTGTTGCGAGCGGAAATCCAAAATGTTGCCGTAAGGCTTAGTATCGTTCAGCACCCGGTTCGTCCGCGAAAACGCTTGTATCAATCCGTGGTATTTCAGGTTTTTATCTACATACAGCGTATTCAGGTATTTCGAGTCAAAGCCCGTAAGCAACATATCCACCACGATGGTGATGTCAATTTTGTTTTTATGCGGATAGTCCTTGTTGGGATACTGCTGGAGTTTTATCCGCCGTTGCACATCCTGGTAATACAGGTCAAACTCGTTGACGGTATGGTTCGTGCCATATTGCGCGTTATAGTCAGCGATAATGGCTTGGAGAGCCGCTTTCTTCTCATCTGGCTGCTGTTGGTTATCTTCCTTTTCCTGGGCTAAATCCTCTTGCAGTTGTTTGATGTCTGCCGCATTTTTTTGGCTATGTTGGTCGCCCTCCTTGGCAATTAACTGGGCCGGTGGTGAAAACACGCAAGCTATATTCAACGGTACATAGTCTGGATTTTCTTTGGCTTTTTGCTGTTGTATCTCCTTAAACAGTTGATAATATTCAATGGCGTTGTTGATGGAAGCCGTTGCCAGTAGCGCATTAAACCGTCTTGAATTGGTTGCCGCATCATGCTTCTCCAATATCGCTTCCACTACCGCCTGCCGGGCAATGGGCTCGCCAGGCTTTGCATTTTGTGTGCCCTTTCCCTTAAAGTAGTCGATATGGAATTTGAGAACATTCTTGTCGTCTATCGCATGGGTAATGGTGTACGTATGCAGCGGCTTTTCGAAAATACTTTCGGTGGTTTTATACGTTCCGTATTCATCCTCTCGAATCTTGTAGGTGGCATTCTCGTCAAAAATGGGCGTGCCCGTAAAACCAAATAGTTGGGCATTCGGGAAAAATTCCTTGATGGCCTTATGGTTTTCGCCAAACTGCGAGCGGTGGCATTCGTCAAAGATGAACACCATCCGTTTATCGCGCAAAGGTTCCAACCGTTCTTTATAATTCCTTTTATTTGTCCCGTCCAGCGCCAGCCCCAATTTTTGGATGGTGGTCACAATCACCTTGTCGGCGTAGTCGGTAGATAGCAAGCGCCTCACCAACGTTTCCGTATTGGTGTTTTCTTCTACGCTACCTTCCTGAAACTTATTGAATTCTTCACGGGTTTGCCGGTCAAGGTCTTTGCGGTCTACCACAAACAGGCACTTTTCGATATCTTGGTTGCTTTTCAGTAGGGTAGAGGCTTTAAAGGAAGTTAAGGTTTTACCGCTTCCCGTAGTATGCCAAATGTATCCGTTGCCTCTGTTTTGCTGGATGCAATCCACAATGTCTTTTACGGCATAGATCTGATACGGCCGCATCACGAGCAATTTCTGTTCGCTCTCCACCAACACCATGTACTTGCTGATCAATTCACCCAGCGTGCATTTTGATAGAAACTTCTCGGTGAAGTCATACAGCCGGTTGATTTTCTTGTTATCGCGGTCCGCAAATTCATATACCGGCAAGAACTGTTCATCTGCATTAAAGGCAAAGTGCTGATTTTTATTGTTGGCAAAATAGAGTGTTCTTCCACCGTTACTCACAATAAACAGCTGCATAAAGCACAGCAAGGTGTTGGTGTATCCATTGCCTGTATCATTTTTGTAATCCACAATTTGCTGCATGGCTTTACGGTGCGAGATATCACCTTTTTTCAGTTCTATCTGCACCACCGGCAAGCCGTTAATCAGCAGGATGACGTCATACCGTTGGAAGCTGTTTTCGGTGTTGATGCGGAGCTGGCGAATTACTTCGTAGTCGTTTTTGCACCAATCTTTAATATTTACTAAGGTGTAGTAAAGCGGTGTGCCGTCTTCCCGTTGGAAATGCTGCTGTTCACGGAGCAACTTCGCCGCTGCAAATACATCGGGATTGATGACTGTTTCCCGCAGGCGTAAAAATTCATTATCCGAAAGCCGAACCCGGTTGAGTGCCTCAAATTTTGCTCTGAAGTTCTGTTCAAGGGTTTTCCGGTCGATAATGTCCGGCCGGTATACATATTTCAGCCCTTCGAGCTGTTTGACAAAATCGCTTTCAGTTTGGTTTTCCTTCGCCATTTCGGTATTGTTTATAAATACGCCCAAACTTAGATAAAGTTGGTTGGATATTCAACTGTATTGGTGTGCATAAAAAGATACCTATGTTTTTGGTCACCTGTCAAAATGGTTTACTTTTTCTTGTTTTTGTAGGTTCGTTTGTTGTTGCACAGCCGTTTTTTTACACTTACACCCAACGGTCTGCGGCTTTCCGTTCGGGCGGTTTTCGGAGCACAAAGTTTCAATTTATTACTAAAGTTCATTAGAAGCACAAAGCCCCGGGTTTGCATATCAGCGCGCCTGACGCAAAACCCGTGTTATGTGCCGTTAGTAATTTTTTCTTTTCCAGCCATAACTCGGTTTAGGTATTATGGCTTCCATAAAATTATTGTAGTACTCTGAATATCTACCTTCCTCTTTTGAAAAACCATTCTTTATCAACCTCTCATGCACTAATAAGTATGTGTCTCTGTAGAAAGTCTTAGCCGCTGGCGGATAAGTGTTATGATATCCTTTCTCAATGCCATAAAATTTTTTAGTTACGAAGCATGCTAAGTCTGAAATTTGAATCATAGGATTTTTCTTAGAGTCAATCGGGTAACTGAACTCAGAAATCCATTTAATTCGTTTGCTTGCTGTTGGGTGAAATCTGCGAAATTTAGTCAGAGTCTCAATCTCTGTTTTTATTGCGTCTTTTTCATCTATTATCACCATACCTCTTGCCGATTGTCCCCGCTCATTTCGTATAAAAGCTTCGATAGTGTCAATCAAATTGTCGTAACACAGCAAGTATGGTGTTTTAAGCTCGACATGAGCTTTATTGCGTACATCTTTAGTGTCGAACGCACTAAGTACACTCTTTTCCACTGGGAGTAAGCAAAAATGGTGTCCTCTATCAGCTACTAATTTTAAAACAGCTTGTGCAAGATTTAACCTGTCGGTTCTTGGATGGTTTAAAAAATCACCTTCGCCATTCGGGCTTAGTAATTGATGCGAATGCAACTCAAAATTTGCTGGAATTGTTCCTTTGAAATACGAAGAGATTATTTTTTCATATTCAGTATGAGTCTTATTCCATCCTTTGTCCTTAACAACCAGTCCACCAAGTACAAATATTGGCGATTCTGGGTGAGTCAGGTCTCTCAAATTGCAACCTGCTTCGTCTATGTAAAAGAAATGCATATTAGTCGGGTCCGGTTTAATTGCACATAATTCTATACGCAATAGCTTTCATACACAAGGCTATTGGTTAATTTCCATTTATTTGAGTAAATCATTGTATTTAAGCTATTTTAGTTTAAAATGCTAACTTACGTATTTTTGTAATTTCCTTTCAGGTGGTTTGCCTGTAATCCAAAACGCACATTGTGCATTTTGGATATATCCTTATTCCTTGACGCCCAAAATAATACAATCCGTTTTGATACTCCTTACGGTTTCCCGTATTCGTGCGGACTATCTTAATTTCTCTCAAATACCTAACGGCCGATCTATCACTTGCAGTGGTGCTTTAAGGTAAGCATTTCCTTATGATATTTCGGCGCAAGAAACGTAAACGTCATTTGTTCGCCTTTTGCGTGGTAGTACACCACGTTGTCAAAATTCACCCGCACGGCCTCTTCGTCTTTGATTAATATGCAATGATAAAACATTAAACGAATTAGTTTACTGGCGTTACGCAATGGATTCTTTCCATAATTGGTTAACTATTTACTTTTTATTTGGATAATAGTTTATCGTAGAATTCCTTTTATATATTTTCTCATAATTATCATTTCTACATGCAAACCATAGTTGTTAGTTTTTCTATTGGAATATTCGAATTGCTAACTTTATTTTTTTATTTTTTGCCATTGCCAGAACTAGGTTTGGCTGGGGGAGGGGGAGGAACAGAGGACCTCGGTCTTTGTGTGTCAGGCTTTATCTGACTGTTCTTTTGACTTCCTTCTTTGAGTGGTCTTGATGGGTTGTTGTTCTTTTGCATAATCATTAAAATTTGGCTTTTCAATTGTAACTTTTTCTCTTGGATATGATAGGTAAATTTTTTCGATTCGATACAATTCTTCTGAATCCGGATAGGTATATACAGTGACGTCTGACAGAACTAACTCTTTAATCTCTTCTGTCTCAGAGAAAACTTCCACTTTACCTAAATAGGTTAAATTCTTTTCAATATCCCTGACATAGACCCAGTCAATATCCTGAGAGTTTAAAAAGTAACTGTATGTATTTTCATCTCCATATTTATTTGATACGTTAAGCGTTCTTGCGATTCTGTTAACTATTTTTTTGTTGTCAAGGTACGTCACAAAATAAGCTAAGAATAAAGCGCAAACACATGCTAATGTAATTTCAACATACGCTACGGTTGTTGTACTATTTGCAAGGTCCTCAAGTGTTTTTAATGATCTATAGCTTTCTGACGAACGAAAGATCAGATTCTTGACGAAAATTCCAATAAAAAAACAACACTTGCAGTAGCAAATAAGAGGACAGACCGAAAACAATCGAAATTAAGGTAAAAAGATAATCGCTTTGTTTTTTATGTCTAACTTTTAGAACGTTTAATACCAAACTTGCTATTACTCCTGGTATCAGAATAATTATTATTCGTATGGTTAGCTCGCTTATTTCCACGATTGTATTATGTACAGAGAGACTTGCTACTTCGTCACACCGTGTCGAAGGTCACTCTTTTATAGATTTTATGTTACGCATCATTATTACTAATGTAGGATTGCAACTACTTCCCTTTTCTTCTAACGGTTCTTTCCTTCTTTGTCAACTTTTCTACGTCGATGTTAAGGCCATTAGCTATTTCGAGCAAGGTAGAAAACATGAAGTCCTCTTTTGCATTTTCAATATTACTGATTTTGGCATCATCAACTTTAGTTATCTTCTCTGCAAGTTGGACTTGTGTCAATCGGGCTTTCTTACGTTCTCTTTTAAGATTTAAGCCAATTCTCTTGTATATTTCTGAAAATTTATTTATCATAAAATCAGTGTTTTACATATAAAAATCTGGCAATATTGCCAGATTAACATATTTTTGTTATGTTTGTATTGTATTAAAAGCGACAACAAAGTGTTGTATTTGATTATACATCACTAACGATGTCTCTCGTTTGAAAAAACCGACTAATTTTTTACCCACGAGAAGACCGCGAGTTCGCCCATTTTCAACTGGATGCACTATCTTTACACGATATAACACCAGTAGGGCGAGCTTTGCGTCAGACTTTCCGGGGGTAAAACTGGCAATCTCGTGTAGATAGCTGGGAAAAGGTTCCTTAGTCGGTTTCCTTCAACCGAAAAGCAGCAAAGTTCGCCCTACTGGTTTTTAACCAATCAGGCCATCTTCTGTACTTCGCGAGGCACATCGTTTCATAACCAAAAAAAGAATTATGAAATCGACATCCGTCAAACCATCCAAGTCTCCACACCGCAAGCCGCTTGCGGAAGGTGTCGCTATGAGAGCTACCAAAAGGATACAACCCCAATCCCTGAAAAATCTTTATAAGAACGTTAAGCGTAGCCCCGAATAGGGTGATCGAAAATACCGCAGTCAACGGAAGCGCGTAGGGGAGAGGTACCGTAAAAAATACCCGACCCCAAAGCGAGGCAAATAGAAAAGCCCAACTTCCCACGGCTGCCACCGACCCCAATGCTGAATGGAAAACCCGTTTTTTAGCTCAGGTTGGTGAAGGTGTTTACTTTCGGTTACTATGCAACAGCTAAAAGTAAACGCTTTTTTCCAAACCTGCAAGTAAATGACGTGAAATTTCTTCAGCGTGGGGCGGTCTTTGAAACGAATAATTTCTTAAACCGTTAAAAACCAATGCGAAGTGAAACAAATTTTACGCATAGGGGAGGGGTATGCCTTTTCCAAACATAAGCTTAAACACACTTATATACGACATTTCAGCCTGTTGGCTGTAGCAACGATCATGTGTTTGTACGCTCATGCACAGCGCCCCGAGCCATCGGGGCCTGTGCCGCTGGGCATTTCAACCTGCTCCTTACACCAAAACCCGAATCAATGATGTATATAGAAAGCATGGGCTGGTTATTACCCAGCCTTACACTCAAAATTGCCTTTATCCTTATTATCGCAGGCGTGGCCACACGTGGCAAAACGCAAACAGCCGAAACACCCCTTAAAGCTGCGATAGCCAATCCATTGCCGACGGGCGAACCAATTCCCGACGAACTGTGGAGCGTGCCGCTTACATTATGGAACGCCGCAAATAACAGTACCAAAACCATTACGCTCAATGATTACCGAGGTAAGGTGATCATCCTCGATTTCTGGGCCACGTGGTGCAAAAGCTGCATCACGAATATGCCGCGTATGCATCGCCTGCAAGACCAGTTTCCGGGAAATATTATGGTGCTACCGGTTACTTACGAGCCAACGGAAACGGTTGCCGCGTTATTCGCGCGTTCCAAAGCAGCTGGTATCGGGCAACTGCGAGGTACTTTTCAGACCATCCTGTTAGATGCAACGCTCAAAGAAGCTTTCCCCAATCCTAACGGAACCATCCCTTATTTTGCGGTAATAGGTAAAGACGGTTCGTACAAAGGGCCTGTTACTCCCGAGTACTTAACCGAAAACCTGATCGCTGACCTTACAATGGGTAATGCAGCCGGTGTGCCGCGCCTACGCGCAGCGCCGGTAAAGCCGCTGATGGATTGGTCGGCATCACTTGGTGCCGATTGGCAGAAGCCGGTCGGGTATCACACCATGTTCTCGCACTACATGCACGGTGCAGGAGAACCCACAGGGCGAAGAATCGATTCCCTAAAAGGCACAGAATGGCAATATTACATGAATCAGCCGTTGCTCCGGCTATTTGGCGTGGCATTAAGCAGCCCACTGCCCCGCCAAGCAAACCGAAGGATCATGCTGGTCGATTCTGCCGTGAGGTTTGACGACCACAGCTTACGGAATCCAAAATATGAGCCTTTTGCATATAACTATTGTTACGAGGCGACCTATCCGATCGGTGCCCCTAAAGATGCAGTGAAAGCCCGAATGCTGGCAGACCTCAATGCGTTGACCGGAGTAAAGGGGCAGTTAATCACTAAAAGCATGCCTAGCCTGATCATACAAGGTAACGGGAATGCCAAAAGCCATCCGGCGCCAAACAACGAGGTACAGTGGTTGAATATGGCGTCGGTGGCTTGGTTTCTTAATCAACGATACGATATCGCTGTCCCCCCTGTACTTGACGAGACGGGCTTCGACGGACAAATATGGATGGATGATTCGGCTCGTAAAGGCACCATCGCAGATGTCCGAAGGGTACTGCAAGCGCAGGGTTTTGATCTGGTGGAAGAAGACCGGAAGCTCGAGATGTTTTTATTGACCGACGGCGATAGCAAGGAAGAAATCGGGCAGCTCTCCCTTACGCTTACAAAACACGGCTACGTGAGAGAGGAGGGTAGCCATGAATAAGTTTGGCTATGCATTGACAGCACTGGCCTTGTACATGGGCAGTGTGTCTGCCACCGCTCAGGTAAAACAGGATAGTTTGCAGCGGGATACCGTTTTGTTGGAAGAGGTAGAGGTATCAACAGGCTACCAAACCTTGCCGGCCGAACGGGCAACCGGCTCCTTTGAACGGGTAGACGAAAGGCTGTTCAATAGGCAGGTATCCACCGATGTGCTATCGCGTTTGGACGGCGTCATGCCGGGCATTTTATTCGACAAACGCGGCCCTTCGGACGTCCTGCGGGTGAGGGGGCTGAGTTCAATAGGGCTTACGGACAGCCGTCCGCTGATCATCCTCGATAACTTTCCTTATGAGGGCGATCTGGACGCCATCAATCCCAACGATGTAGCGAGTGTAACCCTGCTCAAAGATGCGGCATCGGCTTCCATCTGGGGGGCACGTGCCGGGAATGGGGTATTGGTAATCACCACGAAAAAAGGCCGATTTGACCAGCCGTTTCAATTGTCGGCTACTTCCAATATCACCATACAGGAAAAGCCTGATCTTTTCTATCAACCGCAGGTTGCGTCAACCGATTACATCGATATCGAGAAGATGCTGTTCGACCGGGGCGTGTATAGTTCCGACTTATCCAATACGCATATCTGGCCTGCAGTATCACCGGTAGTCGATATATTGGATGCGCAGCGACGTGGCTTGCTGACCGAGGAAGAGGCGACAACGAAAATTAACGCGCTTAGAAACGTAGACCTTCGAAACGATATGAGCCGTTATCTCTACCGTGAAGCCGTCATGCAGCAATATGCGCTGTCCCTGCGTGGGGGGAGCAACCGGCTGAATACGCTATTTTCTGCGGGTTTCGACAGGAATCTTCAGTCGGAGCGAGGCAATGGTTATACGCGAACCACCGTTAGAAACCAAACCTCACTGAGGCCGCTGGATAAGCTCACGATGGATATCGGCATCGCCTATTCGGCAAGCAATCGACAGTCAAACGACCCCGGTTCAATAAGTATGGGTACGGGCAACGGTATTTACCCCTATGCGGCGTTGGTAGATGAAAATGGTCAGCCCGCGGTGATTGCCAGAGATCGGCGTGCAGGCTATGCAGACACTGCGGGGATGGGAAGGCTGCTCGATTGGCGGTACCGGCCCTACGAGGAACTCGCACTCGCAGACAATACTACACGATTGCAGAACCTGCTGTTCAACTTTTCTGCACGCTATCAATGGAGTTCCCATTTGAGTACGGAAGTACGCGGGCAGTATGAAAACCAATGGACCCACGGGCAACAGTTGCAGCACGAACATTCGTACTTTGTGCGTAATTTGGTAAATACGTTTACGCAATTGGCAGGCGAGAATGTGATCAGACCCGTTCCGCTGGGCAGCATATTAGATGGTAGCCGATCGCGTTTGCAAGGCTATGGCATCCGTGGGCAGGCCAACTACAACCGGGATTGGTCTATTCATCGCGTGGCAGCCATTGCTGGTGGCGAAATCAGGCATACCGGAACCGAGTCAAACAGCGATAGGCGCTACGGGTATGATGCAGACCTGCGGATCAGCCAGGGCGTGGACTATGTGAACCGCTATCCGCGCTATACCAATTCGAGTTTAAGTAGCATACCTTACATGGTATCCAGCCAGCGGGCGGTAACCAGGTTTGTTTCGCTGTATGTCAATGCTTCCTATACCCTGGCCGATCGGTACACCGTATCGGCAAGCGCACGGCGGGATGCATCCAACCTCTTCGGGGTGGCTACCAATAACAAATGGTCGCCATTCTGGTCGGCCGGTTTGGCATGGAATATTGCAGATGAGCCTTTTTATCATTGGCCGGCTATGCCGCACCTCAAATTGCGTACTACGTATGGCCATGCGGGCAATACCGACAATGACCGGCCTGCCGTTACCACCATCGACTACCGCGGTGTTACCACGTTGGGCAGATTTCCCTATGCCATTGTCAGCAATCCACCTAATCCGGAGTTGCGCTGGGAAGACGTGGCTACTTGGAACATCGGGCTGGATTTTGCGACCCGGGGACGTACCCTGGGCGGTAGTCTGGAATATTACATCAAAACGGCGTCAGATCTGATTGCGCTGGTCGAAGCAGATCGTACATCGGGCTTTAACTCCTTTTCGCGCAATAGTGCGGTACTGCAAAACCACGGGTTCGATATTTCGTTGTATGGCCGCCATGGAAAAGGCGACCTCAGGTGGTTGTGGGATGCATCGTTTTCCCACACGCGCAACAAGGTGCTGGAATATTATTATACGCCAACAACCTATAGCAACGCCGTAACCCGGGGCGGAAATACGCTTACACCCTTCGTTGGCCGGCCTGCCTACGCGTTGTTAAGTTATCGGTTCGCGGGCCTCGATCCCGAAACGGGCGACCCCTTGGGGTACTTAAACGGGGAAGTCTCCAAAGACTACACCAGTATGATACAGCGCGCTACCGAAAACGACGTCATACTGCATGGCACCGCCATGCCTCCCTTTTTCGGCGCGTTGCGCAATACGTTCCAATGGAAGAACCTATCGGTTTCAGCAAACGTAACGTTCCGTTTCGGCTATTTTTTCCGCAAGAACACGGTGATGTATTACCCCATCCTTTCCGGCACCACCATCAATGTACATGGCGATTATTACAAACGGTGGCAACAGCCGGGAGACGAGGCGCATACCACGGTACCGTCCATGCTGATACCGGGCAGCGCCGTGCGCGACGGGTTTTACCGCGATTCCGAAGCAACTGCCGAGCGCGGAGACCACATTCGTCTGCAGGATGTAAACCTGAGCTATGCATTCCATGGCGATGCATTGCGGTGGGGACCTTTTAGGGAAATCAGGGCTACGCTCTATGCGCGCAACCTTGGCCTGATCTGGAAGGCCAATGATGCGGGGCTGGATCCGGACTACTTGGAAATGCCCGCGCCCCGGAGTGTTGCGTTTGGGTTATCGATGGACTTTTAATTTAATAACAATGATATCATTAAAGAAAATGCTGGGACTGGGTTTGATCTTCTGCTGTACGGTCGCCTGTGAAAAATACCTTGCCGAAAAGCCCAGTTCTTCAATCGCCATACCTTCAACCGTGGGAGATTTCCAGGCGTTGATGGATTATCAGGACCGGATGAATGATTATTATCCCGATTGCGGGGATAACGCTGCCGATTACTTTTACCTCCGAACAGAAGACTGGATAGGCCGTAGTGAATGGGGGCGTGGAACTTACGTTTGGGACCCCCAAGCGGATGCCTCGCGGGATTGGTCGGTCTGCTATGAGAGAATCTTTTACACCAACATTATCCTAGAGGGGATAGATGATGCGTTGTTGGACGGTCTGGGAGAAAGAGATCGTGATCGGGTGAAAGGCAGTGCACTGTTTATCCGTGGATTTACCTACCTCAACTTGGTACAGTTATTTGTTCCTCCTTATGATTCGGATATCGAAGACAGCCCCTATGGTTTGCCGCTTCGATTGACCCCGGATATCAACGCGGCGACAAGTAGGGCCACGGTGGGCGATACGTATCGGCAAATAGAGGCAGACCTGCTGGAAGCTGTTTCGTTCCTGCCGGACAAATCGTTTATCGCGACACGCCCATCGAAAGCTGCCGCATACGCCGCCCTTTCGCGCTTGTACGTGATTATGGAACGGTATGACGACGCATTAACCTATGCAGACCGTTGTCTGACCATTCAGCCAGACCTGATGGATTACAACGATCTTGACGCCTCACAGCGGGAGCCGTTTACAGAATTGAACCAAGAGGTCATTTTTCATGCGGCGTTGCAGGGTCAGTCCGGTATTCTCACGCGGTCTCGCGCACGTGTAGACTCAACGTTGTATTCGACGTATGGCCCCAACGATCTTCGCAAGGCGCTTTTTTTTGAAGAGCAGAACGATGGTACATGCCTGTTTAAAGGCTCCTATTTTGGGAGAGGTGCAATTTTTTCAGGATTGGCAACCGGTGAGGTTTACCTGATCAAGGCTGAATCGTTGATTCGTTTGGGCGATTGGCAGGAAGGAGTTGAAACCCTGAAACAATTGCTGAATAACCGGATGGAAGCGGGAATGGTCGAAATCCCCGCCGATCTGGATGATGAACGTGCGCTGGCATGGGTCTTGGCAGAGCGGGAAAGAGAGTTGGCGTTTCGGGGAGGCATAAGATGGGGCGATCTCCGACGGTTGAACAAAGACGAGCGATTTGCTAAGACGTTGGTTCGAGTTGTTGACGGCCAGACCTATGTGCTGGAACCAAACGATCCGCGTTATACTTTCCTGATACCGATTCAAGTCATTTTACATTCGGGAATTCTGCAGAACGAACGTTAACATGAAATACGGGTACAGCGCTAACTGTACCCGTTCATTTGTTACTCACAAAACTGGCCCCTGCTTAATTTGACGAGAACGCCCCGTAAGTCAGATTGGGGTGGTCATCTCCAGCTTGAATGGCTTCGATGAGGTCCTCAACCGCCTCAAGATCCGGCTGGTTGTTCAACTCGGGAGCTTCTACCAGACAAACCTCTTCGTCCCGATCACAATCACCCGAAGTTGCACCCGGTGCCGGGTCATAACTTCCAGGTTCCGTTGCCGGTCCCTTGCTGGGATCGTACGACCACATCGTGGTGCTTGATGTACTAAGAGCCTGCACCGCGGCTTTGCCAACGAACACTGTGAACGCCAGCAACAACGCTACCAAGGGTAGCTGCTTACTTAATTTAACCATAATTTACTCCTGTTTTAAAGAACATCACTTGGCGGGTTGCTTGCTCCCTTCAAACGGTTTGTTATTCCTGCCCTCCGGCAGCCGGTGAAGGCATCGTTTTATCGCTTTCCTCTTTTGGTTGTAAACCGCTCCGGGGAACATCGCTTCCCGCTTTGGTGATTGCCGGGTTAGCTACACCCAGCGTCCGTATACGGATATCGTTATATACCGTCAGCCATCGGCTGCGGCTTCTTTTTGTTTTGTTTTTATACTTCGGTGGTATAGCACCGCACCCACTGCTGCCAATGCCGCGAACCCCATGTTTACCCAGAAATGTGCCGTCCACGAAAGGCTGCTGAAGAGCTTGCCGCAGGCGCACACCACATTTCCATCAGGTTCCGAGGCCGCATAGGCGGTATAGCCGGCGAACGCCAAAAGCATCACTACCGAAGCCCAAAGGCCCCAGCGTCTTGTTCGCGGATAAACCAATAGTCCGGTTACGGCCAGTTCGCCGATAGGCAGCCCCCACTCCAATACCGCCTTTGCCCAGCCGGGGAGCGGTTGCTTGTATAGCTGGATACGGAATACCGTATGGTACCAAACTTTTTCGATGCCGGTATAAAAGAAAAGCATGGTGAGCAGAGCGGTAATGATGAGGATGTAATGTGTTGCTTTCATAACGCTAAGGAAAGGTGAAAAGCCGCCGATGTGGCTAACCGAAACGATCCCCGTGCAGCTATTTTTCCGGTGCCGGAAAAGCCTTTGTCTCTCGTTCGCGGTAGCGGAGCAGGTAGAACGCGGTGCCTTCGCCGCCTTCGCAACAAACGGCGTAGCGGAAATGCATTTCGTCTTTATGCAGCGCTTGTGAGATCCAGTGGAGGAGAGCCTCCAACCGTCCGGTCCAGTTGAGGTCATACACCCACAGGTCGATTTCCTCAGAAAGTGTTTCCTCAGGGCGGCCGCCCTCAAACAGGTTGGTCTGCACCCAACGCACGCGGTCCCAAGGGCCAAGCATTTCAAGCGCACCATCCAACGAGCCGGGCAGTTCCGCTTCGAGGTAAAAGGCGGCGAATAGGCCGTCCAGCCATTGCATCAGCACTGGATCGCGTACGACAGGGCAGCGCACATAGCGTACCGTTGAGCGCGCGTACCGCCATTCGACGGTGCCATTGGCCAGTGTGAGGTACGCTACGTGTCCATTGGTGTGGATGGGGTTGGAAAGCCGGATGATGAACGAGTCAGCGTCGGATTCCGCGGTAAGCCCGGGGCCAAGGACGGTGAACCCGGCGCCGATCAGAAACTCCGTGCTGGCATGGTTCAGTTGGAGGTACTGCCGGAAATGCGCCAGCATGGCTGGCGTGGTGGCCGGAATAAGCTGGATTGCCTCTGCTTTGGCCGCGATGTCTTTTGACTTGATGGTGGTGATATCTTTTGCTTTGTCCATAAAAGCAAAAGTAGCCCACCCACGGCCGATCGGTTTGCTAGTTTGTAAATTCCAACATTGCTATTTTGTAAACCCCGCTACATCGAATGGAAAAATGCTTTATATTAGCAGCGAAACCGTCATTGAATTCCTAAAGTAATGCGCTTGAGGTATGTATGTATTGCTGCTCGAAAAGGGGGTACGCTTACTTCATCGCGATGAAAACGAACTAATTATTTCAAATGAAAACCCGTAACCTTCTAATTACGTTGGCGGTGGTAGCCACCGCTTCACTCTCCGGCTGTAAATTTGGCCGCTTTGTATGGTTCAACTTTGCAGATATCAACGATCACAAAATTTTTCCCGCACGGGAACTACCAGCCTCCGCCGATCCGTTCGTGTTTTATAAACCGGAGCAGGAAATAGAGCCAGAGACCATCACCTATCGCGACGACGAGGTAGCCTTCGATGATTTCCTCCAGCAAACGGAGTCTGTCGCTTTCCTCATTATCCGCAACGACAGCATCCTCTACGAGCGGTATTTCGACAACTACAACGACGCTTCCATCGTGCCGTCGTTTTCCATGTCCAAATCGGTGCTTTCCATGCTTATCGGCTGTGCCATTGATGACGGGCTGATCGGCTCGGTGCACGATCCGGTGAGTAGGTATGTGCCCGAAATGGCTAAAAAGGGCTTCGATAGGGTAACCATAGAACACCTGCTACAGATGACCTCGGGCCTTAAATTCAACGAAAGTTACCGCAATCCCTTCGGCGAGGTGGCCACATTCTATTACGGCCGCCGCCTGCGCAAAAATACCGCCAAGCTGGAGCTGGAGGCCGAGCCGGGTACACGCTTCGCGTATGCCAGCGGCAACAGCCAGGTGCTGGGCCTGGTGCTGGACCATGCACTCGGCGATAAATCCATCACCGAATACCTCCATGAGAACATCTGGCAACCAATTGGCATGGAGTACGATGCATCGTGGAGTGTCGACCGCCAAAAAGACGGCATCGAAAAAACATTTTGCTGCCTGAATGCGCGGGCGCGCGACTTTGCCAAGCTGGGGCGGCTATACCTCAACAATGGCAATTGGCAGGGTAAACAGCTTGTGCCGGCCGACTGGGTGGCGCAGTCTACCCGGGTGGATAGCGCCGGCGGCAGCAATAAGCACTACCAGTACCAATGGTGGCTGCCCACGCTGGATGGCGATTTTCTCGCGCAGGGCATCCTGGGGCAGTATGTTTACGTGAATCCGGCAAAGAACCTCCTCATCGTACGGCTGGGGCATAAAGTGAATGTCAGTTGGTTTAGGGTGTTCGCGAACCTCGTGAAGGAGTATTGATTACCAAAGCAGGTTTACGTCGTATGGCGGGAATTTTTCGTCCTGGGCAGCAGAAGATTCATTTGGTATAATCTTCGAATCCCGGTAGGTGGGCGTCAAAATTTGACTTCATCGCAACCAATCCTTTGGCCTTACCTGCGACCCTTGGTCTGGCTTTATTTTGTTTAGTTTTCGGTTTATGCTTTTTAGAAATTGCTGACATAAGTATAGCCTGATAATCTACTAGGCTTTTCCCGGTTTGGGCAGTCCCACCCTTTCCAAGGTTTCATTTGCCTGTTTGAGTTTTTCAGGAAATAATACCTTGCCTTGAAACCGATCAAGCTTTTTGTCGATTTTCACGATAGGTGTTTTTGTTTTATTAATCTGCTCAAGCTTCATAATTAATAATTGGTTAGTTCGATATAAGAGCAAATATAGGTATATTCAAGCACTATGTGAACTTTTTCCTACGATAAGGTATCGCTTCCTCCGCCGCCTCCCTCGCTTCACTAGGCGACATACCGTAGTATTTTTTGAACTGATGGTTGAAGGAAGTCTGCTCGCTATACCCCAATCGGTAAGCAACGGCGGCTGGCGGCAACTTCGCTTCGCGCAAGAGCCGCAACGCCTCTTGCATAACCTGCTCCACGATATAGACTTGATGGATTGTGCCGTCGACTCGCGAAAGCGGCTGTGCAGTAATTGGCGCGAGCGGTTGAGGTTAGCGGCGAGCCTGTCTACGAGCGGATAACGCTCTGCCTCGATTTCTTGCTGCACACCCAGCTTGATGGCATCAACGAGCGTTTGGTGGTGTTCCGCTGTGGTAACGAGCGGTGCGGGAGCTGCTGCGGGCACGGCATTTCGCGCCCGGTGCAGATCGTGCAGTTGCACCGCAAATCCGTCGATCGCGTGATCCAGCGATAGGCCTTCCTTCGGTGGGAGGCTGAGCAGGCCGGTGACCGTCATCCGCGTCAGCGGATCCAAAACGTAGGGCGGAGACGCCTTACACGTCCGCGGCCGCTGGAACCCGGGCACGGGCTGCCGTTTCTGCCACCGGCGCTCCACGGCGATGCCCACCAACAGGTGGCGGCCTTTGCCAAGCACCATCCGGCCGCCCTGCTGTGCGGGTGCGTACAGCAACGCGTATTGGTCGGCTTGCAGCACCAACGGCGGGCTGGCCCCGCCCGATGGCCGGAAGGCCACGTTGCCGTGGAGTACATACAGACGGTGAAGGTCAGCATGCAGGCTCTTTACCGGGAAGCTGACTTCATCGGCGAGTACCGAGGCTTCAAGCACGGAGATAAACGTGTGCTTGCCATCGTGTGTCTCGTGGATGAGGTTAAACGCGCCGTGATGCCAATAGTGCTTCTTCGTCCGCTTTTGATCGCCATAAGCGAGCGGGTAGGCAGGCCGGAAGGGCGGCCGCTCTACTAGGGTGGCCTCGGGGTAGGCAAGCCGGATACGGAGGGCATAGGAATCATGCATCTCGCGCCTCCTCGCTTGCGTGCGTTGGCCAGGCCGTTGCCCGATGGTCCGGTAAGGGCGCGGCGGCTTGGCCATTGGATACGGATGGGTATGGTGAGCGGTCTGTTTGCAGGGTCAATAAGCCGTCTTCCAGCAGATACACCTCGTCTGCCAACGGCAGGCAGCCTGGGCTGTGGCTGATCCATAGGATGCTCATTCCCGCTGTTTTGCGGCGTAAGAGCAAGCGATGCACACGGGCTTCGGCCGCGGTATCCAGCGCAGCGGTGGCCTCATCCAGCAGGAGCAACTGCGGCTGCCGGTACAGGGCACGGGCCAACGCCACGAGCTGGCGCTGGCCGCCGCTGAGTTGGCACCCGCCCGGGCCCAGCGGTGTATCCAATTGTTGCGGCAACGCGTGGATGAGGGGCATCAGGCCCAGCGCATTACACAGCGTTTCGAGCCGCCCGAGGTCTGGCGTTTTGCCGAGGCAGATGTTGGCCACAAGCGTATCGTCAAACAGCTGGATATGCTGGGGTACGACAGCGATGTGCCGGTGCAGTGTTTCGCGGCTCACCAGCTCCAGTGGATGAATACCCAGTTGAATATGGCCGGTATCGGCGGTATATTGGCGCAGGAGCAGCGAGAACAGGGTGCTTTTCCCAGCGCCGGAGGCACCGCGTATGATGGTAAGGGTGCCGGGCGAAAGGGCTAATGATGCGCCGGACAGGATTTCGTTCCCATGGCTGTAGGAAAAGCGGACATCGCCGAACTGTATAGGGAAAATACGATCGGGCTCAAACCGGGTGGCGCCTGGTGGTTCGGCCGCAGGGATGTCCAACAGACCGTAGAGCCGCTCCGCGGCAATGCGGGCTTCCTGGGCGTGCCTGGCCAGCGGCATGAGCTGGGCGGCGGCCGCGCTGAAGTATCCGCTGAGCGTGTAGAAGGCCAGCAGCTCGCCGAGCGACAGCCCGCCACCCAGCACCACCGCACCGCCGCCCCACAGCAGGGCCAATGAAAAGCCTTGGGCCAGCAGGGAGGTTGCTTCCTCGCTCCAGATGCTCACGCGCCGTGAGGCGTATGCGGCTGAGAGGTAGTCATGGATGCGGGCATCCAGCTGCCGGCCATGCAGGCGCTCGGCGCCCAGCTGCTTGATGGTGGCGATGGCACCGATGCTTTCGGTAAACTGCGCGTCCAGCGCGGCATCGCTGACCAATAGCTTGCGCTGGGTGGTGCGGTGAAGGGCGTTGCTGAGTGCATAAACCCCGGCATAGGCCAGGATGCTGAGCAGCAGCCACAGCGCCAAAGCAGGATGGCTGGCTAATGCGATGAGCAGCACGGCAACCAGCGCGAGCGCGGGTACGCCCGACTGGATGAGCAGGTCGTTGGCGAAGTGGCGGATGAGCAAGATATCGCCCATCCGGGAGAGCAACTCGCCCGGTTGCATGCTGTTGAATACGGTTTGGGGCAGTTGCAGCAGGTGCTTGCAGTAGGTACGCATCAGGCGGCCATCAATACCCCGTGCAGTGCGCAGCGTGATGGTTTTGCGCAGGGCGCTGGCGACAACTTGCAGCGACAGCACCAACGCGAAGATCAGCCCCAGTTGGTGCAGGGTGTGCGGTTGCCCCTCGGGTGCGATGCGATCGGTAAACACCTTCACAAACAGCGCGCCCGCCATGGCGAGTAGCGTGGCCAGTAGTGCTAAGAAAAGCCCGCGGAGCAGCTGGCGCCGATAGGGCAGGAGCAGTTGCCCGATGCGCCGCCACGTAGTGGGGGAGGGGCTGCCTGCGTCGGTGAAGAATGCCGGGCCGGGCAAGAGCAGCAATGCTGCACCGCTCCAATAGGCGCTGAACCGTGCTACCGGCCAGCGGTGCCTGCGGCCGTCGGCGGGATCGAGCAGGGTCACCGTGCGCTTTCCTACGCGGGTAACGACTACAAAATGGTGGCCGGTATCGGCATGGTTGAGGTGCACGATGGCGGGCAGCGGGGCTTGCGATAAACCGTTGATATCACCGCTCACGGCCTCGGCCTGGAAGCCCAGTTTGGCAGCGGTAAGGTGCAGGTCTGTGAGGGTAACGCCTCCCGCGTCCGTACCGGCCAGCACCCGCACATGGGCCACGGATAGGGGCTTGCCATAGTGGGTGGCGATGCCGGCCAGGCAAGCGGCGCCACAGTCGCTGCGATCGTGCTGGCGAATAGTTGTCATGTGTTTGTTACAGTTGGTGTTTGGTATTCCTGGACGGAATCGATTATTTTTGAGTTGATTTTAGTTACGATTAATTAACCAATCAGTCCCTAGGCTGACCTAATCGACAAGCTATGATTGCTCCCTTACATGTGGCGCCGGTAGCGTATCTGATTATTACTGCTGTCTGTATGGTGAGCGTTTTTGCGCTACGAAACCGGTCATTCTTTGAAGCATGTCGCATGCATCCATACGCGCTATACCGTGGTAAGCGGTTGGCTACCGTAGTTACCTCGTTGTTTGTGCATGTCAATGAAAAGCATTTGCTGATTAATGCAGGTTTGCTTTTTTTGGCGTTGCCGGAGGTTGAATATATGCTGGTGGATGACTTTGGCGCTTTAATGGGGCGGCTGTTGGTATTGGCGTTCATCCTGTTTTCAGCAGCGTTTGCGGGGCTGTTTACGGCAATCCAGCACCGCAGCAACGCACGGCATCGGTCGGCTGGGGCTTCTGCTTTGATCATGGCCTTGGTGTTGTTTTTTCTCATGTATTTTCCGGTGGAGCCGCTTAACGTAGGCCCATCCATTCTTCCGCTTTGGCTGCCGATGTGGTTGGCATTGGGCATGATTGTATTTATGTTGTTGTTTGCGCTACTTAAAATCCCAGCGGGCGCCATACACTTATATGGCGCGCTCGCGGGGATCCTGTTTGCCTTTGCCGTGAGGCCGCAGGCGGCAATTGAGATTGCTGAAATCATTTGCCCGCAGTGGAAACTAGAAAAAGGCAATGATGAAACCCCCTGGTACAAGCATGCCAGCGAGCATCCCGTAGACGGCCCGGTTGAGGAATGCCCCTTCGCGCCTTTTGCCGCCTTGGATGGCGTCTGACTGATCGGTGTGCAAGCGGTTCATCCCCTGGGGGATCGCTAATGGTGTTTGATGAATGGTGTAGATAAGCATAACGTGTTTGTTTAGCGTACTTCCTGCATTGGAAGACGGGCCTAAACTCTGTTTTATGATTGTAAATACCTAATAAACAGCATATTGTATAAGTGGCACTTATATTTTTAGTGTGTTGCTTTATTTTTTAGTTAATTGGCATGAATTTTAAGGCAGACAAATTAGAACTGGCGACCCGGGTTCTCAAAGCACGTTTAGCGAAGGGATTGACGCAAGCGCAACTAGCGGAAAAAATCCGCTGTACGCAATCTGCCATACACCAAATCGAAAGCGGTAAAGTGTTGCCCAAACAGGAAACCCTATTTAAACTCGGCAAAGCATTGGATGTGCCGGTCGGCAGGCTTTATTCGGATACGGTTCCCAACCGCATCCTGGGCCAGTCCATGTTGGGGGTATTGTGGATCCGCATCCATTACTGGTGGTATCGGCGCAAGCGTAACATTCCCGCCAGTGGCTAGTCTTAATCTTCGTATTTACTAACTGATTCATTAACCATGCCATCCCATTCCGGGGTAACGGGTGTCTTGGGGGCCGGAGCGGTCCATGGCCCCAAATCCGTTTCCATGGTCCGGTCGGCTGGTGGTGGCTTTAACACATCTCCTAATGTTAAAGCAACTTGAGCGCTGCGAAGCACACCTGGCTTCCATCGACGGAAAGCTGAGCGTTATTGCCGAGTATTACCTGAAAATGACGCAGGGCGCCGTCATTGAAACACCTGCTGCCCCCAGCCCTGGTCCGGTTTACCGCGATACGGAATATACGTGCGACCGCGTGTGTATCAGCGAAAGCACACTGCTTCGCTGCCAGCGGCGCGGTGAAATCACCGTGGCTACACGGGCCAAGCGCAAAAAATATTTCTTGGATAGCGATGTGGAACGGCTGCGCAAAGAGTATTGGGGAATAGATGAATGATTTCGGTTATTCCCTTCACAATCCCGTCACTTTCCCGATGGAACCCCGTCAGAACTCCGTCAATCGTTCCGGGGGACTGGTTTTTTGGTTTTGGGCGTGTTACGTTTGCCTCATGATCATCGCGTACAGGTAGCGCGAACGATCTATTGATGTTAAATAGGTTTTTTTTTAAATTCAAAAATGGAGGTCTTTATGCAATCAAACCCTTATCTCTCGTACCCGAAAAAGGAAAGCACCGTGACGGAAGCCGTGCTTCCGTTGCTCAACCTGCTTGCCGAGCTGCTCAAACGGCTGCTGGCGGGCTTGGGCAATCCGGCCCATCGGCATGGGCTATTGCTACCCGAGGAAGTAACCATGATGCTGCGCATCAGCATCCGCACGCTGCGGCGCTACAACGAGCAGGGTATCCTGCGGCCGCTCAAGATCGGCGGCATGCGCTACTACCTGATGAGTGACATCATCGAGTCGGGCAGGGCTAGCGGCATCAGCTGATCGACGCCCGGATGATAGAAGCCTGCCGCACCGTAGGGGTGGCAGGCTTTTTTTTACCTCAGGCCTACCGGTTTCCTACCATAGGCTTAGTCTTCGCTTACTACTGACTTACCCTTCGCTTACCGCTGGGCTACCACTTCCTTACCATTTCCTTACCATTTCCTTACCTCCGGCTTACCATTCCTTTACCATTCCCTTACCATTTCCTTACCAAATCTTTACCAAAGGGGTAGGGGAAAGGTAGCGAATGGGTAAACGAAGGGTAGGGAAGGTATAGCAGGGTGCTTATTCGATGATACGAATTTGTTGGGCACGCAACTACTTTTGGTCATTTCCGGTCATTTCCGGTCATTTCCGGCCAGCCGCGGCCAATGCCGGTCACCAGGTTTTTCCCACCCTTTTCGCATCCGATGTTTGCTTCCGGAAACGGCATTGTACCGGTACGAAAACGGAGTAACGAACGCCAGCTGCCCCGCCGATTCCGGCAGCAGGCACAGGATAGAAATTTTTAATTAAGAAGTATTATGGGAAGTTTTAACAGGGGAATCCACGGCGGATTCTCGGGAAAAGTAGGAAACGTGGTGGGCGCCCACTGGCGCGGCATCGATTACATGCGCAGCCTGCCACGGGTAAACAAGGGCAGGCCGGTCACCGAAGAGCAGCTGATGCACCGCGTGCGGTTTGCTGCAGCGGTGGTGTTTGCCAAGCCGATTAGCTACGTATTTAACGTGGGCTACGGCAAGCTGGCCAAGCAGAAGCTCACGGGCTACAACCTGGCTGTGCGGCAGATTTACAAGGAGGCCATCGTTGGCGAGCACCCCGACGTGTCGATAGACCCGGCGCTGGTGCGCATCAGCGCGGGCGACCTGGTGCGGCCGCACAACCCGGCAGCGGAGGCATTGTCGGGGCAGGTGCTGCGTGTGTCGTGGATTGACAACACGAAACCACGCACCAAATCGGATCACAGCGACCAGGCCATCGTGGTAGCGTACAACGCCACCAAGGCGGAATACCAGTACGACATCGGTAGCGCCAAGCGCCTCGATGGAGAGCTGTTGCTGGAGCTGCCGGATTATTTCGCGGGCGATGAGGTGCACGTGTATCTGGGCATGGTGAGCAAGACGGGCGGCATCGCGTGCAACAGCCTCTACCTAGGCACGGTAACGGTGGCTGCAGGGGAACCCGAACCGGAGCCATAACCGGACGTTGGGTTCAATGCCGCGGGGCGGGGAAAGCCCCGCGGCTTTTTCTTCAATCCATAACTGTTGAAAAATGCAAAACCAAAAAAATACGAAGGACACCTTGATCTGTCTCAACCCGACCAGCAATGCGCGGAAAGCCATGTGCATAGATGGATTCGGGAAAGATCGGTAAGTCATCGGGAATTAAGGGTAACAGGTATGTGGCCATACCCGGCTACATTTGCTACATAAGATAAAGGAGATTATTATGCGTAACAAACAACTAGTCGGAGTGTCGATGATTGCATTACTAGCACTGCTCACATCGTGCAGGAAAGGTGGCGAGGACATGACCGGAACTAAGACAACGATTACGGTGGAAAACGTATTGGATTCGCGGCCGCTGGTGCAATCCGGCACGTTCCAAAACAGTGGGGAAGTGCCCGTTATTTTGCCGGGTGAAGCGGTTTCTTTAGCGTTTTCAGCAGCGAAAGGCCAAGCGGTAAGCTTTGCCGCGATGTACGGATGGTCAAACGACCTGTTCTTTGCACCTGCAAACCCGGGCATTGCCTTGTACAGCGAAGACGGGATGCCGATGGAGGGGGATGTTTCATCAGCGATTAAGCTGTGGGACAATGGCACACGCATCAACCAGGCACCCGGCGAGTCGGTAACCCACCCGGGCATGGCCGAAAGTGCGCCAAAGCCCGTAATGGAGGTGAGCGGAACAGACGAGCAGGGAAATAGCTACGCGCAGGCGTCGACAATGCTGAAAGCCACGCTGAAGTATGACGGCAATTCGATGTTTACGCTGACCATCACCAACATATCTGGTAATACGGCGAATGCAACCCCCTTCAGCCCTGGTGTATGGGCAATCTCGTACATTGCCGGGGGCGACCTGCTGAGCCCAAACCCGCTGTATGAAACGGATAAGCCCACTGCAAACGGCCTGACCGAGCTTGCCGAAATGGGCGACAACAGCGTGCTGGGAAGCCACCTGGCCGAGCAGACCGGGATCTTCACACCGCTTTCGCCGATTTTGGTGGTGGTTTATCGTGGTTCGGAGAATCCGCTGTACAAAACCGGTGAGAAAGATCGTGGCAAGGGATTGAAGGCACTGGCGCAAACGGGCGATGCATCGATGCTGGCAGCTTACCTGAAAACGGTGGATGGCGTGCGCGAGGTGTACGTATTGCCTGCGGAAAATACGACGGTACTGCTCCCCAAAATCGGCGACCAGCCGGGAAGCCGCGTTTCCCAACAGCTGCAGGTAGCCAAAGGCGACCGCTTGGCCATCGCAACCATGTACGGGTTTTCGAACGACTGGTTCTTCGCATCCAAGGATAATGGGGTAGATGCGATGCAGAAAGGTGACGTATCGGCATCCATCGGGCTGTTTGACAATGGAACGGCGGCCAATCAGTTTCCGGGTGCAGGGATTACCCAGGTTAATTTGGCGGGTACGCCATTGGAGGAAAGCAAGGCCATTGAACCGGTGCCGAATCCGAATGCGTTTACCACGCTGCCCGGAATCAGTGATATGTTGAATGTAACCCTGCATTAAGATGATCAGACGAGTTGGTATACAGAAAATAGCGGTATTGGCGATAGCCTTGCTAGCCGTGATCGGTGTGCATGCGCAGCAAGTGGGGCAGCAGGTGGTGCAGCGACCGGAAGATATCAGCCCGCTGCTGTACGGCGAAAAGATACCCCAAGCGACATTGCCGGATGCTTCGGGCAAGGAGGTGGATCTGGTCGGCGCCGTGGCGGCCAATCCTACCGTGCTGGTTTTCTACCGCGGGGGTTGGTGCCCGTATTGCTCGCTGCAATTGGCGGGGTTGCAGGAGGCCCTGCCGGAACTGGAAAAGCTGGGCTATCAGCTGCTGGCGATCAGTACCGATAGCCCGAAGAAACTCCGGGAGTCGGCCACGAAAGAAAAACTAAGGTATACCTTGCTGTCTGACGCAGACCTGGAACTGGCCAAGCGGTTTGGCATTGCCTATAAAGCGCCGAAAGCTTATTGGGGCATGCTGCCGAAGACCACCGGCGGCAAGAATACCGAATTATTGCTTCCGGTGCCGTCGGTGTTCATCGTTGATCAAGCGGGCATCATCCAATTTGAATACATCAATCCGGATTTCAAGCAACGGTTGAGTGCAGCGTTGCTGTTGGCAGCAGCCAAAAGTGTTAGGGACGAACGCTAACGTAGCAAGGCCGTTCCAATTTCGGCACGGCTGTTGACGGAGTTTCCGCTTACCGTATTAGCTAAAGGATGACAAAGGAATACCTGGAAGAAACGACAGACGGACGCTTTGTAATGCACAGCGGCAACAGCTCGTTTTCGGGACGGGGCCTAAGCAATCCTGCACCGTATCCCATTAATACCTTTGTTTTCAATAAAGGTAAGGAACAGCAAGTGGTCATCGATGAAATTCCCTATACGATGCCCGCACAGAGTCTCCTGCCCCTGGTATCCAACCAGCATTTTGTATTTGAGCGTCCGGAAGCGCTGGTTGCGTGGCAGTTTAACCGCGAATTTTACTGCATTGTTAACCACGACGTCGAAGTGGGCTGTGTTGGCTTTCTGTTTTACGGCATCCACCATCCGATGTTTATCCGCTTGAATGCGGACGACGTAAGTGATATGACCTACTTGGAAAGTGTTTTTTCAAGTGAGCTGGTGCTCCGGGACAATTTTCAGGGCGAAATGCTCCGAACATTGTTGAAAAGGATGATTATCAAAACGACACGGATAGCGAAACAGCAATGCGAAAGCTACCGGCAGTTTCCGGATGAAAAAATGGACCTGATCCGCAAGTACGCGCTGCTGGTGGAAACGCATTTCAGGCAGGAGCATGAGGTTAGTTTTTATGCGGAAGCATTGAACAAGGCGCCCAAGACGCTCAGTAACGTCTTTGCGTTGTTGAAACAACCCGCGCCTTCCACCGTAATCCGCGATCGGATTCTGCTTGAAGCCAAGCGGTACCTGTATTATACCGACAAGTCTGCCAAGGAAATTGCCTATGAGCTGGGTTTTGAAAACCCGGCTCATTTCAGCAGGTTTTTTAAATCCAATGCCGGAAAGAATATTTCGGATTTTAACAAAAAACGATCGCCTGATGGCTAACACGTGTCTCTCCGCGTTGGATTCCATCGGTGCCGCAGAGAGCTTTGCGGTAACGCTGCCACCGCAAGCAGGAGGTGGTAGCGGCTAAGTGCTGATCAAATTTCGCAGATCGAAAGTCTTCCAAACCTCCCTATCATCGTTTTGATACATCGAATATCGAATGCTTCCGTCCCCTTTGATGGCAACCTTGGCGTAACCGCAGAAATCGGCGTATTCAAAAAAGCTGATGGAGGGCTTTTCCCTGTTGAGAATGGCTTTTCGCAACGCCAAGCTTTCCGGATGGAAATCAGGTTCGAGGTCAACCAGGTGTTCGCCATACCGGTCGATGCCTTGAAGGTGGTCTTTTACCGTGGTTTGCGTAGGATCGATAACACTGCCCAGGCAGACCTGCGTAATGCTGCCTTGGTTCCCATCGCGCTTCAGCACGCAGGTTTTGTGCAGGTGGGCACAAAAAACAATTGCTTGATGAGCAGCGAGCAAATCAAGCAGCTCCTTCCGGTACGATGCTTCACTTTCCTTTGAAAACACCGTCCAGGTGGATCGGGCATTGAATGGGATAACCGGCATATGTACCAGAAAGATCAGATTCTTTTCCCGCAGCTGCTTCAGGTCTTCCCGGAGCCAAGCCAGGCTTACTTTGGCCCGGTAACAATCGAAGAAGACAAACCGGGTGTCGTGGTGTACGAAACTGGTACACGCGGAATCGAGCTTTTTACCGTGCAGACTGGATTGCCAGGGCAACACCGTCTCATCAAATACCTCGGCGGCACCTGCTCCGGTGATATCGTGGTTGCCTTTAATGACATAGAAGGGGCGGCCGAGCCGCTGCTTGTTGATCAGTTCGATGAACTCCGTGGCTTGGAGCCGGGCTAACGACTTGGAGCCACACAACCCTTCCAGGAAATCGCCCAGTTGGATATAGAAATCCACACCGCTGGCTTTCCCTTCGCGCTTCACTTTTTTCAACAGCGACGGCAGGTAGCGTTCGGTAACCATGGAGTAATTTTGGATTTGGCGGATATCATTCGGGTACCGCGCCTTTACATATTCCATATCGTGATGGCTCAGCTTGTCGAAGTGGAGGTCGCCCAGCAGCATAAAACTGAAGTCCTTCCGATTAACCGGTTGTGCAAACGTAACGTTATGGGTGTATGCGTATGCCGCCAATAAGCTGCTGCTCGCTATAAATTTCCGTCTTGAAATGCTATTTTTCATCGTCTATCTGTTTATTGTGAGAGTTGCTCCCGCGTGATGCGCAGGTACGCATCGCCATAAGGCGATTTTTGTTCGATGCCTGTACGGTTGGCTTGATTGTTCCACGAATTGATCAGGATGATCGGCGTGGCTGTCAGGTTGCGTTTGGCAACGTTGCATAAGTCGGCGTAAAACTCGGGTGTACGCTCCAAGTCGTAGATATTGCTGTTTGCATTGACATGTTTGTCATCGTATCCCGGAAGGATATTCGGAACGAAATCGACACCCCAGCCCGAGAGCGAATCCGTCCAGTTCTTCCAATTCATGTCAAGGAAGGAAGGGAAAAACTCCGATCGGTCGTAGTTGTTGGTTGCCCAATTGTTCAGCGTAACCGCATCCATGGCTTTGACAGCGGCAGCATAGCGCTGGGGCGGGATCCATCCGGTGGTGATTTCGCCAACGATGAAGCTTTCAAATCCGGCTTCCTGCAGGGTGGCTTTCAGCTCCTGGGCCACCAGGTTGAAATCGATACTTTGTGACTGGCTGGCCGACAGATTCAATGCATTAATCATGATCAGGGGTTTTCCGTCAATCTTGTAGTAGGCGTCTGTGCCAAAATACGTGGCAGCAAATGCTGCAAAATCAGCTTTGAGGGTCTCCAGTTTGGCCCCGGCCAACGGGGATCCGTTGGTCGCGTTTAACGAACCTAAACTGTAGTTGATAACCCACTTCACGCGCGAACCGTTGCGAGCCTCCAGTGTACGATCGATCGCTCCGGCACTGGCGGCCGAGGTATAAGGTAAAACGAAATAGTCTAATCCCGCTGCTTCGGCATCACTAAAACTCCGTTCGGCATCGGCTGCACTGATGCTGTCATATACGGTGTAATAGGCTCCTACGTGTACATCGCCGCCGAGTTCGGTTGGTGGGATGTCGTAGTCGAAATCGGGTATCGGCGTCGGTTCGTTTTTTTGGCATGCCGCCAATGCCAGCCCAACGGCCAGTGATGCGACTACTTGTTTTATGTTTGGTGTATTCATTTTTTAAGCGCTTAATAAGGTAAATAAGGGTTTTTACGGGTAGGCAAGGCAAACCACAGCTTCGTTTCCAGTCCGTCGTCGCCACCCAGTGCCGTTACGGCTTTCTGTACTTCAGAGCCGTTGGTGTTGTATTCATCGGAGGGGTAAGGCAGCCGCTGGGGCATGTATTTGTAATTTCCATCATAGGTGGCAAACTGGGGCTGGAATTCAAGCAATTGCGTCCTTCTTAACAACGCCCAAGCGTCAACGCCCTGCATCGGGAGCGCCAGCCAATGCTGCATGATGATTTGTTTCTTATAATCCCCTGCCGATATGGCGCTGGAACAGATTTGCAACCAATCTTTGAATTCGCTTTCCCTGCCCACGGTGTCGGCAGCGGTTCCCCAAGCGATGCCGGGCACCGATTTGTACTGCTGGGCTTCCTCGGCGCTTACACCAAATTGTTTCATGGAGGCATCGATGCCTTCATAGTAAAGCTGGTCAGCTGCCTCCGGCCACCATCCGTTGAGCGCGGCTTCTGCTTTCAGCAGGGCGGCTTCTGCATGCGAAAGGAACGTGTAATACGCATCGGCTTTGGAAAATACGTCGCCTATGGCCGAGTAATCCACCTGTTTTAAACCGGTATGTGGATTATCCTGCGGGTTGGCGGCAAATTCATTTCCTCCTCCGTAGGAGATGTTTTGCCCTACATACTGACCGGTATAAGGCCCTTGGGTTGCCGGCTTTGCCCAGACTTTCAACCGGGGATCGTGATAAGGTGCTGTGTGATAAACCAACGATTCGCCCAGTACGGGGATGGTTGCAATGTTGGCTTCGTAATTATACACGATCCGGTCGTACAGCGGGTTCCAATCATCGCTGGTGGTGCCCCATTTGGCTTTGGCCGTTTCTTCTTCCGATCCGATGAGGTACTGCCGTTGATCGTAAATCTCCGCGACGACCTGTTCGGCCAGTTCCGGATTGCCGTTTGGCGCTGGATTACTGATCCGCATGGCCAGTCGGAGACGGAGTGTCGTGGCGAACTTCTTCCATTTGAGCAGGTCTCCACCGTAAATTTTATCGGCACCGGGTGCAAAACTATCGCCATCCAGGTCAATTTGTTCGGCAAGCGTTTTCAGCTCTGCCAAGAGTAGGGTATAGGCTTCCTGCTCGGCGGTAAACGGCACATTCGGTTCGCCCAACAGTGCGCCCTCCATCGGAATTCCTCCCCAAATCAACAAGGTATTCGAAAATAGGTAAGCTTTCCAGATGTTGGCGATGACCACCCGGTTGTGGTACGAAGGGTCATCTTGGTATTCTTCGACAATCCGGTGCACCGGCTGCAGGGCATTGACGTAGGTTTGCCGCCAATACAGGTTATTGTCGGCATTGCTGTAGTTGAATCGCTGGAATTCTCCCTGGAATCCGGAGAAATGCTGGGTGTAATTGAAAAAGACTACCCGGTTCATGGATCCACCGTAGATATTCAGGGTGTTAAACACCGAGCCTGTAAACAAGAAATCCGGCTCGATCTTTACCGGCCCGTTAGGGTCGGTATTTATTGCGTCAAAATTCTTGGTACACCCCGCGAGGCCGACTACGGCCATAACGGCGATCAGGACGTTTATATGGATGTATTTGCTCATTACGTGATCTGTTTTTTGATTGTCCTTGCTTAAAATCCAATATTCAGGTTAAAGCCGTAAATGGAATTGGGGGGCAGCGAACCGTTCTCGATCCCCTGGCCATTTCCAGACGTTGATGTCGCTTCGGGATCGATGCCCCGGGGCGTGTTTTTATGGAGCACCCACAGGTCCCTGCCGGTAAGCGAAAACCGGGCGCTTCGGATGGGGAGTTTGTTTATCCATACCGCAGGCAGGTTAAACCCGAGCGAAACCTCCCTGAGTTTGACGTAGGAAGCATCGTACATCACGAACTCGGCATAATTCGGGCGGGCATACTCGTAGTTTTGCGGGCTCACATACCGGGTGTTCTTGGTGCCGTCGGCCTTGTAGGCATCCCATATGGCGCCGCCTGAAAGTTCAGACCCGTTTTCGCCGAAAATAACGGAATGCTTATAGTAATCGTCCCGGCCATATAAGGTCGCTTTGGCCACACCGTTCGTCAACATCGCCGAGATGCTTCTGGAGTACAGCATCCCGCCGTCCTTGATGTCGACTAGGACGCCCAGCGTAAAGTTCTTATACCTAACCGTGTTGGATACGGAACCCAGCCAATTCGGTGACGCCGTTCCGAACGCCATGTCGTTGTCCTTAACCAGCAAACTCCCGCCATCTTCGATCAACATCCGGCCTTGCGCATCACGGGCTACGCCAAGTCCTCTGAGGTAGGCATACGGTTTGCCCACTTCGGCAAAGACGTACAGGTAGCTGGAATAGTTATTCAGTTGGAACCGGTCGACGCCATCGATCAGTGAAACAACCTCGGAGTTGTTCTTGGCAAAATTCAGGTTCAGGTCCCAGGCGACGTTTTGTTTCCGGATGATTTTCGTTGAAGCGGTTGCTTCGAGCCCCCAGTTGCGGATTTCCCCTGCATTGTAAATGCGCCGTTGATAGCCGCTGGATGACGGCAATTGAGCAGTAACGATCTGGTCTGTCGTGGACGCGTCGTAATAGGAAACGTCCAGGCTTAGCCGGTTGGAGAAAAGCGCCAATTCGGCACCGACTTCAAACGATGCGGTCCGTTCCGGCCGGAGATTGGGATTTTTCATGGTGGTGGATACCTGCCCCACCGGCGCGCCGTCGAAGAACCCATTGAACGAATAGCTTTGCCCTAGATTATAGGGGCTAGTGTCGTTCCCAACAATGGCATACGACGCCCTTACTTTGGCGAAATTCACGGTATTGCCCTGGATGTTAAACAGGTCGCTTAATACCACCGAGGTACCCACTGAGGGGTAGAAGTAGGAATTGTTTCCTTGGGGAAGCGTAGAGGACCAGTCGTTCCGGCCAGTGATGTCCAGGAAAAGGTAATTTCTATAACCCAGTGATACGCTCCCGAACAACGAGTTCACCCTGCTCCGCGACTGGCGTTGTGAGGTGGTTGGGAATTCCTTGGCGTTCGAAAGGTTGATCAATCCAGGCTGAAGCAACGAATTGATCCTGGATTCCCTTTTTTCATAGTTCGAACCAAAGGTACTTGCACCCGCATTGGCCAGCAAGGAGATGTGATCGCCGAAGGTTTCGTCATATGATAGGATCCCTTCCAGGTTGTAGTTTTGCTGGTCTGTATTGAACGTCCGTAGAAATCCATCCGGGTTGCTGGCGATCGCCGATCCGATATTGTTAAACTCATACCCCTTCCACCAATAGCTATCGATACTTGCTCTGCCGACGAGCTTAAGCGCATCGTTGAAGATGATTTCCGGATTGATGGAAGCGATCAGCCGGTCTTTGGTGTCTTCATTCGGGTTTTCGTTGATCACCCAATAGGGGTTTGAAAAGTTGCGGTGGGTCCCGATTTCACGGCCCGTTATGGGGTCTTTATAGGGTACAAGTTCATCCAGTGATGTGGAACGTGCCATATGCGTGTAAAGGTTCGTGGGGTTCCGGCCGTTATTGTTGCCGTATTGCCGGTTGTCCACGTTTTGCCTCAGGAACGTGACCTTGGAATTCAGTTTGAAATGCTTGCCCACCACATTACTCATCTTAAGGTCTATGTTGCTTTTGGCGGCTTCATTAAACCCCCTTACCACAGAATTATTCCGGGTATCCGTAAAGGAAATCCGGTAGGCGGTACTTTGGCTGCTACCGCCCTCCATGGCCAGGGCATTGGTGAAAAGATAGGCATTGTCATAAAAATCCCTTACGTTGTCTGGCTGGGGCAGATAGGGTTTGAGTTGCCCGTCTATAGCGATGTACGGTTGGCCCATCATTGGCGAGCCCCAGCTTCGGTAGTTTACGGTAGCATGGGGAATCCGGTTCCGGTTGTCGATGTAAAACGAGGTGCCGACGCCATAGCTGTCTTGGTATTCGGGAAACTCGTTCAACACTTGCATTTGCCCCGAGGCATTGAAGGTAAACCGTACTTTCCCATCTCCGCTTGATTTCTTGGTGGTAATCAAGATGACGCCGTTTGCTGCCCTGGAGCCATACAAGGCTGCCGCGTTCGGACCCTTCAGCACCTGGATATCTTCGATGTCATTCGGATTGATGTCCGCGGCATTATTGCCGTAATCGAGCGCGCCGTCGCCGGGCGTATTATCCAGCGGCATCCCGTCTACCACGAAGAGTGGCTGATTGTTGCTGGTCAGCGAGCTGTTGCCACGGATGACCACCCTCGCTGATCCGGTATTCATGCCCGGGGGTACGATCTGGACACCGGCCACCTTGCCAGACAGCGCACTGATGAGGTTAGGGCTTCTGTTTTCGGTCAATGTGCCCGGATCGACGCGTTGTGTGGCATAGCTGAGTGAGCGGGCCTCCCTTTTGATGTCCAAGGCCGTTACGACGACCCCATCAAGCTCGATCTCGCTGTGCTGTAGGCCGATGTTGATGACCGATCGGCCTTGTACTTTTTCGGTCTTCGGTATCCTGCCTAAGAAGGATACCGTTATTTCGACAATCGGTTCATCCGCGCTTAGGCTGTAATGCCCCTGGTCGTTGGTAGCGGTTGAAACCTGTTTACCCCCGGCTGTGATCCCGGTTACGGAAGCACCTCCGATTGCCGCATTGTCCGGCAAACCGGAAACATAGCCTGTAATCCGCTGCTGTGGAAACGCAAATGCTGGAATAAGCAGCAAAAATAACAGTAGTTGTTTTCGCATCGTTCTGAATTTTGATTTTGAATTTTGACGCGAATAACGTGTGAAGGGGATAATTTCGGATTAATTCCGGGTTAATTTGGTTGGTAGAGGTATTTGATAACGAACAGTTAACAATAGCTTAACCCATTCCGTTGTTGGCAAGCGCGGGCTTTGCGCCCTTACCTCAAGCGTTTGGGACGGACGAAGACTTGATGAGCTGGTCGAACGTAAGGTGAAAGTCGATGTTGTAAATCAGCCGGTATTCCATGGCGAATTGTTCATAGCGTTTGAGTGCAAGCGAGTGTTTTCCCTGTTCTTTCAACAGTTTGCATTTCGCAAACAACGCCGTTTCATTCAACGGATCCAGGCTAAACAGCCGGTCAATCGCGCTTTCTTTGATGTCCAACCCTTGTGCCGGATCGGAAAGGATTTCCGAAAGTAGATCGACGAGCTGGTTGTTTATTTCCGATTTAAACCGGTCCAGCCAGTCAAAATCGGTATGTTCCAATAACCCGCCTTTAATTTCCTTCGCGACAAATTGCGCAAGCTTCGCCTCGCTGGCTGGCAAGCTCCTGTTGGCAATCAACCCGGTATATTCATTCAAGTCGATGTATACATCGTCCTCGATAAGCATACGCCAATTACCGCCATCCATCACCACGGAAAGCGAACCGACGTTATCCAACAAGTTACGAAGTTTCGCGATATTAACCGATCGGTTATTCTTGGCGTCTTTTTGCGTTTTGGAATGCCAGAGAATTTCATCGATCTGTTTGGAGGAAATGCCATTTTCCTTAATGGTATAAATCAGTATCAGTAAAAATAGTTCCTTGAGCAGTGGTGTAAATTGCCGGGTGAGGCTATCGCCGGCCGACTGTAGCTCAAAAGGTCCGAACAGGGAAACCTGGGTAGAATAAAGGACTTTCGAATCTGTTGCGGTATGCAGTTGGTCGGCTTTATTCAATTGCTTGGTTTTGGCCATTGCATAGCCAGTCACGCCTAGGCCCAATAAACCGAGAAGGATCCAATGCATCAGCCGTGGATTGCCCGATTGAGTGGGTAAGCCCGGCGGAAAGGCGAGCGTATAAGCGGCTATCTGCGTGGAATCGTTTTTATTTTTATACTGCGCCAGGGCTACTAGTTTGGTTTTGTCGCCATTCAAGAACAGGTCGGCGTGCGATTTGATATCTATAAACGTAAATGGGATATCGGAAGCAAGCTCATCGGGGGTTTCCTTTTGCCTATCCCAACGAATCAGGTTAAGGTTGGTGTGCTGTATGTAGTTGGAAAAAATTAATGCATAGAAATCGTTGCTTTCCGGAACATAGACCATCGAACTTGCAGGCACAAAATCCATGCGCTTGTTTTTTACGGTCTGGATTTTTTGGAAATCCAATTCGCCAAGTTTCGCACCGTACAATTCAAAATGATAAGCCGGACTGATCAACTGGCTGCCGGTTTCACTACCATACCCGCCATAGACGAAAATGGAGTCTTTTTCGATAGCCATCGCTGAAAGGTAGCGGGGTGTTATCCCGTTGTTTTTGTACACCGTCCAGCGCTTGGTGGGGAAGTGATAGCGCACCAAATCATTTTTATAGGAGAGCTGGCCGTAGCCGCCAAAGAAATAGGCGGCGCTGTCTTGCTTGGAAAAGGCATTTGCCGTTTGCCAGTTTACGGTCAATTTTGGATAATCCAAATCGCCCTTTTCCCATGCTCCGCTGATGGGATCTATCGCTGTGATGTACTGGTTGTCCAAGAAATAATAGTACAGCTTTCTGTCAATCGGGTTGAATAGCAGTCCAGCCCCGTCTTTAATCACATGCGGAGATGCGTAGGTTACCGTGCGGACCCTTTTGGTAAGGATATGATAGGTTTGCAGTCTATCGGCCGACAGAACGTAGATGACCCCACCGTCTGGATCAAAAGCGGTAACGGCCGCACCGGCCGATGCCGTCCGGAATTCTTCATGCCACAGGTGTGGGCTCGGCGTTATCCAAACGGGGTTCCGGACGGTGGCCTTCTTGTGGGATAATTCATCGTAAATGACGGCTCCATCTGAATTATTCAACGGCCAAAAGTAGGCCGTCCGATCGTCGATATTCAGCTTCACGTCTTTCACGATCATCGAAGGCACATCGTTCGATCGGTATTTGGGTAGATCGTTTGCGCCCATAACAAACGAAAAAGAGCGTAGCGCGATTTTTTTCTTAAGCGTATCGATGAAGTGTCTGTCGCCGATCTTTACCCGGATTTGCCCGCGTCGCAGGTTCATGCTGAAGGAAACGTGAGTCCACTGATTGAATAACTGAGCGGTATCGAGCATCAACCCGATGTCGGAAATTTCTTGGTCGAGAATGAGCTTGATATTCTTATTTCCGATTTTTTTCTGGTCATACAGCAGATCGATGTTGAATCCGCTTTCATTCAGCAGCCTGAATATGTAGCCATAGTAATCCCGCTGCCCGGGTAGCAACCGGAAATCGAATCCAATGTTCAAAATGCTGTTAACGGCCAGTGGCTTACCAACGGTAAAATTTACGCCCGTACGGCTATCCATTGGGTGCTCCTGGCCGTTGAAAATCAAACCATGTTCCTGCCCACGCACCAGGGCCGGAATAATCGCAATGAAGAAAATAAGTAACAACCTCACCAACATACCTCTGTCAAAACAACTGCAAATATACGACTACATAATGGCTGAAATGCGGCGGTTTGCCCCGTATGAGGTTAATAAATTGTTAGTATAAGATTATTATATCTTTAATATTAATCGTATTAATCCGCAATTAATCCAAAATTATCCACCCAAGGCTACTTTCGCAGCAGTTTTCAATATACGGATCAGGAAAAATCAAACGTCCGCTCATAAAATGAATAGCAGCACATCTTCAAAAAACATTAGTGATGAACATGACTAAGTGTATACTTTTTCAACTGCTCTCGCTGGCGGCGTTCGTGATGCTCGACGTGCGTTTCTTGCACGGCCAGGCAGATGCATTTATCGTCATGGGCGACCTGCATTTCGATAAATTTGAGCACCATGATCTGGATTACGTCCGCACGAGACCGCAAGACTATAAACAGATCATGAACGAATACCCGCAGTATACCGCGTTTTTTGTGCCTCATTTCCTCCGTGTTATAAAGGAACAGGCGGAAAAGCCAGCACACGGCGTTAAAGCGGTGGCCCAATTGGGTGACCTCGTGCAGGGTGTTTCCGGAAATGCGGAATTGGCGAGGAAAATGAATCGGGATGCCGTAGACATGATGCATGGATTGCACCTCGCCGTTCCCTGGGTACTGGTAAAGGGAAACCACGATGTAAGCAACTCTCCCGGGCAGCCGGAGGCATGGTCTGAGGTCATCCGGCCATTTATGGAAGGGCAGGTGAAAAAGGCGGTCGACAACGGCATGTATTCGTACTCGCTTTCCGAAGATACCGAACTGTTTGTCGCAGACCAATTTTTCAGTAAGGATCAAGGTCGTCCGGAGGAAGCGTTGCTAGCGTTTCTGGAGCACGAACTGAGCCGTTCGAAGGCGAAATTCAAGTTTTTGCTGACACACCAGCCCGTTATCCCGGTTACGGTAAGGTGCTGGCACCTGTTTAGCGGCGCGCGAAGGCCGGTAACGGGTCCGCATGTGCGGCAACGCTTCTTAGATTTGTTAGCGAAGCACAACGTGATTGTTTTGACGGCTCATCTTCATGAATATGCCATTGTATCGCGACGTACCGATTATGGGAATATCGTTCAGGTGATGATCAACAGTGTGAATCGTGATATGGCGCCTCCGCAACCGCAAAACGCGACAAGTGAATACAAAGGTGCTGGTTGGGTAGACGAAAATCCGCATTGGGAGCCGCGTACCGCCGGCCACCGGCGGTTGTTACTGGGCGAGGAGCAAAAACAAATCAACAGTTTTTACCGTGCCGATCTGCCTGGGTACGGAATCATTCACATCGCCAACGAGGTGGTGACGTGGAAGTTCTTCAATGGGATGAGTCTGGAGCCCTTCGAGGTGGTCAATCTGACGGAACTTCAAAATCACAGCAAATAAACCGCTCTGCCAAGCTTGACTTACACCACCAACCCCGTCACCACACCCCTAGTCGATGTTGAAGGCCTTCGTCACTTCAGCTAAATTATTTAAATCAACTGTAGGGTGCTGTGCGACCATCGCTTTCGGTATCCAAACCAACCGCAACGAAAACTCGCCTGCACTAAGGAATGGGTATGAGCTCGACGTAGAACCCTGATAGACGATTCCAAAATAATACGTGTTGAAAGAGGTCTTGTATACCATAGCGGTAACCATGCTCGCTGTTGGATTATTATACCAAGAGAACGGCAAGGTCATAGTGTTGCCACTGCTAAAGCCGCCAAAAATGGGCGCGTTTATCGGGGTAAGGTACGCCATAAATGCGCCGTCAAACCCCTCAGGTTCCAATACATAAGCCGCAGGTATCTGCATGGTGGCCGATCCGGCATATTGGCTAATCGCCGTCCGGTTGAATCGATAGGTGGAAGACAATACATTGGCATTGCCCGTTGCACCACGCGGTCCGGTAGCTCCGGTAGCGCCCCTTGGTCCAGTGGCTCCGGTAGCGCCCCGCGGCCCAGTATCGCCCTTATCCCCTTTGTCTCCTTTAGCCCCGCGGTCTCCTTTATCTCCCTGAATACCTTGCTCGCCTTGCGGGCCGACCGGCCCGGTATCGCCCTTTTCGCAAGAACTGATGCCAACGGCCAGCACAACAAACGCTCCGGCTAGCAATACGCATATCGATTTCAATTTCATTTGATGGTGAATTAATGATCGGTTAGTAAGTGGTTTGTTTTTTAATGTTTGATGAATTCGACCCGCCGGTTTTCCGCTTTGCCGGCAGGCGTACCGTTGTCTGCCACGGGAGCCTGCTCACCCTTGCCATCGGTTTTCAGCCGGTCGGGCGCTACGCCGTAGTGCTCGCATAAAACGGTTTTGACATGCGCTGCCCGCGCTTTGGATAACTGCAGGTTATGCGCGTCTTCACCATCGCTATCGGTATGTCCGATGATGGTGATGCCCAGTGTGGGGTTGTCGTTTAGAATGGCGGCGATTTCCTGCAAGACGCCCGCCGATTCGGCCTTGATTTCAGCAGAATTGGTGTTGAAGTAAATGCCCGTGGTGCTGAACCTGCCATTTTTCAGCAGTTGGCTGCGCGCGTCAAGCCCGGTTTCGGCAATGCGGAGGTTGGCGATGTAAAAACCGTCCTGGGGTGCGGGCAGGAGCTCGGCGGCCCGGAGGTGAAAATTGCTGCGTAGGTTAGCGGGTTCGAAGGCGCGGGGCAGGTCAAATAGCTTGGCCTGATCCATGTACAGGCGGATGCGCTGCCCGTTGACGGCGATGCTGACACGGACGGGTTTGCCGGCGTGCG
>NZ_JBHTDN010000017.1:0-50378 GCF_042666505.1 Parapedobacter sp. GCM10030251 | reverse complement strand
GTTGAACGTGTAATTGTACGGACTCCAACTCTGCATCTGTTCCGCCAGCGGGTCCACACTTCCCCACCTGCCGATCACCGGGTCATAGAACCTTGCGCCGTAGTCGTACTGCCTTCCGCGGATTTTTCGCGTTCCGGCCGTTTTCCTTACAGTCGGATTTCCGCTTGCTCAAAGAACGTCTTACACCCCAAAGATAGGTTTTTTGCGGATTGTCCGGCCACTGTTTTTTACGGTTGTTTCCGGGTAATCAACCTTAACCTGCCCGCGCGGCGAGCGCCCGCCGGAGGCACACTTTTATTGCTTTTTGGGTTCGTGCTTTAAGGGTTAGCCGTCCGTCGCAGCAAAGGTAGCCTTCGAATGACGGGCAGTAAAGGGCTTTCGCGGCATAAATGCTCGCTGCGCTCCGCTTTATTCCACGGTCCCTTGACAGCCCGCCCTTCTCCCGCTTCCGGTGGCTTAACGGAAGGCAACCCCGGAAGTGTGCCGACTTTTCTGTGTTCATGGACGGTGGAAAGGCAGCCCCCGTTGCGGATGGACGGGCTTTGGTAAAAGCGGTGGCCATGTGCGGCACGTCTATCAGCGGCGGGGCTCCAAAGGGGTTTGGGGATTGGAAGATTCCCCAATGGACAGTTGCCATGCTGCCGCAGGCCCGCGCTTTGACTGACCGGGGGGAGATGCGCACTCGGTGCGACGGGGTGCGGCTATTTTGCATAATGCCCTTATGGGGCGGTTGGTTGCTGCTTTGGCCATCGGCAAGCACCATAAGTACGCATTATGTAACAATAGCTTTGGGTATCCGGGGCGGTGGAACCGGGCCTTTGGCCGGCTCTTTGGTGCCGCCACAGGTCGGCAGCAATGTGCCGGCGGATGGGGCCGTGAAGGGTTTCCGCCGCCACGGTGCGGGCCGGCCGCGGGTTGGGATTCATGCCTATTTTCCTATTTAAGCGGGTGGTGTTTCTCCAGCGCTTCCCGGAGGTCTTCAAGGCTGGTCGTGAGGTAGCGCTCCGTTGAGCTCACGTAGCGGTGGCCCGCCATGTACTGTACCTGCCGGAGGTCCCTCGTTTTCAGCCATTCCGTGATGACGCTCTGCCGCAGCTGGGTGGCGTTGCGCACCCTTGGGTCGATGCGCCGCAAAGCATGGCATAGGTGCAATAGGGTGTTGTTCAGGCTCGGGTTGCCATTCCTGCCCGTGAACAGCCTTTGCGGGTCGCTGCCGAGTTTGGGTTTTATGACCAACGCGTATTCCTGCAGGTCGAGTATCTGGTGCGGCTCCAGCGTAAGGATACGGGCGTTGTTCCTGTTCGTTTCGGGGATGTGTATTTTTCCCTCCCTGAGTTTCAGGTGCTCCGGCCTTAGGGTTTCAAGTTCTTCGCGGGTAAGCCCTTGGTAAACGAGCAGGCCAAGCATCGTTTTATTGCGGTGGGTACGGTCATCGGTCACCGTGTATTTTTCATGGAGGCTATCCAGTTCCTCCCGCTCCAACAGCCCCGTGGGTACCGTCCGAACCGCTCCCCGCACTTTCAGCCCCGAAGCGGGATTACCGTCCATGGTATTTTCCCTATTCAGGTAGCCAAAGTAGTAGCGTAACGACAGCAATATCCTATTGATATGGCCTATGCTCCTGTTTTCTTCCCGCTGCCGGTCTATGAAGTCCAGTATCTCCCTATGGGTGGTCTGCGAAAGGGCCAGTCCCTCTTTTTCAAGCCACCGGGTAAAGTAGCCCGCATTGCGCACATGCTGGCTGATAGTGGCAACTTTCAGCTTTTCCGATACGAGGTAGGTTTCAAAGGTCATCCGTTGGTGATATGCGTGTAGATCTGGGTCGATTCCAGACTGCTGTGGCCGAGGAACCGCTGGATCTGCTCCAGCCCCATCCCCGATTCCAGCAGGTGCGTGGCAATGCTGTGGCGAAGGGTGTGTAGGCCGACCGCCTTCTTTATTCCGGCAGCCCCCTTCAACCCTGCCAGCCTGCACAGGGGATGCCTTAGCCGCCTGCCGGCACGGTTCAGCAGCAGGGCATTCCCGTTTTTGCCGCCAAGCAGGTGCGGCCTGCCGTAAAGAAGGTAGGCTTCGATATCCCCCCTGTTGTGCCCCGTTAAAGGCACATGCCTCGCCTTGTACCCCTTGCCCTTCCGTACAAGCACAAGGCCCTTGTCCAGCAGGATGTCGCCCACGTCCAGCGCGATACCCTCGTTCTTCCTTAGCCCGCAACCGTAATACACCGCCAGCATCGCCCTATCACGCAGGCCCAGTGCATCGTTGCCCGTGGCTTTGTACAGCCTTGCCACTTCCGGTTTGGTGAGTATGGCACCCACGTTGCTGCTTTTGCCGGTGAGCCCCACGCTCACCGTGAAGCTGCCCTGCCCGCTCTCGGCAAGGTACCTTGCGAACTTGCGGACCACCTGCAGGTGCTTGCGGATGTAGTTCTTGGATATCGCCCCACCCCGGAGTTTGTTGGGCCGCTGGTAAAGGTGGCTTAGGTAACATTCGAGGTGGGTTTCCGTGATGTTTTCCGGGCTATGGCAACCACTGGCCTCAAGGTAGAGCAGGAACTCCTTTAACATCTTGGGCATATCCCGCTGGCTGGTGGGCTCGAAGTTCAATATCCGCAGCCATTCACCAAAGCCTGCCTGTAAGCGTGTGTGGAGGGGATTCAAGGGTTCGGCAAACTTGCCTGCCTCACGTTTTTCACCTGCCATGGACCACTGCCCCTTTCCCGCTGGTTTTCTGACCATTGAGTGGTCCATTTGCCCCGTGGACCACTGATGGACCACGGTCCACTGGCAGCGCCTTGATTTTATCCAGTACATCGCCGATAAGCGAACGGGTACCGTTCTGCAGGTCTTCCATGTCGCCCCACTCCTGAACCCTGTATTCGAAGCCCTTGTAACGGTTGCCCTTTGCGATGCGGATGTGGCCCATCCGCTCCAGTTCGTACAGGTAGCGTTTCAGGTTGCTGGGATTCACCCGGAGCGGGCCGCGCACATCACGGCTGTAAAAGCTGTCCGTGCCCTGTTTTTTAAGGTATGCCTTCAGCTTTTCAAAGAAGCCCCGGCACGCATCGCTGAGCTCGTCGCTCTTTTTCAACAAGGTGTCCTCCAATAATGTGAAGGCAGCCTGTACGTCCTCCGGCGTGCTCTCGATGTACTGCTCGCCCGTTTCCGTGTCGGTTTTCAGCTCCCGCTGGTACTGGTGGTACCACGTGATGGTTTCGGTGAACAGCAGCAGGAGCAGCATCGTCCTCCTCGGCTTGAACACCGCCTCCGGCAACTTAAGGTAAGTGGCGTAGGGATTCCTTACGCTGATGGGATGCAGCAGCCGTTGTACATTTTTGACCTTTGCCTTGGTTTTCCGCTGCTCCGTTTCATCCACCAATCCGGCGCTGAGTTTGCGCTGGTAGTCCATGATTTTATTGTCCTGCTCGGCGCTGCCGTCCATGTACAGCAGGATGCAGCGGTTGGCGTTGTCCTCGTAGAGTTTTTCACGGGTCGTGCAGCCGCTGACGCACACCGGCCCTTCCACGTTCAGGGTCACCGTTTTCAGGTTGCCTTTATTGTCTTTCAGGGTCACGGTTTTGCTGATGCGCCGCTTGCTCTGCAGTTCGCGCAGCGGGTACAGCGCCGATTCCGCGCCGTCGAGGTCCTCGATCAGCAGGAGTTTGTGCTTCAGCTCCTCACGGCCGAAGTAGTAGAAGGCATTGCTCGACAGGGTGGTGATTTCAAGCCTGTCCTCCTCCGGCACCAGCTCGCCCACCCGCTCCTGCAGCCACGTCTTGCCCGTGCCGCTGGCACCAAGGCACATCAGGTGGAGCGGGGTATGGCGTTTCCTTGAGGTGTAGACCAGATAGGCCACCATGGCGTTGGTTTCCTCGCCGATCACCCCGCTCTGCGCAATGGCTTCCTTTGTCCTTTGCAGCAGACCGGGGGATTTCAGGAACTTCAATGCCTCTTTGCGTTCGGCATCGGTCAGCACCTTTTTCTCCGCCTGCTTCGGCTTCATCGCCTCCAGCCGCTCCGTCCTGTAGTCCTCCAGTGCCGCCGTGAGGTTATTCAGCCATTGGCTTAGTTCGCTTTCGGTCATGTCCAGCGCCTCCGAGGCCCGCTCGGCCAGCTGGCCGCACTGGATGCCGTTGTACAGGTCGAGGTTGTGGCGGTAGGCTTTGTCGCCCCTGCCCTGCACGGTGAGTTTCAGTGTCACACGCAGGCGGTCGAGGCCTGTCAGTTTGATACCGCCCAGCACGGTAATGTGCAGCCGCCCCTCCGTGTAGGCCAGCAGCTCCGGGTTGTCCGTGTGCAGCCTACCCCCTGCCATGCCACCTGCGCGTGATGATGAGTCTGCCCATGCTCGCCTCGATGTCCACGTAGGAACCTTCGTCGAAGCCCTGGTCCGCCAGCCATGCCCCCGATATCCGGAGTTCCGGCACACGCCGCGTGCCCGATGAAAGGTAACGGTATTTCGGCTGTATCTTTACCCTCCTGCTGTGTTTCGTTGCCATGTTGAAAAAAAGTTTTTAGTGAACTATTATCGACAAATGTAAACAATCATTTGTTTATTACAAGAGAACAATCATTTTTTTTATCAACTTTTGTTACCTATATTTGAACAAATACACTGGTTTAAGGGAACTTTTGGGTACTATAATGAACACCGGGGAAAAGATAACGGCACTAAGGAAGGCAAAAAAGATGTCACAGGGGGATTTGGCGACCGCCGCGGGCGTGTCGCGCGAGATGGTCGGCAAGTACGAACGGGGCGATGCCCTGCCGTCCATCGAGGTGGCAAGGAAGATAGCCGACGAACTCGACGTGTCGCTCGACTACCTCTCCGGGAAGACCGACGACCAGCTGGACGCAAGGACGCTCGACCGCGTCCTTGAGGTGCAGAAGCTCCCCGAGGACATCCGCGAAAAGCTCTTCTACTTCATCGACATGTCAATCAGGGACAGCAAGGCAAAAAAGGCTTATGCACAGTGACGAAAAAGCCCGGCTCGTTTGGACGGCCGGGCTCATAATGCATCAGAAAGCCGGGATTACTCTAAATATCCCGCTTCAATAGCCTTTTCTAAGTTTTCTACCGTCAATTCTTTATACGTCTTACTCGGCTTCAACGTTATTAAACGAAGAATGGATGGCAATATCCAATCCCCCTCATTAGGAAAGTAGTCATTGAAACGGAACTTCGACAAATCCACTCCGTATAACTCCGAGAACCTTGACAGCAATTCGTCAGCGTCATCCCCATAGATGTTTAAGTCGTGATAAAGCCTTGTGCGATTACTTATCGCACCTTTCAGGGGATTATACGATTCTATTAGCCCTCTCAATTCCTTTTCCATCACCTAAACCATTTTGTGTCATCATTACCGTACCATTTGCTTGGCCCGTAATACTTGCCTAACTCGTAGCTTATTTCGCTAACGGTATAAATCCAGCCTGCATAGGGAACAGCTCTTCCTAATGCACCACCTACCATTCTTGTACCTAATGTCCTATGGATTAAACCTTTCGCCGGCAACTTGTAATTTGTTCCCAATCCGGCTTGTACAGCCCTGTCGGCCCACCGCAACGACTTAGACGCCACAGATGTCCATCTACCTGCTGCCCCGCCGCCTCCGACCCCCCCAGACTTAGGTAACAAACGAGAACCAAGTAATATCAAAGCTGGCCCAGTCGGGCTGATACGGAAACCACCCTGCTCCGCTGTCGTATTTTCCGATAGTCCGGGAATAACATCTTGCATGGACCCATTGCCTGTTAGTGCCGAAACAGCCCAATCCTGCACCATATCCCCTGGTTCGGCAGACATGCCAATCCCATATCTTCTTATCCAACTCTCATTGTTAAGCATTGAGTTTTGCGCACCTTCCGCCTTTGATTTATTGAACTCCTGCAAAAACGCATCCTTGTCCTCATTGGATACGACGACGGTCGCATCGTTTCCATCATCCGTATGGGCTATCAGGTTACCCAGCTCATCCTCATAATCGGTCAATGGTGCCATACCCGTGGGGTCTGTGAATTTCATGGGATTGTTGAACGTGTAATTGTACGGACTCCAACTCTGCATCTGTTCCGCCAGCGGGTCCACACTTCCCCACCTGCCGATCACCGGGTCATAGAACCTTGCGCCGTAGTCGTACTGCCTTCCGCGGATTTTTTGGCTTCCAGTGGATTTCTCTATAGCGGAACTCGCCTTAATGTCTTCCAAAAGAACACAAAAAACAGCACTAAACTAATACTTATTTTCAATATTGAAGATTGAATACCGTAAAGGTAGTTAGCGAAGACAAACTCAATGGCAAATAGCAAAAAGAACAATAGATAATACCACTTACTATTTGAATTTGTCATCCTACTCAATCCGAAAGTCAAAGGAATACCAATAATTAATATTTCTAGAATTATCGGAATACCAAACAACCAAAAGAAGTAAAACCAGTCATCACTATTTCGCAAATCAGACCAACTCACAAACTTGACTTCTTTGTTGAAGACATAAATCGCTATTAAGAATAGTAAATAACGCAAAAAAATATATCCTGCCGTGTTACTGAATAATTTCCACATTTGTTATCTTTTATATCGCATATAGAATGCTGGTGATGGCCTTAATGGGGTGTATTGCGATGTTACACTACCTCCCATCCCATTATCTCCAATAACTGTTGATCTACTTATTCCATGTGTTCCTTTAAAGGATGGCTGGTTATATTTAAACAATTGAACGCCATTTACAGAAAGGGTTGCAGAGGGGAAAATATCTGTGGCAGCACCTACGGATAAATTATTTCCCGAGAGCCCTAATGTTAGCTTCTGTGCAACATTGACCTTCTGATACCCCATCAAACCCAAACCTAATTCCTCAAAGCTATTCACCTTAGCATGTTGTTCAAAACTTGCTGAACCTTCAGTACCTCCCTTAATATTTAGGGCTACATTCTTTTCTCCAGGGAAAAAACCGTCCGTCTTAAAAATACCTCCCGTTTTATGAATGGCAACACTTGACGTCATATCAACAGATAAAAGGTTATTATCTGCATCAGTGTTGGAAGTAACATTGATAGTTGAAGTTATTTTATCTCCGGCTGGGAATTTACCTAAAGGGCCATCCCATAAATCTGCATCGATATAACTATTAAACGTAAATGTCAAGTCCCTGCCCAAGTACGTCTCACCACTTTTGGTAGTTGCTTGGGAAGTGGCTTCCTTATCCCAATAGATACTGCCGTCCTCCCCACGCACCCAATCAGAAGGTGCCATCCCGTCCGGGTCGATGAACCGCAAAGGATTGTTGAACCCGTAATTGTAAGGACTATGCCTTCGCATTCCCTCCGAAAGCGGGTCTACGCTGCCGAAACGCCCGATCACCGGGTCATACAGCCTTGCGCCGTAATCATAATGTTTCAGCTTGTCCTGAAACTCTTTCCCGTTATAAAGGTAGTTATTCTTCGGGCTTCCCAGTGCATTATTGGCAGCATATTGCAGCCCGAACGGATAATAATCCGTGCCGAAGGTTGCTGTGCCCGGTGTACCGCCCTTGAAACCCGACCGGTTATTGCCCAGATGGTCGCGCAAGAGGTATTCGTACGTATAGGCGTTCCCGCTCTTCAGGATGCGACCCTCCGGCATGTGAATCAGCTCGATAGCGGTTCCCGAGTACTCGATGCCGTCTACATATTCCCGTGTCTGTCCATAAATGCCATTTACGCTCCGCAACTTCCTGCCGTTAGCGTCGTACGTATATGTCACCGTCCCCCCATCCACCGTGACTACCTGCGGCAGGTTCAGGTGGTTGTAGGTCACCCCGGAAATATTGTTGATCTTGTGCGTCGCGGCCGTATTCGTGTTCATCCGCATCTTCAGGTTCCCGTTCCCATCGTAGGTATAATTCGTCGTCCCGGGTAGTTGGAATGGATCGCCCGTAAACGTAGTGCCTACTGTGTCGTATACGCTTTTTAGTCGATTACCCCAATCCCCATAGTCGTATCGTAGCTGATCTACTAGGCCTCCAGCTGCATCTGTACGCTGGAGCGACCGAATGTTGCCATTGCGGTCATAAGTAAGGATTTCACGCCCTTTACCGCTAGCCATTGTACCTTTTAGCAATCGGTTTATCGCGTCATACGTATAGCTGTACGTTCCGTTTAGCGTGGTACCCGTCGTGTGCTTTCGCGTAAATACCTGATCTGCAATATTTCCGTTGTAGTAAGCCGTGCTACCCGTATTGTACCTCAACTCCTCGCTGAACAGATTGTTGTTTGCATGGCGTAGCCATCCCCGTTCGTTATAAGAGTAATGAATCTCCTGATCGAATACCGCGCCAATGCTCGCATGGAAATAGCTACCGGCCTGTGCGTGGAATCCAGGTGAAAGCGTAACTGTGTTCCCGGCCACCACTACCGACTGTTGCCCGGGGGCCACCACGTCATCACCGTCCAGCACCACTTGTGAGGACACTTGACTGTCTCCGGTTAGTGAATGGAGTCCCTTGCCACTCAATTGCCCAATATCATTATAGGATAACCCAGAAACTCGAACCGGTGTTCCCTGTCCGTCCACCTGCATCCAAGTGTCCTTCAACCGGCCGCGGTGGTCGTATTCGTGTTCCGTAACGACCGTTACCTGCAGCACCGCGGCCGTACCGTTGGTATTTGCTACATAGTGTTTACGGGTACTTTTGCTTACCTGCCCACTGAAGTCGTAGATGTCGTCCGTCACATCATAGTTATATACATTGGCGGTACCCCCCCCTTTGTAATGTTGAGTGAATCGCTTCGTCACTTCCCCTCGGTTGTTGTAATAACTTACGTCCCACAGCATGTTGCTAGTGCCGGTACCCGCTCCCAATACTTTGATCCGACTAACCGTGGGCAACCCCTTGGTCATTGTGCTACCGGTGTGGTTGTACACCGGGGGAAAATCGGGAATCGAATAATCGTCGTAATACTGAAGTGTTAATGTGGTGATGGTGGATGAAGTGGGCCAGGCTACATTGGTATATCCGTTGCCAGTGCTTGTCCGACTTTCGCGGAGACTGGAAACCGACCAGTTATTGACCAATGTCTGCAACGCAGCCCGCGTAATCGCTGCATTACCATTGTTCCAGATAGCAGTCTGCACTACGCGTCCCAGCTTGTCGTATTTGGTCACCGTCCACTCCCTTGCCAGCCGCTGCACACTATCCTGCGTGGCCACAACGTTGTCAAACGTATTATATACCATGTATTCGCGGCCTTTACCAGGCAGTTGCTTTTCAACCAGCCGGTTGCGGTCATCATACTGATACTGATAAACAAAGTTAGCCAACCAAGTGTTGCGGGCAGTTCCAGCTGCAGGCAGGGCTGCCCTATCCGGCTGGGCTTCCGGCGGCAGCACGAAAGACAGATTACCGTAGTCGTCGTATACATAGTAGGTACTCAACATCTGTATTGCGCTACCCTCTTTGTTGAATACACGTCTCAACACTAGCCGTTCGTTTTTGTCCCAGTATTCCTCGATGGTACCCACCCGGTTATTGGCACCGACAGCAGGGACCCAATTCTCATCCTTCGTGATACTTACCCTTAATCGACCGGCAGCGTAGTAACCTGCTGTATCCGGGGCGAGCGTCAGCGTGGGTAGCCAGCTACCGGGTGCAAACGTCACTACATATTTTGCGACCCTTCGAGTGGTATCCAATGCGGTAAACGCTTGGATATTATTGAGTGTATAGGCTGAAACCACCGTATGGCCGGATGTCCCTCGACTGGATGCCGGCTGCCAGGCCGCCCCGGGAAAGCCTTGTTCCGCTACACGGTTCAAAGGACCCGCTTCATACCTCCTCAAACCAAATGAGGGGGTGACACCACCGGACGCAAGGATTTGGACCACTCCGGAAGGCGGCGCGTTATAAAACGTAGCTTGATCGGCTACAGCGGTGGCTTTGAATGCTCCCCCTACCCCTTTTGTCGTCGCATAGGGCAGATAATCCCTATCCTGTCTGCCGAATGCGTCGTAGGATATCGGAGTCACCACATCCTTAGTTTTGCCAGTCGTGGCTTTGACTCCTACTTCCTGGATCGGCCTTCCGAGCCCGTCGTAGTAGGTGATGTCCAACATGGCTGAATCGATTGATGGATCGGTCTGCACAGCGATGTAACGTCCCAAATAACTCGTTCTCAGGATATAGCTACGATTCGGGCTGAATGCACTACTTCCCATTAAGACGGCATTCCTGACGGACAAACTACCGACAGACTGATAAGTGTCCAGGGAAGCTGGCGACTGTGTTGCTGCCACGCTGTCAATATCCAGGCTGTCCGAGTTACTTTCCTGAGCAAGAAGACCGCACGGGAATGCCAATAATAAAAGTCCTATCGTTCTCATCGTCCACTTTATCTGCGTCAAATAAAAAGACGCGTTTTGTTTACTTCCCATAACGTCAATCATTAATTAGTAGAACATCGACTGAATGGCTAAATGATAGTTCTGCCCTGCTGTTAGGACATATTTGTGCTCACGATCAACCCTTTCATTGTATGAAGACCCTGTAAACCAAAAGCTAAACAGCCCATCGTTATAGTTTACATTGGCGCTAATGCGTACGCTGATCTGATATTCACCGGGCGGAAGAAACACGGTACTTTCCTGGATAGGAAGGGAGAATGGGAAAAATCGGTAAGAAGCCGCTACGTGCCCAGCTTTGATAAAATCAACTTCCAGCAGGGATGGATTTCCTATACTTGTATTAATCGAGTGAGTCAACCGCATCGCGACCATAGGGGATGCGGACGGACATGGTGGAAGGTCAGCCGGAGGTATGGGAACTTCAACTTCTGAAATCGAGGCAAAATCTGCGCTGAATTGGTTGAATGATATGTTTTTCCCTCCCGGTATAATCCGGTTAAAAAACCGACGTACGCCCGGAGCGCACACAAGGCTATAGGAGCGTATCGCCGGCACACTCGCGTACGTCATTACGCTGGAAACGGCAATGATCGGTCCGCTGAGATGATAGTCATATTGATTCAAGACATAACCGTTATGGTCTTTTTCAGCACGTAACCGACCGATTGCATCGTATTCATAATAGCTATTCCGTCCTGCCGGATCCACGTGCCGCGTCATTCCAACGAGACGTTTATAGGAATAAGTATCGACCGTCTTATCCACAGAAAATGTCGTCCTCAGACCAGACAGCAAAGTATGCAAGGCTGCATCCGTAGATGGATTAATGATCTGCAGATTGGATTTGTAAGTATTGGGAATGCTAGCATAACTTACTCCTTTTAGTTCGGCCACGGGATATAAACTCTGATAACCCCAAAGGTAGGAAACCGGAATACCGTCGCGGCCAGTAAGCTGGAGTACGTTGCCGTACTGATCATATTCATTAAAAGTGATATCCGTACGCAACGCGGCCCCTTTGACCGAACTCTGCTGTGTAGCCGGCGCAATTAAGCCAAAACCAACCGGAAATTTCATATAGTTAGTTCTGGCTCGTGTAATCTCAAGGCCACCGAGCGTTTCAAATTCCTCGATGACCTGGCTGATCATGTTGGAATCGGCCATTTCTGCGTAAACAGGCGTAGTAGTAAAATTATATGCATACCGCATCGTCCTTACCGTCTGCTGTCCTTTACTATTTGTGGAGGTAATTGACGATGGCTGCAAATAAGGCAGGTGTGCATAAGCGTAGTTCTTGACTGTTTTGATACTGTCCCCTTTCTCGTAGCTTGTCTCCGTGATTCTCTTGATAAGCATGCGGGCAGAAGGGATGCCATACTGTCCCTGCACGTAGTTGGAAATACCAAAATTCCCGCTGGCATAGATATCAAGCATGGAACCTGAATAGTTTCCTTCAGCTACGCTATATAGCGTTTGTTTTAACGAGTATGCTACACGTACCTGCTCCGGCCGAAGATAGCGCTCGTATTCGTATTCTTTTTTCACAACCAGCCGGTAACCATAAGCGCCATCAGGTTCATAACTCTTCACGGATTTTTGCTGTCCCATAAGGCCATCAGTTTTTTGATAAGAGATATTAGTGCCCGGTATCCAGTTCTCTTCATAAAGGGGTGCATAAAAGTCGTGAAAACGTTGCGGCTCATAATATTCGTATACGATCTTCCCCGATTGTTGCCCAAGGTCTTGGCGGTACTCGGTAACCTTTTGGTAGTAAATCGGTGCTCCATTAGCATAGGTGTAGTTAAGAATGGATGCCGGCTGGTAGGTGGTCTTCTTCTCGATCGCTAATACAGAAAGGCAACTCGGTGTAAAGCATGACTGTGGAGAAGGCCCTTGCAGGTAGACGATGTTCTGATCATAACTCACAGCGCCGTAATAAAATTCGCCATTTTCCATTGTTCGAGAAGGCTTGTTGATCAATAATCCCGCCCCTTCTTCAAACATGCCGTATCTATAATAAAGCTGGCTCTGATGTGTACCATCTGCATCATAGGTATTAACGCTACGTATACGGAGTCCACCGCTCAGCTGCGGGAGAACATGGTTATATCCCGACCCGATAAACCTTTCAGAATATTGGTTGGATTCAAAATCGAAATCCGTAAATCCACCTGTTGGATACACAATCCGTTTTAACATACCCCGTTTGATCGCCATTTGGTCTGGAACTTCCGCCCAGTTATTGCCGCCTACGACTATCGGTATGTTTGTACCAAAATTTAAACACCCGCCGGCGACATCCCGATAAAAGCGCTGTTGCAAAATATTCATTGTCGGAAGGGTCAGAATATTCCCAGTCGTGTTGTTAGCGTAGGCTATTTCCATAGTGTTCGCATTTGGGTAGCCCCATGCATCATGACCTTTCAGGTGATTGCCAAAGCAAAATTTGCTCTCATAGAAAAGCGCATAACGTTCAAAAGTGTTTGTCCCGGACCTTACGTGCAGCGAGTCAAGGTACATGGTCCCCAAAAAATCTAGCCCATTAAACACCTTAGATTCATTCACATAAGCTGCGTTAGTATAAGATTGAAAGAGATAGATCGTTTTCACCTCCGAATTATTGGCATCCAAAATGCGAATAGAACTCAGCTTGTCAGCCCCATTAAACTGGACTTTCCCTCCCCGAAAACTGATTTCCGACACGGAAAGCCCGGCTACGTTTGTCGTAATGGAATTAGTGGTGCCCATTTTGGCATAAATTCGATCTGTCACCACATTCGAACTGTTCAGATAAGGCACATGGAAATAGGATGTAGCATCCGTGCCAAACACAACCATATATTTGGGAGAAGAAATGCGATGAAAAGGGACGTTTTGCATTAGGGCTTCGTAACCCCATGAAGGATTAGCCATTGGCGAAGTATTTGAGGTATAGTAGCCATTCCATGATAGGTTGCATGGGTTTTCGTTATTGTAGTACTCCACATAATCTTGATGGGTGCGATACCTGGCCAAGGTTTTATTTGAATAAGTAAATATAATTTCGTCGGTTCCCGCATTATTGACTATGCGTTTACACTTCCAGGTTGACCGTACGCACTGGCCACTGGAACAATTCCCTCCGACATCCACCGGGCCGGAGGTTTCAATGCCCATGGCCCGAAGTTGATTCACGTCTCCGTTTCCGGGCTCACCGAAATGATATGTGGTACCGTCTGTGTCCTTGATAATGAACATACCATTAACATACGTGATTTTGATATTATCAAACGGAACAGGTACAATGGTATAACTGGTTCCCGCATTATTTTTCTGGAAATAGAATGATCCGGACTTATTCAACAATTTATACGAGAACTTGTCGGGTGCAGCATCTTTGGTTCCTTCTCCCAATAAATATCCCTCGATCCCATTAAATGGATAACTACAAGTGCCACAGGTGGACGGGTTGGGATAATAGGCCTTGACCAGATTGTTGTCTACATAACCTCCCGTAATGAGATCATCCATGCCATTAACCGTTCGGGTAATCTGTAGGTCTGAGCTCAGCGACCATCCCAGCCCTGCACGCGTGGCCTGTTCATTAATCCGGAATCCGCCGGCATGATATTGTAAAGCGATAGGAAGTTTCATCCCACCCACATTAATCTCGTACAGCGGGATATTGATATCTGGAATGCCTGTGTTCATGTTGACCGGATAGTTAACCATCTTGGTCAACGCCGCCGCTTCTGGCGATACCGGGATAATCTGCGGATTTCCTTGACCAAATGTTTGTTGGCTGAATACCGACACAAAAACCATCAAAACGATTCGATTTAAATAACTCATGACCAATAGTATATTTAGTTTGATTTCAATAACTCTTCAGCATCGTCCTGTTTCTCATGCATTGCGGCAAGTAGCTCTTCCAATCGCTCAATCCGTTCATCCTGCCGTTCCTGTTTCTTCGTTTTCTCAATCAAATGCAGCGTCAGTTCCTCTACTTTCTTCAGCAACAGCAAATTCATTTCAGCCAGGTTCAATCCATCCCGTTTGATATCCGCTGCCGAAGGAATCTCCGGCAGGTGTTTGTGTGCTTTCACATAAGCTTCGATTTCATCCAATGGAGGCAGTTCGTAATCCGGTTCAAATACGTAGTCAGGTACAGCGATGTTCGTTTTGACTTTTACCTCCTTGGCAAGGATATTTCCATTTACCGCCAACTTGGCTTGGGGATTGGTGGTGCCGACGCCAACGTTACCAGAGGGTAGAAATGTCATATAAGGATCAGAATAAATTCTGCCTATGTATGAATAGTTTTCAGACGATATCCCATTGGCATATGATCCGTAAGTTCCAAGCATGATAAAGGATTGGCTGTTATCTTGATTTGATATTTTGAATCCTCTTGCCCATCCACTGGCTCCCGTTGGGAAATTCGCTTTAATCGTTACACCAAAGGCGGGCGTGGGCAATCCGATTAGGATATTAGGGTCTTGGCAGTAGGCCAAATCAAACCACGAAATAGTGATTATTAAAATTGCTAAACGTTTCATCATATCACGGATTTTTGGTTTTTATTTTCAACTGATTGATTTGGCGCTGTTGTTCCAATATATACAGCGTCAGCTCCTCGACCTTTTCCAGCAGTTTCCGGTTCATCTCGGCGAGTGCCACACCATCTGCCTCTGCCTCCCCGGCGGTAGGTATCCCGGGCAGGTGACCATGTGTGTTGATGTAGGATTCTAATTCAGCCAACGGCATGAGATCATAATCCCCCCCAAAGACGTAGTCCGGCCAATTGGCCATTTCAACTTTAACCTCTTTTGCCCGGATATTGCCGTTAACCGACAACCGCTCTTGCGGATACCGAGTACCGATGCCTAAGTTGCCCATTAAGACATTGTCGCTCGTGGATTGCACATATAGTGACTGGCCAAGCGTTGTCCCGAAACTGTTGACGTAGTCGTCTACGGTACTTTTTGTATTGTACGAGGAACCACCATTGGACGTGGTATAAGGCAGCGCGTTTTGTACCCCATCATACACCATCGGGTCTACCCCGGCAGAAGCGTGGTAATAATAGGTAGTACCGCCGCCGCGCAACCAGATCACGATCCTCCGATCACTATTCCCTGCCGTTACGTCTAGCCATCCAGCCACAAAATTCCGACCTGAAATATTGGTGGTTCCACGAAATGAGCCAATGTGTGCATTGATGAAATTAGCCTGGTTTCCCCAGCTTGTGGTATGGAACTGGAATGTGGCAATTAAGCCCCCACGCCATTGACTGTCTATATGAGCAGATGAACGGCCAATATGGAGCTCGGTTTGCCTATGGCTACTCCAGCCGCCATCGTACCAGGAAACGGGATAGAATGTATTTAAATCTCCCCCCACGGTAATACTACCAGTCTGCTGCGTATAACTTTTTGCGGATATGCCCAGTATTAGCCAAACGGCCCAGGCAAGTCTAAAAATTAATCTATTCTTCATGTGATAATTATCTCATGTGTTATCATTATTGGTTAGCTTCCAATTGCTCAATCGGTTGATTTTGCTTCATGATGTGCAGCATTCCGATGTTTTCGGCTTCCGCGTCCTTAGCAGAAGGGATTCCGAACGGGTGGCCTGTGTATTGATGCAGCCAGTTTCCCGAGTAAAGAAATTGCCGTTGAAAAAGATTCCTAAAAGCGGTATTGTACTTTCATATATCAGTTTACTAGTCATTGAGTTCATTTTTGGCATTAATCCTTCAGGACTGATTATGTGCAGAACGTGCCCGCGCATACCTACAGCGTGGCCACAATAGCTGCAAACGCTATTTGTGTATGACTTACGCCTTACACCACCACTTCCGCTTTCAAAAGCCTAGAAATTCGATCTGCCAATTCCTCCGGTTTAGGCTGTTGATGCTACGTGTGTTTTAATGGTCGATGTTTTCTATTCGGTATTTCTTATGGAGTATTCATTGGTGCAAAATAGGTAAATAAATCAGTTGTTTGTCCCTCAAGCACAAACATTAGCCGATAAATCCTGCCGCTGGAATCCTTCGTTTAGGCCGATGTCTTATCCGATGTAATACTAACGAATTACTTTGGATTATCCAAGAAAAATTCGCAAATACCATCGCAAAAAGGATGAGGCCCGTCATTTAATGTTTGTCACCGTTCTCCTTACTGCCCGATTTTTGTCTGCTCAGAGAAAGCCTAACCTTCCAAAGATAGGATTCCTATGGATTTGTCGCCACTGTTTTCCGGCTTATGCTGTTAAAGGGTAGCTGTCCGTCGCAATAAAGCTACCCTAAAGATAGCCGATTACACCTGGCGGACGATGAACGGAATGTCAAAAATATGTGCTAATTTTGTAAGAGTCGTTTGAATACTTGCGATGCGATTAGAACCATACACAAAAGTGGTTTATTGAAGTAATTTGATTATGAGACTACAGGTTATACAAGACAGCAAGGGTAAGGCCACCGGGGTGTATATCCCCATCAAAGAGTGGAAGGAGCTCAAAAAGCAGTACCGGGACTTGGAGGCCCTGGAATACGAGGAACCCACCAAAGAGCAGCTGTTGCAGGAACTCAGGGAAGCGGTAAACGAACTCAAACTTGTGGAACAGGGCAAACTGAAAGCCCGGCCCGCACATGAGCTACTGGATGAGCTATAACATTGCCTCCATACCGCTTTTTGACAAGCAGGCCAAACGGCTGACCAAGAAGTACCCTTCGCTCAAAAGGGATTTGGCCGTGCTCATCGAACGGCTCGCCGACGAGCCGGAACTGGGTACCGCCCTCGGCAACAACTTCTACAAGATACGCCTTGCCATTGCCTCCAAAGGCAAGGGGAAGTCCGGCGGGGCGAGGGTGGTTACCTACGTGAAAGTGGTCCGCTACACCGTCTACCTTTCCTCCATCTTTGACAAGTCCGAAAAAAGCACCGTCACAGACAAGGAACTCGAACAGATTTTCAAACTGATTCCATAGAAAGCCGTCTCATTATTTGAGATTTTAGTTGAATTAGTCACGACTTAATCTCACAGTTACGATTAGAAAAGTAACTTTAGATCAAGTAATATGACAACACAACAAAAAATCATCAAGAACAAGTTAGGAGTATTAGAGCTTGCACAGCATCTGGGCAACGTATCGAAGGCGTGCAAAGTGATGGGTTGTCATGGATACGCTTCCAAGCAAAAGCGAAGCGACTGCAAAATCAATATGCTTAGCGTGCTTTTCATTATATTAGTTTGTGGTGGATTTGATTGTTTTGGTTTCGTCGGTAAGCGATTGCATTTGCTTATGCAGCTCGCGATTCTCCGCGTCCAACCGAATCAAGTGAAGTGTCAGTTCCTCAACTTTTTCCAAAAGCTTCCTATTCATCTCGCCGAGGTCAACACCTTCGGATTCCGCTTTTTTTGCCGTGGGTATTCCGGGTAAGTGCCCCTCTTTTTTGATATAGGCGTCAAGTTCGGAAAGGGAAGGCAGGACATAGTCCTTATGGAAAACGTAATCCGGCCAATTCGTGGTTTCGACCTTTACTTCTTTAGCCCGCACCCTGCCATTCACCTCGATGCCACCATCCCGGAATTCTGCCTGAATGCCATTCGTCGCGTAACCTCGGATCAACCAACTTAGGGTAGAGCCACTATTCGAATATTGCCTAATAAATTGGCCGCTTGTATTTGACGCCACTTCCGTATAACTGGATGCGTTACCACTCCACCGAGCAGAACCGTCCTGATTCAATCGGAATATTTCTTTGTCGATTGAATTGCGGTATTCGAAATACATATTCGGAGTTTGTAAATCAAACCGCAATCTGTCATTGCTATTAAAAATCCGGGCAGTACCTGAGCCATCGGAGGTTCTAAATCGAATATATCCTCCATTGGACGGGGATTTTCCGACAATATCGAAAACGGAATACGACCCAATAGAATAAGGGACGGTAGTCCCCAATCCAGCATTTCCAGATGTCGGAAATAAATTAGTTTGCGTTTGAGCTAAGCTAATAACCGGAAATGAGAATAAACATAATTGAATGACCAAGGTTCTTGTTATCATGGCTACGCTTAATTTGATTGATAAAGTCCATTCCTGACAGAAGGATCTGCCGCGAAACCGCAAACAGCTCCCTTGCCATTCACAACCGCTTCCGCTTCACACAAACTAAAGCCCGATATCTTTACTGATTGATTCCCCTGTTTAGGCTATCGTTTTACCGATTACTTCGTTGGTTGATGTTTTGTATGCTTCTTTTCTATTTTAATGTTTTTCTATAGTCGTCTCCTAAGATAGTGATAAATGTATTATCCCCATAAAATTTTTTCAGAATTTCTGCTCATGGATTCCAATCATTTACCAAAAGAATGCTCGTACGCGATCGTACGTTCTGCCGAACCAATTGCCTCCATTCGGCGGGTCTATTTCTACGCCTTTTTGGTATCGCCGTTTCTCCACGCCGGTACTGTCTGCCGAATGATAGGTCGTAACTATGCCATCAAATTTTCCACCCACGAAATACCCTCGCTGCTGCAGCTTTCCGGATTCGCCGTAGATAGCAAACCTACCTGTTTCCTTACCCTCCCTCCACCAGGAAACCTTACGCAGCACCCCGCTCCGGTCCCAGTGCTGCCATTTTCCTTTTTTCAGTCCATAGTGATATTTCCCCAGCACTTTTAGGGTATTGTCGTCATACCGTTCTGTGTATACCCCATGCAAGGGTCTGCCGTGGTATCCACCCTGGGTGGCGTAGATGCTATCCCGGTAATACGAATAGTAAACATCCTGTGGTTGCGCCTTACCTAAGTAGGAACGCCTCGTGAAATTCGCCTCCACGAATCCTTCCGCAGTGCGTATGCGCGCACTGGTCTGATACGGGATCGCATCTTCCAGGTACCGTTGGCCAAAAGCCGGCATACTAAACCCGAGTCCGGCAACCCAAACAAACCCAACCAATCCGTATGCGCGTATCTTCCTAAATAAATCCTGTATGTTCATTGATATTGCATTTCATTGTTTCCCGGTTGCATGGCAACCGTTGTTACCTGCCCTGAGTAGCTCATCGAAATCGACGAGCCATTCTGTTTTACTAACGTAAAACCATCCACGGTTTCTCCGGACGTGAGCATGTATTCCCGGCCGTTGATACGTACCAATGCTACCGATTTGCCGTTTCCGCGGTTGTTTATCGAACCTAAATATTGTACCTGAGACCAGTCTACATAGGGAGCCGCCTCTTCTACATATCCGTAGTCTGCAACGAGACTATCTTCTTCCATAACCGGCGCTTCCTGCACATTGGACAGGAACGGATCGCGGTAGTTCAGCAGCAACGTATCGTCCGTGACATCAGCTGCCGGCTGGGAAGGAACAACCGTCTTCGGCGTGGGCGTAACGTCGGTATCGGCCCCCAAGCCCGAGAAGATGCGATAAAAAATCGCTCCCCACAGCAACAACACGAGTACTAACAGTGGAAAAGTAAGCTTCTTCTTCATCGTAAGATAACAAAACTCCGCCACGCGCTGTATCCGCTTTCGTTGCCCGCACGGTCCGTAGCACGGACCCGCCACAGTATCCGCTCGCCTCTTGTGCCTTCCTCAAACACGGTAGTGGTGGTTTCCAACCGTTTGGGAAACTCCACATTATACAATGTCGAGTCACTTTTATATACATAGAGCCGATAGGATGCTACGTTATTGTCGCCGCTCCATTGCAGGGTTACCGGGCGACTTACCTGTGCGTTATTCACCGGCACCGTCAATGTCGGTGGATTAGGTGGCGTAAGGTCGTAGGTAAACCTTCGCACGGTAGACCACCGCGACTGTGCGGTGTCATTCTCCGCCCGAACGCGCCATTGATACTGCGCTTCTTCCGTCACATCAAAACCGAATGCCTCACCATCCACCACCCGGTCCATCAGTATGTCCGTTTCATCAGTAAAGCCGTTGGTGTCTACTTGCAGCCGGTAATTTTGCGCGCTGAATATGCGCTGCCACCCGAAGTCTACGCGATTGCGGGAGGTAAGGAAATTGTTCGGCGGCGTGTCCAAGAGTACAATCTGCGTGCTAAGGGCAGCCTCATGTATGGTAAATGTGCGTGTTGTGTACGCGGTTGCACTGCTTCCGTTTAACGCTTTTACCCGCCATTGGTACTGGCCCGGTTGCAGGCTGATGCTGAACCGGGGCTTATCGACCGTGGTGTCGGCATAAAAAATCGGTGCCGAGTCAAACGATGGCGCAGCAACCTGGAGCCGGTATTGCAGGGCATGATCCAATGGCTCCCAAAGGAAATCAATCGCATATACGTTGGTCTCTGCATGGGCTCCGGGCGAAAGCAATTCCACCTTTCCGTCGTCGATGGACTCTTCCAAAAACTCCGTGCAGGTGACCAATAGCAGGGAGGCACATAAACAAGCCGCAAAGATGCGGGAAAAGCGTTTCGTTGTCTTCATATACGTCAATCGTCTGCCAACCTCACCGTTCGTACCTGCAGGAGCAGCTCCGGCGCACGGGTGCTGGGGTTGGGTTGTTTCACAAAAGAGGCACTCAGTACATGCAGGTCCTGCTGCCTTTCGATATCGTGGAGTACCTGCAGTAACCTCGAAAAGTTACCTTCCATTTGGTACTCCGTATAATCCAGATGCAATGAGGTTTCAGCACCCAACCGCTTTGGTACGGGCATGCTGCGCATCGCAGCACCGTGGTGCTGAGTCAGTGCTGCAATGCGTTCGGGTTCGGACAGCGCGCTGTCTGATTCGGCTGTGCTGGATGCAAACAAGTGGCCGGTCCGGTTTGCCCCGGCCCGCAGCTGGTTCAATAATGCCAGGTTAGCCTGCCGTGCGGCCTCACCATCCTGCAAGCTTTTATACTCGGTCCGCAGGCGTAACGTCGGTTTCACCGCCAATTGATAGCTGAGTAGCAAAAAGACCAGCGCTCCCGCCCACAACAGGCGGTTTTTGGTATGCCAGCTATATCGATTAAAGAATGAGATCATGGCTGCAACGTAAGCGATAAACCGAAAATCCCGACGCCCTCACGGCCATCAAACTGGTACTGCTCAAGCTTGACCGACTGGCAGAATGACAGATCGCGTATCTGTTTAATCCAACCGTTCAACAATGGCATGTCTGTACACGTCCCTTTAATGCGGATCATTGAAGGCGTATGCACGGGGCGCCCCTGCTTGCGGCTCAATGCTTCGTCCTTCGGGTATACCGACAAGTCATTCAACAGCACCCCTTCGGGTACCGTGACTGCCAGCCGGTCGGCCAAATACGCCATTCCCCAGCGGGGTGCATCCGCATACCAAATCCCTCCCAATAGCGTTTCGCGCTCCGAAGCCTGCTTGCGCAGTGCGTCGATCTCCCGCTGGATTGCCTGCACATCGCTTCCCCCGCTATCGGCGATCTGGTTTGAATAGTGCATGAAAAAAAACGTGTTAACCAGCAGCAACCCGAAGAAAAAAGCGATCAGCGCTACCCCGCAGCGCTTAAACATCCAGTGCTGCCTATGTTCTTCATACCGGGCTTGCAGCGGTAGTATGGCTAGTTGAACCGATGTCACATCGCTTATTGCCGCAAATGCGGTTGCGAACGCGACGACGAGTTGTTCATTCAGCTGCTCTCCGGCGATGTCTACGCCTCCCGCTGAGCGATGGCGATCCGCGGGCTGCAGCTCGTACCCTACCGGCTTGCCTGCCTGAAGGACGAAGCGGTGCCGGCCCAGCAGACGGGCATCCCGGTTACCGTCAAATACGAAAGCACCGAACAACGTAACGGCAAAGGGCCCGAGGCCTACTCCCAGTAATTTGATCCCTTGCCGGTCCATCCGTGCAATCAGGTCATCCACGAGTTTTTTCCGCGCCACGGATAAAAAGGTATTTCCCTCCGTTTCGACCTTCTGAATATAGAAGTCGTCGACTTTTGCATTGGGCAGCACCTGTTTCAAGGCGTCGCCGTCGTGGGCACCGGTTAATGCCCGGTGGATAATTCCCTTTCCGCCGATGGTGAGTGCCACCGGTGTTCCATGCGGCATGTGTTCACTTAGGGATTCAAGCGAGGTCAACCTGTACTCTCCATTCACGAAATGCACCTTTGTGCCTGCACGCTTCACCACAGCCAGGTTTGCCGTAAGCGCCTCCCCTTCGTCCAACAACAGCTCCACTCCGACCAGTTGGGGAATGTGCTTGAGGTACGATGTGAGTGACTGAAGCATGTGAGGTGTTGCTTATTGGTAAATAATTGTTGGCTTGATGAACACGACCGACACCACTTTGTTACGGCCTTTGGATCGGCTGCTGAACAACCACTTCAGCCCGGGGATCCTTGACAGCACCGGAACTCCCGACGAGTTGTTGGTCGATTCGAATCGCTCGATGCCTCCCAAGACCACCATTTCTTCGTTGCGTACACGGATGATGGACTCGAACTTGCTGGTCGTGCTGGGCGGCGGTTCATCGATGGGCGTATCCTGTGTAAAGTCTGAAATATCAATGTTGATGTTCAGGGTCACCTGCTCGTCGCCCGATACAATTGGTCGGATGCCGATGGTCATATCCGCATTTACTTCGTTATATTGCTCGGTTACCACCGTCTGCGGATTGAACGATCCCATCACATTCTGTGTGGACAACCGATAGTAGCGGGTGCTGCCGATGCTGAGAGAGGCCGTATGCCCATTCAAGGTAGACAGCTTGGGTACCGAACGCAGCTCGACGTTGTTGTTATCTTCCAGCGCGCTTAAGGTGAGGTAAAAGTTGGGCGTCACCCGCCCCAGATTGAATGTACCTGTCCCGATGCGGGAAAGGAAATCATTGATGGACGCAGCCCCGAACGTAAAATCAAGCCCCGAGAGCAGCGTCCCTCCTGTGCGTATACTGTCTGCAACACCTGCACTGATACCGGTTTTGATATTATAGCCCTTGCGGATATCCAGCATGGTCACCTCGATCAGCACCATCGGCACCCGCGTGTCCAACTGCTGTACAATGGCTGCAATTTCCTTCACCTGTGGTGACGGTCCGGCTACCAGCAAGGTATTTTGTTCACGAAACTCCTTGATCTCCACACCCTGGCGCCATTCGGCCGGGATCATGGCTTGTATGGTGTCAAGCGAGCGGTTCTGCAATTGGATGACGCGCATCTCGCGTAATCCCTCCAGCCGTCGTTCACCGATCAGGTAGATGCCATTTTCACGTTTATACGAATATACGGTGCCCCGCAACACGGCCGTTAGCAGGTCATCAAATTTAACCCGTTTCAAACGGGCCGTTACCGTACCCTGCAACGGACTGAACAAAAAATAATTCGCGTTTATCTGGTCGGCCGCATACCGGACGACTTCCTCGATGGGTGTATTATTCGCCTCCACATCAAGCAGCGGGATGGAGTCGGCTGTCTGCTGTCCCTGGGTTTCCACAAATAGGTTGCTTCCCTGCCCTTCCATTCCTCCTTCCACCGGCGATGTCAGCGGCATCCTGCGGGTTGACAATTCGGCATCGCTGTTGATGTAATTTACCTCCCGCTGGCCAAGGGGCAGGAAAACAAAGGCCCCGTCGGCCGTTTCGGCCAGCTTCAGTTGATTGTTAAAAGCTAGCTGGCGCAATGCTGCTGCCAGATCCATATGCTGCACATAGAGGGTTACTGTCTTATCCCGCAGCTCGTTGGTGACAATAACGTTGGTGCCACTTTTCTGGGTGATGGTACGCGCCACGCTTATCAGGCTGTCATTCTCGAGCGAAAGCGTAAGTTGGTTGAGATCCTTGTTGTAATCAGCCACAATGGGTTTCGGCCGTCGGTATTCCTGCGGATTCAGCTGTCTTACGGAAACGATCGACCCGATAAAGCTGATATCCAGGTTATATTCCTGTGCAATGAACAGCAGGACATTCTTCGCCGTTTCGGACTGGAAGTTGTTGTAAATGCGGGTTTCAAGGGACGGATCTACGTTTATATTAAGGTCGGCCGCTTCAGCCAATGCCCGCAGAAATTCCTGAATGGATGCGCCTGACACGGATAGCGTCACCTTCTGATCGATACCGGGTAATTCCGCCGAAAGGTTCGTCAGGCGTTGCTCCAATTGGGCAATCCGGTCGGGCTGTTGCGCAGCACACCAAATGGGCGATATCAATAATCCAGCCAATAGGCATCCACAGGCTAGGCAGATAGGTAGTGTTTTTCTCAATGGTAGTTCTTTATTCGGTCAGTAACTAATAAGCATGTTGATTATGTCAGGCTAACATACGGATTTTTTTAAATTATTCTCAAGGCAGATAATTTTTTTTGCTTTTCGAACGGTTCGATCAGTAGTGTCGGATCTAGCCACCAGCGATTGTATCCCGTTCACGAGTTTTTTCTTTCAGTTGATTGATTTCTCGTTGTTGTTCCAATATGTATAATGTCAATTCTTCTACCTTCTTTAGCAGCAGCAGGTTCATCTCAGCAAGGTTCAATCCATCCTGTTCGATATCCTTTGCGGAGGGGATTTCAGGTAGGTGCTTGTGTTGTTTTACATAAGCTTCGATTTCTGCCAGTGCCGGCAACTTATAATCCGGTTCAAACACGTAGTCCGGCACCGAGATATCCGTCTTCACCTTTACTTCCTTCGCCAGAATGGCGCCCTCAACAGCCAACTTGGCCTTAGGTTTTGGCACCTGCATGCATTCCAGTATAAGACCTGGGATTGTTTTTGGCATCCCTTACTTCCCGTGGTGTTGTCCATGTGAATCACCATTTACGTCGATATTCTTAATCGGATCCAAAGACGCGTACTGATAAGGAGACATATCAGTACTTCTCAGCAAACCTGTCTACCGTACCGAAACGTCCAATCATCGGGTCATAGAACCTTGCGCCATAATCGTACCAATCTACTTTTAAGATATCTCCCGTACTACCTACGCTTTATCAAGAGACTACAAAATATCTTATAAATAAGCCATAACAATATGACCGCAATTATTGTATCAAATATGGCAATAAATGTATTCTCGAACGCTCCCCCTGGATTTACGGATTCATGAATAGCAAATGGCAACATATTAAATAAGTTGGGTGTTGTCAACACATACCACAAGAACAAACCGGATATCGGCAACGCCATTATAAACGCCAATATCTTACGCTTCTCTAAATATTTCATGGCTATTATTGTTAATTATCTCGGACAATCTTTCCATTTACAATTTTATATTTTCCTGTCGGCAGGTTTCTAATCTGTTCCATAAAACCAAATATTGAATGTCCTTGTTGCCTGTCTGTACTTGTATCGATTTTAATTGCTCCTGGCATATCGTCATTTCCAGCTACCTTATCTCCACTATGCGAAAATTGGAATGTCGGAACGCCTTTTACAGCTTTTTTACTGGGCTGAAAAGGTGCAAAATCAGCTTCAAAATCGACTTTAACCCCTTCAATATTGTTTTCTCTTGCATAATCCAATATTGCCTGGACATAGCCTTTTCCAAAAGCCCCGCCCATAGACTTGGCCTTAACCGTCAACAATTAATCACAAAATCCATTTTAAGAAATTCAAACGTAGGTTACTAATAAATTGAAAGTTAGTAGAAAAAACATCCATGCCTCGATCATCATAAATATTAATGACAACTGGTATTTCAAAATTTAGATAATAACACGTTATATTAGCAGAAGGTTCTATTGCCATATCATGATGAATTATTAGTTTTTTTATGTAATTCCCTATAAATTCATCATATTTTTCCATTTTAACGTATAAGATATCGCCCTGCGAATCAGTTTTTTTTTCAGCTTTGTGATTAGTTTTGGTTATTAATTTTTCCAATAGTTTTACGGCGGCTTCATCCCACAATACGATCCGTAATAACACTTCCCTATCTTTAAAACAATAAGCCAAAATATTGGTGCTTCTCTCAATTGCCTGCCTTATCCGATCTCCCGTTTCATCGATGTCTCCTGCTAACTCAAATCTTAATCTATTATCATGTATAGAAGATAAGGATACACGATTCAAATCGCCAAAAACTTCGGTAAAAGCGGTTTCAAAATCTTTATTATTAACTATCATATTGATTATCTTATGTTAAGATCCTTATCAGCCGTTCCAACTCTCTTCAGCTTATTGCCTTGACGTTCAAAAACTTTCCAGGATCCTCCATTGTGCCCATCTACATCTCTGGAATAATATTTATTACCCTTTTTATATACCTTTTGACCATGTTGCCTTCCAAATTCTTTTGTTTCTTTAAATCCTTCAGGCAAATCCTCTTCTTTTCCTTTACTAAACACAAGTCCATTGGTTTGCGACAAAGAAGGCAGCCCGAGAGCCGATTGAGAAAACGGTCTTGCATCCACAGGATAACCGGCATCGTTTACTTTCAACGCGGCATATGTCAACCCTACAAAAGCTGCACCAATCCCCGTTGCAGAAAGTGCACTACCCGAAAGCCCTAAACCTATCGTTCCCCCTCCTGACAATTCCCCTAAAGCAAAAGCTCCTGTGATCAACGCCGCTCCACCGGCTTGCCTTGTCTGAGCCGCACCAAGCCAGCTTCCATTCTCAAAAGTAGACCTACTACCAATTACGACGACTTCTTCCAATTCATGGGAATACCCTCTACCCGCACTAAATACTTCGGCTGCAACATCATTATAGGTTGCTCCCCGATTAGAGTTAAGGAAGCTCACGAAACTCTCTATCTCATCCCTGTCGTCGATGGTAATATTACTATTGGCATCGACTTTATACATTCCACTCGGGTCGACGAATCCGATAGGGTTATTTTCGACATAAGCGTAAGATGAAGTGGAATAATAGTCCTCGGCCAACGGATCCACACTTCCCCACCTGCCAATTACCGGGTCGTAGAACCGTGCGCCGTAATCATACTGACCTTCCGTGGATTTTTTATCGTACTTCTAAAAAGTAGGTGAATCCATCAAAATATAGTTTCTTTCCTTTTAATTTTGCCGCTTTACCACTAATACTATTAAAAACATCATCTCTCTTTTTATGGGAGTTTGTACTAATTTGCTTGCTTATAAATCTGATAGAGTCATTGCCTATCCATCTATAATATCCTTCCGAATAGATTCCTGGTACCGATCTCGAATAATAAAAAATACTATCATCGCTGAAAACAAACTTATATTCACCGGGCATTCCCATATGACCCGTTGAATAAACACGATGATTCAAATCTATGGGTTTTTGGATTGCACAAGCAGCCAAACAGATTGTTAACACGAAATATAAGCCCTTTTTTTTCATAGCTTTTCACTTAATAATGAAACCACTAAATGTAGTACTCGAAACATCTATATATTTAACGCCTAATTGACTGACCGGTAAAATTCCTGAAAACGGATTAACCCCTTTCATTCTCCACATCAGGTCAATCGTTCCCAAATTTGAACCTGTACCTAGGGGTCCATTTGGTAATTGGCTATACAGTAAATTACCTGAGCTGTTTTTAAGTCCTCTGACATAACCTGCATTAACAACACTTACATTACCATTTGTGTATGCCGTTTGTCTGCGAAATGCTGTCACTTCATCACCTATATCGTATAAAAAACCAGGGCCACCAGTAGCACGGCTGAAATTAAGTTGACCTGTTTCAAACTGGTAAGCGTGAGCAAGCTCATGGGCCAGACCGCCGCCTCTTAAGTAACTTTGTGAAACCATGACATCAACTGCTCCGGTTTGGGTATTGTACCTTGCTTCGCCATCGCTTGTTGTTCCGGTATAATTTGTAACTATATTATAAACCTGGTCTGATGCCTCCAACGCGCCTATTTCTTTCAGCACCGATGACATTTCACCCGAACGAGATTGAGACCTGCCCAGCCTTTTCTCCAGTGATTCGGTGGACTTCCCGGCTGACTGACGCGAAGCTATCTTTGCTTGCAATTTGTTTTGAACTTTACTTTCTCTATCCACAATTCGCTGTGCCGTGTTCTTTAGCCTTTCCACAGCAAGTGTATCCCCTACAATGTCCATTCCATCTGGATCTATCAACCGGATTGGGTTGTTCGCAACATACACGTATGGTGAAATCTGGTAATATTTTTCCGCCATCGGATCCACGCTTCCCCATCTACCGATCACGGGATCATAGAACCTTGCTCCGTAATCATACTGTTTCAGCCCGTCCTGCAGCTCCTTGCCGTTGTAAAGATAGCTATTTTTCGGCGATCCGGACCTCGCGATCGGCTGCAGGTACTGCAGCCCGAATGGATAATAATCCGCCACGAAGTCGGGCGTGGTCACATCCGTGCCCTCAATGAACCCCGCGCGGTTGTTGCCCAGGTGGTCGCGCAGGAAGTAATGGTGGGTGTACGTGCTGTCGCTGCGCGTGATCCGCCCGTCCTCCGTGTGGATCAGCTCCATGGTGCCCCCCACGTATTCGATCCCGCCGATGTAGTCCCGGGTCTGCCCGTTGGCCGCGTTGATGCTCCGCAGCTTTCGCCCCGTAGCGTCGTACACATATGTCACGTTGCCCGCAACCGCCGTCACCTGCCGGGGCAGGTTCAGGTGGTTGTAAATGACGGTGTCGATGTCGTCACCCGCGCTGCCGCCGTTCGTCCGGCCCGTCATGTTCCCGTTGTTATCGTACTTATAGTACGTCGTACCCGGATGCTGGAAATCGGGCGTGGCCGTCAGCAACGTATCGTGCACGGACGCCAGCACGTTGCCCCAGATCGCGTAGTCATACCGAAGCCGGTCCACAGGCGCGCCCGTTCTGTCCGTGCGCTGCAGCGATTTGATGTTCCCGTTCTTCGAATACGTCAGCCGCTCCATGCCCTTGCCGCTTCCCATCGTGCCCTGGATCAGGCGATTGACACCGTCGTACCGGTAGCTGTAGGTATCGGATACCCAGGACGGCGGGATATCATTACCCCGCCGCATGAACACCTGGTGGGAGATGTTGCCGTTGAACTGCGGGTTGGCCGTCGTATCCCCATAGTTCAGCAGCTGGCGGAACAGATCGGAATGCGTGTACCGCAGCCAGCCCCTCGGATTGTAGCTGTATCGCACCTTCTGCCCGAATGTGGTGCCGCCGTCCGTGCTGTGCAGCCCTTTCTCACGCAGCTGACCTACCTCGTTGTAGGTATGTTTCGACAACAGTACACGCGTGCCGCTGTTCACCGTCTTCCAGGTGTGCGTGAGCCGCTCCCGGTGGTCATGGCCGTGTTCCGTGGTGACGGTCACCCCGGGCGTGGTGCCGCTGGTCGAATAATGCTTCCGCGTCTCCTTCTTCAGCTGCCCGGTGAAGGTGTATTCCCGAAGGATATCGTCGAATTTATTGGTATGTTTACTACCTCCCAGGTAATGCTGCTTCCATTCCCGGACCACCCGGCCGTGGTCGTCGTAGTAATAAACCGTCCATAGGTATGCCGCCGGTTCGCTCTCCAGCACCTTCACCTTGCTGGCTACAAGCCGGCCATGCGTGAGCTTGCTGTAACCGGCAGACTCGTTGTGTGGCAATCCCGGGATACCATCGTAGCGGTCGTAGTAATGCACTTCAAGCACATCCATGTCGCCCGCGACCGCACCCCAGGGGTTGCTCCGGTTCGTATAACCATGCATGTTGCCGGAAGCCTCGCTCCGCTCCTCCCAGTATATGCCCGTCGTGTCGACATGGTACTGGATCTGGGCACGCGTCCATGTGCGGTTCCGTTCAACCCCCTTCATGATCACCCGGCCGATCCCGTCGTACTTGTAGAAGGTATGGTACTGCCCGGGCGTAAAGCCCGCTATGGTCTCGCTTGCCTGCCTGCCGTCCTGGTGATACACCAACCAGCCCATCGGGTTGTACACGTAGTTCTCCGGGTTCCTGCCCGGCACTACTTTCTCGATCACCCTGCCCCGACCGTCATACAGGTAGCCGAAGACATAAGGTGCCAGATCCAGGAAGTCAGGAGGCACGGAACCCGTGCGGTCTGGATTGATTTCAGGCGGCAGCACGGCCGAAAGCTGGCCCAGGTCGTTGTAAACGTAATACGTGCTCAGCAGCTCGGGCGTCGTGCCGTTCAGGTTGAATGCCCGCCGCAGCACCACCCGGCCCTGCTTGTCCGTGTATTCCTCGGTCGTGTGCAGCCGCCCCGCGAATGTCGCGGTCTCGCCGTTCCAGTTCTCGTCGCGGGTTATCGTTACGTACAGCTCCCCCGCGGGGTACGTGCCGTCCAGCGTCAGTGTCGGTTCGCCCAATGCGTTGACCGCATACCCGTACCGCGAAACCATCCTTGTGGTGGCAACCGTCGCGAAGGCCGTCCCGTTGTTGGTGGCGTAGGCCGTCGACACCGTGCGGCCCGAGGTGCCGCGGGTCGCCGCGGGCTGCCACGCCGCACCCGGGAAGCCCTGCTCGGTCACCCGGTCCAGAGGCGAGGGTTCATAAACCCGTTGGGCGAAAGAAGGGGTCACACCTGTGCCGGCAACGGGGCTTATTGTCACAACGCCCGCCGGCGGCGCATTGTAGTAACCCGCCTGCGCGGCCACAGCGCCGGATTTGAACGCTCCGCCCGCCCCCGTTGCCGTAGCATAGGGCAGGTAGTCCCTGTCCATACGTCCGTAGGCGTCATAGGTTATGGGCACCACGACGTCCCCTGTTTTTGCCGGGACAGCCCTTACCTGCACCTCCTGCATGGGCCGCCCGAGCCCGTCAAAGTACGTTATATCACGCATCGCCTCATCCACGGCCGGATCCGGTTGGGGCGCTCCCGTCAGGTAGGTGGTCTTCATAATATAGTTTTGGTCCGTACTGGCCGATGCCACATCTACCGAGAAAGTTATCGTATACGTGTCCGGACCGCCCGCATTGTAGGCGGTCACCGTATGGCTGGCTGGACCGGTGGCGGCCACCGGGGTTCCGCTGATAACCCCCGTTGTCTTATCCAGGGAAAAACCCGCTGGAAGGGCCGGGCTGACCGAGTAACTCTGACCGGTGCCGATGTGCCGGATCCGGTTGTTATACTTATCGATCACATACCGGTTGCTCTGCGGATCGAAGGCAATACCTCCGGGGAAATTAAAGCTCGCCGACAGCGGTGCTCCGTTGTCGCTGCCCGCGCTCCCTGTGCCTACAACCGTCGTCAACACCACGGCAGGTGTGATCCGCTTGATCGTGTGCGCGTTCATCTCGCCCGCCTGCAGCTGCGGGGGTGTCGTATAGGAGATATTGGGCGGGCTCGGCAGGTCCATCAGCGCCATCATCTGGGTCGCGGCCTGTTGCCGGTAAGCCGCGCTGTCCGCCGGCACCTGGGCAACAGCCGTCGCGGCCATCACCAACACTGTATCTAAAACCGGCAGGATAATCCCCGCAACCTGCCTGGCAATATATTTCTTGGTTTCCATAATCTACTTTATTGGTTGCGGTAGTGGTATCGGTAATCCTCGACTAGGTGGCCGTTCAGGTCTTTAACCGCCTCCAGCCGTCCGAAATCATCATACTCGTATTGGAACACATTGCCAGAGGCATCCGTATGGCTGGTCATCCCCACCAGGGGATCATACGTATAGCTGTTCATCGTTGCCTCCATCGGGTGCAGGCGCACGTCATCAACCGCGACACTGCCGCTCAGGCTCACCGAGGTCACTCCTGAAATTACACGCCTGTACTGTGTCCACCCGCCCTTGCTGCGCATCACCGTGGCTGTGCCTCCACTGATGCCGGTTGCCGACGTGCTTTTAGCCCAGTAGGTCAGCAGGTATGACCGGGTAAGGGTCAACCCCGTTTTCTGGAGATTATTGCTTCCAGTTAACACATATACCCGCTTGCCGGTCGGTGCCGTAGTGTCAGGCGTAGTAGCGCTGCTATATATCCAGTTGCCCGTTCCGTCACCCTCAAAGCCAGCGTACGCGATGTCGGCCTGCACGGCGTTCTTCACCTCAGCGATTGGATATTGGCCGTTATAGCTCCACAGAAAAGAATGAGTATTCCTTTCTGTGTGCAAATTGTATTGCAAAAGGTTATTACTTGGAGATGTTTGGTAGGTATAACTTACTCGCTTTTGATAGTTGGGAGGTATAACAAATATACCTGACGAATTTACTGTTGATCCTTGATAACCATCTATAGGTGTGTCGATTTCAAGATAATATTCATCTTTTGGTAGAGGTCGGTTGTTTTCAAAAGTTGTGATTTTTCCTGCGGTCGTCTTAAGCGAACCGTCCTTTGGTTTAACTCCCAACGTCTCTTCTATCGGTATAGAAACGACATTAGATTGATTTAATTTCCTGATTCCCAAAGCATCTCCGATTGCAGTAGTTGTATTGAAATCCGACCCGTACTTAAACTGACGGAATACCGTATCCGTTTTTGACGACATTTCCCTTATTGTGCTTATTTGACTTTTCGAATTATATTCCAAGAATTTTTCCTTTTTTATTTCATTGTCATTTTCATAAGTTGTTTCTTGTAACTCGTGGACCTTGTATACCCCTGTGTTGACTTTATAAAATGCATGTAAATAAGGTAGGGGGTTCTGATATAGCACCGATTCGTAATGAGGACCTTCGCGTCGTAACGTCTCTCCAATTAAAATACCCACGTCGGTATGTGTTGCGGGGTTTACTACGTCATAGTAATTATCAAGTTGATAAACTTTTTTGTATTGACTCCCAGGTATCCTGGCAAATTCCCTTTTCTGCTTCAGATGCCCTCTCTCCCAATGTTGGGTCTCAACTTGTGGAGAGACAGGCATGAAAACGGTGATAATATTGTCAGAAACATTCGAAAAAAGATAGGTCGTCTTGCCGGAATTATTTTCTACGGTCCCTCTATACTCAACCACATAAGGATAACGCACATTTGCTTCGTCGAAATCATTAATATCTAGAACCGGTTCGGCACTAAAACGTCGATACCTATATCGACCTACTGGCAAAGGCAGGGTCGTAGGTGTATCCCAAACCTCGACCTGTGTTGTGTAGGGTGAATATTGAAGCGAGGAAATGGAATTCAATTGGCCAAAACCATTTTCAGTCCCGTCGGCATTTCCATATTGATAAGTTTTTATCTCGGGAACTGCACTAGTAGAAGGATAACTGGTAATTGTCTTTATACGGATTCCACCACCAATTCGTGCTGTCGTCCCACCTTCTAAATAGCGATTTGGTTCATATTCAAAAAGCGTATATCCACCGGTAGGATATTCAATCTTATTTAAAACACCCATTTTCACATAGTTTGAATCAGGGTCACGTCCACCAATCAGACCTCCAATAGTGATTTCTGTCCCTGGATAGGCAGTACCATAAGGAACCGTCATCTTTGGGATAAGGGTAGTATTGGCCTTGTTGTTGAAATACCCCCAATAATCCTTGTGTTTTGAATTTACATCCGGAAAACCGGTCGTACTATGATAAGTAAATTTATACATTTGTGATATGCTGTTATCTGGGGCTTGGATTGCTAGGGAATCGAGTTTTAATCTAGATGTATTGTATCCAGTAAAATAACTATAGTAAAATTGAATGGCTTTAATCAGTTTATATTGGCCCGCCACCTTTGAATACAACAATATTCGATTTAATGATTTAGCTTCTAAATCATCCCTGTTTCCTGCACTTAACACAAATTCAGCCTTTCCATTCTTGAAAATTATTTCTTTCATAAGACGCTGGCTAATGCGCGTATTTGTAAATCTTTCGGATGTGTGAACGCTCGGTGCCATATTCCAAGTTCCGCTTTGTTGATAGATCTGATCTAAGATTTCCACAAAATCTTCTGTTATATTATGTGTAACCAGGCTGACGGCTTCGTTATATCGAAAGGTAATGGTATCCGAGCGGTCATTCGAGACCATATTGGTCAGCAGCCAACTGGATATGCCTCCAGAGGACACGCTGCCTTTTGTATATTCAGTCGATTCAGTTGCTACTTCGCCCGCTATGGATTTTCCGAAGATATAGGTTGTTCCATCGTCGTCATCCAACTCAAACTGTACAAGTTCACTTTGATATACTTGATCATGGGCTTTTCTAATTCTTACTGGTGAGTATGGGACCATTATAGCTGCTGAATCTCTCCCTCTGTAGAAGAAATGACCGAATTTCTGAGGAATGGTATAGGAGAAAATATCAGGAGAAGCGTCTCGATTACCTTCAAATATCGTTCGGAGGTAGTCATAACCATTATATGTGTAAGGGTTAATCTCGCCAGATTTCTTCAATTGAAAATTAGGACTTAGAAAACTGGATTCATCACGATTACCTTTAATGCGCCTGTTTACACCACCCATTGGGGTCAAACTCCACCCAAGTCCCACCCAACTGGCTATGTCTGAAACTTTAATTCCGGAAGCATGGTATGAAAGCTTAAAAGGAATTTTCAGCTCTTTTGAAATTACTTCAAACAGGTCGATCGATATGTTTGGCACGCCATAGTATAAATTAACGTCAAATCTACCGTAACGCTCCATCGCTGCAACATTTGGAGATCCGGGTGCTACTGAAACCGGTTTAGGTTGTAAACTTTGGCAATACAGCCTATTTTGGGCTAAAAAAGTCATTGATACAATCGTTAACACTGTAGGACAGTATCTTACAAAAATCAAGATGTTTATCTTTTTCATAGTATTAATAAATCAAGTCATTACGTTTTATTTCCATCATTGTCTAAGCTCGCTGTATTGAAGAAATTGCCCGGTTGGGGAGATTGCTGGATATTGCCTCCCGCCCTTTTGTAATAAGCTGTCTGTGCAGAAGCAGAAAGGGTAATAGTACGGTACAACAAGACATAATTGTTGTAGGGGGGATAATCATTAGTTTCATACGAGGGTTATTTCGCAGTCAGTTCTTTATTGTTCGATTCAACTTGTTCCAATCGCTTAGTCACTTCAATCAAATGAAGCGTCAACTCCTCCACCTTTTTTAACAACAGCAGGTTCATCTCCGCAAGGTTCAATCCATCCTGCTCGATATCTTTTGCCGATGGGATTTCAGGTAGGTGCTTGTGTTGTCTTACATAAGCTTCGATTTCGGCCAGTGTCGACAACTTATAATCCGGCTCGAACACGTAGTCTGGCACCGAGATATCCGTCTTTACCTTTACTTCCTTCGTCAGGATGGTGCCATTTACCGCCAATTCGGCCTGTGGGGTGGCAGTGCCAATCCCCACTTTACCATCATACCCAACCATAAATTTGTTTTCGATATTAAGACGGCCGATATTAGCAGTTGCTCGTACCGTCCCAGTACCGGCCGGCAACGCGCCAGCATAGGGTGTAGCAACCCCCCAGCCGTAATCATCCGATAATATCAAAACCTTACTTAGCGCTCTGGTAAAATTCACCTCAATATAACTACTTGTGTTTAGTCCGTCATCCGTAATACGTACGGCGGTCCAATAGGGCGAATTTTGACTGTCTGACTGTACCGACACGCCGGCCTTGTTACTCCAATCGTGAAACCAGGTTACAGTTGCGGCTACAGGTTGATAGCTACCGCCCTCGGTATAGATAGAGACCGTACCGAACCCACGCCCGCTTACACCGGATACCCGTGCAATCCGCTTCCACCCTGCTCCATCGGTACTCGCAGAAACACTTGTTTGCCCCACGACTTCATTCTGCCAGAAAAAACTTAATACAGCTATCAGTAAAATTAGACTTCTCATAAGTGATTACTTTTTTATCGGTTACTACTATTTTTAGAAAGGGATCTGTCGAGTTGTCGCTCTATGCCACGTCCAGCTTCTCCGCTTTCCTATGTCATCCAGGACCGCCAATTGATAGTCCTCTTCACAAACATAATCCAACGCCGTGATACCGTTACTTACCTTGACTTCTGTGGCCGATACCGTACGATTCACAGCAAGCTTTGCCTATGGGCCATTTATCCGATACCCATGTTACCATTTACGACATATCCATTCCATGCATCAGTGCCCTTGCCAACACCTAATTCCATTGCATTGTTGTCTGCCTGTATCAGGCTGAAAATATCTTCCTGGGTCGTGCTCGAGGGATAGGAAGGCGTTATACTGCCTCCGGCTCGAAAGTGGAGTAAAGTTGACCGGGTTGTGCCTATTCCCACATACCTACTTGCCGGAAACTTTTTGGTTTGGGCCGCTGCAATTGCAATAAAACAAAAGCCACTGGCTAAAAAGGTTATCAGTCTCGGTTTCATGGGTAAGACAATTGGTACTAGTCAGGTATTAATGTCCTGATTAATTGGTTATAATATATCGTACAAGAAAGCTCTCACTAAGCATCCTCACACATTAGCCAAATGAATCTCTGCTCTTGAATCCTTGACAACGTTTAGGCCGATGTTTTAATCCAACGGTAAGTTTAGGAATATAATTCCATTCTTGCAAGGATTTTTTCACTTAAAAAAATAAATGCCTTTTTCTGCAAGCGCCTTAACTCGCATACCCCATCTACACAACTGACACTTACGACTAGGACTTAGCTTTAGAATGAAACGGATGCTGTCTCCAGAAGTAGAGTTCATAACCCGCCATTATGAAAATACGGGTTACACTCGTCTGATTAATAGACAAAAGCAGGTCTGTCATATGCATTCTCTTCTCAAATTATCCGGTTTATGACTAGTCATGCTTCGTTATAGCAAAACTTAATTAATCCACCCTCAAACATGCCCTTCGCCTGAACAAACTCGACTCTAAACAAAAAGATCAATACTCCAATAGATAATATTTGCTTCATGGCTTCTGGCTTTTCTGGTTTGTAATCAGTTCCCTTATTTGTTGTTCAACGCTTGTGAAACGTTCTTTAAGCTGTCGATTTTCATGGTCCTTTTCAATCAAATGCAAGGTCAACTCCTCCACCTTTTTTAGCAATAGCAAGTTCATCTCAGCAAGGTTTAATCCTTCCATTTCGATGTCCTTCGCCGAAGGAATTTCCGGCAGGTGCTTATGTTCTTTTATGTAAGCTTCCACTTCTTGTAGTGTGGGTAATTCATAGTCTGGTTCAAAAACATAATCTGGAACGGTGATATCCGTCTTCACCTTCACTTCTTTAGCTAGGATATTACCATTGACCACTAACTTGGCCTGAGGATCAGTCGTGCCAATGCCGACATTGCCATGTACAAACAAATTTTTGGTATTCCAATCGGCCGACGCCGAGTTGGCATTCGCAGACGTATAGAATGACTGCCAAGCGCTCCAACCGGCGTTGTTATACTTTCCAAGCCGGATTCTCGGCGCATTGCCTCCAAACGATTCACTGTAGGGGATATATAACTGAAATACCCCACCGTCCTGGCCAGGAGAGTATGCGCCGCCGGCAAGAACGGTCCCAAACGAAGGAAAACCATCATCGCTTCTAACAAATGAGAGTTGGAGCTTACTATTAAAAATTCCGGGAGCATCTGTGGCATTCCATATATAGGAACCTGCAGTAGGAAGCTGAGCAATTGCAGGCAGAGATGAACTTAAGAATAAGAACATCAGGCATTTTTTTAGTTTATTTATCATATCAATAATGATTTTTGAATTGATTGAGTGGATTTACAGTTAGTCGTTTTACCGTGGTTTGTTTATGACTTATAAAACTACATTAATATTCGTAGCTGTTTTCAGGGTAGATTACACCTGCATCAGGCCGAAATATCTACCTGGATTGTGCTTGAGGGATAGGAAGGCGATACACTACCTCCGGTTCGGATGTGCGGCAAAGCTGAAGGGGCGGTTGTGCCAATTCCCACATTCCCACTTGCCGGAAACTCATTGGTTTGGGCATGTACCATTGCAATAAAATAAAAGCCAGTGGCTAAAAAGGTGATCAGTCTCGATTTCATAGATATAAGGTAGTTGGTATTAATTCAAGTTCTAAGGTTCCGATTAATGGCTATAATTATAATCGTACAAGAAAGCTCACACTAGCATCCTCACACATTAGCCAAATAAATCTCTGCTCTTGAATCGTTGACAACGTTTAGGCCGATGTTTAAATCCAAGGGTAAGTTTAGGAATATAATTCCATTCTTGCAAAGATTTTTTTCATTTTAATACGGTAAATGCCTTTTTCTGCTAGCGCCTTAACTTTTCTAATCCCATCTGGACAACTGACACTTATGACCGCGACATGGCTTTAAAATGAAACGGATGAGAAGCGGGAAGGCATCATTCAGCGGTTCGAACTGCTCCTCTCCAGCCGCAAAGGCAACGATAGGTTTGGAGATTGATTTTTTAAACTTTTTCGGGGGCGGCTGATCCGCCCCCAATCCCTAGCCATAATCAACCGATATCCCATCAGCAACCCCAATTCAACATTGTCCCTCCCCCCCCCCAATCCTGCTCCGCATTATCGTTAAGGCCATCCGCCGCCCCCCGGCCCCGCATTGCCTTGTTCTATCTTAGCCAAAAAGCGCTAAGGAAGGCGCATTGAAAAGGAGGACAAAAGATGAAAGCAATTCGGACGATAGCGAAAGAAAAACGGGTAGTAGGTCCCACCTTAGTCATGATATCGGGCATGATCAGGTTGGCGTTCCTGACTTTGTGGGGGTCGGTAGCCGTAGAGAAGCTGTGGGACCTTACGGGGTTCCACAACACCCTGCGGCGTCAACCGATTCCCGAGTGGAGCGCCGATATCCTGTTCTGGCTGCTGCCGCTGGCGGAGCTGGGCGCGGCCGTCCTGCTCGCCTGGCCACGAAACCGGCGGCGCACGCATCAGGGCATGTGGCTTTCGGCCATCCTTATGCTGGCTTTCACCCTGTTCATCGGTTTCGGTGTGCTAGGCTGGTACGAAAAGCGCCCATGCGGTTGTGGATCGGTAATCAATGGCTTATCGTGGGACGATCATCTGTGGTTCAATGCCGTTTTCTTCCTGCTAGCGGTTCTAGGTGTGTGGCTCACGTGGCCTACAAGCCCGGGTAATCACCGCGGGAGCTACCGCAGATCAGTCCGCCTGTTCCGGCAGGCGGATGGATTATTCCCCGTTTCAGGACGCGTCACTGACGAACGACGCGTATCTACGTTCAGTAAGCGTTTCCCAAGAAAGTTTGCCCTGTTCAGGCGCAGGGCCTTGTTAAAACGTTACCATGCCTGTACACCGTACGTAATTCGCACTTGCCGAGGGCAAGCGCGGAGGCACGTGACCGGAATCTCCACGTAAGTGACCGGATGGGTATAACGGCTTTGAAAAGCCAAAAGTTAAACAAACCTTTTTTTGGGGTGCTTTTTTTCCAAATGCGAAAGAAAAGTCCATAAGATGAGAAGTAAAGTTACAGACTTCATTAAACAGTATTTTTTCCTGTTGGCTTTAGTAGCTACGTTTATCGGGTTTTCGGCTTTCAAGTTAGCGGAGCGCTATGACGAGCCGGAAGACGGATGGTATGAGGTGACTATTACGGGAAGCCCCGCTACCGATCCTGCGAATCAACAGATTGGGAACATGATTCCAGAACCTCCGCTTAGTGATTCGACCAGCTGTGCGCAGTCGAATCTGCACGATATCTGTGCCGTTGAGTTGGAGTTCGATCGGAGTGATCCCAACAATGAGCTTGAAAAGCCACAAACCGTACAGGACGCATTGGATGACGAATTAGTGGACGTCGCCGATGATGCACGGCAGCCTCAAGCGCAGTAGTGTTGTAAAAAGGGGAACGGCGCCGTTCCCCTTTTTTTATTTATTCTACCGTTCATTTTGTTTCAACCCGCCCAATACAATTTCGTCTTCTGGAAGTGGCCACATCCATCTGTCCGAACCGGGTTTCAGTGAATATACCGCTTCACCTATTTTGCGGGTCAGTTCACCTCCAAGCCGTCCCTCCCTATTCAACCGCCGCAGGTCTTCCCATCGGACACCACGAAGCAGAAGCTCTTTCCGTCGTTCCTCCACAACCAATGCAAGCAATTCTTCGCTATGCTGCACGGATAATGGCACAAAGGTGTCGCCGTCCATACGATGCCTTAATAGCCCATTCAACGCTTCCAATGCTGCCGGAACATCATTTGCACGGGCATCACATTCCGCCTTAATGAGATAGGCTTCATCCACTGCCATACCGGTAAAAAAACCGAGTGCACCGGCGTATGACCCCTTGAATACCTGCCGGCCACCTCCCGCATCCCTGAAGTATGCAGCTCTTCGCAAATCGTCAGCGCCGTATAAGTCTAGCAACGCGGTATCTGCATGGAAGTGGCTGGTACTGATGATGACCATCTGGTCCATGTACCCAAAGAACAGCACCTCGGGGTTGCTTGCGCCAAAATCTACTGGCATCAAGTCGTTTGACGCAAGATTCACCTTGTTAAAATCCAGCAGCGTATTTTTTAGTTCGAGGCACCTGTTCGCATATTCCCGCGCACTGCTGTAGTCGCCCTGCTGTAAAAATACACGGGCCAATAGCAGGTAAGCAGCAGGCTTCGAGGGCCGCATCCTGTTCAGCTGTTCAACCGGCAGGAGATCAATGGCCTCCCGGAGATCAGCGATAAGCTGCTGGTATACGCCTTCTACCGTCCCGCGGCCGATCTTCAAGGTAACATCTGGTTGCAGACGCAGGGGAACCCCCATGTCCGTCGATGCGGTCCGGGGATCATAAGGCCTGCAAAAGAGCTGAGCGAGCTGATAGTAGTTCCAGGCACGGTGAAAAAGTGCACCACCTCGCGCACTGTTCCAAGCCCCCTTTTCATCGGGCGATGGATCGATTTTGATCAACCCATCCAATACCATGTTGGCCAACAGGATACGGTGGTATGCACTGTTCCAATCCACCACTTCCTGCCGTTCGTAAACATCATCGCCCCATATGTATCCGTTTTTCTCAGCAGGTTGGGTAAGGAGGTTCCATTGCTCCTCTCCGATGTAATATTCGTCGGCACCGATCGTTCCCAGCCGGTGTGAGGAGCCGCTGTTGAACGTATCCCATTTATCGAGTATCGCCTGGAAGTCGGCTACGTCCACCGGTACCACCTGCCCCTTGCTCCTTTTGATATCCAGGAATTCTTGGCCGCAACTGCATAACGCTATCAGGCAAGCCAAATAAATTAAAGATTTCTTTGATTTCATATCTTCGAATTATTGCGTTAAAAATCCAACTGTATGCCCAATGCAAAAGTCCTCGGCGCAGTGTATTCCGCTCCCGGATAATCGGGGTCTATCCCGTATCTGTTGGCTTTCCATAGGATGCCCAGGTTACGGGCATACGCGTACAGCCGGATATTTTTCACGGGCAAACCAGCAAGTCGGTTGCCATCCAATTGATAAGCCAGGTTGACATCCTGCAACCGGATGTGAGTCCCATCGGTAACCAATACCTCGGCATTGCGGTAGGTGGCATCCGCATATGGGATATAAGCATCCGCCCTTGCGGGCACCTGCGTACTGCGCTCATCACCGGGTTGCTGCCACCTTCTGAAGAAATCCGTGTGGTAGCCTGCATTGCCAAAATACTCCTGCCCAGGATACATCGAATTGCGACGGAACACATACCCCGCCTTAAACAGGATATTTGCACTGATCTCGATTCCTTTCCACCTGAGCGTATTCCGCATGGACCCGTAGTATGGCGGCACCGTAACGCCCGAAACAACCAAATCATCCGGCAAAATACTCTCATAAAAAGCTCGGTAGTCAGTCGTAGTTTCACCGTTTATGTACATCAATTGGTATCCTGTTTGGGGATCAAGTCCGTACCATGGCAGTGCATAAATTGCATCCCTCGACCTGCCGATGATAGGCGGTGGGTTGGACAGGTAATTATCTATTCGGGGGGCGTCCGCTGTATTGAAATGGGTAATCCGGTTTCTCACCTGGCTGAACAGGATATCCGTCTGCCAGCTGAATATCCCGGCGAGGTTCCGGGTGGTCAACTGCACATCCCATCCCTGTGTACGGAGGTTGGCGTAGTTGATGTCGTTGGAAAGGCCGGACGATGCGTTGATACCTGTGGAAGGTGCCATGTAATCCTCCCCGATCAGGTCGCTCGCATGCTTGTTATAATACTCGAAGTTGCCCTGTATCCGTCGATTGAACAAGGCGAAATCCACGGCAACATTCACCGTGTTCACCTGTTCCCAACGAAGCGAAGGGTTGCCCACATTACGTACCCTTGCCGTCGCAAGGCCCGTATTGCTATCCGATGAGTAGCTCACCGTAGGGAATACGCTCACCTGCTTGTTCACGTTCCCAGCGCTACCGTACGTAGCCCTTAAGCGCAGATAAGGGAGCCAGCCAGAAACACCATAGAACGCCTCTTTGCTCGCCTCCCAGCTACCGCCGATGGACCATAGCGGCACACCTTTCTGATTGGTCTTCACGCCAAACAGGTTACTTGCATCCCAACGCAGGCTCCCGGAAAGCGTGTAGCGATCGTGATAGGTATAGGCTGCATTGCTAAAGTACGAGAGGAACCGGTCTGTCACGTGGCCCATCGATACGGACGGAGCACTGATCCGTGCACTGCCCGTAGGCCTCGTAGGATAGGATTGCGTATAATTGAAGTTTGCCGTACCCGTAAGGAGATCGTGATCATAGTTGTATATCCGGAATCCTGGGCTTGTCTGTCCGACGCTCTGCCGGATTTCCCCTCCGGCCAGTGCCACCACCCTGTGCACACCGAAATCCCGGCTGTAGTTGAGCTGCGTGCGGCCCGAGTGGATGTTGGTCAGCCTATTCAACCCGCCTTCCAGCACACCGCCGTACGGTACGATCTGTGTGCCATCTGCCTGCGTGAAGCGATTGACGAGGTTGCGGACATAGTAGCTTTCCGGTGCGTAGTATGTCTTGCTTGCGCCCGTCGGTCGTACGTATTGATAGGTAGCCTGTACATTGAATCCCTTGGGAAAACTATATCGTATAGACGTATTGAGGCGATACTCGATATCCCGGCTATCCCGGTCCGTATAATCCAGTTCATCGAGCGGCCGGAAATGCCAGTCGAGCAAACCCATTTCCGGTGCCTGGTCGTAATATTGCATCCGGCGTTCATGCGGAATCGGCAAGGCATTCCCCCGTTCATCGGCCAACCGCGTATAGGTGCTCACCGTCTGTGCCGAACGCGGTGCGAGGTCAGAAAAACTGAGACCATCGTTGGCCATCTGCCGCTGGGTATACCAAATCCCTGCCGTTACTTCGAGCCTTTCCAACGGCCGGAAGGTATTCTGCAGGTTGATGTTGAGTCGTTCGGCGCCGTTGCCCACAAGGATGCCGTTGTTTTTGTCATAGCCCGTTGCAAGGTAATAGCGGTAGTTCTCGCCACCGCCGCTGATGTTCAGGGCATATTGCTGATGGCGTTCACCCTGATAGAGGTGGCGCAGTGCTTCATCCCGGATGTCCGCCTGTCTCATCAATGCCTCCTCGCGGGTGAAATCCGCTTCGCTGATCAGTCCGTCTCGTTGTTTGATGAGCAGCTCCACATAGGCGGGAATGACCGTCTGCGGCTGCTCGGCATAGTTGCCGCGTTCAAACAGCTCCCTTTCAATTTCCATCATGGTCGCACTGGGAAGCCTGTCCTGACCGTAATAGAGGTTGGGCTTCTCTCCCATCGTAACGTTGCTGTTGACCGAAATCCGGGCCTTTTGATTATACCGTCCCTGCTTGGTGGTAATAACGATCACGCCATTGCCCGCCCGTGCCCCCCAGATACTTGCGGCTGCCGCGTCCCGCAGTACCGTGATGCTCTCCACATCGTTGGGATTGATGGTGGTGATGTCCAGTTCATAGGGAAAGTTATCCACTATGATCAGCGGTGTTTCATCCGACTCAATAGTTGCCACGCCCCGTATGCGGATATCCGAGGGCGAAGTTCCACCCGCGTTGACAAACTGCACGCCCGGCGCTATACCTTCCAATCGCTGCAGGATATCGGGGCCTACGCTGCGATTCAGCAGTTCATTGTCAATATGGGCAAAGGAACCGGTTGCCCGTTCTTTGGGCACCTCGTAATATCCGGTATTGATGACCACTTCTTCCAATACAGAAGCGTCCTGGATGAGTGCGATTTCCATCGCTGTCCCAGCCTGTCCGGCGTACACCGCATCTTTGGGCAGATAGCCCACGTAAGTAACGCGCAGGGTATCGGTTGGCATTGCTACGGACAGTGTGAAGCGTCCAAGCTGATCGGTAGTGGTGGAAGTTCCGTGTACGGTTGAGCGAACGCTCGCTCCCGCCAGGGGAGATCCATCCGCTGCGGAGACCACCGTGCCGTTAATTGACTGCTGGCATAAGGCAATTGCAGTTGTGGCTATAATTGTCAATAAAGCGATAAAGATTGGTTTCATGTTTACGGTTTAAGGAATCAATTGGTTAATGGTAATTCAGTCAGGTTTTGAATGGTCAACGCTTCCCGTTGTATTGCCTTCAGGATGTTGTCGCGGGTCATGGCTTTCGGATGCGGTACAGCCAGCAGCCTGCCTTCGGCAATCCACGCCGTGCCGAAGCCTGTAAGGTACCGGGCCAAGACCACCCTATTGAGCAGTGTATCGTTTACCACCGTGGGCCACGCCCATGGCCATCCGCCTCGCCTTTCAGCAAATGAGGGAAGATTCTTCGGGTAGTCGTATACCAATACGGGCAATACCGAGAGGTCGTCTTTATTAAGGGTGGCTTGTATGGTATCCAGTTTGGCGAGTGAAAGCAGGCAGGGTTTGCACCATGTAGCCCAGAAGTCCAGCACGACCAGCTTTTTATCCCGGTAGTCATTGAGCTTGATCGTATCCTTTCCTTCGGGATGATTCGCTACCTGTAGCGGCAAGTGCCATATTGCTTCGGGTATGCTGTCCCCTATTTTCAATGCCTTGATGTTATCCAAAGCAATGCCCGGATCAACCCTCCACTGCGCATTGGCTTCCAAACACGTGATCGTTAGAAACAATGTTACCGTCATCCCCAAAGCGAGGCCCAGCCCGCTACGGGCTGGAGCCTTCGCATGGGTCCAAACACATGATTCTTCAAAATTTCTTCGACTGGTGTTCGACTGTTGTTCGAGACTTGTTCGACAATCCTTCGACAGCGCTTCGACAATTGTTCGACGGGGCTTCGAGAAACCTTCGACAACGCTTCGAGAAAATGCCGAAGCACAGCCGAGCAACTGCCGAACGATTGTATTGCCATTTCCGAACCAAGCCCAAGCGGTTGACGGGCGCGCCACGGTCAACCCCCTTTCGGGGCATTCTTGGGGATGGCTTCGGAGCTTCGTCGTACCTTGGTTTGGTCTCGGTCTGGACTTGGTCGTACCTTGGTTTGGTTGGAACAGATCAAGTGCAAACTGAGGTGGCTCTGAGTTGGCATTGAGCTCCGAAGTCGGTTCCGGGCGGTCTCCGGTATCACCCCGTAGCGATCCATGCTCCATTCCATATCTTTCCCTATATGCCTTTCTCCCGCTATGTAGCCGCTTCCCCTTCGCTAAAGTGCCGCTTTTCGGGCTTTCTACCGAGATATATGCGGGACATATGGGGATAGGACCCGAAGGAAGGGTAACGGAAGGTGGGCTGAGGCACGGGACCGGCCGGGATTTCCCAACCGCGGACATACCTTTACCCGACTTTCTCCTGATCTTGTTCTGCCATCTCGCGTGCTGTATGCGGGACGTATCCGTGCTGTATCCGAGAAAACCGCGGATACAGCACGGATACGCCTCTATAAATTCTCGGATAACGGCAGGAGAAAGGCAGAAGAAAGTACGAAGAAAGGCAGGGCGTGTTCGCGAGCTTCCTGCATAAATATTTTGCTGTTCCGGTGCGTATTTCTGGTGTATAAGGTGAATTGGTTGTATTCGCTTTAGGCAATACGAGCCCCATAAGCGTAAATTTTGCTTCATTTAATGTTTGATTTAGATGTAAGAAAATTGAATTGATTCAGGTTTCTGCACGAAGTCAAACCGGGCTTTTGAATACATTTTTTTGAAGGTTTGACGTGGAAATTATCCACGGTTTAGATAATACGCCTCTTACTTCTCGTGTATGAGTTGGGAAATTGGCGGGCTTGGAAAATAAAAAACTCGTCTTCATATGGTTAGTTGAAAACGAGTCCCTGGTTATCGGCTTGGCTTAAACACGAATAGCGCTGTGAACCCTACCAACTACCGCTTTACAAGGCTCTAACCCCTCTCAGGACGGATTCAGTAGAGCCCACAGCGCTACTTTGACGCACCAAATGTACGTAAAATATCACCATGGGCATTAACCTACCGTCTCGCCTGAGTTAATTGTTAGAGTTTGTAAACGAGACTCTTGTTGTTAATACCAATGAAATAGCCACATTCGCTATTTCTTTGCAATATTACGAAATCAAAAAGACTTGTCCAAATATTAATCATTTAACATCCATTATTTAAGCATTCCCATCACGCATGCCATGCTTAAACTTTGAGATTTTTGTTTCATGGATGAAAACGAAGATTTAGGCCGTTACCTGCAGAAAAAATTAAGAGATAAAGGAATTGAAGATAAAGCAGTTGCCGATGCGCTAAATATTTCTTTACGATCGGTACGGAATATATATCCGCTTAAGGATATATATGCAGAGCGTTTAGCTAAATTCTGCGTACTCCTTGACGAGGATTTGTTTTTACAGTACTATGGTCAAAATGAACCGCTTAAATCCATCCTAAACCGAGAAAAGACTGCGTTGGATCAAGAGGTAACTCGACTACGAGAATTAAACGAGGAGAAAGAACGTATGGTCAGCTTCTTAAAAGAGGAACTGGAAGAGAAAGAAGAATACATCAAAAATCTGCAATCTGAACTAGGATTCAAAATCGATGAAATACTAACCCTCCTTAAGAGCAGGTGAAGTCAGTCAAAGCTGGTGCCAACAGAATCGGTTCTTGAAGGTTATCATAGTGGTGTTCTAATCCTAAAGTCTGACATTGCAGAATACTATCCTGAGTCATCTGGATATTTTCATATCGTTCGTCCCGTCGATCTCGCACCACTCTAGAAGCTTGGCCAAGCACTGAAGGACCAACCTACCGTTGGTATTTTTAAGTATTCCTTCGACTAATGAGCCCTGACCTACAGCTGCTAAAAGGCTGATAATCATTTGTGATATCTTTAGGGTTTTCATGGTTCGTTTGCATTAATTTTCACCGATTTTCTGCATGAGCTGATTTATCTTACTTTCTTGTTCTGCGTTTTCCTTTTTGACGTCAATCAAATGCAAGGTCAATTCTTCCACTTTTTCCAATAGCTTACGGTTCATCTCGGCAAGGCCGATACCATCGGCCTCGGCTTCCTGTGCGGAAGGTATGCCGGGCAGGTGTTTGTTGGCTTTGATATAGGTTTCCAGCTCCGAAAGCGGTGTGAGGGCATAGTCTTCTTCAAACACGTAATCCGGCCAATTGGCTGTCTCTACTTTAACCTCCTTAGCGCGGATGTTGCCATTGACCGATAATTTTTCAGTTGGCGTGGCTGTGCCGATACCGACATTGCCATTGTGCCGGATCATGAATTTATCTTCGATACCGAAGCGTCCGACATTTGTAGTGGCCCTTACATTTCCTCCTCCATCAGGCAACGTACCGGTATATAGCGTAGCTACTCGCCATCCGTAATTGTCGGAAAGCAGGCGCACGTCATCAACCGTCGTAGCAAAGTTGACCTCGATGTAACTGTTTGTGCCATCATCTGTAATGCGTACGGCCGTCCAATAGTGTGTTGTCGGGCTGTCAGAGTTGACGCGGATACCGGCACCCGAACTCCAGTCATGGAACCAGTCGATGGTCGTCGCAATCGGTTGGAAACCACCCCCTTGGGTATATATCGTTACGCTGCCAAATCCCCTACCTTCTGATCCGGATACATAAGCGATGCGCTTCCATCCCATCGTGCCCGAATCGGCGGTTCCTGAGGTCTGCGAGATAGCCGGATAGACTATCAAACACAACAATGTTAAAACTAAAAATTGCCTCATTGTATTTATTTCGTCTTTTTATTTTCTAAATCCTTTATTCGAGTCTCAGAAGCCTGGACTCGTTCGATTAGTTCACCATTGGTTTTATTAAGCTGGATGATATGCAGCGTGAGCTCCTCGACTTTCTTCAATAACTGTAGGTTCATCTCGGCGAGATCTAGTCCGTCCCGTTCGATATCCGTTGCTGACGGGATCTCTGGTAGATGTTTGTGTTCTTTTACAAAGGCTTCAATCTCGCTTAGTGGGGGTAATTCATAGTCTGGTTCAAATACATAGTCTGGCACGGAGATATCGGTCTTCACCTTCACTTCAGTAGCCAAAATATTGCCGTTTACGGCCAATTTGGCTTGCGGCGTAGCTGTGCCAATTCCGATCCGGCCGTTATTGGCAACGACCAAATGATCTTCGATATTCAATCGAGCTACTTCCGCTGAAGCCCTAATGTTTCCTCCCCCGTTTGGAAGGGTTCCTGTATACAAATTTGCAGGCCGCCAACCATAGTTGTCCGAAATCAATTGAAGATAGGAAATGCTCGTGGTAAAATTGACCTCCAGGTAACTGTTCGTACCGTCGTCCGTGATGCGGCAAGCCGTCCAATAATTGCCATGTTTGCTATCTGAAGTAATGGTGATACCGGCACTGGTCGACCAATCGTGAAACCAATTGATAGTGGTCATCTTCGGTGTGTAATCTCCACCGGTTACGTAAAGCGAAACGGTACCAAAACCCCGCCCCACCTGTCCGTTTACATATGCGATTCGTTTCCATCCCGTTCCACCGGTATTCGCCGAGCCGGTTGTTTGTGCAGTAGCAGAAAAATAGAGTATAGTAAACAACACCAGTAAAATACATTTCCAAGCTATTTTAGCTGGCCATTTAGATTCAAGTCTCATAATGTATCAGTTTATTTGGGTTAATCTTTTCTTCGATAAGCAATACTTTCTTTGCAAGCTCTCCCTCGCCCTTCTCGTGGGATAGGACGGCGATACACTACCTCCGGTTATAATGTGTAGCAAAGCTGACGGGGCGGTTGTGCCAATTCCCACATTCCCACTAACGGAAACTCATTGGTTTGGGCATGTACCATTGCAATAAATAAAAGCCAGTGGCTAAAAAGGTGATCAGTCTCGATTTCATAGATATAAGGTAGTTGGTATTAATTCAAGTTCTAAGGTTCCGATTAATGGCTATAATTATAATCGTACAAGAAAGCTCACACTAGCATCCTCCCACATTAGCCAAATAAATCTCTGCTCTTGAATCGCTGACAACGTTTAGGCCGATGTTTTAATCCAAGGGTAAGTTTAGGGATATAATTTCATTCTTGCAAGGATTTTTTTCATTTAATAAGGCAAATGCCGTTCCTTTACTTACCCCAACAATGCTTCGTGCCTGCTTTTTGCCTCTTGGAAGAAGCAGCGTTTATAATCCGCCATTATAGAAATTACGGATTACGAGTTAGCAATTCCTCAGATTCGCTGAAAGGGATTTTCCGTCCATTGCCCAGATCTTCGATCCCACGCTTCATTCCTTTAATGGCATGGGGCGGCAAAAGAGCTCAAACCCGTGGCTCGAAATTGATTTTAAGCACCTTTAACACGGCCTTTTTTAATGCGGAAAGCTGTTTTCACGATACTATTTGTCGTCCGATCCCCCATCCAATACACATCTGCTGAACGACAAGGGTTGACCTGTTGATCCGGCAATAACTTTTCGGAGAAAACACCGCCGTCGTCCCGTCCGGGCCGTCCGTACCCCCGGGCTACCTTTCGCCGGGATGGCCAGGGAGCTCGGTGCATACTCCATGCTTACTTGATGCATACAGGATGCTACCTTGGTCTGCTCCCATGCGATTGAGTAAACAACGAGTATGCACTGAGTTAGCATTGAGCTCCGAAGCGGGTTCCAGGCGGTCTCCGGTATGACTCTGTACCAACCCATGTTCTACCCTCTCTCTTCCTATGTGCTTTTCTCCCGCTATGTAGCCGCTTGCCCTTCGCTAAAGTGCCGCTTTTCGGCCTTTTTACCGAAAGATATGCGAGACATATGGGGATGGGTCCCGAAGGAAGGGTAACGGTATCCGCCCGACCAACTGCATATTTTCTGATTAATTGATCGTCTTTAGCTTTACGCCCAAAATAATATATTTATGAAAGAGCGTAGAGATTACATGTTTACCCTTGTTGGCCAGTGGCGTGAGAGT
>NZ_JBHTDN010000016.1:0-53964 GCF_042666505.1 Parapedobacter sp. GCM10030251 | reverse complement strand
CGTTACGCACCCGTGCGCCACTCTCACCACCAGCAAGCTGGTGGATCCCGTTCGACTTGCATGTATTAGGCCTGCCGCTAGCGTTCATCCTGAGCCAGGATCAAACTCTCCATTGTAAAAATGAAGTTATCGATCTGACCCGATATTCTCGGAATCAATCTTTATTATTATGTCTATTACTGATTGACTTAGGTCTGTTTTTTAACTTTCGTCTGAAAACAGACTACTCGTTACGCTACATGAATATCAATATCTTTAAGAACTATCTCGCCTCCGCTCGCGCTTCGGCTTTTATATCACGCCGGTTCAGAACCGGCCGATTTTTCTCTCTTTCAAACACCGGCTGCATCGCGCTGCCGGGCCGGAACTTCCTTCTTTCGAACCCCTGTTCCGTTTGGGACTGCAAAGGTAGAAATCTCTTTTTAAAAACAAAAAATATTTTTTTATTTTTTTTCTTCCCGCTTCCACGTTTCCGTGGTCCACCTTCCCATCAATTTCCTACCAATTCTTCTATCAAACAACACCCGCTTATCAACCTCACTTTCATCCCTTTGTCGATCGCGGGGTGCAAAAGTAAGAACACTTTCCTTGAATGCAAACAAAAAATTAAATTATTTTATAATTACGCTGATAATCAGCGTAATTAATTTTTTGCAATCTGTATTCTCCTCAATGAACAAGCCTGCGCCAAAAAAGAGCAGGGTTACAAAAATACGGATAATTCAAATACGATCCCAAATAAATGCATAATTCCTTGAAGAACCAGATTGTCAGGCTTTAGGTAAGTTTATTGCACTGCCAGGCACTGCATTGCCTTTCCCATCTGTCAGAAATGACATGGGGTTTTCCGGATCCTTAATAATTTCAAATAACGTATACTTCCAGGGTTTCCAAAAGTTTTCCAGCACCTGTCCATACGTTTTTACCTGCCAAGGATCAAAAATAGGCCTCATACTCATATCGGCCAAAGACATCGGTTCGACATAAATCTTTTCGTCCGTTGGTAAGATTGTATATTCAGGCAACCGGTTAAACAAATAGGCCGAGTAAAAAAAGCGTGCACATAGCTCCTCAAACTGAATCGGGTGGAGACGCATTCCTTCCATCTTTTCCACAAATTCCTGGTGGTAAATCCGGTTCGTACCATTGTCCTGCAGGCACACAATGATACCAACGTCATTCATTCTGAGCGAATACACCAACGTGTTGATCTCGTCACGGTAATTAAACGTCCGTTCAGCGTTGTCAACCTCAAAAACCAACACGGTAAATGGTACCCCGCCATCAAATTGCATGGGCAAAATTAATGACTGCAACATCAAATGCAGATTTTTGAATTTATGTGCAAGCACCTGCGAAAAATTCATTGCTTCTCCGCTGAGCATTTGCTGCCGAATACCTGTTTGTATTTCATTGAACACGACTCCGTATACCATCCTGGCCACCCATTGAAAAAGTAGCAGGCGGTCTACCTGTTTCACTGCTTCATATCCGTTGTTAAACGCTGCCTCCACCCGGCTATCCATTTCGGCGATCCGTTCGGCTATTTCCGTTGCACAGGGCAGTTGCAGCTGCTTGTAGGTACGGATACTCTCATCAAGTAGCTTGAAAGGCTTATCTTCAAGATCAAATTTCCGCATAAGCCAATGGGGGAAAACCTGTATTTGCTCATCCCCTGATTGCAAGGTTTGCCCACTCAGGAAACAGGTATCGTTGTCGAAACGAAAATTCTTGAAGGGATTATATAAATGTATGGGCATGTATCAAGCTATGTTCATTAATTGTCAGTCCAGGGAGGGAAACGATATTCCTTTTATCTTACGGTACAGTTCAACTGCATACAGGTCGGTCATTCCAGAAACAAAATCCAGCACTGAGCGGATTTTCGTATACGCATCGTCCTGTTGTGTGTGAAATTGGCGCGGCATCAATGCCAGCAATTTGGTATCGTAAGGTGTCCTGTCTTGCTTCAGATAAGCCGGAATAAACTCTTCGAGTAGCCCATTCATTACCTTATAGCCAGCTACCTCAATCTGTACGACCGACTGCGCATTATAAATTTTCTTAACCGACACTTCCTCAATCGTACCCATTGCCTTCACCAAATCTGTATCCACCGCTTCAATCAGTGCTCGACCAAATACCCCATTCAGAAACGCATCCTGATTTTCTGTAAATACGGTTGCGCACTCCCCAATTAACGTATTGATTGCCTTGGCTCTCAACAAGCTCACCCGGCTATCAAAATCGGCAAGCTTTTGCAAGCGCTCTTTCAAGTGTTCATCCCGGCAAACGGGCAGCAGTAAACTCTCGACCTGCTCATAGGGCAGAATACCCAACCGATGGGCATCTTCCAGGTCGATAATGTTATAGCAAATATCATCTGCCGCCTCCACCAAATAAACGAGCGGATGCCGTTTATAGCCACTCGGAGCTTCTGTGTCCTTCAACAATCCTAATTCGGCCGCTATTTTATCGAAAACGGTTCGCTCCGATTGGAAAAACCCATACTTCTTTCGATGATGCACTTTTTTGACGTGGCCGTCCGCGGCCGCACACGGATACTTTACAATCGCCCCCAACGTACTGTAAGTAAGAGCAAAACCATGCTCGTCCTTGCCTGCAAATGGATGGGTCAATATCCGCAGTGCATTGGCATTCCCCTCGAAATGCGTCAAGTCAGCCCATTCGGCCTCGGTTACCTGCTCTTCAAATACGCCCCCCATGCCCGCCGTAAAGTAATTGGAAATAGCCGCTTCGCCCGAATGACCGAACGCCGGGTTCCCCAAATCATGCGACAGGCAAGCCGCTGAGATAATGTTGCCAACCTCCTGCAGATAGGGGAGCTCACGGTCAATATCTGGATTTGCCTTCCGCATCTCATTATAGAAAATGCGGCCCAACGACCGCCCGACGCTAGCCACTTCAAGACTATGAGTCAATCGGTTATGGACAAACACACTGCCAGGTAGCGGAAAAACCTGCGTTTTATTCTGCAACCTGCGAAAAGGCGATGAAAAAATCAACCGGTCATAGTCGCGCTGAAATTCAGAACGCGCATCCTGCTGATCATCCTGCTTGCGAGATTCATATCCCCATCGTTTGGCGGATAGCAATTGCTGCCAGTTCATTATACCCATGTCGCCGCAAAGGTAAGAAATCTACCGTTCGATGCTCTCGCGAAGATCCTCCAAAATTTCCTGATAAACCGCATCATCCATAATTCCGTTTTCCTCGTAATTTAACATTCGCGATGTTCAGGGCAGATTCATCCGGAAAACATTTTCTTTCAGTCCTTGTTGGAAAAAAAGAAGGAGGACCCTACAATGAACAGCCAACAACATCCTCCGGTTGATCCGGAGAAAAAAGAAAAAGGCCTCGCCGAAAACGAGCGCGCTAACCATATCGCTTTTGATAAACAACAGCAATATGGCGATTCAGATGATGATGCTGATATCCGCGAGACCGATAACCCCGATGACGTAGACCGGGAAGGAGGAGACCTAGCAGGTACAGCCTCCGGAGGCTTGGATGACGACGAAACGTAGCAATCACAGCGATCCCATCACGCCATACTTTAAACACCAGGCAGCGATTCTGACGCAGTAATCCATTTCACCATCTTGTGGATATTGAAGTTACGTCCGAACGCCTGCAGCACCAGCCGATCATCCGGCCGAAAGACAAAGCCGGCCTTTTCGTAGCAACGTATGGCCGGCGTATTTTCGTCCCAAACGTTTAATTCCACGGCGTCGCAGGTATATAGCCGCCTGCATTCTTCCGCCAGTGTCGTAATAAAGCGAGTTCCCACCCCCTTTCCGCGCATCGCCGGGTTTCCTACCAAAATTCTTCCCAGTCTCGGCCGGCCATTGTCCTGCGGGATGATTTCGCCAAACGCCACCGGCTGTTCTTCGAACCAAGCTGTATACATGGGTCTGTCCGGATGCTCCGCGCGATATTCCGTGAACTGCTCGAGGCTCAACGGATATGAAAAGCGGTCGCCCGAAAATTGAAACAGCGGTTCTGGCGAGGTCACCCAACTTTGGAGCCAGCCGAAATCAGCCTCCTTAAACTGGCGTAGTATTAGCTCATCCACGGGAAAAAACCCTTTTGCCTGCAGTCAAAACGGCAACTGCAATCAGCCCCGCTATAAAACCGATAAGCATTTCCTTCAAGAACGAAGGCCATGAAGCCAATATATGATGGAGATAATCGATATTATGCACGAATATACCACCCGAAACCAGAATCAGCGCGACGGTACCGATCACGCCTAAACCTTTGATTACAATTGGCAGTGATTTTACTAGCAAATGCCCCAATTTAGCCAACCAGCCGGTGTCCTGAGTACGTTTTATCAATCGAAAACCCGCATCGTCCATCCGAACAATAAGTGCGACGATACCGTATACTCCAACAGTAGCCAGCAGTGCCACCACTGAAACGGTAAGAATCTGTATCGGCAGGCCTTTCTCCAGTACTGTTCCCAGACTGATGATTACAATTTCAATCGACAGGATGAAATCGGTGGTCACAGCTGCCTTAATCTTTGCCTTTTCAGCATCACTCTGCCTTTCCTCGCTCTCCTCAACAACTTCATGTCCTTTCTTCGGACGGTGAAAGAAGAATTCGATGATTTTTTCGACACCTTCATAAGCTAAGTAAAAACCTCCTAAAACCAGGATGACCTTTATTGCCACGGGAAAAAACACATTAAGTGCCAAAGCCACCGGAATAATGATCACCTTATTGAGGAACGATCCTTTGGTGATGGCCCATAGCACTGGTAACTCTCGTGATTCCAGAAAACCCGTTGCCTTTTCAGCGTTGACCGCTAGGTCGTCGCCCAATATTCCCGCAGTTTTGCGGGTTGCTACTTTCGCTGTCGTGGCTACATCGTCCATCAAAGCGCTTATGTCGTCCAGAATTGCAAAAAAACCTGATGCCATATCTTCGTAATGGTATGGCAGTAAAAATATAAATTTGGAGGCTATTTCCTTCTGCTTTTTGTTATTCGTTATCAGCACTCACGGTTCCATCGCCTAGCGTAATGCCAAAATCGCCTCCTCAGCCGGGCTTATCTCTCCGATCATGTACTGATGGATTCCGCAGATTTTCATCTCGTCCAGTATGTCTACGAGACTCGCATATGCTGCCCGTGCGCTGGGACGTATCACTACGGTAATACCTTTTTCCTCTTTGGTCAAGGTCCGCACCTCATCTTTCTTTTCCAATAGCACCTCCCGTATACCTCCTTTACCCATACTGGATGTATATGGACCCGCCAGAGGCTTATCCAGCATACCCCAATACCAATCCACCCGCCCGTCCCCGCCGAGCAGCAACGTAATGGTCCGGTTATCTGCCAACGGCATGAAATCTGTGGAGTCCGCTGTATCGGGCATCGCTACATCGAGTGCCTGTTGTTTGTTAATGTTAGTGGTTAGCATAAAAAAGGTGATCAGCAAGAAAGCCAGATCAACCATGGCGGTGAGGTCAACCCTGGGTTGCAATCGCCGTCCGGTGTTCAATTCAGCCATGATGTAAGAGGTTTATATACCTAGTTGATGATAATCGCCTGTATTTTCCATAAGCCAATTTTCGTAGTTTTGCTGCCATCAGTTAGTCAACATGGCGGTACGAAGAATTGTCGTAAACACGGCAACGGAAAACATAGAATCAGCACACCACTTTTATCACGACATTCTCGGGTTGGAGGTACTCATGGACTTGACCTGGATTCGCACATACGGCCTAGGCAGCTCCATGCAGGTCCAGATCAGCATTGCTAGCGAAGGCGGTTCGGGAACCCCCGTACCTGATATCTCCATTGAGGTTGATGATGTTGACGACGTATACAACCAAATGGTAGAAGCTGGATTTACTGTGACTTATGGTCCGGCCAACGAACCCTGGGGAGTCAGGAGGTTTTACGTAAAGGATCCTTTTGGAAAAACTGTGAATATCCTTTCGCATACCTAATGTATTGATACGTAAATCATGGACTCGAACACATAAATCGTAATTATACGCGCCTTGAAAAAAATGAACCAGCCATACCATGCCATCAAAACTTCGCTGCTAGCCGCTTGCCGGCACTATGTAGACGAACGCATTGCCAATGCCCTGCAAGCCCTCGCTTCGGCCAGTGACGCGGCCGCCGATGATACGAAAAGCAGTGCGGGTGACAAATTTGAAGCCACTCGTGAAATGATGCAACAGGAAATTGCCAGGCACCAGCAATTACTGGCCGATGCGGAACGCATGGCGCAGGTGTTGGCCTCCCTAGACGCACGCCCACACTCGGGGCCTGCAAAACTAGGTAGTCTGATCGAAACCGATCGGGGCACCTTTTTCCTCGCCGTCAGCGCAGGTCGTCTTGACATGGAAGGCAACGCCTATTGGGCAGTGTCCACCGCTTCTCCCATCGGCAGCCGGTTAGTCGGCCTACAGGCGGGCGACCGTTTTTCTTTCAACCAAGTAACATATGTCATTACACAGGTCTCATAATTGAATTCTTCGTATTTTGCCCACCATGACAGCCTGATACATAATGGATACGATGTATGTTTCATTAGCCGCGCTTGCGCTAACCGTCGCCTTCGTCATTTGGAGCACGGGCCGTAAAAAGCTGAACCCCTTTTTTGCCCTAGCCTTGGCTGCACTGGGTGTCGGATTGCTTACTGGGATGCCTTTACCCGATATTGTGGCGCAGCTGAAGGCTGGCTTCGGCGACACAATGGGTAAAGTGGGCGTACTCATCATCCTCGGAACAACGTTGGGTGGCATCCTGGAAAAAACTGGAGCCACCGTTCGCATGGCCGAATACCTGATCCGAAGCGTTTCTAAAAAGAATGCTCCGTTGGGCATCGCCCTAACCGGATACATTATCGGCTTTCCGGTCTTTTGCGACAGTGGCTTTATCGTTTTAAATGGATTGAACCACTCCATGGTCCGAAAAACTCATTGGAACATGGCCGTCATGGCCACTACGCTAGCCACCTCTCTTTATGCCGTGCATTGTTTGGTACCGCCCCACCCCGGCATTACCGCGGCCATTGAAACCATAGGTGCCGATTTCGGAACCATCATGCTTTTAGGTGCCCTTCTTTCGATACCAGCTGCCGCCGTAGGCCTCCTTTACGCCCGTTGGAAGGGAAAGCGCGTGGCCGATGACTATACACCTTTGACGGATGCTTCCCCAGAATCGGCACAATTACCGCCCACGTGGCTATCTTTCCTGCCGGTACTGCTCCCCATTTCCCTGATTGCCTGTGGCTCCTTAGCCCACCTCTTTGCTCCCCAACTCCAGCATTTTGACAGATTGGTTCAATGGCTCTTGTTCGTAGGCGATCCCAGCATCGCCTTGGGAGCGGGTATTCTGGTAGCCCTCTTTTTGGTCAAACGGGCCGATCGCGCGAAGCTTCCGGGCTGGCTTACCCAAGGTGTAGAAAAAGCGGGCGTCATCGTGGCTATTATCGGTGCAGGCGGCATGTACGGGCAACTGCTTCAACATTCGGGTATCGGTCGCGATATCGGGACCTTGCTGGGCGGCACCTCACTGGGCATATTTCTACCATTTCTGATTACTGCATTTTTAAAATCCGCCCAAGGATCGTCCACGGTCGCCGTCATAACCGGCGCATCGCTTATCGCGCCCATGCTAAGCAACTTAGGATTGGATCATCCGCTCGGCTTATCGCTCGCCATACTGAGTTTGGGGGCGGGCAGCATGTGCGTAAGCCATATGAACGATTCTTATTTTTGGGTCGTCAGCCGGTTTTCTGGTATCAGCGCCACCGTTACCCTCAAAGTCTTTACCACCGCTACGATGCTCATGGGGATGGCAACCCAATTGCTTATTTGGGCAATCTGGGTCTTAGCACCCACTAGCTGGTCTTAACCCCACCAAGGTTCCCGCCCTGGCGTCGAATACAGTCACCGTCAACTTACCGATGACGATTTGAAAATCAATTTTCAATATCATATCGTTCGGAGCTTCCGGTCAGCGACAGTTATACGGCTGCCGGCGACGCACTCGTCGGAATGGAAACCGTTGAGCGGACGATTTCGGATAAGCCGATTAACCGGTACCCAAGCAAGTCATTTACTATACCGCACATAGCTTTGCTGGTAGGCTATTGTATCCCTATCGCCCAGTGTGGCCAGAAAATCTTTATTAAATTCGTTAAATAGCTTACCGGATGCTACGCGTATATTGGCTTGTCCGCTATTGCCGGACGGGCGGCTAAGTTTATAAATCATCACGGGAAACAAGAACGACCGATCCGTCCCACTGCAATACGTCACTACTTCCCCTTTATACGAGATTTGCCCTCCCGAATGAAACATCTGCAACGGATCGTTATGTTTACTCAGTCGATAGGTATCCAGGATTTTCCGTGGCTCTTCACCCCTTGCATAAGGGCCTAATATAAATGGAGAACGAAAGACCACCGCTGTGTTGCCCTCACGAGATACGCGATAAAGCACGGCAGAAATGCCAAATTGCGCTGTGCTATCCGTTATAAACGTCATGAAGTCGTCGGGTCTCGGTGCAAATGATGCATTAAATCCTTCCTCACTGTTAATGAACTCCGCAATTACTCCTTCGTCCGTTATTTCGCCTGATTTCGTATACAACCTAACCGATCCACGGCTTTCCAAAGCGACTGCCTTCAACTCAATCGGGAATATCTTTGCAGGCTTTCCCCTGTATTTGCTGCAGCCCGCTACTGCCGCCACGGTACCTGCCATCATTAGGATCACGTTCAACTTCATCTTTTTTTGCACTTATGGTTTCAAATATAAACGGTCATACGGATATTACCACTCTAATCTTAAGGCCCTTCCCTCTGGCTTCCGTATTCCCTCCCTAGATTTTACCGATTTTTATCCATCCGATATTTTTTGTATTCGAAAGTCGAGCGCGGCAAAAAAAGCCATGCTACTTTTGTTTCATTAAAGAGCAGCAAGATGTTAAACGAATTAAACCGGGTGATTGACTATATCGAAGATCACATGACCGACGAGTTATCGCTCGAATCCATTGCCGAATATGCCGGCATTCACGATTTTCACTTCCGAAAAATATTCTTTTACCTTTCGGGGCATACACTTAATGAATACATTAAGAACCGGAAGCTGTCTGAAGCCAACAAGGATTTACTCGCCGGAGAGCGGGTAACCGACGTGGCCTTCAAATACGGTTACCAGTCGATGGACGGCTTTACCCGAGCCTTCAAAAAATGGAGCGGGTTTCTACCATCGGATGTGATCAAAAAAAAGACCCGCAAAACTTTTCCCAAACTTTCATTTATTATTACTGTAACAGGAGGTACTACCATGGAATTTAGAATTGAAGACAAACCCGCATTTCGCTTTGCGGGTGTAAGTAAACGCGTTCCGATGCAATTTGAAGGTGTCAATAACGAGATTGTCAAGCTGGCACGAAGCATTACCGAAGAGCAAAAAAAAGAAATGCATTCCCTTCAGAATATTGCACCTTATGAAATCGTCAATGTTTCGTACGATGCCGATGCCAAGTTTTTGAAGGAAGAGGGCGATTTGACCCACCTGATCGGTGTGCTAACCACCGAAAGCGAAGTAAGCGAACGGCTTGATACGATTTCCGTTGAACCCGGCACTTGGGCCGTATTTCCGAACGACGGCCCGTTTCCGGCTACCTTACAGCAGACCATGGCCAACATCTACGCAGTATGGCTGCCTTCTTCCAGCTATGAGGTGATTGATGCCCCTTCTTTCTCCTTTACAAAGATGGACGGGCAGAAACCGGACCACGCGTATAGCGAGGTATGGATTCCCGTGAGGAAAAAATGATGCACGTGCTTGCTAACCTGCCGGTTCCGCTTTCAATTGTTCAATAATCGGCAGGTCGGCAGGCGCCCAATCGTACCGGTCCAGTTGGTCTACCGTTGCCCATTGGGCGTCTGCATGTTCTTCGAGCAGCAACCCACCACCTGCTACCCTCGCAATAAACGGCACCAAACGGATCCGAAAGGTTGGATAATCGTATTCCACCGGCCGGAGCCGTTTCATTACTTCGATATCCAAGTGCAGTTCTTCCTTAATTTCACGGATAATGGTCAGTTTTTCGTCTTCCCCCGGTTCCACCTTTCCGCCCGGAAACTCCCATTTCAATGGCAGATCCATTGCGCCGCTACGCTGACAGACTAGTATTTTACCGTTCTGGATAATGATCGCACAGGTAACAATGAACATGAGCTGTGTTTATTTGGATAAAGGTACTATTCGTATGCGGATTTCCAAAAGCCAGTCCGCACAACTATCTCCATTTCCCATTGGATGTGAACAACATTATCATCATATTTGATCGACATCAGGAGATCATTGCATCCATGCAATAATCCTCAAAATCGTATTTTCACCTTTATAAAAATGCCAATGGATTATCAATTTGACGACCCTATCGATCGCACGCATACAGATTGTATAAAATGGGATACTGCCGAACCCGGCGTATTGCCCATGTGGATTGCCGACATGGATTTCAAGGCCGCTCCCGCTATCCAGCAGACGCTGGAAAAACGTGTGGCGCATGGAATCTTCGGATATACCCACACCCCGCAGCGGTTCTACGACGCCATCATCGGCTGGTGGAATAAACGGCATGGCTTTGCCCCCCACCCAGACTGGCTGATTCCCGTCACCGGAGTGGTTCCTGCATTATCCGTTATTATCCGGGCATTGACCGATCCAGGCGACAAGGTCCTGTTGCAGCCGCCCGTATACAACCACTTCTTTGCCAGCATTGCCCACTGCGACCGTCAGGCAGTCCAAAACAACCTGCGCCTGCATAACGGTGTATATGAATTTGATTATGAAGATCTGGATGCCAAAGCCTCCGATCCTGCGGTGAAGCTGCTCTTGCTCAGCAATCCACACAACCCGGTGGGCCGTGTCTGGACAACGGAAGAACTGTTGCGCATCGGCGAAATCTGCCTGCGGCATAACGTTGTGGTTGTTTCTGACGAAATCCACTCCGACCTTGTTTATGATCCGCACAGGCATATTCCCTTCGCATCCCTGGGCCATGACTACGCGTTGCGATCCATCACGGTTAGTTCCCCTACCAAAACCTTCAACATCGCCGGGCTGCAGGCTGCTTATTTATTTTCCGAAAATGCAGCATTCAGAGAACAGGTACGCCACATACTGGACATGCAGGAAATGACGCTCCTAAATCCCTTTGCCATTGAGGCCCTAGTTGCCGCCTATGAACAGGGCGAACACTGGCTGGAATCGCTAAAAACCTATCTGGCTGCCAACTTTACGTATTTGACGGACTTCTGTCGGTCCCACCTGCCGCAGATTCAGGTAATCCCCCTTCAAGCCACGTACCTGGTGTGGCTAGACGGTCGTTCAGTTATTCCCTCCTCTGCAGATTTCGCCGACAAATTGTTACGCGAACAGCGGTTGTGGCTGAGTCCCGGCACGCTATATGGGGATGCCGGTGAAGGCTTTTTACGCCTCAATATCGCCTGCCCGCGGCCCCTGCTGGAAGAAGGGTTGGTCCGGCTATCGCAGGCATGGTCCGATTCCTGAGTGTCCGCCTCATTTAGACTACAACTCCACCCGATTTGGCTACGTCGCCGGATCGGCGGCCGCCGAACTTTGTACCATCGTTCATTTAAAATCATTTGACTAATGGTACAACAACAAGCTGATGCGGCAGACGTCGTGAAAAGAATAGAAAAAGTATGGTTCATCACCGGAGCTTCACGGGGGTTCGGGCGGGTGTGGACGGAAGCGGCCCTCCGACGTGGTGACAAGGTAGCCGCAACTGCCCGCAATTTGGAAAGCCTTGCCGACCTGCAAAAGTATGGTGCAAACGTGTTAACACTAGCCGTAGATGTCACCAATCCAGAGCAGGTGCACACCGCGGTAAATGACGCCCACGCCCATTTCGGCCGATTGGACGTTGTCTTAAACAATGCAGGTTATTCCCTTGTGGGAGCCATTGAAGAAGCCCGCGCAGACGATATCCGGCAATTGTACGATACCAATGTACTCGGGCCGGTAGCTGTCATTCAGGCCGCGTTGCCTTTGCTACGAAAACAAGGACACGGTCATCTCCTGGGCACATCCAGTTCCCTGGGACATGTGGCGCATCCGGTAATCGGCTATTACTGTTCCTCCAAATGGGCATTTGAAGCCATTTATGAAAGTTTAGCCATGGAAGTAAAACCATTCGGCATTGATGTCACCATCATCGAGCCGGGAGCGTATGCCACGACGTTCGGTAGCCCGGAATCTTTGAAGTTCGCGGACAACCAGCCGATCTATGACCCGCTGAAGGCCGAAGTGTTCGGAAACATCCAGCGCCTGGAAAAAGGGGACCCCGAGGCAACACCAGCCGCGCTTTTTGCCGCGGTCGACGCTCCAAACCCACCGTTACGCTTATTTCTTGGAAAGCATAGCTTACGGGAGGTTCGCGAGGTGTATGCTGGTCGACTGAAGACCTGGGAAGCATGGGAAACCGTTTCAAATGCAGCGCAAGGATAAAACCACCAACAGCCGGTATCCGATTCAGGGTACCGGCTGTAAATACGGTTATATACCCTATTTTTGTAACATGAACAAACACGGACACGCACCGCGGCAGTTCGATTCGTTATCCGAAGCGATGAAAGCAGCCGGCTTTTCTGCTCCCCAGCATCCGTTGATTGCATTGGTCAACGGTGTAGACCATCCCATCGCCGGGGTGCCACCCCAGCACCGTCACGTATTGAATTTCTATAAGATCTCCTTCAGGCCTCATCTAGGCGGCACATTGCGGTATGGCCAGACGTATTTCGATTTCAGCGAGGGCGGACTGTTTTTCGCCGCCCCCCATCAGATTGTCGGCAATAACGAGCAGGTCGGCGACCGGATGGCTGAAAATCATTGCATCAATCAGCAAATCACCTTATTGATGCATCCTGATTTTCTCTTAAACTATCCCTTGGCGAAAACCATTAAGCGATACCACTACTTCTCGTATTCCATCAACGAGGCTTTGCATTTATCTGACAAGGAAAAAGAAATCATCCTCTCCATTTTCCGGAACATGGAAGACGAGCTCAATAGTCGCATCGATGACATTAGCCACGACGTAATTATTTCACAGATTGAGTTATTATTGAATTACGCCCAGCGCTTTTACAAACGGCAGTTCATCACGCGGAGGCCGATTAACGACACGGTACTGCAAAACCTGGACGCCCTACTGGACGAATATTTCGATGGACAAACGTCATTGACCCACGGCATCCCTACCGTCCAATCTCTTGCGGATCGGTTGAATTTTTCCCCGAGTTACCTCAGCGACATGCTGCGATCCCTCACCGGGCAGGGTACCCAGCAACACATTCACAACAAACTGATTGAAAAGGCCAAAGAAAAGCTTTCCACTACCGGCCTATCCGTTTCGGAAATTGCGTATGCATTAGGCTTTGAACATCCGCAGTCGTTCAGTAAGTTCTTTCGAAACAAAACCAATCAGAGCCCGATGGCGTTCCGCGAAAGCTTTAACTGACAAAACCCTTCCCGTATTTATACGCTAAGCTGATCAACAAAGCCAGCCCAAAACTGAGCAATGTACCAATTAGTACATATTCCGTCAGCTTTCGATCTTTCGCTGTCGATAAGTCACTGAAACGAAAAATTGATTTGGCGGCAATTAAAAATCCGATTGCCTGCCATTGGTTCATCAAAATAAAGCAGAAGAGGAACAGCCGTTCCAGATAGCCAATGTATTTGCCAGCATGGGTGAGTGAATCGGTTTCGGATTTTTGCACGATTCCCTGTTGATTTGATTTCCCCCGCGATGCTTCCCGCGCCTCAAGGCCCCAGCTTGACAGCGACTGTTTGATAATGATCGAAGAAACAAACGTAACGCAGATCGTTGCCACGAGAAACAACATTACCTCATTGGTAAATAGCGGTTGCAACGAAATCGCGTAGGGTTCATAAAGATAGACCGCCAATAAGATGAAACCACTATGCGCCAACTGATCCAACCAAAACAACGCCTTTTTATTTACGCGCCCATATAAATGGGTTTTCGTGATGTCAATGATCAGGTGACTTACAATGACCGTTAAAAACGCTTTCCAGTAAAAAACATCAAACTTCAGCAAAAGCAGAAGCGTCAAGGCATGGATCGCGATGTGCAGGTACAAATGCTTTGATTTATGTTTATTATCTGTTTTGCCTTTAACCCATTTATCGGGTTGAAAGACAAAATCTCCCAAAACATGGGCGAGAAATAATTTTAGACCTAACGTGACCATGCTTTGAGAATTTGGTGTTCGAAAAATTTCTCCATTCGCATCACCGCATCGTATCCACCCCGTTTGAGCGCTTCGCTGATGCTGCTTTGCGATTTATTCATTTTTTTAGCCAATGCTTCCTGGTTCATTTGGGGATTTTCAATCGCGGTCTGGATAGCCTCAGCTGTCGCTGGGCTCCAATTATCCATCGTCAGGGACGCGAGCGACAAGAGCAGGTTACCCACTTCGTCCCATTGGTCATTAGCCGTTGCGATTGCCAAGGTTTGCTTTTTTAGCGTATCAAAACACTCACCTGAAAGGATGAAAGCGCTACCCGTAGACGATGTAACTTTGCTTGAAGCATGGTCTTCCATACCAATGCCTATCGCGATTCTCACGTCAAGTGGTGTGGTTCGCTTTACGCCTGCTTTTATGTGGATCGCTGCCTTCAGCGCCTTTTCAGGAGCAACACGGATCTGAAAGCTATCCCCACGGAATAATTCCCAGTCATTAGGTTCATTTCCATACTGGCATAAGATACCGATCAGCCCGGGCTGCCATTCGTCTGCAAGTTTTGTACGGGAATTGACGATGTCTCCTGTTAATACTCCTATCATATTTATATGAATGTGTTTTTTCAAATATCGGTAAAATAGCCGATAAATCAAAATATCGGCAAATTAGCCGATAATGCAATTTATAGCCCCTACATCCGATCTGCCAGCATCGTCGCTGCGTAAACTCATTAATCAAACCGTATATGGCGGTTGTTTTCCACCGAGGTAAACTCAACGTCAAATATAATACTAAAAATATTAGTTTGAAAATAAAAGAGAAAAAGTTACATAGGTTGTTTTCCGGGCCGGTAAGCCCACAAGTAGCCCCAGGCGAGGGCGGCCACCACCATCGTCCCGAAGAAAATATACGGAATGTGGATAATCACATCGCGGTATACCCATCCTGCGAATAGCGCCCCCAAGCCAATCCCCGCTTCCAGGGCAATGTACATGGTCGCCATGGCTTTGCCACGTTGCTGTGGGTGGCTCAGGTCTATTGTCCAAGCATTTACGGCCGGCGACAGGATACCGGCGCCTATACCGTAAACCGCGGCGCCCGCAATCAGCCAAACGGAACTGTTACCCCATGTCAGGATACCCATTGACACAATAAGCGTAGCCAGCCCATACTGCATTACCGGCACGCGCCCATATCGATCCGAAAGCCTGCCGGAGAAAAACCGTATAGCTACCGAGGCGATGGTAAACGCCACGAAAAACATACCGCGGTTGGATATGCCCAGATGCGTCGTCCAATCAGGAATCAGCGTAAGGATCACCCCGTACGCTATGTAGGATAGCAGGGTGACGATCGCCGCTGGAATCACCCGTAGGTCGATGATATCGGTACGAGATATGCGAAAGGAAGACAGCTTCAGCCGTTGCCGCTGCTGTAGGGGCAATGTCTCGTTCATGTTCATTAAGATCACAATGGAAAGCAATGCGAACGCCGAAGAGCAGTAAAAGAGCGCGTCGATCGAGTATGCCTGACTAATGGCGCTCCCCACAGCCGGGCCTATGGCCATTCCCAAGCTAAAACAAAGCCCATGCACGCCTGCGGCTTCACCCCATCGTTCCCGTGGAATGATGTCGGCAACATAAGCCGCCGTTGCCGTAGGCTTAAAGCCCGTAGAAAATCCGTGTATAAGGCGCAGAAACAGAAATCCCGACACGCTGGACAGCACGGGGTAGAGGAAGCCGCACACGAAACATACGATGGAGCCCACGGCCATCACGGGCACTCGTCCTATCGTGTCAGTTAGCTTGCCACTAAACGGTCTTGAAATACCCGCCGTGAGCGTAAACAGTGCAATGATAAGCCCTTTATATTCTCCACCGCCCATGCTGCTCAGGTATTCCGGCAGTTCCGGGATCAACATATTGAAGCTTGCGGAAAAAAGCAGGGAACTCAAACAGAGCAGCACAAACGGCAACCGGTAAATCGACGGCGAAGCATCCTGCATGGGTCACTCACTCTTCCGCCTTATCCCGCCGCAGGATCACCGACACTATCCCGATCAGGGCGACCAGGATCACGCCTGCGGTAATCGCATACAGCCGATGATCATCGCTGAATTCCGGAAGCCGACCCGCTTTCTTCAAACCTTCCAGAACCGCGAAGGATAGCAAAGTCGCTATCATCAGGATAGCTAAGCATAGTTTCGATTTATTAATTTCATTCATGATTATCTCCTTTGCCGGCCGTTATCTGACCCACCCAATTAACACTTCGCCGTTTGGTTTCTGTATTTGGTTAATTGCAAAGGTAAAAGTTTTCGGCATGGATCAAAATTTTGCCCAACGCTTAAGCCATTGATCAGAATCCGATATTGCACACGCTGATTGCACAAACTTTTTCGTTAACTTTACGAACGAGTTGACAAACCGATTCTTAGTATTATGAAGCGACGAGAAACAGATTCAAAAACGGACGCGGGCTATACGTATGCCGACCAGCCGACCACTTGTCCGAAATGCGGAAACCTTACCACATTCGTGGGATCTTTTTTCCAGCCCGCAACGCAATGGCACACGTGTCTATCGAGGAGCTGCCGGTATTCGTTTATCCAGGTCGCAGACGAGTAAATTACAACCCCTCCCATCCTATTATGCAAACGAGTTTACGATACCTATGTACGTTATGGCTAGCTTTTTTCAACTGTGTTGCTACGATGAGCGAAGCCCAGCAACCTTCTGCCCGAAAAGCCCAATTCCGTGCGGCCACCTACAACATACGCTATGATGCCGATGCCGACAAGCAATCCGGCAATGGTTGGAACGTACGCAAAGGCCCCTTGTCCGATGTGATCCGTAACCATCAATTCGACGTGGTTGGCACCCAGGAAGGCGATGCCACCCAATTGGCAGACCTGAAGGGCCTGCTACCGGGTTTTGATTACGTAAGCCACCCCTATGGCGGTAAAGGCGATTTGCATAATTGCGCCACTTTCTATCGCACCGCCATGTTTGAGGTGCTGGACAGCGGCGTATTCTGGTTTAGCGAAACCCCTGATGAGCCTAGTATTGGCTGGGACGCTACCGACCGGCGTATTTGCAACTGGACAAAATTCAAGGTGAAGGAAACCAGCAGGGAATTTTACTTTTTCAACGTCCATTTCTACTGGCAGCTGGAAGTAGCCAGAAGAGAGTCGGGGCCGCTGCTCGTCGAGAAAATCAAGGAAATCGCCGGGAAAGTCCCCGCCATTTGCGTGGGCGATTTTAATTCCACGGTTGAAACCTACCAGATTAAAACGATAAAAACACTGCTCCACGATGTGTATGACCGCAGCGAGACTCCCCGCCAGGGAGTAGAAAATACCAACTTAGGAGGTGGTGTTTTTCAAGGCGAACCCAAAAATCGCATCGACTATATCTTTCTGACGTCCCATTTCGAGGTGAAGGATTACCAGGTGATTTCCGATGTCTATAACGAAAATCGCTATCCATCGGACCACTTGCCTGTTACTTCGTCGTTAGCATTTTAAGTTCCTCTTGACACAAACTAAGCCATTTCCCATCCCGATCGCACCGGCTCCCGGAGAAACGGATCTGCTTCAGGCAAACCCTTCGCCCGCATGTTCTCGCTATCCCAATAAATCTTCTTTCCCCCCAGTCGGAGCGACAAGACGCCAAGCAGCGTTATTTCGGTAAGGCGGGCTCCGTATTCAAAATTCGAACTCGCGGCCGGTCCGCCTTTAATGGCATCAACCCAATCTCGAAAGTGTCCATTCGAACGGGGGATACTGGGCTTTGGCGGATTATATCGCTCGCGGCGCCTTTCAGGAAAGATCCGCGGGTTTGAACCTCCCGCTCCCGTTACGATAATACCTTTCTTTCCAATAAAAAGCGAACCACGACTAGGCAGTTCCACGTTATCGGGCAGCAGTTCCGGCCGGGGAGGCTGCAGCCCTCCTGAATACCATACCTGCTTAAATTCGGGCTGATTGCCGTTTTTCGCAAAATGGTAGTACCCGATTTCACCGTAAGGGGCAATATTCGCATCGCTATAGCCCGCGGGCAGTACCTCAACGCTTTCAGGCGCATGAAGGTCAAATGCCCAAACCGAAGCATCCAGATCGTGGCAACCAAAATCGCCCAATGCGCCGCAACCCAGTACCCAAAAATCCCTCCAGGTTACCGGTACATACTCTTTATGACAAGGCATATAAGGTGTAGGTCCCAGCCACAGGTCCCAGCCGATCGATTGTTCATCGATCGCAGGCCCCGCGGGCAATCCCTTTAAACCTGGATTCCACCGCGAAGCAGGCACCCAGGTATGTGCCTCTTCAACTTTCCCGATCGCACCGTCGCGAAGATACTCAACCGTCTGCCGTATTCCTTCCCCGCTGTGAAGAACATTTCCCATTTGCGTCGCCAGACCGGTTTCCAAGGCAACCTCCCTTACTTTTCGCGCCTCCCAGACGTTATGCGTCAGGGGCTTTTCACAATACACGTGCTTACCGGCCCGCAACGCTTTTATCGACACGTACGCATGCGTATTATCGGGCGTTGAACACATGATGGCATCGAGAGATGATTCTTTCTCCAGCATCTCCCTGAAGTCAATATATTCATTGATTCGGTAATTCCCGTTGGTCGATTTATAATGGCTCTCGATCATTTCCTTTACCGGTTCACGCCCCGCCTTAGACTTGTAGTAGAAATCTTTTAAGTCCCAGTATTTAGCAGGATCAGCAACCGCCGTAATCTGTACATCCTTCAATTTCAAGAGCTCTTCCGCGTTTTGCCTGCCTTTGCCGCCCGCCCCAACAATGCCTACCGTTATTTTATCGCTGGGTGCCAAAAACCCTCTTCCGCCCAGCACATGCCTGGGAACGATCATAAACCCAGCCGCCGCGATTGCCATTCCTTTTACAAATTCTTTGCGTGAATATTTGCTTTGCTTCATATCACAATTTTAATTGGGGTAAACGAGTAAAGTGCTTTTCAAACTTACGTAAAAAATGAGAATTAAGATTAAGGGTTTAAAAAAAACCGAAATCCGGCGTTCTCCCGATGGGATCCCGTATTTCCGGCTTTCGTTCGCGTGCAGAGAATGTTTAACGGTCAAAGCAGCCGATGGGTCAGCGCCTATCTGTTCGTGTTCCGGTAAAAATACACCCTATCAAACGCCCTGTAAAAATAAGGTGGTTTATCCGGGTCTTTCTGAATTTCCATAATCAGCCGGCTACATTCGTCGCGGCTTCCAGCATGAGCGATGGGAAACCTGTATTGTCCGAGTACAGCGTCATACACAAACGAGACGACGGGAGCATCCGGCCGCATAAGCGAGCTAAACAAATACTGTCGTCCCTTCTTTTTCCAGGAAAGAATTGGCCGTCTCCGCCATTCGGCGTCTTTAGGCCATCCGGTCTTTCCCTGAAGATAACTCGCGTATAACCGTAACTCCAATTCATATGCCACCGGACGCCCACTCGCAATTCCTGGCGACCCTTTCTGCTCTTGGGCAACAAAAGCATCCAACGAGGTTCTAAACGGGGTATCCGCAACATTGATCAACGATCCATCACGTTCCACAATAAAGCAAATAGATGTCCTGTCCTGTAAACGATCGATCCAACTATGCCCTTGGCTTATTTCCGCTTTCAGGTAGTCATGGAGTCGCCGAGAAAACGCTTCCATTCCTCCCAACGGCTCAACCATGATTTCGATGGACTGAAAAATTTGGTCCGTCGTATACCCTTTCACGCTTACCAATGCCCGATCCGTATAACGGTCAAAATAAATTTGCCCCGTTAACCTCGCGTGCGAGGTACCACCTAAAATTTGATTGATCAGGCCATCCAACGTATCCAGGGTATATTCAGGCAAAGGAGTCTTCGGAGCTATATGGAGTTTAAACCGTAACGCTAGGGTATCAAATTTCAGCTCAAAATCGCGATGGAGATCTCGTATGCCGGTTCCGGACAATACTTGCTCAAATGCGGTCTTTAACCGTTGCAAGGTTCCCGGAGAAACGGGCTTCTCCTCGGCTATCTGGCCATCCACCCCCAAAACCGGGAAAAGCATCAAGAGCGCCAGGAACGCCGTTTTCATATTTATCGCTAATCTACTAAAGCGCTAATCTACTAATTTCAAAAACAATACGCCAACCTGTCGATCCTCCCTGTCTCCTCCACTCCGTGGCGCCGTTCAAAATTTTTATGTATAATTGGTGGATTATGACAAACGATTCACCCGTCTCTCACACCCTATGAAGTCCACATCTTATTCGCTGTTTGTATTCTTTCTTGCATGCCTATTGCAGGCAAACGCAAAGCACGGGCCTGTAATCACGCCTAACGATTTTTCTGGCAGCGACATCGAGCGCATTCGTCAGGCGATTGCCGCTGCGAAAGGCACTACAAACAAAGTGGTTATCCCGCAATGGAATTCCAATGGAACCACTTATTGGGAAATCGATAGCGCCATATTGTTACCAAGTAACATGACGGTGATTCTGGATAATTGTACCATCCAACTATCTGATCGCTGCAGAGACAATATGTTCCGGAGTGATAACGTAGGTGCCGGTATCAGTCACCCGGACTGGAATTACAACATTCAGATTGTGGGTGTGGGCGAGGCGCTCCTGCAGGGAGCAGCGAACCCAAGGGCTACGGGCGACGCATACCGGAAGCTGACTACCTCCAACGAATCAGGCCGGGTCAGTTACGGCAGCGATGCCGGCAAGAAAGACGTGAAACAAACCGGAGATTGGCGCAATAACCTGATTCAAATCGCTTATGTTGATGGGTTTAAATTAAAGAACGTCACCATAAAAAATTCGCACGCTTGGGCTACCTGCTTTGAACGCACCAAAAACGCGGAATTATCGGCGTTACGATTCATCAATCCTGAATACATTACGGTGGATGGAAAGACCGTCAAGGCATATAACAAAGACGGTATAAATTTAAGGCACGGTTGTAAATATTTCCGCATCGACAACATAACAGGCATCAACGGTGACGACCTGATTGCTCTTTCCAGTCTTGACGTTGCACCTTACTTTCATACTTCGGGGGATATCCATTCCTATCAGGTCACGTCAACCAAATGGCGTGGGCCCGAAGACGACACTGAGCAGGTTTTCATCACCAATTGCCAAACCAACTACACGGGCGTAGCCATCAGGGCAAGCGATTCTGCCAGTATCCATCATGTTTACATTGACGGCGTCATTACCCAGGCGCGCCCGGATACACCCCCGCCTTATGGTGGCAGTCCTTACACGCTGTTAGTGGGCGGCCAAGGTTACGGCGCGGCATCTATCCCGGGGAAGATCCACCATATTTACGCAACGAATCTTACCGGAGACGGCAAGTCGCTAATACTGGTCGCATCCCCCATAGCTGATAGCCAGTTCCTCAACAGTGTATATACCGGTGCGGCGCCGACAGCCATTACGTATCAGATTGAAAAAGCACAAACAAAAAATGTATTGGAAGTCAATCTGATGAAAGCACCGATGGGTGAGTGAATAGTTGCCAAGTATCATCCCATTAACCGGGAATCTCAAACCAAATCCCCGTCAACGACTCACAGCGCTCCCACAACTGTTCAGCTACATTGCGGGCATTAGCGGGCAAGCGTGCCCGCTTTTTTTTCCGTTTTACGTAATAGCCGCCATTCTGCAAATCTGCGTTTTCCTGTGCTGCAAGATACACCATTGTATCCGCACCCTGCCTTACAGAACTTAAAAAAGGCCGGAACCATCTGAAAAAATGATGATATACCGATGTGCTGTCTTTGGCGAAATTGGAAGCAATCACACCCGGATGAAACGCATACATCCCTATGCGATTGGGGTCATCTGCCAACTGCTGCCTCCGTGCAAACTCAACGCCCAGGAGGATAATGTATAATTTTGCGTCTCCATATGCCTGTTGAGCGTTGAATTTCGTTTCATACATCAGGTCATCGAGGTTAGGTTTTCCCAACATGTGGGCCATCGAAGACGTATTGATGATTTTGGCCCCAGGCCGTCTTTGCAAAGCAGGCAAAAGCAGCGCCGAGCACATAAACGGAGCCAGCACATTCAACGCGATGGTCCGTTCCCAGCCATCCACAGTTTCCTGCCGCACTTTATTCATCACACCACCGGCATTGTTGACGAGCACATCCAACGAGTCATACCGTTGATTAAAGGTGTCGGCCAGCTTAACCGTGTCCGCCCGGCTTTCCAGATCGGCAATCAGGATATCCAGTTTCGCATCCGGATATCGGACCTGTATCTCCTGCTTTACCAAGGCGGCTTTCTCCGCATTACGCCCGTGTAGAATCACCTCAAACCCATTCGCTGCCAATTGAAATGCAGCCGCCTTTCCGATGCCTTCCGTTGCTCCGGTAATTAAAACCCGTTTGGACCCCGCCCTCATATGCTAGATGCTATACTCATATTTACATTTACTTTTCAGTTGTTCACTATCGCACTCGTTAGGGCCACCAAGTCATATTGGCCTAAGCAATCAACAACTTCACAGGCCGGGACGAGCATAGACTCGAAGTCAAACCGTACGTCGAGCCAAACTAAGCATAAAATTTGAGTATACGATTACCGCGCCCTTTTTCATGCCGTTTCGAAGCGAATTAAAAAAAGCGAGGCTGCCCCAAAAGTAGTTTTGAGGCAGCCTCGAATCCGTTCAACTAGTTATACCCCGGATTTTGCGGAAAAGCCTCCGAACCGCCGGCCGTACGATCTATCTGGTCCTGAGGGATTGGCCGCAGCACATGGTAGTCCTGGATGTTGTCGCCCCCGTCGGGATTATGCGCGCGTACCCGGTCTACCAACGTATGCGTACGCACGAGATCATACCAGCGCAGCTGCTCACCGAGAAGCTCACGGCCACGTTCTTCCAGTATCAGGTCGAGCGAGAGCTCCCCGGCCGTCACCATCATCGCGGCCCGCCGATTTGCGTCTTCGGCTTCATCCAGCCCATCATAAGCCGCGCGCCCGCGTACCTCGTTAAGATAAGTTACCGCTTTCGCTTCATCGCCGGCATACATTAACGCCTCGGCGGCGATCAGGTAAGTTTCGGCGAGCCGGAATGCGAGAAAATCGCGCGAACCAGCTTCGTAGTTCATATCCGGCCGTTCCGGATCGAGAAACTTTGTCAGCGTCGGATAGAGCTTCTGCGTGTAGTCAGCCGGCTCAATGACCAGAAAATTCTTTGACGCCTTTACCGCGGGATCAAGCTGGTAACCCGGCAGCCAGACGGCCGTGTCTCCCTCCGCATAGGTTACCTCCTTGCCATTCACGGTATAGGTACCCGGGCGGGTACATAAAAATACGTCCTTGAAACTTTTCCGGTAACGCGTATCGTTTACCCGATCAGCAAACAGCGTTTCCAGGGTATAGGTAGTCGGCATAAACCGCTTCCAGGGCTGGCCATCACGCACATTCCGGTTCATCCCCGGCAGCACATCATACTCCATCAGGAAGTACCGGTGCGCCGCATTTCCCGTTCCATCCGCTTCCGAATTGGCACCGTTAGTGATCGCGTTTTTTGTATATTGGATCGCCCAGATCACTTCCGCATTACGTTCTCCCGAACCCTGTTCGAACACCTTAGCAAAATCATCCAGGAGCTGAAAACCATAATCGTTAATCACCTGCTCGGCAAGTGCACCCGCTTCAGCATAGTCGCTGTCTTCAGCCGCCTCCGAAGTAGCCCGGGTAAGCAGCACGCGGGCGAGCAGATGTGCCGCAGCAGGCTTGATCGCCCGCCCGTAATCCGGCGACGTTTCCGGAAGTTGCTCAATCGCGAAACGGAGATCCTCTTCGATCACTGCATAAACTTCCGAAACCGGGCTCCGAGACGCTTCCGTAGTTACCTCGGTCGTTTCGTTGACGCTAAGGTGCACCGGGCCGAATTGCTGCACCAGCGTAAAGTAGTAATAAGCCCGGAGGAAGCGAGCTTCCGCAACACGCACGTTCCGGATCTCCTCACTGAGCCCCTCAACCGTCGGTGCCCGGTCTATCACCGCATTGCAGGTGTTTATGCCAATATAGAGGTTGTTCCACAGGTCGCGCACAAACGTGGTCCGCGGATCAAACTGCGACGTATACTCATTGACGAATTTGTAGGAACCATCCGACCCCATGGTGTACGTGTCGGTTCCAAAAACGGTAAGGGTCATGCCCAATTCATTGGCGTGAAAGGTGCGCAGCGTGGAATATGCAGCCCTGACACCATCTTCAAAGCCCTCCGGCGTAGATAAGTGGGTATCACCCACCTGCGAGCGGATTTCCTCATCCAGCATGCGTGAGCAGGAGCTCCATACGACAGCCAGAAAGAGAGCAGATATCATTGATAATTTAGCCATTTTCTTAGAATTTAACGTTTAAACCAAAAAGCCATGTGCGCTGGGGCGGCGTATCTACCGGAAGCTGCTCGCTATCCGCATTAAAATCGATACCCTCAGGGTCGATACCCTGATGCCTATTGACGTAAGACGAAATAATCAGCGGTTGCTGGGCACTAACGTAAATGCGCAGTGACTCCGCCTCGATTTTTGCCGCCCAGCTTTTCGGGAAGTTATACCCGAGGTTAACGTTTCGGATCTTCAGAAAAGAACCGTCGAAATACGCCATAGACGTATTATAAACCGGCTTTTCCTGGTTCTGGTTGGGCCGCGGATAAGCGTTAGTGGGGTTATTCGGTGTCCAGTAATCGACATCCAGGTTGTTATAGCGGCCAAATAAGGTATTGTGCACCTCGTGGAAACGGCTGTAGATCATGTTGCCGTGGTTGAAGTAGAGAAATACGGAAAGGTCAAACCCCCGGAATCCAAAGCGGTTTGTTAAACCGCCGGTCAGTGACGGCCGGTTATTCCCCAGGATGACCCGGTCCAGGTCATTGATCACCCCATCTTGGTTCTGGTCTTTAATTTTGATTTCACCCGGCACCCGGCCATAGCTTTCAGCCGCATCGGCCTCGTGGGTTTGCCAGATGCCTATTTTTTCAAAATCGTAATATACCTGAATGGGCTCGCCGATAAACCAGCGGTTTCCCACATCATCCTGGCTACCGCCGTAGAGTTCAAGGATCTTCTCGTTGTTCGTCGCCAAATTCAGATCCGTACTCCAGCTAAACCCACCTTCCCGTTGGGGCCTGATATTTTCTGTGGAAATGCTGAACTCGAAACCCGTATTCTGCGTTGCACCCACATTCTCCATGACCGAGCCATAGCCGCTGGTGAACGGAAGCTGGCGTTGCATCAACAGATCGCGTGTCTTTTGCTGATAGTACTCCGCGGCACCCGATATCCGACCGCCCAATACGGCGAAATCCAGACCAAAATTAAACTGGCGGGTCGTTTCCCACTTTAGGTTATCGTTGCGCAATTGGTTGGGGCGAAAGCCGAATGCCCCCGTCTCATCAAACGCATAGGTTGTCCGGCGGAGCAATCCCTGCGTGCCGTACGGATCAATCCCGGTATTTCCCGTCTCCCCGTAGGTTGCCCGGAGTTTAAGCAAGTCAAAAACACCATTCCCCTCCATAAACGATTCGTTGCTGATGTTCCATCCCAAGGCGACCGAAGGAAAGAAGCCATACCGATGGTTCCTGCCGAAGCGCGACGAACCATCGATACGCGCGGTGAGCGTCACCAGGTAACGATCGTCGAATACATAGTTGGCGCGCCCCATGTAGGATAAGATGTCCCACCGCTCGAAATCACTGCCCGTGCCGAGAATCTCTTCGGCAGCCCCAAAGTTGTAGTACTGCATCTCTTCCACCGGAATGCCGCGCACGCTGATATTCGTAGCTTCATATTGCCTATGCTGGATGCCGAACAATCCGGTCAGCTCCAACGCATGCACCTCGTCGAATACCTTATTGTATTTTACGATATTTTCCAGCGTGTAGTTAAAAACGAGGTCCTCATTGCCCTGAGCGGCCGAAGATCCGCCTAAACGAGCATTGGTAAACTTACCCTGGAAATTGCCGACCCGGTTCTGCACCAGGTCCGGCCCGAAGTTCAGCCGGTAGCTGAGGCCCTCCGCAAGTTCCACCTCGCCATAGATGCTGCTAAACAGGCGGAGGCGCTTATTCCGGTTGAGCAGCGCACCGGGCACCAGTTCAGCCAACGGATTGCTCCGCAGTCCGTCGGGCGTCGGCAAAAAAATCAGCTCCCCATTGTCATCGTATGGAACACCCAGTGGATTTTCCAACAACGTGTCGTCGTACGGATTAAGGCTTTGTCCGTTGCGGACACTATAATTTCCAAGTATGGATGCGCCGATGCGTATGCGGTCGCTGATGTCGTGATCCAGGTTCACCCGCATGGCGTACCGGTTAAAGTCTTGGACAGAAATGACCCCTTGGTCATTCATATAATTGAAGCTCAGGTTAAAGCGCGTCTTCTCCGAGCCGCCCCTTACGCCCAGTGAATGATTCATGCTATTACCTGTTTCGAGCATCAGGTCTTGGTAATTGGTGCTGATCCCTGCGGCGATCGAAGCTAACTCCACCGGCGAAAACAGACCCGGCGTATTGGCGTCGGCATTCGGATCACCATCGTCGTAGTCGCCCGTAGCCCGGCGCGACTCCCGCTTGAACTCGGCAAATCTAGCGCCGTCCATCATGTCAATCTGTTTATACGCATTCGAAAACCCAAACCAGGTGTCGTAACTCACCACCGTTTTTCCTGTATTGCCCCGGTTCGTCGAAATGATCACCACGCCATTGGCACCTCTCGACCCATAGATTGCGGTAGCCGAGGCATCTTTTAACACCTCCATCGAAGCAATATCCTGCGGGGGTATGTCCTGCAAACCACCCGTAATCGGGATGCCGTCAATGACGTACAACGGATCATTCCCTGCGGAAAACGACCGGTTACCCCGGATGCGGACCGTAGCCCCGCCACCCGGCTTATTGCTGGTATTTGTCACCAAGACACCTGCCGCCCTACCCTGCAGCGCCTGTGATGCCTGGGTTACCGGCACCTCTTGGATCGATTTCGCATCTACCGAAGACACGGCGCCTGTGATGTCACGTTTGCGTTGGGAACCGTAGCCGACCACCACAATCTCATCCAGTTCATTGGCCTCTTCGGGTTGCATGGATACGATGATCTCTTCGCCGGGGTCTGACTGCACGGGGTATTCCTGCGTAACGAAGCCGAGAAAAGAGATCACCAGGGTAGCCCCATCCGTTGGGATGGCGATGGCGAAATTGCCCTGCTCATCGGTAGACACCCTGGTATCGGTCCCTTTGACGCTCACCGTCGCACCGGCAAGCGGCTGTTCCGACCCGTCAACAACCTTTCCACGGATGGTCGCCTGGGCGACAAAGTCACGAGCGCCATCTGCAATGGCAGGGCCGCGTGCAGCCGCGGAATGGACAGCCAGCAGCATCAACCAGCAACTGAGAAATACAGATTTGATTTGTTTCATACATTAAACATTTAACTATTAATAGATCTAACTGGTAAACAATAACCGGGTAACCGGCTTACGATAAGCCGGTATCTGTTAGTAGTATCTGGAGTATGAAAGCAAACCTTGTTTGCATTTCGGGGGAAAATGAAGAGTAATGTGTAACCCCCCCAGCCCCCTCGTAGACAGGAATTAAAACGCACGGAAAAAGCCCAATGTTTCAGCTGTGTTAAGGTTTTTTTACGAAAACGTTGTAGTAGTATGGCTGATTTCCCGCGCAAGTGTGAGCAAATGGTGCCGCAACGCGGTTCATGCACGCCCGAAAGTATCTTCCAAAGGAAGCGTGGCGGCCGCCCTATTGACTATTGTGCAGGTATTAACAATTAAGTAATATTAAGTTTATATTTTTGCGCTGTTCCAGTTTAATTTTTATGGATTACTTACTGTTTATTGTTGCACTTTTACTCCTTCTGGCCATTGCAGACCTCATCGTGGGGGTAAGCAACGATGCCGTAAATTTTTTGAATTCGGCAATCGGAAGTAAGGTCACTACGTATCGGAATATCATCCTGATCGCCAGTGCGGGGATATTAGCCGGATGCTTCTTTTCCAGCGGAATGATGGAGATTGCCCGTAAAGGAATTTTCCAGCCCCAGCATTTTACGTTTGATAAAGTGATGTGGATTTTTCTGGCGGTTATGCTTGCCGATATTGTATTATTCGACATTTTCAATGCCCTCGGCCTGCCCACATCGACCACCGTTTCGATCGTCTTCGAACTGCTTGGTGCCGCGGCGATTGTCGGTTTCCTGTTCGCCGCAGAGAAAGGGGAAGCCATCGGCGAGGTAATGAAATACATCAATGCCGAAAGTACATTTTCCATCATATCGGGTATTTTCTTATCGATCGTGATTGCATTTACGGCGGGGGTGGCCGTCCAATATGCGGTCCGGTCGGCCTTTACCTTTCAATACGAAGACAGGTTGAAAAGCCTGGGAGCCCCTTTTTCCGGAATGGGAATCACCGTGATCATCTACTTTCTGTTGATCAAAGGACTTAAGGGCACGACGCTGGCACAAGCCGACTGGGTAAGAACGCTAAACGACAACATCGTTGTCTTTATACTGCTTATCCTGGTTGTTACCACGGCAATTTCATTCTGGCTGCAGCGCCAATTTCGCGTAAACCCCATCAAGATTGTCGTCATCGCCGGCACATTTTCCCTGGCAATGGCATTTGCCGGAAACGACCTGGTCAATTTTATTGGCGTTCCCATCGCCGGATTGATGGCATACCAGAACTGGGTCGACAGCGGCGTTCCCGCCGATGCACTGTATCAGGATTACCTGGCGACAAGCGATGTCATCGTACCCACCTATATGCTGGGAATAGCCGGACTTGTCATGGCATTAACTATCTGGCTAAGCGCCAAAGCCAAAAAAGTTACGGAGACAGAAATCAGCCTGAGCAAGCAGGATGAGGATGGAAGTGACGATCGCTTCAAGCCAAATACCGTATCCCGGCGGGTGGTAAAAACCGCTATGTTATTAGGCAGCGTCTTTGATACGTTTATCCCCCGTAATATCAAGCGGCGATACGACCTGAGTTTCGAACGGGACAAGCTACGCAAAGCCACCCGGGTGGATCAGGATGCACCCGCTTTTGACCTCATCCGGGCGGGAACCAATCTCGTGCTCGCGAGTATACTCATCGCATGGGCGACATCGCTGAAATTACCACTGTCTACCACCTATGTAACGTTTATGGTCGCAATGGGCACGTCGCTAGCGGACCGCGCATGGGGCCGCGAATCGGCTGTATATCGGGTCACGGGCGTACTCAGCGTAATTGGCGGGTGGTTCATCACGGCATTGTTCGCGTTTTCGGTGGCCGCGTTCTTTGCATTCGTGATTTACCAGGGCGTACTGCCCACGGCCATTCTGCTGGGCGTGGTCGCCGTTTACATCGTCGTTTCCAATATAAAATTTGCCCACCGGGAACGTCAGTCAAAAAAAGAGAAAAGCCGGCTCAGCCTACTGGAGGAGCCAGACCTCGATGTGTACATCCGCAGCAAAAACACGCTTGTGACCATGATCATTGAAGCATCCGGCCATTACAGCACGATTTTGAACGGCATACGCAATGGCGATGCATCGGCCATAAAGAAGACCGACAACGAGCTCCAGGAGCTAATCAAATACACGTATAAACTCAAACGGAACAGCCTTCGGGCGATCCGGCAGCTTGGCGCCGCCGACCGGCGATCCGCAGAGGTGATCGTGCACGGTGCGGACCTTATCCAGGACCTGCTTCAGTCGGCAAAGTTCCTGAGTACTGAAAGTCTCCAGTATATCGAAAACCTGCACGAATCCCTTGCAACCGGGTTTATTGCCACCCTTGAGGAGTTAGGCGTAAAAATGGACAAGTTTTTCACGCTGGTCACCAACCAGCTTAATGAGGAAGACGGGCCGAATGTGTCGCTGATCCGCAAAAGCCGCAATGAAATCCGGGAATTCATCAACACCAATTTCGGGAATGAGCTCGATCTTATCCGGCGAAAAAACATCGGCAGTAAGCAAGCGCTGCTTCAAACCAGTATTTTTCTCCAGAGCCGGGACATTCAGGCTGTGCTGTTCCGGATATGCAAGATTTATGGCCGGTTTGAAAATTAAGTAGCCCCACCCTGCCGGACCGCACTTACAATTTCAGTGTAGCTTCCAGCGGCAAATGATCCGAGTAGTGGATCTCTTTCCGGACGAGGGTGCTGTTCCTCTTTTTAAGAAGTGACGGAGATACGAAAATATAATCTATTTTTTTGACGGGTTCGGCTGCCGGAAAGGTAGGCGCCAAACCTTGGTCCATAAACGTTAACCGCTCCGAAATCAATTCAATCTCTTTCGTATCGGGCAGGGCATTGAAATCGCCGGTCAGTATCACCGGTTCGCTTCCAGCCAAATGGCGCATGATTTCCTCCGCTTGGATCAATCTTGTCGGCTGATCCAAGGCCAGATGCACCGTGGAAAACACCAGTTCTTTTTTTCCCACGCCGAGTTTAACAGCCAAGAAAGCCAGCGATTCCTTTTTTCCGTTCTTCATGGAGGTAATACGTTCGTTGCGTTGCTCCTTGATGGGAAACTTGGATAAAATCCCTAAGCCATAAGCCCCTCCATCGTAGGCAAAATGCCGGTAAAATGCATAATGCATGCCCGTGATCTCGGCCAGCACTTTCATCTGGTCCCGATTCCCCGATCGTCGGCAAAGGCTGTCCACCTCCTGCAATCCCACCAGATCCGCCCCGGATTCTTTGATGAACGCGCCGATTTCCTGCAGCGTCATTTGTTCGGCGGCATCTGCCCCATGATGGATATTGTAGCTCATCACCTTGAGGCTTTGACCTTGTGAAGGGAAGCTAAACAGCATAACCCACAAGCAGACCACCCCGAAAAAGAAACCCCTGTTTGCCATGTTCAAAAAATTAAATGTTGATGCCCCTTCCCGGAGCATCAACAATCAGTTATACCATTATCCGGTCAATATCGCGTCACTTCCAACCCGGATTTTGAACCAGGTTCGGATTGAGTACAATATCTGAATTGGAAATCGGATAAAGATACTTTTTATCTTCAAAACTACGCTCTTCGTTAGCACCCCAGATCACGTGGCCGGAAGTTCCCTCAGAGAGTTTGGAAATATTGTTATCGATCACAAAGTACGTTACCCCCGCCTGCGGGGCATCCGGCGTTCTGGAGACGAACGATACATCCGGCGTACCATTCCCATCCAGATCCATCGGGTGGTTCATGGCCGGCACATATATGCCCTTCCACGGCATTTCCACCAGTTCGCCTTTTTTCCACCGCATCAGATCCTGGTACCTGAGGTTCTCATAGCATAATTCGATACCGCGCTCCCTTCTGATTTCCAGCAGATACTTGTCAGCTATCCCGGGAAAATACACTTCCCGGAGATACGGATCAGCCGTTTGCGGGATGGCTGTGTTCACCCCGGCCCGCTGCCTGAGCAGCCCGATGGTCTTGGCCCATTCCACGTCGTCAAATTCACCCAGCTCCGCTTTCGCTTCAGCGTAATTCAAGAGTACCTCCGCATAGCGCATCAACGGGATCGTATTATACGCTTCGCCAATCCCATCCAACCTTTTGTCGTCCATGCTCCATTTAAGCAGGTGATAGCCGGTAAAGGTGTAACCGAAGTTCGGCGGTGCGGGGCTTCCATCGCTTCGTTTGTAACCCAGCGACCTGACCGTCTGTGCCAGGCGATGATCACGGTTCGCCATCTCATCCACAAACAGCAGCTCATCATATCCGGCCTTATCCGTAAACCTGCTTCCATCAGTCATCAAATACGTATTGATGAACTGCTTGTTCAGCCCCCAGCGCGAACCGTAGGTAGCCGAATTGAACTTCCAGGTCAGCGCATGCCATCTTTTCAAGGCGTTGTTGAAGACCATCGCAAACATCACTTCCTGGCTGACGGCGTTTTCAGATATGAACAGTGTCCGGTAGTCGGATGTCGGCTTTCCGGTGTTGTAAAGCGAATATGTACCCGCATCCATCACCATTTTGGCCGCATTGGCCGCCTCCCTGAGCCATTGATCGGCTGTACTCACCAGGTTCAGTTCCGTATGATATTTCCGGTAGGTTCCTTCGTAAAGCGCGATTCTGGATTTATACGCCAACGCCACTTGGCGGGTAATCGTCGACGAAGTATTGTCTTTCGCTTCGCGGATGTTTTCCGCCGCAAAGTTCAGGTCTTCCAACACGTGCTGCATCACCACCTCCCGTGGGTCCTGCGTTTTATACAGCGCCTCGTCATCGGTGGTCAACGGTGTATCATACCAAGGCACATTTCCGTAACGCTGTACCTTTTCAATATAAAACCAGGCCCTGAAAAACCGCGCGATGCCAGCGTAGTGGTTTCTGGCTTCCTCGGGAATGGCCTCGTTGTTATAATTGGCCAGGAAGTAATTAATATTCCGCAGATTGGACCAGTTCCAGGAACCTTCGTCTACCGACGAATAATTCCCGGATATAAAGTTCGAGCTTTGGGTTATGGAAGAATAATCGGCCATACCATCGCCCTGCGTTGCCGCATCCGCAGAAGGAAGCATTTGCTGATAGAACGAGTTGGTATAGAGTTCCAGGTCCTCTTCCGTCGCAAAAAAAGAACCCGGCACCAATTTGTCAAAGGGTTCTGTTTCGAGGAAATCATTACAAGATGCCAGCGATAACATCAAACCGACACTGGCGGTTATATATAACATTGATTTTTTCATGATCAATATTTCTAATCGTTAAAAAGAAAAATTAAGCCCCAACGTGTACGATTTCAGCATCGGATACGCATCCCCCTGACCGTGGCTATTGGTCATATCGCCCGCGGGGTTCTCGATGATTTCAGGGTCAAAGTTGTCCGTGTGCTTATACAGCCCGGAGAAGGTGAAAAGATTTTGTCCGCTCAGGTAAACCATGGCCTTTCCGATACCAAGCTTGCTCATCCACGCCTCCGGGAATGTGTAATTGACGGTGATGTCTTTCACCCGCAGGTAGCTCGCATCCTGGAGGTATCGGGTCTGGGGGGCGCCCAGTGAGCGGTTGGTGCCCAGGGCCGTATACCCCCGGTATCTGGGCCAGTACGCATTGGGGTTCTCTTCCGTCCAATAGTCATCCATCATGATCTTCGGCTGAAAACCATAAGGCCGGTTGTACGGGCCGTAGAAAAGGTCGGCCTCCGGCGCAAAGTACCAGTCACGCTTGCCAATCCCCTGTACGAAGGCTGAGACTCCCACACCTTTCCAGTTGCCGGACACGGTGAAACCATACTGGTACCGTGGCGAATTGTTGCCGATGATCATCCGATCGCCTGGATCGTCCACCGTGTTCTTCCCCTGATTAATCACCCCGTCACCGTTCCGGTCGGCAAACTTCAGGTCGCCGGCAAGGTATTCATTGGTATTCGAGTTCAGCAGAAAGCTCTGATCGGCCCAATTTGCCGCCTCTTTGTCCGAAGCGAAGAATCCAAGGGTTTCATACCCCCAGATCTCTCCCAGCTTCATGCCCTTGTAGTACGTGCTGGCCAGCGTCCTGGTCGGGTTATTGAATTTCAGGATCTCAGACTGGTTATCCCATAGCGAGCCAGACACGCTGTAGTGAAATGGCGTTCCGCCGGCATCAAATTGATCCTGCCAGCCCAGTGTCAATTCCCAGCCATTTGTTTTCAGGTCGGCGTAGTTGCCAAAAGGTACCGTCGCTCCGAATACATTGGGTAGGGGCTGCCCCGCCGTAAACATATCCGTGGTGACGCGGCTGTACCAGTCGAACGTCAGGTTAAACCTTCCAGAAAAAAGCGTGGCATCCAGGCCGACGTCCAGCGTAGTAGCCTTTTCCCAGGTCAATCCATCCGGAATCACGCCCGGAATCGATGTATATGGCGTTTGAACCCCATTTAGGATGACACTTGTTTTGGATACTGACATGGTTTCCATATACCGGTAAGGTGCCACATTTCCATTTCCGAGCGACCCGTAGGAAGCCCTCAATTTCAGGTTGTCCAACCAGGTGCGGCTACCCGCCATAAACGGCTCCTCGGAGATGTTCCAACCTGCAGAAGCCGACGGGAAGAACCCGTACCGTTGATTGTCGGGGAATTTCGAAGACCCATCGTAGCGGCCATTGAATTCCAGCAGGTACCGGCTTTTATACGCATACGTCAACCGATAGAAAACCCCCAGATATTTCCACTCGTTGCCCCCACCCGCGATGTTATAGTTCAGGCCGTCCATCAGGTTAAAATCCGGTTTACCCGGCACCAGCAGACCATCCCGTTGCGCATCGAAGTTATCCCAGCGGTTCGATTCGATGTTGTATCCCACCAAAACCCCCAGATCATGCGCATCGTTAAGGGTCTTTTTCACTTCGGCCGTGATGTTAGACCCCCAATAGGTCGTATTGTCGGATAAGGTGCGGTACAAGCTATTCCCAAACCGGGCGGTTTGCCCAGGCCTGTCGCTCGAGTACAGATAATTGTTGTACCGCTTATCTTTATTGAACGTCTTGGCGTAGGTAAAGTTAGCCTTGAAGGTTACCAGATCACCGAACGGCTTAGCGGTTACGCTTGGCGTCGTTCTGACGAAGAATCGGTCGTAATCCGAACGGCTGCTTCCATCCACAAACGAAGCCCCCGCTTCGACCGCCTGCCGGGTAAATGTGCCGTCGGGATTGTACATCGTAGCAATCGGAAAGCCCGATACCGCCCAATACCTCCAGATGCCGGCATCACCGTTGGCAAGCAGCGGATAACCGTACTGATACGTGCTGACATCGACATTATTGTCGAACGTCAGCCAGTCGTTCAGGTGGACCTCACCCTTGGCTCGCACGTTCCATTTGTTAAAATCGTCTGGAGAGTGCTTGAATATCCCATCTTGGTGGTAATAAAGGCCAGACACAAAATATTTTGCCCTTTCATTTCCCCCCGATGCGGTGATCGAAGCCTCCGTGGCCGGCATTCTATCCCGGTGCAGGGCAGCAAACCAGTCAGTGCTGCCAAAGTATTCGTATCGTCCAAGCGATTCGTTATAGACCGCATCCCCCTGAGAAGGATCGTGATTTTTCAATCGCTCCAGGTATTCCAGCGAGAAAGGAAAATTGGCGTTGACGGTGATGGGATGCGTCTTATAATCATACCAGGCATAGAACGCATCATCGAAATTTTTGGCCCAGGTATAGCCATCTGTCACCAGATTCGGAACCACCGTACGCTGATTGACCGTTTGGCTCAGCCGTACATCCAGCCGCGGTTCGCCTTTGCCCACGTCTTTGGTGGTGATCAGGACCACCCCAAACGCCGCCCGCGAACCGTAAATGGCGGCAGACGAGGCATCCTTCAGGATGGTCACGCTTTCCACATCGTTCGGATTCAGCAGGTTGGGGTCTCCCTCCACGCCGTCAATCAACACCATCGCATTGCCGCCCGCACCGATAGACGTAATCCCCCGGATGTTAAAGGCAGCACTACGGGTTGGGCTACCATCCGTCATCCTCAGGTTGAGGTTGGGCAGCGTCCCCTGGAGCATACGGGTCAGGTTAGGCTGAGGCCTGTTTTCAAGCACCTCGGAGTTGATCTGAGACACCGCTCCTGTCAGGTTAATTTTCTTTTGCGTTCCATAACCAACCACCACAACCTCCTCCAAATCGTTCTTACCATCCAACTGGATCACGATGTCGCGCGTGCTACCGTTCACTTGATGGGTTTTCGTCTCAAAACCCACATAAGATATCACCAGCGTCACATCCGTTTGATCCGATTCCAGGACAAACCGTCCGTTTTCATCGGTAGACACCGCTTTACCCGTGCCCTGAATGGCAACCGTAGCGTTCTGGACCGGCTGACCATCACCATCCACGACCCTTCCCGAAAGCGTTGTCTGTTGCGAGCTGTTAGCAGTCTGCTCTTTGTAGCTCACGGCAAAAGCCGTAGCGGCCTCCCCAAGAAATGGAAACGACAATATCGTCCCCGCCAATAAACATATTGGTACACCTACTTTCATCTGTTTAAAAAAAATTAATTATTCCCTTTGTGGCGGCAAACGTAAAGAGGCAATGTGACCGGGATGTTAAGCCTATATTTGTTTTAAGAGAACTTTTTTCGCATTAGGGCAGTGACGTAACGACCACATCGTCATAAACCCGCGTTTCTGTCGAAACGACCTGTCCCGATTCATCCGTCACTGGAAAAATGTACTGCGGGGTCATGATCACTTCGTAGCCATGCGTCCCTTTCGGCACCAGGTCGACCACCAGATGCCCGTAATGTTTACCCCCAGAAAGGAGTTGCCGTCCACGCCAGTTTTCCGGCGCATCCACGTGAGCCACCCATTGCCGGTACGCATTGAAACGGCGCGGATCCACGTCGTCAAGCGAATATCCGAGCCCATCTCCGGCGATGCCCACATCCCAATAATGGATCCCGTCTACCAGCGAATGTTCAAGCGATTCGTTGTGCCCGCAGATGACCGCTACGACGCCGTATTTTTCGAACATCGGGTGATATGCGCGCATGGGCACCCCCGCCTGCCCGGAGCTCTTTTCCGCGGTCAACGGCAAAATGTGCCCGCCGCTGGAGTACGGGATGTGATGGAATTGCACGAAGATCACCTGGCCGGCCTCCTGTGCGTCTTTCAATTGCGCCTCCGCCCATTTCCATTGCTCAGATCCACGGCCGATGTCGGGCAGGTCATCGCCCGGGTAGGTCGATGCGCTGATGTTGATGTTGGTATCATAGTCCGTACTGTCGGGCAGTCCGTTGGATGAATCCAGCGTAATAATGGTTATCGGCCCGTAGTCAACCCGGTAATAGCAGTCTTGGTAGGCCGCGTATCCATTGCCGGGCAGCGAAAAGTAGGCTTTGTACTTGGCCCTCGATTCAAACACCGCCTGCGGGTCATAGCCGCCGTTGCGTGCGCCGAAATTTTCCCAGTTACCGATGGCCGGCAGGAGCAGCGTCTGGCCGAGAACATCATCGAATTTGCCAGCAACATGGAAGAAAAACTCATCCCAGGCACGCTGGTAGCCACCACCCTGCACAATATCTCCTGGCAGGACGATAAAGTCAGGCTTTTCCATCTTGATCTGTCTGAGGTTTGCCTTGAAACCTGCCGTCTCGGTGAGCAGGTAGTTATCCAAACCCCGTGGCCTGCCGGAACTTTCCGGAGCCTGTCTTCCTGTCACCCATGGGCGTTTGGTATGCCGGCCTTCCGGGTCCGTCTCACTGTCGGCAAATGCCACAAACCGGATGCGCTCCCGCTGGCCTTTCACGGGTGCAGCGGTAAACTCGTCGGTATAGCGCTCCGTACCCTGGATCACCCGATACGCATAGGTCGTCCGTGGCGTCAGGCCCTTTAACACAACGGTGTGCTTCCAGTTGGCATTGCGGAACATGTCCGGAAAACTATCCCGTTCGGATTCCTCCAGCGCTGAGTAATTAAGCGCCGGAACAAGAACCGGCGTTGGTGAATAATATTGGGTATCTACTGCATTCGGTTCCCACACAGCCAGTTTACCCGTCACCTCCTGATCCGTAAACCAAGTAAGCCGGACTGCGCCCGCGCTGTCAGCGGGCAGCAAGTAGGGCGATACCCTGAACTGTCCATAACATGCGCCGGAAAAAGCGGCTATGCAAACCAGTGAGGTGATTGTCTTTCTGTACATGAGGGCTTCGTCTTATTCCGGGCAAAAATAACATGCCCATGTTACCTCAATATTATGTTTGCTTATTGACCAGCATCGCGCAAGCTGCATTTTTTTGAGGGGTAATATCAATATAAAACTTAAATAATTTTTACACACAAATCATTTATAATCAACGCAAATAAGCTAATTTATGCATGAAATTAAAATTTAATTTCTTGCAAAATAATCAAAATATTAGGATCTTTGTCGTAGTATTATGGCAAGAGTAAACGAATTAAAGCGGCAACTAAAACCAGGTCAGGTCTATCGTCGGGAAGACTTGGCCCCATATTCCAATGCCGTAGATCGTCATCTTGCTTTACTCGTACAGGACGGTACGCTCCACAAAATCGCGCAAGGCTTGTACTATTTTCCTAAAAAGACTGCCTTCGGCGCTTCGCCGCCGGATGACGAAACGTTAATTCGTAGCTTCCTTAAAGACAAGCGATTCTTACTGACTTCGCCAAACAGTTACAATGCGCTAGGAGTAGGTACCACACAGCTTTATAATAAACGGATCGTGTACAACCTAAAACGCCATGAACAGGTTACCCTGAATGGCAAAACTTTCTTTTTCCACAAAACGCCTTATTTTCCAAAAAAGGCTACTCCAGAGTTCTTGTTGGTCGACTTGGTCAATAATCTTGGTAGCCTTGCTGAAGAGCGTGAGCAAGTATTAAAGAATACCTTGGCAAAGGCCAAGACAGTGGATTTGAACAAGTTAAAGCATGCCGTTGAAGCATATGGCCACAGTAAAACGAAAAAGTTATTCCATCCCGTACTTGCGGAAATGAAAAATACCCGCTATGCCCAAGCAGCACCTGTATAAATTATGATCGCTGTCCTCAACCTGACATCTTCCGACAAGGTTTAACAAATTTTAACAGTTTCATGCCTAACTCGGCACGCCATTTGAAAGTCTATGGTTGTAGAATTGTCTTTTCATAATTTAGGTTTATAATTGGTTAGTTTGAAAACCCTGCGTCTCCCCGGCGCAGGGTTTTTTTATGCTAAGGAATCGTTTCAAAACCGCTGATCTGACTTAAGTTCGTAACGTCCGCTGCACCAAATATGGATGGTGTTTAGCCAATTCTGTACGGAATACATCAAGTCCATATAAAAACGAGCTGATTCGTAAACGCTCTCGGTCTTTGGTATATACGCGGATTTCATTCATTAAACTATTGAAATCAGCTGTCTTAATACCTGCCCATTCAGTGCTTTTTGACCGCCCCCAAGCATCGTAAACAGTCAGTCCAGTTTCCGTTAGCTCAACACGATGCCTATGATAGTATGCTAGGCAATAAAAGCAACCATACCCTGTCAGGGGTAAAAATATCGCAAGCGACACAATCGCATACCAGAAATCATCCTCCTTACCTAATCCTACAAAGACAACAAGCGCAATAAGACCGAGAAACATAACTCCACATACGTATCCCAGAATGGCGAAAAAAACGCTATTTTTCAATAGCGCCACTCCAGGAGAGACCGTTATTGCATTAGTTCCCTGCTGACTTGTCCATCGGTATAAAATAGAAACTGCACTTACGATTAATAAGACAGTTATGGCAACTTGTATATTCATATTTACCTACACAATCGGTTTGTAATAATAATTAGAAAATTGGCTTCATAAAAACAAATTACGCTACTTAGATCATAAATTACAAATCGCAATAAAGGTTGTATCCGGTGGTAACCGCCACATGCCTTGCCCTTGCGTATACCCATTTTTAGGTATTTCAGGAATCAACGTTTTTTTTGAATTTAGATGCTAAATTTATTGTTTACTTGATTGTAATTCGCAAAGCGACAAGCCAATAACAAACCCCAAATTAATTAACCATGAGTTTACCAACCGTTCTACTCTGTCTCGCGTTAGCAGTGCCGGTCATTTCGCCTGCTCAACGTTTCAAGGTCGTGGACCAGCGCCTGTTTGCACCTCAGCAAAGAACAGTCTTTCTACTTCAGGACACGCTTACCGACAAAAAGATTATCCTCTTCCGGACAAAGATCCAGGTTAATACCGACGGCACGCCCATGTCCTATCATCCATATGATCTTCATGGCGAAACCAAGGCCATTAATACCATCGGCAACGCCGTTGCTGTACGGAAAAAAGGATCGTCAAAAAACCTCTGTCTCGACAGAAAAACCTATAAGGAAGCGATTCGAGTGTTTGCGTCATACCGAGATTCAGGATTCGAAATCGTACCAGAAGGGTATGAGATAACCTGGAAAAACGTATTGGCAGCAGAGCGGGTGGGCGACATCGATAAGCCGTGCATCATTAAGACCGGTCCTTACGCCGGCTATTTCGGTTCGTTGACGTCACTAACCAACGGTTTAACGGCAAATAGGGGAGAGTGCGATTGCAATAATCAAGTCAACCCCTTGGAGGTGCCCGGATTAGTGCTGCCCGGAGGGAACAACGCCTTAAGGAATTATGGAGCCAAGGTGGGCGACTTGGTCGCTGCCTATAATCCGGCCAATGACAGCCTGGTGTACGCCATCATAAATGATCAGGGACCCGCGCACAACCTAGGCGAAGGATCGGTGCTTTTAAACATGACGTTGTTGGGGATTACCGAGTTTCCCAAAAGCCGTAAGGCCACTTACAAACTAATTCCCAAAAATGACGTCGTCATTGTCATCATACCCCAATCGGTCAATTATGAGCGGGTCAGACCCTATACGGCTGCCAATGTGCGTAAACGAGTAACGGAGTGGTTCGAAGCCGTCGGCATCCATAATAAAGAAGATTTCAAACAATTAGTAAGTGCCAACGGCGAATAAAGGTGTGGTTTAACAAATTTTAACGATTTCGCGCTTAAACCGGCACGCCCTTTGAAAGTCTATCATCGTAGAATTGTCTTTTCATAATTTAGGTTTATAATTGGTTAGTTTGATAACCCGCGTCTCCCCGGCGCGGGTTTTTTTATCAAATCATTATCTTAGTGCTCAACGGACTATCTCTTGATATATGGCTTGCTGAGGGATGCCGGCCAGCACGCGGTGGCCGAGGGACCGAACGCCGTATCTGGGCATATTATCGACACCGAGGCATTTTACGGAATCCGTCGAACCAGGTGGGCTGCTAGCTTATCCGCTTGGGCTACATTAAACCATAACGAATTGACATCGTGCTGCAGCCCCACCAGCAGATGGCCGATCGCATAAAAAGGAGCAGGTCCGGCGGTGGGCCGGCTTACGCGCATCGTGTGAAGGTCGGCAACCAAACCTCCTGCCCCATATTCTTCAATATAACCGCTTGCTAAGAGCTGCTGAAGCAGTGGAATGTCATCCATCTGCCGGATGGCGACTGCAGGTCCAGTCGCGTTGATCACAAAATCGGTGCGGTACGCCTGGCCGTCGTCCGTTTTCAGCAGAAACCCATTACCATCCCGGCGGACATCGCTGCTATTGCCGATAACGCGTAGTTGTTGCTGTTCCAGTAGGCGTTTTAACTTGAAGGCATTTTTGAGCGGGATAGCGTGCCGGTTGATATCGAATTCCGTCCCTATCCACTTAGCAAATAGTTGCTGTTGTGTCATCGGAAGAAGATTCCATATCGTGTCGGCTTCATACCGTAGCGAGTACAGAACGTCCTGAAAGACGCTGCCGCCGCTCAGTGCGTCCCGTATATCCGCGTTCAGCAGTTCCAGCGGTGCTTTACCCGTCCGTACCTCCGCTGCCCAGTTTACGCGGCGCTCGAGGTACTGTTCCACCTCCGCGCGGAATAAGCGGATGAGATCTTTAACGCGCAATGCACGTTGTTGTTTGCGGATAAACCTACGGATGGCTGAAAGCGTAAAGACGCTACGTTCGTAATGCCGCTCAACCGGAGGCTGTACCCGCGGCAGCAACCCTTCGGACGAAAAAAAACTAATCGGCCCCCGATGACCGTTTTCCACGAGGGTAATCATGGCATCAATCGCCGTTAGGCTGCTGCCCACAATACCGATGCTCGCGTATTTGTCGTGAATCGTCGATAAAATGCCTGCCGATGGCCAAGGAGAGGCCAAGTATTCCGGGTATTCGTTTAGGTGCCTAAAATTATTTGACTTGGGATTTCCTGTTGCCAGAATCACGAAATCGGCCACGTAGCTGCCGTCGCGTGTATGGAGCGTTACCTGTGCATTATCCCCGATTTCGGCTGCCAAGACCTCTGAACGTTTCTTTCTCAATGTAATGCCATGGTGTTCCGCCTCGCGCCAATACCGTTTCATCATGGCCTGCACATAGCAGCCGTACAGCATCCGGGGCGGGTAAGCGTCCGGATGGATGCTATGAAGGCCGAACCTGCTTTCAATCATTTTTCTGTGCCGGTGCGCCCATTGTACAAAATGTAGCGGCTCTTCCGGGAAAATCCCCATTAATCCAGCCCGCGTATTCAGCAAATGGCCTTCCTGACCGGTCCCATACGCCAGTCCTGGGCCAAGCTCTTCCCTTTTTTCAAATAACCAGATAGCTAGCGGAGCAGTTTTTCCGGAAATGATGTATTTGGATATTAATTGTGTAAAGCAGGCGACTCCGCTGGCTCCTACGCCCACGATGGCGATCGTTGTTCCCCTTTGATTAACCATACGGTTAAACAACCGTCTATCGACGTGATTGTTCTGCGGTTTGCCTAAAGCCCCAAGTGCTGTGACTTACCTCGCCGGGCAACGTTGACCGCCGGACTTCCCATTCACTTTTAATTAAACGCCTGCCGGAATTCCAGAGGCGATTGATTGGTTTTTGCTTTGAATAATTTACTGAACGATTGCGAATGCTCAAACCCCAGCTCATAGGCGATTTCACTAACCGATAAACTGGTCGTTGATAATTTTTCCTTCGCCTTTTCGATCAACTTTTCGTGGATATGCTGCTGGGTACTTTGCCCGGTTAGCACTTTTAACAGACCACTTAAATAATTAGGCGACACATTCAGTGCATCCGCCACAAATTGAACCGTCGGTGCCCCTTTTAGCATGAGATTATCGCCGTTAAAATAATCATCCAGCAAGTCTTCCAAACGGTTTAAAATCTGGTGATTCGTTATTTTCCGGGTAATGAATTGCCGTTCGTAAAAACGTTCGGAATAATTCAATAAGGTTTCAATCTGCGAAATAATAATGCGCTGGCTGAATTTATCGATATTGGCGTGATACTCCTGTTTAATGTTGGCAATTATCCCGTTGAGGGTCGCTTCCTCCTTTTCCGAAAGAAACAGCGCTTCGCTTACCGAGTAATCGAAAAACTCGTACTGTTTAATCGCTTTGGCAAGAGATGTTCCCCACAGAAAATCCGGATGAATCAGCAAGATCCAGCCCGAAGGATGCGAATTTTCATCCGGGGCCGGCGATGCGTGCAGTACCTGCTTCGGTGCCAAAAAATACATCACGCCCTCATCGAAATCATATTCCTGCTGCCCATAACGCATTTTTCCCGTCAGCCCGCGCTTAACCGAAATCGAATAGTAGTCGGCAACCAAAGGCGGCATTATGGGGTTGTTCCGCTTGGCCTCCACCACCTGAGCATAATCCACTACGCTAATGAGTGGATGCTCAGGGGGAGCCAGTTGGTGCAGCTTGTGAAAATCACTAACGGTTTTAACAGTTAACGGATTCATTTCACTAAGGTAAGAAAATCAAAGCGACTGTCCGCCCGAAACTTCAATGCGTTGTGCATTGATCCAATACGCATCTTCCGTACACAAGAAGGCCACTACACCGCCGATGTCGTCGGGCAAACCCACCCTACCGAGGGCAGTATATCCCGCAATCGTCGCATTGATATCCTTATTATCACGCGTTCTTCCACCGCCAAAGTCCGTTTCGATGGCACCCGGAGCAACCACGTTGGCCCGGATTTTCCGTTCGCCCAATTCCTTTGCCAGATAGCGCGTAAAGGTTTCCACGGCAGTTTTGGCAGAGGCGTATACGGAAGAACCCGGCAAGGTCATCCGGGTCAACCCTGATGAAACGTTGATAATTCCCCCACCGTTATTAATGTACGGCAACGCCTTTTGTGTCAAGAAAAACACCCCTTTATAGTGTATATCGAAGATCTCCTCCACTTGGTCCTCGGTAACCTCTGCGATGGGGGCGTACAGCGCCGTTCCTGCGTTGTTGATAAGAAAGTCGAAATTCGGACTACCTGTTTTTTCTTGTAGGTATCCGGTTACCTCGTTAATAAACGCATCAAACGTACTTACGTTTCTGGTGTCTAGCTGAAAGGCAAATGCGTTTTGTCCCAACGACTCGATTTCGCTGACAACTTCGTCAGCCTTTTCTTTGTTGCTGTTGTAAGTTACCACCACGTCTATTCCTTTTTTGGCAATAGCGATGGCCATGTTCTTTCCAAGTCCGCGGCTTCCGCCCGTTATTACTGCAATTTTGTTTTTTGTGTTCATGATCTAACTGTTAAGTATGTGGCTACCATATAGCCTTATTCAATTTATTGGAACAAAGTTCAGGCAACTTCAGAAATTAGGTGTAGCCAAATCTATGATTGTTGTAGTCACTTTTGCGCTCAAATTTATATACGATCCAGTAGCACTTAGTTATTCTCTTTCGTCTCTCAATTGAAATAGCTTATCTTTACATATCAAAATAACCAATTATGAAAATTAACTTGTTCCCCTTAGCCATCCTGTCGACATTCTTCGTATTTCAATCATGCGATAAAGCCGAGCATTTGGGTGACGATGTTTTCCGCATCGCCTACCTGGGACCATCCGATGGCTGCCCGGGCGGATCTTTGATCCGTTTTGCGAAAAAGGATATCGATCGGTTGTCACGGTTGATTGATATGGAATTCACCGAAGAGTACCGCAAGGAGCGGGTTGCATCAGCGGTTAATCTAAAAGGAAACTATCGTGAAGGGCAAACCGTTATACTGAAGATAGGGCAATTTCCGCCGGAAGAACTACGCCCCTGCCTGGCATATATGCGTTCGTATCTAGGTGTGTTTGTTTTAGAAGAACACCCCGATTAATACGTTCCGTATTGGGGCGATGAGAACCCCGCGTCTCCAGGCGCTATATCCCCAATAACCTATCCACCTGTTCTACCGATTGCCCCAGGTCTAGGAAAGTTCGAGCGTAACATACAGCCTGTACTGCAGTCGTATTTTTGTAACTTATCAGCCGTTTAATATTGTCCGCTTTTGCGTAGATTTGTTTCTATGGAACATGCACGTACCCCTGCAACACAAAGAAAGCCCTTCCGCAAATGGATAGTCATCGCAGGGCTTATCCTGTTGGTGATAGCCGCCGGGATGATCTGGTGGAAATATTACTATGTATTTGGCGAAGGGGTGAAGTCAGGTCAGTTGAATTATGTTGTTAAAAAGGGCAACATTTTCAAGACCTACGAGGGCAAATTGATACAGACAGGTCTTCGTTCAGCAAACTCAGGTACGATCCAGTCCAATGAATTCGAATTTTCGGTAGAGAATGACAGTATAGCCAATATCTTGATGCGCAATAGCGGTAAAACTTTTGATCTGCATTATAAAGAGTATAAAAATGCCATTCCATGGCGGGGTTTCAGCCCGTTCATCGTTGATAGTATTATCGACATGCGCCCGTGACGGAACGGTACACCACATACAGAAAACAAACACCGAAAGGATGGTTTCTCATTCGGTGTTTGTCATTGTGGAATACCAATAGCGTATTTTAAAAAAGTTTCCTGTACAACTTCTTCACTCTGATCGCGTCGCTTGGTGAGGGCATAGGCAAAACGATATACTTTAGCATACATTTTATTGTAGATGATACGGAAGGCCTGCTCATCGCCATTGTTCAACCGACGAATAAAGCTTTCGCTTACCGACTTTTCTTTTTCAGAATGCATGAAATTCCCGTTGTCCCTGCTCAAGGTTTAAATCAGAAAGATAATATAGTCATCTAACAATTGAACCTTAATTAAAAGCTTGCCGAAACTCAATTGGCGACATGCTCGTTTTCTTCTTAAAAAGCGTACTGAACGATTGCGCATGCTCACCTGCTGACCACTATTCCGACAGGCTTCTTCAATCTGTTTAACAACAAACAGTTGTTATTTAAATTTCACGCCCCTTATTTAAATAACTTTTTTGCTATTTAAAAAACAAGGCAATATTTTAAATAAGATAGCATTAGTAAGTATTCCGATAAATTGCCGATAACTCGGTATCGCTGTTGTTTTTCAGGCGTGAATATGAAAAACAGTATTTAGGCGTTAACAACCCAATACCCGCAGGGCTTCTTGATTGAATGGTTCCGGATGACAACACCACTTTTATCTCTTTCTTAATGGTCGGAAGAGTTAACCAGTTGATCAGCAAGTCAATTGCGGGGGTGAGGCCACTCCACCTCATCTGCGTATTTTTGGATAGTGAATTGTCAAAATACGCTTTGCTTCCATACCGGCCTGGCTTTGATCTTATACCTACGGCGTTTGTAGCGTCTATCCACCGCTTGGGGTAAGAACGAAATTGTTTAATCCTGCCTGTTTTCTAAACCCGTCGAATTCGACGGGTTTAAAATCCGGATTATTTAAAATTTCCGAAAAACCTAAGAGTTCGATTGTATTTCTATTCCTTAGCCAGTTTCTAATAATGTCATCCGTATGCTCGGAATCTTTATACCTAGCCAAATCGGTCAGCGATATATAATCGTCAGTTTCATGTTGTAAAATAGTTATCTCTGTCCCTTTTACTTCCAATTTCTTACTTTTTGCCATGGGTAGGTTGCTGTTGTATCTTCGATTTTTCTTTCCGCGCCCAGTCCTATTTTAACCATTCCGTGGACTTGCACGAAATGGTCTAATACGTCTTGATTGCTGTTTTTGCATGCCTCTTTGACTTTAGTAATGACGGGCTTAAAATTTCTATATTCTAGATACCCAAGCACCTTGCCTAAATCCCGAGCACTCCAAAACTCATTTCCATCAGCATCGACCTGTTTAATTTGTTCGAAAATACTTTGCGCTTGTAATTGTTTTGCCATGAGCAAGTTGTTATTTTGGTTATATGGCGAAGATACGTTTTGTCAAACAGAGAAAATTGGGGAGACAAAGTGGTTTTCGTCGACCAAGACTTCGTCCTAGTTGCCGTTGTGCCCGTCTGCAGCCGAGGTATAATGGATTCATAATGCAGACTCAATCTGTTCTATTAACTTAGCCCTATCCATCGGGTAACCAGCTTGCGACAACTCGTAAGTTCCATCGGCCTTAATGATGACATATGTCGGATAACCGGTGCCACCCGTTTTTCCCATAATGTCTTCAGTGAGTTTCTGGCTAGCGAGTACATGCATGCCTTCTAGACCATAGTACGCAATGAGTTGCTTCCATTTTTCCGGTTGGTGGATATCGTAATTGGCCACGTAGAGAAAATCCACGCCCTTGCCCTTGAAATGGGCTTTAAGGGCCTCGCCGTTCCGCTCAATCTCCTCTCGGCAGGGGCCGCACCACGTGCCCCACATATCGAGCAATAACGTTTTCCCTTTGACATGCGCGAGTACCTGTTCGAAGGTTTCCAGCGAACCGCTTTCATCGATGAACACCATCCGGTCATTCAGTGTTCGCACATTTTTTTTGCGTATTTCGGCAATGGAAGGCGCGAGCAACGGTAGGTAGGCACTCGCCGGGTAAGCGGATTCAAAATTTTCATAAATGGATACCAAATTGTCCTCTTTGCTACCCACGGCATTGTTGATGAGATGGGCATATGCAAAAGCGGCTACCTCGCCAGAGAAATACCTATTGATTATTTTTTCGGTTAGTAGGTTTTCGGGGTCGTCGTTAAGGCTCTTCCGGGCCAGCGTCTCATCCCCGCCGTACCAGTCCCGCGCTAATTCAGCGAAGTTCGCCTGCCTCAGCATCCACAATGCTTCCTTTTTGCGCAGTAAGAAGTCGGCGATAAAGTCAGTGTAATGGGGTGCGATCAGCGCCTCATCGCTATCAATGTCGTTTTCAGCGATCAACCGGTCAGTAGCTTCATCCCACTGTTTTATCAAATCTTTTCCACTCGGTTTATTGCGTAATGCAAACTTGTGGTTTCCGGCGAACTGGTAAAATTCCTTCAGCACAAAATATCGCTGGTTAATACGCTGGGCACCGACAAATGCATCTGTGGGGTTGTACTGGCGGATATAGCTCTCCAACGTCGCGCTATCTTTGCGGTATTGCGATCTTAAATCTTGCAATATCCGGCTGGGTAGGGTATCCGTTTCGTAGGCATCGGTGCCGAACCACGTCGTTGTCTCTAAAAGTTGATTGTTTTGGGCGCCCTTGCCGGTAACGGTTACTGGACCGTTTTTGGCTTCCGAGAGCGTGATGTCCAGCCGGTCGCCGGGAGAAATGAACAAGTTGTAATTTTGCAAGTTGGCCGCCCGTATACGCATGAATACGGGTTCGTCTAGGTCGAGTGTCACGCTGCCATGGCCGTCGTTGAGTGGAACATGTATTGTCCAAAACCAGTCGGTCTTTTTGCGCACGTAAGTCTGCGTCAAATTCGGGCAGTACAAGGTTACCTCGTTTACTTCTGCGCTTGCAGACCGGAAGGAAATTGTAGTCTGTTCCCGTAGGGTCTCTTCGGTCGAGAAGCCCAACGCCAATTTGCAGAAGCCGAAAGCGACCAAGCAAATGGGAAGCACTTTTATCGAAAGAATCTTCATAAGTTGCTCTTTTTTTTCTGTGTACTTATCATCTTCTAGTTGCCTTGGCAGGCTTCCTACCCACCAGCCAATACCCAATACTGCCAAGCAAGGGAACAGCTAAAATCAGTAGCCCCCAGATCAGCCGATGCGTGCCCGATATCGCCATGTTTGTAGCCGCATGGAAGAGGCTGTAAAACATGAATGCCAAAAGCGGCAATACGATGAAAAGTTCCGTGGTTCCCAAATTCAAAAAAAGTAAAGTCATATTTCGTGGCTTGTCTTGCTGCCTATCGGAATCCCGCCCTACCCTTTTTTATCCAACGTTTCAATTAACCTGTTTTTAGTTTGTCGTTGAATCGTCTTACAGTTGCTTCAGGTTCCAATTATATTGGGCGATATAAAGATAACAACAATACTCGACATTTTTCGTCAATAAAAACAATACCATAGGATTCTAAGTTAGGTAAATTGCTAATACAGGTATTTCAAGCAGTATTCATAACTTTGTCTCTACTTCGGTGACACAAAGGTGATTTACGCGTGCTTACCTTTGCCGTGATAGAATGTCACATATAGATTCTTCAAATATAATTGACAAATCATAAAATATACACATTCCCTTCAATCATAATTGAAGAAATAGATTACCTTTGCATAAGAATCAATTATAATGGAAGGAATCATAAAGCGACAAAGATATATAGAGCGTGTCAAACCGTTCATTGGCAAACAGCTCATTAAGATTCTCACGGGGCAACGCCGCGTGGGCAAAAGCTATATGCTTAAGCTGATCATCCAAGAGATACAGGAGCGGGAGCCGAAAGCGAATATCATTTCTATTGACAAAGAGCTGGAAGAATTTGCCGCTATCACCAACCATCAAGAATTGAATGAATACGTGCTCGGTAAATTAAAAGACAACCAACCCAACTACCTATTTATTGACGAGGTGCAGGAAATCTCAGCTTTTCAGCGTTGCCTGCGTAGCTTGCTCAACCAAAACACCTGTGACATCTATTGCACAGGAAGCAGTGCAAACATGCTGTCGGGCGAACTGGCTACGTTGATGGCCGGACGGTATATCGAGATTCCAATACATTCCCTTAGTTATAAGGAATTCCTGACATTCAATAGGCTAAGTGACGGCACGGAGAGTTTACAATTGTATTTAACTATCGGCGGGCTCCCGTACCAACACCATATCGGGCTGGAGCCATCGCTCGTATTCGAATACCTGAAAAATGTATATGCATCCATCTTACTGAAAGACGTAGTGAGCCGCGAGGGCATACGCAATGTGTCTTTACTTGAGAACTTGGTAGCGTACCTGGCTGATAACGTGGGTAGTCTCTTTTCTGCCCAAAATATAAGCAGATACCTTAAATCTCAACAGGTTGCCATACCCACACAATCGGTTATCAACTATTTGCATGCATTGACCAATGCCTATTTTATACACAAAGTATCAAGGGCTGACATCAATGGGCTGAAAATATTCGAAATAGGTGAAAAGTACTATTTTGAAGATATTGGTTTACGCAACAGTATCCGTAGCTTTAACTACCGTGGGGATATCGGGAAGTTAATGGAAAATGTAGTGTTCTTACATTTGATTAGAAGCGGATTCCGCGTATTCGTGGGCAAAGACGGTGATCAGGAAATTGATTTCATGGGAGAGCGAAACGGCGAACGATTATATGTGCAGGTTTGTTACCTACTGACTGATGAAAAAACCATCCAACGTGAATTCGGAAATCTGGCTGCCATCGCCGATAATTACCCCAAATATGTGATTTCCATGGATTCTTTGTCCTCAAAAAACACGTATAAGGGGATTCGCCAACTATCATTGAATGAATTTTTGATGATGGATGATTTTTGATGCCAGCACTGGGCAGATAAACAACCACTTCTTTGCCTGAGTCTGCATTTTGGACAATGAGGCTGCAACTGCGACCCTGTTAGGCATGCCCACAGAAGCTACCCATTCTTTAGTTTTCCCACCGATTTGCTATGCGCCACCAACGAACGCAATTGCATAATTGCCATCCTGTTCAATTGGATCAATCGCTCCGATTGGGCCAGTCCTTGGTGAATAAGCAACGCGTTCGTACTTTCCATATTTGACAATACCACCAGTTGCTCAATAGATGCATAATCCCGAATATTACCCTTCTTATCCGGATTATCATCTCGCCACTGCTTGGCAGTCTTACCAAACAAGGCCATATTCAGTACGTCAGCTTCGTTTGCATAAACGAAAGAAACCTGGGCTTTTGACAACGTCACCGGAATTAGGTTTTCTTTGATGGCATCCGTATGGATGTGGTAGTTTACCTTGGCAAGTGTACGCTGGAAGTCCCAATCAGCATTAAGTCTACTGCTTTCTTCCTCTTTCAGCCGTTGAAATTCCTTAATCAGATAAAACTTGAACTCCGCACTTAACCAAGTAGCAAATTCGAAAGCTATATCTTTATGCGCAAATGTACCACCATACCTTCCGGTCCTCGAAAAAATACCAATAGCATTCGTTGTTTCAATCCATCTCTTTGGTGTAAGCGCAAAGCTGTTTGATCCCGACTGATTTTTAATTCCATCGAATTCGATGGAATTAAAACCTGGATTATTGAATAATTCCCAAAGACCAATAAATTCGATCGTACTCCGATTCCTCATCCAGTTCTGCAAAATATAGTCGCTGCGTTCGGGATCCGGCTTCCCGACCTCCAGTACGAATATAGAACGTCTGGCGTTTGGGCCGTATTCAGGAAGGATATCTATCACGAAGCGTATTTGAAAGAGCTCGGATTGAACGAGCGACAATCAGATCCAGCTCTATGCTATTTGCTAAACCTCACATAGCTTTGCTGGTAGGCAACCGTATCCTTATCGCCCAGTGTCGTCAAGAAATCCTCATCAAATTCGTTGAATAACTTTCCGGAAATCATGCTTTCGCTTGCCTGTCCTTCGGTTCCAGAATGGCGGTAAAGCTTGTAGATCATAATGGGGAACAACAGGGATTGGTAGGTTCCCTGGCAATAAATCACCGCCTCCCCTTTATACAGCAATTGGCCCCCCGAATGAACGTTTCCAGCAGACCGTTGTGCTTGCCCAGTCGATAGGTGTCCAGTGCCGTCCATTGTACCGCACCCGTCGCATATGGTCCAAGTATAAAAGGCGAGCGGAAGACCACAGCATCATTATCTTCACGGGATGCGGGAATACCGATGTATAGGAGCATAGGAATGAAGATCAGGAATGTGCCCATAATTCGAAGGTTTATAATGTTTTCTCTTAACTATTTATCGCTACTTTTTTGCAACTTCTATCCGATATTCCTCGGGTGAATATGAAAACCAGTACATAGGCTTTCGGGAGAAACTGGCCACGTTTATAGATGATCGGGAACCGGGGCGTTAACTTCCCCAATACCCGCAAGGCTTCTTGATTGAATGATTAACCTTATGCGGTTAATCAAAAGCGGATATGATCAGTCTTCCATATCTAACTCGCCCGTCAGCGTAAACTCGCCCTTTTCCACCATTTTTTCCATGCGTGCGATGGCCTCTGTTCGGGCCTCATCTTTTGTTTCGGCCAGCAAATAGACGGTCAGGCAATTCGGCACCCCATCCAATTCACCGACTTCATGTACGTTGTTCATTGCTTTTTCGGTTTCTGTGGGATCGTACACAATGAATAGGTTTGCTCTTCCATCGCTGTAAAAAGGTGCACAATACGGGTTACGGCTTTTGTCCCCCGGAAACTGCGGATTTAAAGCTATTTCTCGAATTTCAAAGTCATCGGCTCGATCCTTAAAACGATACAAAAATTCATCCATCCGTTCTTTTGAGTCAAACACACCGTAAATATCGTTGGCATCATCATAGTAGGGCGAATAAACAACAAAAACAGTTTTGGTTTCCATGGTCGTTGGTTTTATATCATAACTTCAAATAGTCAGCCACCGCTTTCATCATTCCAAATCCGGCTGGCAACCCGTATTGTCGTCGACTTCCCAGTCGCCTTAGGCAATAGCCCTGTCTCTGATCTCATTGGCACATGCACCGTCCTAATCCGCCGTGCAGGCGCAGGCTGCTGCGTGCCCTCTCGACTACCCATAGTTTAGATTTTATGTTGAATATTGCTTAAGGAGCTATACTTAATTCATTGCTAATCTATTCATTTCAGATTTAACATCCTAATTTGATTTCATTTTCCGGTATGTTGAAAGTGATACGAGGTCTATATTTTGTCCTTAGGAAACTCCCATTTCAAAGGTAAACTCCTCAAGCTGCTCCACTGGCAAATTAATATTTTATGCTCGGCCTGACACTTCATGTTCGTGTTCCGTCACCTAGTTCTTAGCCCCACCATGGTTTATTTTATTACAAACTAAGTAAAAATCTGCCCTTATTTTGTTACAAAGAAGACTTATTTTTCCCCTTATTTTATTACAAATCATAACTGATGGCATTTAAAAGGGACATCGAACTTTTCCCAAACAAAAAAATCTTAGCAATCTCCACCGTCTTTCAAAACCCTTACCTTTGCTTTAAATACGTTACCAAAATAAAAATCAGCATATCCAACATGACCGATAAATTGCTCGAAACATTGGCCGACATTGCCTACCAAGCGGGGCAGCAAGGATACGACACAGGCGATTCGAGAGCCGATGTAAACAGCTTTATACATTGGGCGCGCGAATTTGAAGAGCGACATGTCACTACCGATTGGGATATCACAAATTACATGCTTGAAATCGAACAGTACGTTGCCACCAAACTATGATGGCATAAACGTTCATTGACTTTACTAGCGAGCCGCTATAACCACTCTTTACCAATTCAACCCGCTAGCGATCAAAACCTATTCGACTTCTCCTTGCATCCAGGCTAAAACAGCCTGCTTACCGCACAGCTCAGCCCGAAAGAAAGGAACCGGTTTTTATCGTGGCCCATATCCTTTTTGGCAACATTGGTTAGCCCTTCACTATAGCGTACAAAAGCCCCCAATCCCACGCTACGTATTTGATAGCCGATCTCAGCCGTTGCGCCGATATCCATCACGCGCATATATTCGAGGATCATAAGCCCCCCGTCTTTCCGCTCTGGGGTATATATGGGGAATCCCAGCAATTGAATATTCCGGGGAAAGTACACCACCCGTTCCGGATGAAAGTACACCAGTGAAGAGGCCAATAATCTGCGCAGCTGCGCCACTGGGTTTTCAAAGTTAAAGATTTTTTTTCTTCCTCATAGACTTGCCCTGCAGGGGCAGCCTATGTGCCGAAGCTGTCAATCTGTCCATTATCGCGTCGGCCAGTGTAGGCTCATCGATAAAG
>NZ_JBHTDN010000015.1:0-72252 GCF_042666505.1 Parapedobacter sp. GCM10030251 | reverse complement strand
CACAGTCGGTAAGCTGCGTTTCATTCAACCATTGCAGATAATTGACATCGTGCACGTTAGCCGCCGTAATACCGAAATGAACAGGAACCCCCGAACGGGAAATGACCAGCTGCATCTTGAACCCGTATAATAATGCAGACGGTGGGAGGCATGGTATCCCCGGCTTGGATGCACCCCGGGATCCTCCCTGCAGATGGTCGTGCGGCTTGATCTTACAGGCTGGCAGACCGGCACGGGTATGGAATCCAGGATATACCGGTCCGCTGCCGGGTCGATGATCCGGGCGATGGAATCAGACACCCACGGGATGTACTTCTGCATCCTGCGTTTGCGCCTGTTGTAATTTGACCTATCCGGTAAATAACTGAAATACTGCGGATAGTCGCTCTTTATCTTCCCGTACAGGTAATTCTCCGAATCGATCCCGAGCGCTTCGGATGTCAGGGAAAGGGCGATGATGTCCAGGTCACTCATCCGGGGTTTGTTCCGGTAACGCTCCAGATTCCCGTCGGCATACAGGTATTTTGACAGAACAGATTTGCAAATCCGCCGTATCTTCTCGAAATTCGTCTTTAAGTTGTGCATATAGAAAAATGTGAGAAACTTTTCTAATATATTGAATATCAGTATAATGCACAACTTATTTGTTAATTTAACTACCATAAACTATAACGCTCTCAAACCGCACAACTGGTTATTAATAATATACTTGTCAAAACGTTAACGGCAAAAAAACTCTTATAATACATCAATGCTCCTCCAACCTTATAATGGAGAGACTTAGTTATTACAAAAAGACAGGCAAAAACTTTATCATAAAAATTCAACTTCATTTTATGTGGCTAACGCGTTCCTTCTTTGGTAGTATTTAAAACATCAACTTGTCAAAAGGGATTTTTCTTTAACTTGAAAAATAGGATACACGACTCCAAACTCCTCCAAATAAAACAGCTTTCCTAGTTTCACCAATTCACATAATTCTTTCTGAATAAAATCAATATCAAATCCAAAATGGAATCATTTTGGATTTGTCTTAGTATATTCGCCGAACTTCCAAATACTGAATTTTATCGGATAACCATTTTCTGGTAAATAGTCAAACTCACAAACAACGCTATCGTTTTCAAGCTTGCACCCTCCCCCATGATAAAAATATTGGTACGCTCCAATTATTCCCACGTCCTTTTGTCTACGAAAATCATCATGACTCGTACCAGCATTTTTTAACAGTTTTTCAAACCCGTCGATAAACTCAAAATAATCGACTACTATACGTATTACAGTTTTCATTGGAATAGGCCTTTCTGTATGTCTTTTACTTTACTCTTGATCATTGAATCTCAGCATTTGCTCTCTAGAAATGAGAGACCCATTGTCAAAGCCTATATAGTTTCCAATTGAACAGATCAGATCTATTCATCTATTGAATGGGCTATTTTTCACTTATTCGGGCCCCTCTTTCGTTCGGCTTGTTCAGTTCGGACAGTTTCTCCTTCGGCGTGGCGCTGTCTATAGGCCTTGCAGCATCAGCCCGGCCTCGTCCGTCTTTATTTGTCTTTCGACATCCGACGGCACTGGAGCGATCTCCGCCTCTAGCTCGACCTTGTTCTTTTCCACCTAGCCCATACACACGAACGTGTTGAGGCAGAGACCCGCCGACTCGATCCTCGTGCCTTTTATGTACTACACCTCAGGCTCAAATAAACCAATTCCTGCGGCATTCGCATCACGTCGGCAAAAAGTCGTTGACTACAGCTTTAAGCCGCTTGCTTCGGAATCGTCAGGAAAAGGCAATGTACTGTTGACTGACAGCTACATGAAACCTTTTTAGACAGCCCTCCTGATTTTTATAATTCTTCTTTGACTGCGGGTAGTAAGAAAACTTCTCCCTTGTCGGCTAACTCTTTTATGCCTGCCTTTGACAATGCTCTGTTGGTAAACGGCAAAATATGACTATTAAAAAGTTTCTTCAAACGCTCTATCCTAATATTATCCTCCATTGACTCATCAAAATCTAAGACAGCTTTATATTCAGGTGTTTCATTTGCCGTGATATGTCCCATTGAACTTTTTATTAAGTCTTTATCTGGAGCATAAGTTCTTTCAAAAGCACCCTGAATAAATATCTTTATCAGAAGTTGATAGTAATCACCAAAGTTGGATTTTTGAAGCTCAAGCACAGCGATACATTCCGAGCTTTCCTTATACCAACCACCAAAGGCACTTTTAAACTCGTTGGCCTTGGCCAGTTCGCTAAACCTTTTTTTAAACTCTTTGCTGTCCATTATCAATACGTATCTAAAACAATTCTCCATTGAACGCCTTTAAACTGCGGATATTTTTGCAGCATTGCAGGCGACTGTAACTCTTGTAAGTACATTTGCAATTGCTTTTGCCCTTGCAAAATGGCTCTGGGATTGTTAGGCTTCAATTCATAAATTATGCCGTTTTCCACATCAAGGTAATCTATTCGCTTTCCACTTAATAACCTAAATTCTTTACCTACTTTACCCGCATGATACGCTTTATGCATCTGTTGCCCAAGCTGTAAACTGGACTTGGTAAACTGTGTGCTCGTCTTAGCGGCAAAACGCAAAGTTAAATAACTGCCTAACTTCGAAAATAACTTAGATGCTATCGCGCCCCCGGTATAGTATGAAGCTGTCTCTAACCCCGCCTCTAGCGTACCGCCTAACAGGTATGCTGCCCCCGTCGCAATATTGCCCTTTCCGAATTCCTGACCAGCAAGAGCTCCCATTCTGCTGCCGGGAACCAGGTCAACCAAAGCGTTGGCCACCGAAGTGGTATTCTCTTCCTGCTTTTTCTTCTTTGGCTTATCCTGATCCGCCTCCCACACTGCCTCATCCTGCTCTTCCTCACTTATCCCCGTCATATTTCGCATATGCCACAGCTGTGCCCGAAGCATTGCTTCTTCTGGGCCCCTTCCATCCGGATCAATATACTGCATCGGATTATTGAACGCATAGTTGTAAGGGCTGTGCCTTCGCATCTGCTCCGCCAACGGATCAACCGTACTCCACCTTCCAATCACCGGGTCATACAGCCTCGCGCCGTAGTCATACTGCTTGATCCCGTCTTGCAGCTCTTTCCCGTTATAAAGGTAATTATTTTTCGGGTTACCCGATCGTATATATTGCTGGTATTGGAGCCCGAACGGATAGTAATCAGCGGTGAAGTTAGGTACCGTCACATTGGTGCCCTGACTGAAACCTACCCGGTTGTTGCCTAGGTGGTCCCTGAGGTAATACTCATATGTATAAGTGCTGCCGCTCTTCAATATCCGGCCCTCCTCCGTTTGGATCAGCTCGATTAATCCATCCACGTACTCAATGCCGTCAATATAATCACGCACCTGCCCATTGATCCCGTTTACACTCCTCAGTTTCCGGCCGTCCGCATCATACGTATAAGTCACATTTCCAGCAACCGCCGTGATGCTATTCGGCAGGTTCAGGTGATTGTAGGTGACTGCTGTGATGTTGTTCTTGTTGTGCGTGCTGGCAGCGTTTGTATTTTCCCGCTTTTTCAGGTTGCCGTTTCCATCGTAGGTGTAAGTGGTGGTTCCCGGCAGTTGATAGGGCTCCGTCGTATGTATCGTCACCGTGCCGTCCAATACAGAGGACAAGCGGCCATTGGCATACGTATAGCTCAACTGGTCCACAACGGTGCTGTTAATGCCCGTCCGAACCAGCGTGTTGATGTTACCCATTTTATCGTATGTCAGCGTCTCCTTGCCCTTGTCACCGGCCATCGTCCCCTGCGTCAGCCGGTTCAGTGCATCGTAACTATAACTGTAGGTGTCCGACACCGACGCGGGGGTAGGCGATGCGGTATTATGCCGGGTCATTATCTGATAGGCGATATTACCGTTATATTGCTTATTGGTTCCTTCCGTATATTGCAGTACTTGTTTGAACAGCGGCGAAGACATTTCCGACAGCCACCCTCGCGGGTTGTACTTATAGGTAACCGTTTGTCCGAAACTGCTGCCGGTGGTACGATGCATTTTCTTTGTCAGCAATTGCCCTACTCCGTTATAATCGTTTCGGGCAATCAACGTAGGAGTTCCCGTACCCGGATTCACGGTCTTCCAGGTTTCCAGCAACCGGTTCCGATGGTCATGTTTATTCTCCGTCTTTACCGTCACCTGCAGGCTGGCCGCCGTACCAGCCGTGTTAATGGCATAGTGCTTACGAGTGCTGGTCTGCTGCTGCCCACTGAAGCTGTACGTAAGGTCCGTCTCATCGTAATCATACACACTGGCCGTGCCCCCTCCCAGAAAGTGCTGGTTGAATTGCTTGACAACCTGCCCCTTGTCGTCATAGTAGAGCACACTCCACAGCATATTTGTCGTGCCTGTACCATTATTCAACACTTTTGTACGGCTCACCGTTGGCAATCCCCTGGTCATATTGCTGCCGGTATGGGCATACGTAGACGGAAGACCGGGTACGGCATAGTTATCGTAGTACTGCAATGTCAACGTGGTGGTGATGTAATTCGTAGGCCAGGCGACATTCGTGTAACCCGTACCCGTTGTTGTGCGACTCTCCCGAAGGTTTGCCTTCGCCCACCCGCTCACCGTACTTTGCAGCGAACTGCGGGTGACAGCCGTGTTATTATTGTTCCATATTCCTGTCAAGATCACCCGCCCTAGCAGGTCATATTTCGTGATAGTCCATTCTTTGGCAAGACGCTGTACGCTGTCCTGCGTAGCCACCAATTCGTCATTATCATTATACACCAGATATTCCCGTCCTTTGCCGGGAAGTTGCTTTTCCACCAGCCGATTTCTGCCATCGTATTGGTATTGGTAGGCGTATGTAGCTAGCCAAGTAGTCAGTGCACTACCTGTGGGTATATTATCCCGGTCAGGTTCGGCGCCCGGCGTCAGCACAAAGGTTAAGTTACCGTAGTCGTCGTAAACATAGTAGGTGCTCAGTACCTGCACAACGCTACCTGCTTTATTGAACATACGCCGCAGCACGACCCGGTCATTCTTATCGGTATACTCTTCCACCGTACTTATCCGATTGTCCGCACCGGAAGCAGGCATCCAGTTCTCATCCTTTGTAACGGTTACTCGCAGTTGATCGGCTGCATACACTGCACCCGCAGCTAGCGTCAGTGTGGGAACCCAGGTAGTCGTATTCACGCTCACACCGTACCTCACGACTCTCCGCATGGTATCCTGTGCCGAAAACGGCGATGCGTTGTTCAACAGATACTCCGACACCACCGTCCGGCCGCTACTGCCGCGTGTTTGCGCGGGTTGCCATGCCGACCCCGGTGCTCCTTGCTCTGCTACACGATTCAGGGGAGAACGCTCAAATATCGTTTGCGCAAAAGGAAACGTATTGGCGGTTTGTCCTGACGGAGGTGTACCGCTATAAAAGGTACCTTGGGCGGCAACTGCATCCGTTTTGTAAGCCCCTCCTCTCCCCGTTACCGTAGTATACGGTAGGTACTGCGTGGCCTCCCTGCCGAATGCGTCATACGCGACAGGCGTTACCACATCCTTATAATCCGGGCTTCCTTTAACCTCTACCGCCTGGATCAGCCTCCCTAACCCATCAAAATATTGTACCTGCTCCATCAGATCGGTGGTCGTCGGATTGGCAGGAACCGATAGGTGGGGGTTGAGGTAGCTACGGGATCGAATGTAATTACGGTTCGTACTTGCATTGCTGTTCAGAAGTTCCACATCCGTAATGTAAATCCGGGTCTGCTGTCCAGCGGCTACATGGAAGCCTGGCAATAGCCGAATGCTGTTTTTTGCAAAGATTTCCGGCTGGCCGCTGTAAACACTGTAGGTGGTGTCCAAAGGCTGGGCGAACACGGGATAGCCGGCTGCCATAACCAATCCCGTGGCCAGTAACCGGAACGACAAACTTATTTTTCCTTTCATGACGGCAGTTGTTATGGTTATAAATTCATGACCGATATGGTGTACGATTTGCCTTTATTCAACATTACGGTCTGACCGGGTTGAAAGGTGATGGTCTGAGATGTTGAATCATCTGTGAAGTAATACCATAGCAGGTCATCGATGGTAAAACGAAGATTCCCGCCGAGCCGTATACTGAGTTGGTATTCGCCTTCAGGGAGGTATATACTGTCATAATCAGGTGTTTCATTCCAATTAATGTGCTTAATACGCCGGGTGGCGACCACCGTCCCATTCCGGATAAAATCAATTTCTACATTGGCGAGCAGACTATAGTTTTCCATATACAGTGAACCCAATTCGATATGCGCCGTGTTAACAGTGGTAGGACAGGCCGGCAGATCGGGAACAAGTATACCAGCCTCCGCTTCGTTTTCAGCTGCTGTCATCGCTAAATCCATTCCCGCCGCGATGTACTTGCCGCCCGAAACCACGTAATTATACGGCTGAAAAATGCCGCCCGGACAATTCCGGTAATGCGTACGTAATACGGGGACATTCGTATGGTGATTGAGTGCCAGTTGCCAGGAAGTCGGCCCCTTCAGACGATATTCATATTGGTTGACAATCTGCGCATTATGATTTTTCTGGAGCGTAAGCCGACCGATTGGATCATATTCATAATACGTATTCATACCTCCCGGATTGGTAACGCTGCTCATCCCAACTAATCTCTTATAGGTATAGGTATTAATTGCATGATCGCTGACAAAAGCACTGTACAGCCCGTTCAGCAGCGTGCGAAGGGCGGCATCACTGGCGGGATCGTTGATCTGTACGTTGCTCTTATACGTAGAAGGGACGCTAAGATAATTAACGCCCTCTAGTTTGGCTACCGGATATAATCCATTATATCCCCAGATATACGATGTACGGACACCGTCCGGTCCGATGGTCTGCTGGATATTGGCGTATTGATCGTACAGATCGAATGTCAATTCCGTACGGAGCGCCTGCCCTTTTTGCGAACTGCGTATCGTCGAGGGTGCAATAAACCCGAAACCGGCCGAGTGGGTAGCATAATCGGTACGTCGGCGGGAGATCTCCACGCCTGACCTGGTTTCCACTTCCTCAATTGGCACATTGAGCCGACATGCTGTCACCATCTGGTCATAAACCGATGTCCCGGTAAAATTGTACGGATAACGGATGGTTTTAGTGGTTGCCTGTCCTTTGCTATCGTAGGTTATGATCTTGGACGGCTGGATGTAAGGCAGATTGTCATAGGTATAGGACCTAACAACTTCATGGACCCTAGATTGTTCGTAATGGGTTTCCTCTTCACTGGTCATCAAAAGGCAACCAACCGGGATGCCGTATTCTTCCATAACGAAATCCGGAATGGGATGACTGTAACCTCCTCCGTCGGAATCGTCATACAGATTGCCATTAAAACTGCCGTCAATCGTATAAAGAACTTTGGGAAAAGAATAGGCCACCTGTATCTGTTGTGGGCGAAGGTAACGCATATATTCATAGGCCTTACGATGCACCGGCTGAAAACTAAAATCAGACATTGCCCTATATCGTGTCACCGATTTAAGGGCTCCCATCAATCCTTCCGTTTTCAAGTAAAGGATATTGGTGCCCGCAGCGCGGCTTTCGGTACGCAATGGGGCGTCCCAGCTGTCGTGGAACTCACCGGGCGGATAGTATTCATAGACGGTTTTGCCGCTTTGTTTGCCTAAATCGATCTGGTACTCCGACACTTTGGTATAATAAACCGGAGCACCGTTGGCGTAGGTATAATCCAATGCCGAGGCGGACTCATACGTGGTTTTGGTTTCTGCCGCCAAAAACGTTAAGCAGGATCGGTCGAGGCAGGGTGGCCAAGTTGCGAAATCCGCAAGGTAAACCAAGTCCTGTTGGTAGCTTACCGCATCATAGAAACCAGCACCCGGCTCTGGCGCCAGCCGTGGACGGTTGATCAGTATTCCGGTGCCCTGCTCGAAGTCTCCGTAACGATAATATTGCTGGCTCACCGGCCGGTAGTTTGTCGGATGCGTATTTTCCGCGTCGTAGTAACTAATACTGCGGATGCGCAATCCGCCGCCCAGCTGCGGAAGTTTCGGGCTCCGAGTACCGTCGAAGAAATTTTCGTCATACCGGTTAGCCTCGAAATCGAAGTCCGCAAAACCGCCGGTTGGATAAATGATCCGCTTGAGGACGCCCCGCTTAATGGCCGTCTCATCAACCGTTTCGTTCCATTCGCCCCCGCCGATGGTGAGCGGGAGGTTGGGAGTGAATACCCCACATGAGCCTATGAGTTCAAAGTAACGGGGATGCACCAATTTCTTGCTCGGAATTGATAGCGGATTGCCGCTCATAGTGGCATAGGGAATCTCCACTGTATGGGCATTGGGATAGCCCCAGGCATCGTGCCCTTTCAGGTGGTTGCCGTAGCAGAATTTATCGTTATACAGCAGTGCATACCGCTCGTATATGTTGCTCCCGTTCCGGAGGTGCAGCGAATCCAGATATCTGGCGCCCTGAAAATTGTATCCGTTATAAAGTTTTGATTCGGGCTCATACCATGCCTTGGTGTAGGAATGAAAAAAATGCAAGGATTTCAGCTCGATTCCCTTGGCATCTTCCACTCGGACGTAATTTAATTTGTCGGCTCCATTAAACACTACCCGCCCTCCACGAAAGGTTATCGATGAAACAGAAAGGCCGTAGACGGTGTTGGAAGACCCACCGGAACCCGGCTCATAATGCGAATATTGTTTATCCACAAATGCGCCACTGTTTACGTAAGGAACATGCAGATAAGAATAGTCACTTCCGGCAGGCCTAACCCAATATTTGGGAGATGAGACATGATGAAACTGCACATCGTTAGACGCGAATCCATTGTAATCGGTCAGCATATTCAGCGGGTACTGGTCAGAAGTGTGATAGATATCAGAGTAGTTGTTACAGGGCTCATCGTTGCTGTAATATTCAATCTTATCCCGATAGCTGCGGTATGTGGCCTCTGCTTTTTTTTCATAAGAAAAAACAATTTCGTCCGTACCTGTCGCATTAATAATCTTTTTACACTTCCACGTAGTCCGCGCACAGTCCATACAGGTACCACCAGAGCTGGAACTTGAAGTTTCGATTCCATAGTCTTTCAGGTCGTCCAAATCCAAACTGGTTCCCGGTGCCCCAAAATGATACACAGTACCGTCCGAGTCGGTAATGATAAAACGCCCGTTATCAAATTGAATCCGGATGTTGTCATGGGGAACGGGCACGATCGCGTACCCCGTCCCGGTATCATTCTTCATGAAGTAGAACGAGCCGGATTTATTAAGCAGCTTGTAGTTGAATTTGTCAGGCATCCCGTCTTTCAACCCCATCGCCAATTCATACGCGTTGAAAAATGGAAAAAGGGTGCTGCTGCTCCAGAACGGATACGGGCAGGAGGGGCAGTTGCCACCGCTTCGATAAAACGATTTGGTCAGTTGATTTCCGATATATCCCATATTTCCCTTGAAATCATCGAGGCCGTTCACCGTCCGTGTGATCTGTAGATCGCTGCTGAGCGACCACCCCAGCCCGGCCCGGGTGGCCTGCTCGTTGATGCGGAACCCACCTGCGTGGTAGACCAACTCAATAGGCAGCTTCAATCCGCCGACATTGATCTCATAGAAAGGAATCCGTATATCGGGAATGCCGGTATTATGATTGACGGGATAGTTAACCATCTTTGCCAGTGCCGCTGCCTCTGGAGACACAGGAACGATTTGAGAATTATCCTGGCTTAGTACATGCTTTCCGGAAACGGATAGCAGGGATATCAAAACAATTTTTTTTAAAGGGTTCATTACAGCCTCCTAATTAACTTTGGTTTCCAACGATAGTATGCGCTTGTTCTGTTCAATGATTATTAAGGTGAGCTCCTCCACTTTCTTCAATAGCAGCAGGTTCATCTCTGCCAGATCCAGCCCTTCCTTTTCTATCTCTTTTGCCGAAGGAATCTCGGGCAGGTGCTTGTGTTCTTTTACATACGCTTCGATTTCATCCAGTGCAGGCAGGTCGTAATCCGGTTCAAATACATAGTCTGGCACGGCTATATCAGTCTTCACCTTTACTTCGGTGGCTAGGATACCGCCATCCACAGCTAGCTTGGCCTGTGGATTGGTAGTGCCGATGCCCACATTTCCCATTGCATATACATCGCCGAATCTGTTTTTATAGGATAATGTAACCACATTGGTTCCGGAAAGTGCCTGATCAACCGCCGTCCAGCCCTGAAACCAGGTGCTGACTTCCGACATTCCCTTGGCGAATGCCGTGACTTTGAACCGCTGAAAAAATACTTTGTCGTGAATAAAGACGACGACCTTACCGCCTTCATTGGCCAAGGAGACAGTTGGTGTATCATTACCCCACGAACTAGCTCCAGCATGGTAAAAAGCCCCATCATATATATACCATACAATGTTTATCCCCAAAGGGGCTCTTATACCGTAGCTGTATCCCTCAATGCGCAGATTTACCATTTGGCTACTGCTGGTATAAGGGATGTTCGTCTTGATTTTCACTCCATTTACGGGTGTGTTATTGAAATTGTAATCAAGCACTTCGTAGGTCTGCGCAACACAGGTACATATTCCTATCAGGAACAGGCTAGCGTTTACGCATAAGTTTAAAAATGTTTTCATGTAGGTGCGATTTAATGGTTACTCCTTTTGTTTAAGTTGATCAATTTCCGTTTGTTGCCGGGTATTCTGTTCCCTGAGGTTTCTAAGTTGCTGCTGCTGATCGATGATGTATAATGTCAACTCCTCGACCTTCTTAAGCAGCGACAGGTTCATTTCGGCCAGATCTAATCCGTCCCGTTTGATATCCGTTGCCGAAGGAATTTCCGGCAAATGTTTATGTTCTTTTACATACGCTTCGACTTCATCTAGCGCGGGCAGGTCGTAATCTGGCTCAAATACATAGTCCGGTACCGAGATATCCGTCTTTACCTTCACCTCTTTGGCTAAAATGTTACCGTTTACGGCAAGTTTGGCTTGCGGATTATTGGTGCCAATGCCCACGTTGCCACTCACTGATAATCTTCCGGATAGATGATTCTCCGCCATATTCGGTGTATAATCGGTTATATCCGTCAATACGGTCTGATTCTGCGGGACGCCATTGACTTCATAGGTAACGGTCTTCAGCGATTCCCCAGTGGACTGCACCCACCCGACAAAGTGGTATCCGCCCGCGTGCTGACCAGCAAGATAAGGCACATTCAAAGCAATGTATTTCTTGCCATTGTACATACAGGTCTTCAGCGACCAAACGCCGTTACCACCGTATGCGTCGCCATCGAACGATTCTAAGGACGCCACAACGGTATTGTAAGCGGACGACGATCGGACATCCGCAACATTGAGCCGTTGGTAAGCATTTGTGCCTCCTCGTATGGCCATTACCGTTCCTATCGCATAATTGGCTGGAAGCGAGGCTCCATTGTAGATTTCATGAAGCAGAATGAGCGTTCTTGAGTAAGCCACATTCTGATCCATCGCGATCGTTACTGCCTTGTAAGTACCATGCAGGGTTGTCTGTGCATTTGCCAAACTTAAACATCCCATTATGGCAAAGCCAGTGGCTAAAAAGCTGATTAATTTCGGTTTCATAAGTAAGATGTAGTATTTAATTAAAGCTTAAGGGTTCTGATTCATCGGCTACAAAATATAAATCGCACAAGAAAGCTCACGCTAAGCATCCTCACACATTAGCCAAATAAATCTCTGCTCTTGAATCGTTGACAACGTTTAGGCCGATGTTTTAATCCAAGGGTAAGTTTAGGATTATAATTTCATTTCTGCAAGGATTTTTTCATTTATTTAGTGTGGTCCCTTTCGACAACAGACTAGATGACACCTTTTCTTGAAAATCGACTCCACGGGATAATAGCAACAAGCAATAACAAAACGGAGGAAAACAATCGAAAAGAGTTTCCGGAAAGTTCTCATAGTTCATTAATCAATCGCAACCTTCATTCTTTTTCTTCACCTGATCGAGCTCTTTTCTTAAATCAATTATATAAAGCGTCAGCTCTTCTACTTTTTCAAGGAGCTTGCGGTTCATCTCGGCAAGCGCAACACCTTCCGACTCCACTTCATTGGCGGTCGGTATACCGGGTAGATGGCCATTTTCCTTAATATAAGCTTCCAGGTCACCTAGCGAAATCAGGTCATAGTCTTCTTGAAAAACGTAGTCCGGCCAGTTCGCGGTTTCCACTTTGATTTCCTTTGCACGGATATTGCCGTTTACGGAGAGTCTTTCGGTCGGTGTTGCGGTGCCGATACCCACACGGTCCTGCATGATGGATTTGTATTGGCGTGTTTGGGAATGAGCCGCAACAATCGGGGCGGTTACAGAAATACCACTTTGCATTGCGTCCGCGACTCCCGATCTATTTACCTGCCCCGACACCTTAATGGAAATCGTATTTCCTGTACTCGCCAAATGATAAATAGGAATAAGGTTATCAGTGGTAACATAGTCGCCGATAGCCCATTGTGTGGCCATCGGTCCGCTTGCATCCAATACTTCAGTGCGCTGGTTAATGTATCCAGATAAGTTCCTGATAAGCGAGATACGCTTTTTTATGATACCTATGGTTAATTGATTTGTAAATCCACCACTGATTGCTACCTCAATCACGCCTGCTAAATTTTCATCAGGCAGCACGATGTTGCACACTTGATCGGCAACACCGTCTGGGAAAGCAACGATAAACGATTTTTCGAAATGGTAGGTTGATTGGCCATAAGTATCCGCAATCAAAAGCGCGGAAATTACCAATAGAGTGGATAGGACTTTCATGGTTTTAGTTTTGATTCTTCTGACTACTCTTCCGACTGAGTTTTACGTTCGAGCGATTCGATTCGGGCTTCCAGACTTTTGAGACTTTTTATTTCTTTCTCCTTTTCAATCAGGTGCAACGTCAGCTCTTCTACTTTCTTCAGCAAAAGCAGATTCATCTCGGCAAGGTTCAGCCCATCCCGCTCAATATCTTTGGCCGAAGGAATTTCCGGTAGGTGCTTGTTTTCTTTCACATAAGCCTCGATTTCATTCAAGGCAGGCAACTGATAGTCATCTTCAAATACGTAATCCGGCACCGTGATATCATTCTTTACTTTGACCTCCTTAGCGAGGACAGTACCGTTCACGGCGAGCTTCGCCTGTGGGTTTTCGGTACCTATACCTACGTTACCATTGGTAATGGCTTTGATGGCAAGGTTTGCACCCACGGATTGAAAAGGATTACCGACATATAGGCTCCAATCGTTGGTCATCGGGAGCATCTTATTTACGGAAAGATCACTGCCGGTCGCATTCAAGGTGGCCCAAGCGGCATTCTGGCTTATTGATCGCACCTTAATACGTACCACCAACGGCGAGGTCACAATTCCCAATGTGTTAATCGCACGAATCCGAAACCGCACATTACTATGATACGTGTTGCAATCGATCGTAAAGTTATGCCCCGCAGACCCTTGGCCCGCGTACCCGTTACTATTGATCTACCTACTTCCCGCCACAAGCTGGGATTGTGATGGGAAATACTGGCTAAATAGGTAGCTCCCGCGGCGACATTCCCTCTCGTATAGGAAATGGACAGTTCGTAATAGCCTGAAGCGCCCGCGCTCATGGGTGATACTTCTAAAAACTCAATGTAATCACCAACGGAATAATTAGCGGGAAAAGTAACCTGGCCATTGTATTCGGACGATACCTGTGCAAATGCCTGACTTACCTGTATCCACAGTAAGATCAATGAAATAGATGTGTAACGCATAGGATTATTTTTTGGGTTTTAAATTTGAAAAATGCAAGCCTGAACCGTAGGCGAATTAGTCCCGGTACGGCTTCGGTTGGTATTTCACGGTTTTCGATTCATAGGCTAGAAAATAATTGCACAAGAAAGCTGACACTAAGCATCCTCACACATTAGCCAAATAAATCTTCTACGCTTGAATCGCTGACAACGTTTAGGCCGATGTTTTAATCCAAGGGTAAGTTTAGGAATATAATTTTATTCCCGCAAGGATTTTTTCAATTATCCGCGGATCCGCTTTTTGGTTTCTACGGGATTTCCGGGGAAATCCGACGCCTCAATCAAGACGCCTGGCTCGTCGGCCCATCCGTGGTTTGGGTTGCGACACCCCCTTGATCTTTATTACGTTTTTTAAACCGCCGCTTTTTCTTTTTCTTGGGCACGCCATCGGTGGTGGCATCCGCCGCTTTAGGCGCAGCTTGCTCTGGGGTTTCCTCGTTGGGCTGTGCCGGAACGGCCGGTTTCCGGCCGGATTTGCGCTTTTTCCGGGGATGACGGTCCTTGCGTTGGGGTTGTGTGTGATCCGGAGCGCTGGCATCGCCTTCGATGCCTTCAGGCAGCACTGCCTCATCCACCTTCCGATCCATCAGCCGTTCAATGGCCAGGAAGCGCCGTTGGTCGCGGTGGTTGACAAAGGTGATTGCGGTACCGGTCCGTTCTGCACGGGCCGTACGGCCCACGCGGTGGATGTAGTCTTCCGGATCCGGCGGTACGTCGTAGTTTACCACCAGATCGATCCCTTCCACGTCGATACCCCGGGAAAGCACGTCGGTTCCTACCAATATCGGCAATTGCTTGTTTTTGAAGCGGAGGAGGATTCCCTCGCGCTCGTCCTGCGTCAGGTCGGAATGGAAAGGTTGTACGGTCAGCCCCAGGCGGGTCAATTCCCGGCCTAAGCTCTTCACTTTTTCCTTGGTGGACGAGAATACGATGACGCTCCGAAAATCGCCCTGCTGCAGAAGGTGTTTCAGCAAGGCCGTTTTCTGTCCGTCCGATACCTTATAGTGTTGTTGAAGGATGCCTTCGGCAGGTTTGGAAATGGCGATGTTTACTTGCTTGGGATTCTTTAACAGCGTTTTCGCGAAAGTCCTGATTTTAGGGGGCATGGTGGCCGAAAAAAGCATGGTCTGCCGTTCGGCAGGTAATTGGCCCACAATCCGGTTGATGTCGTCTTTAAATCCCATGTCCAGCATGCGGTCTGCTTCGTCTAGCACCAGGAATTTGATTTCATCCAGCCTGACCACACCGGAACTGATGTGCGCAATGAGCCGGCCCGGTGTCGCAATAACGATATCTACCCCTTCGCGAAGTGCCCTGCGCTGCTGTTCATAGCCGATCCCGTCGCCCCCGCCGTAAATGGCTATGGACGTGATACCGGTAAAGTACGCAAGGCCTTCCACCTGCTGATCGATCTGCATGGCCAGCTCCCGCGTGGGGGCTAATATGAGTGCGCTGATCGGCGGGCGCTGGTCAATGCGGCATATAGCATCCATCACCGGAAGCAAATAGGACGCGGTTTTACCCGTCCCCGTTTGCGCACAGGCGATCAGATCGTGTCGCTCTTGGATAATCGGAATGGTTTCAGCTTGTATGGGAGTAGGCGTCTTGAAGCCCATGCTATTCAGACCTTCGAAAAGGTTGTTATCGAAATTGAAATCGGTAAATGTCAACGTATGTAAATTAATTTGTACCAATGATAGTGCAAAAGTACACAATTTCACCAACTTATCCGAAGCGGGTATTTTGACCGTCTGACCAGAATTGTCAAATTTTAGTTAATAATGCATATTGCCATTCATTTATCGCGAATAATGCGTTCCTTTGCCGACCGAATGAACGTTCAATTGGAGCATACTGCAGAAAAAAAATGTGCTATTTTTGAGAGCACATTGCGACTCGTGATGAAACAAGGTTTTCACGGAAGCCCGATGAGCCAGATTGCTCAAGATGCAGGGGTAGCGACGGGAACGATTTACCACTATTTCGCGTCGAAGGATGAGTTGATTATCGAGTTATTTAAACATTGCAAGCACCGGATCGGGAGTGCAATGTTTAAAGCTGCCGAACAATGGCTGCCCTATCAGCAGCGCTTTGTATCCATCTGGATAAATCTGGTTAATTTTTACATCCAATATCCGGAAGTCCTGAGTTTTATGGAACAGTTTTTCTCGTCTCCCTACGCACAGGTGGTCCACGAAAAAAACTGCGGCGTGCAGATGCAAAACGAGATGTCGAATTTCCTTCAGCAAGGCATTGACGAAGGCCACATCAAACCGCTGGACATCAACATTCTCAGCGCCGCTTTCATCGGAACGGTCACCGCTACCGCCAAACGGCATACCATTGGCCACTACGCTTTCGATGAATCGTCTATGAACGAAATGGTTACGATCATTTGGGATGGTATAAAAAAAGAATCTTTTCAGACTGAAACAACATGTATAGAAAATCGCGAAATAAATTAGCCCTTTCGATTGCCTTTTCCCTTGCCCTTTCGTTAGCATTCGGGCAGGAGAACCAACCCTCACTGCCTGCAAAGGCTACGCTGCAAGATGTTATCGATTATGCATTGGAAAACCGGCCGTCGGTACACCAGGCGTTGATTGATGAGGAAATCGGCGAAGAGGAAATTGCGTCGGCGCTATCGGGTTGGTTTCCCCAGATCAATGCAACGGGCACGTACAACTATAACGTAAAGATACCGACCAACGTAATCGGCGGCAATGTGATCCAGCTGGGCCAAAAACACGTGAGTGCCGCGGTTTTGCAAGCTGATCAGCAGATCCTTAACCCGGGTTTGATACAGGCATCGAAAGCGGCACGGTTTATCCGTCAGCAGAATGCGCTTAACACGGAAAACAGCCGCATCAATACCGTAGTGGAGGTAAGCAAGGCGTATTACGACATCCTCACCAGCGAGGAACAACTCAATATTATCCGGGAAAACATTGAGCGCATCCAGCGGCAGCTGAATGACGCCAAAGCGCGGTACGAGACGGGCATCGTGGATAAGACCGACTTCAAACGTGCGCAGATCACCCTGAGTAATACGCTGGCCGAACAGAAGCGGGTAAGCGAATTGCTCACCTATAAATATGCATTTCTCAAAGAGTTGATCGGCCTGGATGCCGAACAGCCGATGAACCTGTCATTTGACGGTGCGGCTATGGAAAGCGAAATTCTGGTGGATACGACGCTGACGGTCGACTATAACGAACGGGTAGAATTCAGGCAGCTGCAAACAGTCAAGCAACTTCAGCATCTCAACACGCAATACAATAAATGGACCTTCCTGCCCAGTTTGTCGGCATTTTACAATTATGCATGGGATTTCAGAGGCAATCGGTTCCCGGAGATGTTTGATGGCAATTTCCCGCGTTCTGTCTTCGGACTGACCTTGAACATCCCCATTTTCCAGGGTGGCAAACGGATCCATGAAATCCGGAGATCCAGGCTTTTGGAAGCGCGCATCGATTGGGATGTGGTGAATCTGAAAAACCAGATCAATACCCAGTATGAAATGGCGCTTGCTACGTATCAGGCCAACTTAAACGATTGGCGGGTTGCCCGGGAGAACGTCGCGCTGTCTGAGGATGTTTACAATACCATCAAACTGCAATACGACGAGGGAATCAAAACCTACCTCGATCTGATGACTGCTGAAACCGATCTCCGTACCACGCAGATCAGTTACCTGAATGCGTTGTTTGCCGTCTTGGCCGGCAAACTGGATGTACAACGCGCATTGGGCACTGTAGATATTGACAATTAACCACAATGAAAGAACTTAAAACAACGAAGAATACCGTGAAAATGACCAGCATGAACAAACATAGCCTTGCAGCGATGCTCCTTGCCGGAGCCGGGTTGGTTGCCGCCTGCAATAACCAGCAACAAAGGCAAGCGCCTCCCCAACAAGCCCTTCCAGTGACAACGGCACCGGTCACCGAAGAAATGGTGGTAGGGACGAACAACTATCCGGGGAATGTGGTGGCACTGAACGAAACCGAGCTGCGGGCAGAGGTGAGTGGGTACATTACCGGCATATTCGTGACGGACGGTGCCTCGGTTTCCAAAGGCCAGAAGCTGTACGAAATAGACCGCACCCGGTATGCTGCCGATGTGGAACAGGCGAAATCCAATCTCGCCATTGCCGAAGCCAACCTTGCCCGCCTTCAGCGGGATGTGGAGCGCTACCGGAAGCTGGCTGAACAGGATGCCATCGCGAAGCAAACGCTGGATTATGCGGAAACCGATTTCAATAATGCGCAGGCACAGGTGGCTTCCGCACGGGCGGCTTTGACCACAGCGCAGACGAACCTCAACCGGTCGGTCATCATCGCACCGTTCAGCGGCACCATCGGTATCTCACAGGTCCGCATGGGTGCATTGGTTTCTGCAGGGTCAACGTTGCTTAACAGCATTTCATCTGTCGACCCCATCGCGGTGGACTTTCCGATAAATGAGCGTGAAATTCCGCATTTCAGTACGCTGCGCCGGTCGGACGCCGTGCTGCGTGATTCCCTGATTTCGATCACATTGCCCGGTGGGCAGGCTTACCCCTACCCGGGCAAAATCATCGCCATGGACCGCGCGGTAAACCGCAATACGGGTACCATCACCGTGCGCGCCAGCTTTACCAATCCGGATGAGCTGCTGCGCGCCGGAATGGCCACCACCGTACATGTTCGCAACCAGTCGGAATCGAAACAATTGGTGATCCCCTACCGTGCGATTATCGAGCAGCTTGGGCAAACGTCGGTATATGTATTAACCGACAGCAGCACCGTGGAGCAGCGGGGTGTACGGCTCGGATTGAAGGTAGCGGATCGGGTGGTCATCAACGAAGGGCTCTCGAGTGGCGAACAGGTGGTGACCGATGGTACCATCAACCTGCGGCCCGGGGCCAAGGTGCAAGTGACCCAACCTGCCGAAAAGAAATAAGGCAGAAAGACGACCATCAAGTATTTAGGATAGCAACAACATGATTTCAGAAGTATTCATAAGAAGACCCGTCACCTCCATCGTTATCTCCATCTTGATTACGTTGATAGGTATCATTTCGATCAGTACCCTGCCCATCAGCCAGTACCCCAATATCTCGCCTCCCACCGTACAGGTACAGGCGACATACACCGGGGCGGACGCGCAAACGGTGGAACAGACCGTAACCACGCTGATCGAAAGCCAGATCAACGGAACGCCCGGAATGACGTATATGCAATCCAACAGCACGTCCGATGGACGCTCGTCCATCACCGTAACGTTTGACGTCGGCACGGACATCGACATTGCGACGCTGGACGTGCAAAACCGGGTGGGCATCGCCGAACCGGCCTTGCCGGAAACCGTCCGGCGTTTAGGCGTAGTTACCCGGAAAGCCAATACGGACGTATTGATGATGATCTCCCTGATCTCGCCAAATGGTACCCGCGACCAGAAGTTTCTGGCAAACTATGTAAACTTGTATGTACGGGACGCGTTGATGCGCGTACAAGGCGTGGGCGACGTAATGGCATTCGGCCAGCCGTTCAGTATGCGGGTGTGGCTGGATGCCACCAAGCTTTCCAACCTCGGCCTCACCCCGGCAGACGTAAATGCGGCCATCCAGGAGCAGAACATCCGGATGCCCGGCGGTAGTGTCGGCGCTAGGCCGCAGGTTAACACCCAGGTTTTTGAGTATCCGGTTATCCTGGACGGAGACTTGAATGAGGAAGAACAGTTTGAACAGATCATCGTCAAGACCAATGCCGATGGATCCATGGTATACCTGAAGGACGTGGCACGGGTGGAGCTGGGTGAGTTTGCCTACTCCATCACCAACAAACTTAACGGAATCACGTCGTCGGCTATGATGGTGAACCAGATGCCCGGCGGAAATGCCGTGGAAACCGCGGAAGGCATCTACGCGGCACTTGAGCGGCTGAAGGCGGATTTTCCGAGCGATGTGGATTACGTGGTGAACTACGAAACGGTAACGGTGATCCAGGAGTCCATCAGCAACGTGCTCCATACGTTGGTTGAAGCCCTGATACTGGTTACGCTGGTGGTGTTCATTTTCCTCCAAAGCTGGCGGGCGACGTTGATCCCGGTATTGGCAATTCCGGTTTCGATTATCGGTACCTTTATCTTCTTTAACCTGTTCGGCTTCTCGATTAACAACCTGACCATGCTGGCGTTCGTGTTGGCTATCGGGATTGTGGTGGACGACGCGATCGTCGTGGTGGAGGCGGTACAGCATTACATTGATCACGATAAACTGTCGGCGCCGGAGGCGACGAGGCGGGCGATGAAGGAGATTACGGCTCCGGTTATCGCCATCGCGCTGATTTTGGCGGCGGTATTTGTGCCGGTGGGCTTTATTCCGGGTATGGTGGGGCAACTTTACCAACAGTTTGCCATTACCATCGCCGTTTCGGTACTGCTCTCGGCGTTTGTGGCCTTATCCCTCACGCCTGCTTTGTGTTCATTGCTGCTTAAGCCTTCGCAGTTTAATGAAAAATCAAAGGGCATCAACCGGTTATTTTACAAGTTCAACGTATGGTTTGACCGGGTTACGAAGCGGTATTCCAGCGCAGTGCGGGTGGTTATTAAACGTGCTCCGCTGGTCATCATCCTGCTGATCTGCATTTACGTGGGGACAGTGGGTTTGTTTACGAGCAAACCCACCGGGTTCATCCCAACAGAGGATGCCGGCGTATTTATGGTGGGGGTTACACTACCCGAGGGCGCATCGTCCGAACGTACGGCCAACCTGTTGGACGCCATATCGGATTCGTTGCGGAGAGAAAATCCCGAAATCAAGAACATCATGCGGATCGCTGGGATCAACCTGCTGAACCGTTCGTTCAAGCCCAATGGCGGTACGTTTTTCGTCCAGTTACATCCCTGGGGAGAACGCAGCCGCACAGCCCAGGAAATCGTAGCCAGCGTGCAGCAGAAGTATGCACGGCTGCAACAGGCGACGCTCCTACCCGTAATGCCTCCTGCTATACCCGGCCTCGGAATCAGCGGTGGCTTCAGTATACAGATCATCGACCAACGTAGTGGCGATGTGAAGGATTTCGAAGCCCAGGTAGGGAAATTCCTGATGGCAGCCAACCAGCGCCCGGAAATCGGAATGGCGTATACGTTGTTCAACTCACGCACTCCCAACTACCTGGTGAAGGTGAACCGGGAACAGGCGAAACGCATGGGCGTACCGGTTTCGAACGTATACAGCACCATTTCGTCGTTCCTGGGTAGCAGCTACGTAAATGACTTTACCCGCTACGGCCGGAGTTTCCGGGTGGTTACCCAGGCGGATACGACGTTCCGTATGGACATTGCCGATATCAATCAGCTCTATGTGAAGAACCAACAGGGAAATCCGGTGCCACTGAGCACCTTGGTGTCGCACGAGATTATCGAAAGTCCGTCCATCATCAACCACTTCAATATATTCCGTTCCATCGATGTGATGGGAAGTGCGGCGCCGGGCTACAGCAGTGGGGATGCGTTGCGGGCTTTGGAAGAAACGGCCGAGCAGACATTGGGTGCGGGCTTTACGTATGAGTTTTCAGGACTGAGTCTCCAGGAAAAAGAAGCGGGAAATATGACCGTGATGATCTTTGCCCTCTGTATCATCTTTGTATTCTTACTCCTGGCGGCATTGTACGAAAGCTGGTCGGTACCGTTTTCGATTCTGCTTTCGGTACCCCTAGGCATATTCGGGGCCATCCTGGTGCTTATGCTCCTGCCGCGCCTCGACAACAACATCTACGCCCAGATCGGCCTGGTGGCGATTATCGGTTTGGCGGCGAAGAATGCGATCCTGATCGTCGAATTTGCCAAGGAGCGGGTGGATATCGGCATGGGCCTTTTGAAAGCGACCCTTGAAGCGGTAAAACTGCGGCTGCGTCCCATTATCATGACGTCGTTCGCCTTTATCCTGGGCATTGTTCCGCTGATGTATTCGGCCGGTGCAGGAGCCATTGCCCGCCAAACCATTGGCTGGACCGTGTTCGGCGGGATGTTGATTGCTACCCTGTTCGCCATTTTCATTGTGCCGGTCTTGTTTGTATTGATTACCAAGATGGCCTACGGCAAAAAGAAACTGGCAGCACTTCAGGCGTCCTATAAGCCGGAAGAACACCAAGATATGCTGCATACGGATGATGAGGAAGAGTGATTGGGGCGAGTAAAAGTTAGGAAATGAAAAGCGGGAAATTGAAAGTTGAAAGTGAGAAATTGAAAGTGGAAAGTTGAAACAGCGAGCGGATGCACATTTTCAATTCATCATTTTCAATTTCCCATTTTTTCATTTTCCTTTTTCAATTAAACCCTTATATTTGCGTCCCGATCCGAGAGGATCAAAGTGCCGCCCGGATGGCGAAATTGGTAAACGTTGCGGTCTCAGAAGCCGTTGGGAGCAGTCCCTTGAGAGTTCGAGTCTCTCTCCGGGCACAAACACAAAAATGCGATTCTATTCAGAGTCGCATTTTTTTTGACCTGAATTAACAGTGACCTGAATAACTGTACTCCTATAAATTTCAGAAATTGTAACTGTACGTAGTCCTTGGATTTACCCACTTTTGCGATCAACTTCATAAGGATAGAAAGTGTATGCAAGGGGTAAAAGAAAACGTTTCGCAGGGTTGGGTGAACGGCCTTATCGGTGTCATATTGTTCAGCGGTTCACTACCGGCCACCAAGGTTGCCATTCTGGCGTTCAGTCCGGTATTCCTAACGGTGGCCAGGGCTTCCATTGCAGGTTTGCTGGCATTGGCGGCTTTATTGGTCTTTAAGGAAGAACGCCCGACCGTAAAGCAGCTTCTGCCGTTGTCAATCGTGGCGGTAGGTGTGGTAGTGGGGTTCCCGCTATTGAGTGCGTTGGCGCTGCAACATGTGACTTCTGCCCATTCCATTGTCTTCGTAGGCATTCTGCCCATTGCTACGGCGGTATTCGGCATCATCCGGGGCGGAGAACGGCCACGGCCGATCTTTTGGTTGTTCTCGATTATGGGCAGTCTTCTGGTGGTCGGTTATGCCATAGCCCAGGGACTGACCGCGTCGCCCGTCGGTGATATCTTGATGCTGTCGGCGATCCTTCTGTGCGGGTTGGGTTATGCGGAAGGCGCCAAACTCACGAAAACGCTGGGAGGCTGGCAGGTAATCTCCTGGGCGCTGGTTATTTCGTTACCGGTGATGTTGCCTTTTGCATTTATCTACATGCCCGCTTCGGTCGACGGCATTGGTGCCGGGGCGTGGATGGGCCTGGGATACGTATCGCTATTCAGTATGTTTATCGGTTTTATTTTCTGGTACCGCGGGCTGGCACAGGGCGGCATCGCAAGCGTTGGGCAGCTGCAACTCCTGCAGCCCTTTTTTGGGTTGGCATTAGCCGCTTCGTTGCTTCATGAAAAAGTAAGCATGGGTATATTAGCCGTCACGGTGGGCGTTATTCTGTGCGTGTTGTGTACAAAGAAATTTGCGGGGTGATCCAATTACCTAGACCGCATTATTCTCGTAATCAAGCTTATAGTTACCGATATGCCGCTCGCTTTCGGTAATTTTCCGCTTTTGGATAACGTAATTTATCACGCCCACGACCAGCACCACCGCGGAAATAACCAGGAAAATGTATTCAATGATATGCCCGCCGGGCAACTTGACCAATTGATCCAATGATACACCGGCTACAGCGAAATACATGGATGTCCGCAGGAAGGACAAAAAGGTGGACTGATTAGCCATGATGGTGCGCTGAATGGCCAGCCGTTCGCGTAAAATCAGATCTTTGTTCATCTCACAAAGATACGCAGTGTTTGGTTATGACACGAGAAAATTGCTTCTTTGCAGGAAACGCACTTGCTGCAGCCGAGAAAACAAATGGACAGGGAAAGGCGTTGATTAAAAAGAGGTTGAAAAAATGAGCACATTTAATGACTTGATTAATGGCGACAAACCCGTATTGGTAGATTTTTTCGCTACCTGGTGCGGTCCCTGTAAAACGCAGGCGCCTATTCTGGAAGATGTCAAGCAGCGTATTGGCGATGCGGCGTCCATTATAAAAATCGACGTCGATAAAAATCCACAGGCGGCGGCCAAATATCAGATACGTGGCGTGCCCACCTTGATGATTTTCAAAAACGGTCAGATAAAGTGGCGCCAATCGGGGGTTTTTCCGGCAAATGAGCTGGAGCGGCTCCTAAAAGAAAACGCCTGATCGGATCGATGGATCAGCGTTTGATCAGTCGGGCCGCAAACATGGTGTCGGCACGATGGCGGTAACCGTGCAGAAGTGCCACCCGCTCTGCATCAACCAAACCCGTGGCCTGAAGGTGAGCGACCACCTGCTCATTTTCTTCCGCGAACACAGAGCAAGTAATATAAATCAACGGCTTCCCCGGTTTCAGGTGCGTGATGACCTGCGTGGCGATTTTCCGTTGAATGGCAGCAAAATGCGAGATCGTCCCTTTCTCAAACGATGAAATCATCTCGGGCGTCCGCCCCCACGTACCCGACCCGGTACAGGGCGCATCGAGGATGATGCCGTCAAACTGCTCGTCACCCAGGATGGCGGTCGTATCCTTGGTTAGATCCAGAATCTTCTGCCGGTACTTCCGGATGCCGGCTTCGTCAAAACGTTCGTCCAGGTTGCGTAGTATACTGGGCCGGATATCTGATACCAACAGATTCACACCCGGCTGCCTGTCCAATAATAAGAGCGACTTCCCTCCTGCCCCGGCTGAGGCATCCCACCAGCTTTCGCCCGCCGAAGCCTCGAAACAAGCACCCGTCTGTTGTGAAGAATAGTCCTGTACGGCATACTTCCCGGCGATTCCGCCGAGGCGGTCCAGCGAAACGCCATTCGGCAGCGCCAACGTAAAGGTGTCCAACTGCTCGTAGGAAATGCCCGCATCTTGGAGTGCCTCTTGCACTTCATCCGCATAACGACGGCGCAGGCGGATGAATAGGTCGGGCTGGGTCCAAAGGCTTTTCACGAATTGATGCCGATCGATCGGATCCGACAGGTGCGCCTGGAAGGGAAACACATCCTCGGAACGGAAATCGGTCTGACGCTCAAGCAGGGCAATCTTTTCATCCATTGGCAAGCCAATTTCCGGGTACAGTTCCGGAAGCACGACTTGGACGAGCGTGCTGTCCTCGTTGCATAAAAACGCTGCCAGAGCCAACCGCGTAGATAGGTCTGCCTGCTTGGCCGCGTTGCCCAGGCGGAAATACCGATACACCAGGCGCGAGACGGTTCGTCGATCGTTTCCGCCCATTTGGCGGTTGCGTTTATAAAATCCGGTGAGAAAGCGGGCCAACGGCACCGTAGGCTGTTGCTGATATTCGTGCAACAGCCGTTCTACCGTCCGTATTTGCTGGCTTATCCGCCGTTCGAAGTTCATGGCTACGCCCGCTATTTCCTATAATGGCAAGAAATCACCATTCCGGTATTGCAGGATGTATACGGCATTGTTCACGTATCCCCAGCTCGCATTGTGTTCAAACTTGAACCGATTATGCAGCCCCTTGTATTCTTCCCGCGTAACGTGATCCTTATAATCGGCACCGTATTTGGCTAGTAGCCCGCCAAAGTAATACGCTGCATCGTATCCTTTGTACGCAAATTCCGTGGCGGGCACACTAAATTCTTGCTGATATCGCTCATCGAAATCGCGCACCTCCGCGCGTCCTTTATCCACGTAATAGGAACTCGTGATACAGGTGCGGAACAATGCCAATCCATCGGACTCATCAAAATCCAGTTTTGCCCAATTCGGATGCCCAAACAGCTGAATCTGATAGGAAAGCTCATCCTGCAATTTCCGTAAATGTGCCAGAATGGGGGAAATCTGGTATTTGTTGGTGGTGGCCAGCACCACGAGGTTTTTTCCCGACAGGTGCACGTTGCTCTCCAATGACTCGTCGTCTGTCACTTCCACTACCGCGATATCCCGCTTGAGCCGGCCGATTTCCGCCTTCAGCGGCGCCAGAAACTGCCTGCTTGCGGCGTCCTGCGTTTGGTAAAAGATCACGGCGTCACCGGATTGATACTGCTGGGCAATGCGTTCGGCCAATGCCCTTACGTGGGTAGTAATCGGTGCGGTAATGGTGACCAGATTGGGAAGGTTGAATTCCGAAGGCATACTGGCCGCCAAGGGTGAGATCTGAAGCGCCTCATCCAGCGATGCATTGAACCCAAACACCTGGATTTCTTTTGGATATACCGGACCGACCACCAATGCCGCATTCTGTACCTCCTCCATTTTCGCGATGCGGGTGTTTTCGGCGGGATCGTCGCGCGTGTCAAGCACATTCACTTTGAAGTTCGTTCCCTTACGCGCGAGTGCATCCAGCCCCAATTTAAAACCCTGATAAAAATCCAGCGCCAACGCCGAGCGCCGGATATCTTCGGTACTGGGTGCATGCGGATTGGCCTTATCCAATTCAAAAGGCAACAACAACGCGATGTTGTTCACGTCGACCTTTTCGGCTTCCGCAACCTTTTCTTCTGCTTTTTCCTTCTCCGCGGGTTTCTGGGTCTTGGGGGGCGCCTTGGTTCCCGTACCGCGCAATACCCGCACCTTAGGGGTACAAGCACCTACCAGAAACGCAAGTGCCAGCCCGATTAACCATTTATTCCCATTCAATCGTAGCTGGCGGTTTCGAACTAATATCATATACAACCCTGTTTATACCCTTTACGTGATTGATTATTTCGTTTGATATCTTTGCCAGTAACTCGTAAGGCAGGTGCACCCAATCTGCGGTCATCCCGTCAAGCGAACCCACTGCACGCAACGCTACCACGTGTTCATAGGTACGTTCGTCGCCCATCACGCCTACCGATTGTACAGGCAGGAAAATGGTGCCCGCCTGCCACACTTTATCGTACCAGCCCGATTCGCGCAGATTGCGGATGTAAATATCATCAGCTTCCTGCAAAATCCGTACCTTTTCTGCGGTGATCTCACCCAGAATCCGGATGGCGAGCCCCGGTCCGGGAAAGGGATGCCGCCCCAGGATATTGGGCGCTACGCCCAAGGCTTTTCCCACCCTGCGCACTTCGTCTTTGAAAAGGGTATTAAGCGGCTCGACCACTTTCAATTTCATGAAATCGGGCAGCCCGCCAACGTTGTGGTGGGATTTGATGGTGGCCGATGGGCCCTTTACGGAAATGGATTCAATGACATCCGGATAAATCGTTCCCTGACCGAGCCATTTAACCGACACTCCTTCGGGCAGTTCAGACTGAACGGCGTGTGCCGCTTCATCAAACTCGTCGATAAATGCGGCACCGATGATTTTGCGTTTCCGCTCGGGATCGCTCACACCGGCCAATTTTTGGTAAAATCGATCTTTTGCATTTACCCCCTTGATATTGAGCCCCATGTGCTGATACGATTCCAGCACCTGTTCGTATTCGTTTTTGCGCAACAATCCATGGTCCACGAAGATGCAGTGGAGGTTTTTGCCGATGGCCTGATGGAGTAAGACTGCCGCTACCGTAGAATCCACTCCTCCGGATAACGCCATAATGACGTGATCATCGGCCAGTTTCTCTTTGAGTGCCGCTACCGTTGTTTCCACGAAGGCATCGGCGGTCCACGAAGGCGTACAGCCGCAGATATCGACGACGAAATTTTTCAGCAAGGTAGTGCCATCCGTACTGTGGGTTACTTCCGGGTGGAACTGGATGCCGTACGTCCGGGTGCCTTTTACGTGGTATGCCGCTACCTTCACCTTGTCGGTACTGGCAATGATCTCAAAATCAGCGGGAATGTCGGAAATGGTATCGCCGTGCGACATCCATACCTGAGAATCCACAGGAACGTCTGCCAGCAACGGGTTGCCATGGTCAACAAAATGAAGGTTTGCCCGGCCGTATTCGCGGATTTTCGAAGCGACGACTTCTCCTCCCGAATGCTGGGCAATGTATTGTGCTCCATAGCATACCCCCAATACCGGAAACTGGGTTTGGAGCGCCCGGAAGTCGACCTGGGGCGCATCCGGTTGGCGAACCGAATAAGGGCTTCCCGAAAGAATAACGCCCTTTACCGTTTCGTCAAACTCAGGCAGGTGATTATAAGGATGAATTTCGCAGTAAACATTCAGTTCCCTCACCCTACGTGCTATCAATTGGGTATATTGGGAGCCGAAATCAAGAATCATGATTTTTTCTGGCATGCGCCAAAGGTACGGAAATTCATTCAATAAGTGCCCGTACCTTTAAATGAAATGTACCTTTTACGTAGTCGCCGGCTTCATCATTGAGACCCTTCTGAAACGTGGAATTAAAACCGTACCGACCCTTGATCTGGAACAGGGCGTAGGTGCCGTCGGTCCCTACCCGCTTGATTTCCGTAATTTCGGTGAATTCCGTCGCTGAACTTCCGGCTTTGCTCACCAGACGGCCATGCGAGAAGTCGAGTTTGTCGTCATCCAGCGGTAATATCATCCCATATTGGAACGGTCCGGTCGGATTCCTATATTCAGCCACCGGGAATTTACCGATGTTACCCGGCTTTTCCAACTCGCTCGCATGCTTCGGATAGGACAGCACGAACGTGTTACGCGTGGATTCCGACGAAGCAAACACATAGAAAATCGTGTTATCGGATGCCATATCAGATGGCTGAAGATCGAGGTGTGTGCAATCGATTTGGCGTTGCCAGTGGGGGGTTTCAAAGGCGATGTGCAGGGAATTGGGAATCGTGTTGCCATCCGGCTTGTCCTCTTCCTGGGGGTTGGATTCGTTCTTGGCACAGGAAGTTGCGATCAGCGCACACAGAATAAAGGCGCACTTCAGGGAATAATGACGGTAGTTTTTCATGATTGTTACGATGTGTATATATGCGGTAAATCTACGACGGGGGACGTCTGGAGAAAATACTCAATTGTGGGTATTTTTAACGCAAAAAACCCTTGCCGGAAAGGGCAAGGGTTTTACACCAGAAAGGAGGTGAAAGGTTATAATTTGCTGTTCACATCCAGTGCGTTCAGTTCGGCAAATGCTTGTGTAAGCCGCTTGACAAAAGTGTCTTCGCCCTTGCGCAACCAAACACGCGGATCGTAATATTTCTTATTGGGTGAATCGGGTCCTTCGGGATTCCCGATCTGGCTTTGCAGATAGCCTTCTTTGGCTTGATAGTATTCACGGACACCATCCCAGAACGCCCACTGCATATCGGTATCGATGTTCATTTTGATGGCTCCATAGGAAATGGCTTCCGTAATTTCTTCCGGAGCAGAGCCGGATCCGCCGTGGAACACGAAATTGACCGGTTTTTCTGCCGATAGACCAAATTTCTGCCGGATATATTCCTGCGAATTGTGGAGGATAATGGGTTGCAGTTTTACATTACCGGGTTTGTACACACCGTGCACATTGCCGAAAGCAGCCGCTACGGTAAACTTATCGCTTACGCTTTTGAGCTCTTCATAGGCATAGGCAACTTCCTCGGGCTGCGTGTATAGCTTGGCGCTGTCCACGTCCGAATTGTCCACGCCGTCTTCTTCCCCGCCGGTTACGCCCAGTTCGATCTCCACCGTCATGCCTAGCGGTTTCATCCGGGTCAAGTATTTTTTTGAGATCTCGATATTTTCTTCGATGGGTTCTTCAGACAGATCGAGCATGTGGGAAGAAAACAACGGCTTTCCGTGGGTCTTAAAAAATTGCTCGCCATGGTCAAGCAAGCCGTCGATCCAGGGAAGTAACTTTTTCGCTGCATGGTCTGTATGAAGGATAACGGCTACGCCATAGTGCTCTGCCAGCAGATGAACGTGCTGAGCGGCCGATACCGCTCCGAGGATACACGCTTTTAAGCCGTCGTTATTTAATGATTTACCTGCATAAAACTGCGCACCGCCGTTAGACAGCTGGATAATTACCGGCGAATTCACGGCTTTCGCGGTCTCCATTACCGCGTTAATGGAATTCGTACCAATTACGTTGACCGCAGGCAGGGCAAATTTATGGGTCTTGGCTGCTTCGAACAATTCCTGAACTGCATCTCCGGTAACAACTCCTTTAAAATCTTTCAAACTCATGGTATTCTCTTGTTATCGTTGTTTAACGGCTTCGAAATTAGACATAATTTTTCGAAACTGCGTAATTCTTTGGCCATTCTTGTACCTCCCGAGGCACCGGCTGACCAACGCGAAAGGCTTCTTTTTTTATTTGGCCTGTCTTTTGCATATCCCGAAGTTAAAATAAATTAATTATCGCAAAATCAAACGTATGACGAGAATTAAACTAAGCGGCGCGGGTGTACTGGCAATCGCCGGCATGCTGGCTGTCCCGCAACTCAGGGCGCAAGAACATTCTGCTCAGGAGCCCCCCTTTTTGGCGCCCGCCAATTACCGCACTTGGTCTATTGGCATCAATGGCGGCGTATTAAACCAGTGGAACATCGTCGGACTTAACCGTGATGGATTCGATAAAGTCCGGCATAACGTCGGGTACAGTGCTTACATCAAGCGGCAAATTTCTCCGTCCTTCGGATTAAAGGCCCAATACCTGGGAGGCAAAGTGGGCGGCATCGATGAGTCGGCCGTGTCGGCCACACCCGGCAACATCCGCGAATTTGAAACGAAAACCCCATGGTCCGCCGCTTTGTCGGCCGAGTTTACGCTGGCCAATATCAACTGGCAATTTGCTAACAGTGTCATCAAACCCTATATCGCTATCGGTGCCGGTGCACTCAACTTCAAGACCACAACGATCGATGCGGAGGGAAATGCGGCAACTGCCGAAAAGCAAACCAAGCTGTACATCCCGGCAGATTTCGGTTTTAAATTTGCCGTAGCCAACGGCGTCAATATTGACCTGGGTTATCAGCTGAATTGGGCAAACCAAGACTTCGACGGCAAACCGGGTGGGCAATACAAGAACGATTTGTTTTCCTATACCCATGCCGGCGTGGAATTTGCCTTGGGTAGCCCATCTAAGCCCTATTTGGGAAACAGCAATCCGGTTGCTTCGTTGAAAAAGGCTTATATCGAACAATACGACGAATTGGTGGCGCAAAAAGCCGAATTGGAAGCGCGGAAAGCAGAAAATGAAAAGCTCCGCTCACAAATGGAACGTTTATACGGAGATCTCGCCGACGAGGATCACGATGGCGTAGCGAATCTCTACGACAAGTGCCCGGGCACCCCATCCAACACCAAGGTAGACGGTGCAGGCTGCCCGTTGCCGGAACAGAAAGCACCGGTCATCCAACAAATTACCGTGACCGAAGAAGACCGCAAAGTTGTGGATGAAGCGATTCAAAATCTTGAATTCGACCTTGGCAAAGCTACCATCCGCTCCACGTCGCATGCCAGCCTCAATAAGGTCGCTGCGTTGCTGATCGAGAAAAATTTCAGTCTGAAGTTAGCGGGTCACACCGATAACACCGGCTCAATGCAGACCAACATGCGCTTATCGAAAGAGCGTGCAGAAGCGGTCAAAGCATATCTGGTGAGCAAGGGTGCCAATCCCTCGCGCATTGAAGCGACGGGTTACGGTCCAACGCAGCCGATCGCAAACAACGATACGGCGGAAGGCCGCCAGCAAAACCGCCGGGTAGAATTTACCTTGTATTAACGGATCGATCCGGTTCAGGAAGCTGCCTCAACTTCGGTTAAGGCAGCTTTTTTTTATGCTGACCAATAAGGGAACGCGGCTAATATCGAACCGCAATGCCTCCATAAAAGTTCCTTGGCGAGGCCGCGTTGAAAAACCGGCCACCAAAGGCGTTGATATCATTTCCCAGACTGTAACGTTGGTTCAGCAGGTTATCCCCACCAGCAAACACCTGGAAAGTCATTCGGTTGCCCAGCGGTTTATCCCAGGTGAGTTTCGCCTGCAAGAGGTGGTACGCATCTGCGAATACGGTATTTGCATCGTTCAACGGAATCGCCGAGGTATACGTGTGCATCGCGTACGCGGCTAGCCCTTTGGGAAATCTCATCAGCAAACTGCTGACCAGGTTGGTTGCGGGTACGCCTGTAAGTTTGTTACCGGTAAAATCATCGTCTCCAATGCGGTAGTCACCAAAACGGAATTTGCTCAGTGTCAGGTTGGACCCCAGCTGTAATCCGCGCAACCACCCCGTCTTATCGGGTGCGACCACCCAAGCCGAAGCCGATAGTTCCGCTCCCCGCTGGGTGACTCCACCCGCGTTGTCAAAAAATTCAGCGTCTGTTTCCAGTATCTGCCGGATAATGGCATCTTGCATGCGATAGTAAAATACCGAACCATCGACAATTACCCGGCGATTGAGGGTCTGCCACCGGAAGCCGGTCTCGTAATTCCATCCGGTTTCGGCATTAAGCGCGGTATTTATAAGCTGATCGGACGCACGGACCTCCTCGAGGGTAGGTGGCGAATATCCTCGTGAAACCGATGCGCGTCCTACCCACTGCGGGCCGAACAGGTAGGATAATGCGACCCGTGGCATCCATTCTCCATCGAATGTCCGTCGGCTATACCGGGGTTCACGTTCCGGAAAAAGGGTCCTGAACCGATAGCCGTAGTAATTGAGGCTTAACGAGGTTTCCAGCAATAGGCGCTGATATGCATCGGCGCTGAGGCGCGCAAAATAAAAGTGCTGGTTACTCCGCAGGGCGTCGATCGCCATAGCCTCTCCACGTACGCCCCCGTGGTTTTCATAGTTGGCAAAATCATTTTTTCCATACTGCCATTCCATTCCTACATTGGCATGCCAGGAAAATGCACCGGAACTCCCTCCCGTATAATCCAGGTAAGTCCGGAACCCTACATTAGCTTCGTTACGGATTTCATAATTGGTAATAAAGGGATTGCTGAAATCGGTATGTGAACCAAACACCGTAGCTACATGCCTCAGCCGGTGCCCGATCCGGGTATCATGAACCAAGCCGCCGATGAACGTCTTGTTGACGATGCCCGCCCGTTGTTCCAGCGCTCCCGGTGTGGCCGGCGTGGCCGGCCGGGCAAGCTTCGGATCTTCGGTGTACTGCGCCTCGGTGAGCCCGCCGGGGGTGAGATAACGCAGATCTGAATACAAGGCGATTAAGCGCAATTCACTTTCCGGCCGGTAGTTCCATCGCTGTACCGTCTGGAAGGCGGCCCGCTTCATCGCGGAATTCTGTCGATAACCATCTGCCCGTTGGTATGCCTGACTGACACCAAACCGATAACCGGGCGACGGATTCAGTGCAGCAGCGAACTGCTGATGGAACAATCCAAAAGATCCTCCATTGATACGCAAGGATGCTTGATGATCCTGTCCATCGTTCATGCCCTGCGGCCGAATCAGCACCACTCCGCCGGAGTTTGCCCCGAAAAGGCTGCCATCCGGCCCCTTCAGCACTTCAATGCCGGCAATGCTACCCGCATCCAGCAAGTTTATGTACGTATTTCCACCGGCATCGGTAAGCGGTATCTCATCCAGGTATACCTTGACGTTGCGGACGCCGAAAGGCGAGCGCAGCAAGCTACCCCGGAGAGAAAGCCGGTAGCTACCGGGAGAACGTTCTTCCATCCGTACACCGGGGACGGTATTGATGGCCGGTAATAACGTCGTGCCGCTCTGATGCCCTAAGGCCGTTTGGCCGACTACCCCTGCCGAAGTCGTGAGCCTCAGCAGCGGCTGCTCGCGAAAATAAGCCTTTACCGTCACCTCCGCCAGATGTGTTGTGGTGTCCTGGAGCGCTATAGCGACCGACGGCAATGCGGGGATAAGTAATGTACAGAAAAGAATAACACGTATCATGGATAAGAACTTGGGACGAAATTAGTGATAATTGTCGCACGAATTAAACTTTACCGACCGAAAAATGTCTTAGAAATGAAGGAGGACATCGTTCATGAGAAATCTCATTGTGTTCATTTTAACGCTATGCTCAGTAGGCGTATTTGCTCAAGAGACCGATACATTGCATATCGGAAAATTATCCATCGGCAAGAAGAAAAAGGAAGTTTATAGCGGCGGCAGGGATTCATCGTTGGTCATACGTATCGACACGTTGATCATGGCTGACCGGAGCCAATTGGTGTTTTATGGGAAGAAAGACGTGAAACTGGATGTTGGTCATGCAGAGATCGACAAGCGGGCGTATGTGTTCGGCACGGATGGAAAAAACAACGGCACCGACTTCGACATTCACATGCGATTTGAAAAACTGGGCGCGTTGTATGTGCTCGCAGGCGGACAGGATGCGCGCAATAACGGTTCGCGTACCTTTCCCAATGGTGACGGCGGTGACGTAAATTTTACCTACGACGCCAGTGGCATTGTGCCTCAAAGCGAGGATAAAAAATCAGACCACTACCTGCAGATTGATACGAGAGCCGGCGGATACCGGGTAAATCCACAAAGTGAGCTTTCCAACATCTACAGTTTGATCAATATGGGGGCGCCCGGCAGACCGCTGAGCAACCTCTCGCAGGGCCAGGTATATTCCGGAACACCCGGTCGGGATGGAAAGCGTACGGTCAAGGCCGCAGAGTAAGCGATTCTACGGCCGCCTTCAGTTCGGGATACCGGAATTGGAAGCCCGCATTTTGAATTTTTTCTGCCGACATGCGTGTGCTGGAGACCAGCATCTCACTCATCTGTCCCATCACCGCTTTTAATACGAATCGTGGGATATTTGGCAGCCATAGGGGCTTCTTTAATTTCTCCGCAAGGGTACGGATGAATCCGGAAAAAGTAACCGGTTCCGGCGCAGCCATGTTGTAAACACCGTGTATACCGTTGTGTTCCAAGGCAAAAATATACATCGCGACCGCATCGGATAGGTGTATCCACGGCATCCATTGCCTGCCCGAACCGGGGACCGTTCCCACCCCCTTCCGAATCAGACCGGCAAATCTGGGAAAAATGCCTCCCTGGGTGGACAGGATAACCCCACTCCTCAACGAAACCGCTCGCAACCCCAGTGTTTTTCCTTTCGACACCGTATGCTCCCAATCCCGGCAGGTTTGCCCCAGGAAGTCCGTGGCCGCAGGCTTATCTTCCGTCATCCACTCGTCGCCCCTATCGCCGTAATATCCTGAAGCGGAAGCGGAAACCACCGTCATGACCTCATGTCGTTGATGTTGGCGGAGCAGATTATAAAGCAATAAAATGGATTGGATGCGACTGTCGCGTAGCAGCTGTTTCCGCCGATTGCTCCACGGAAGGGCCGCTATGTTTTCGCCAGCCAAATGAATAATGGCATTGACGCCGTCCAGGCAGGACTGATCCACCTTCTTTTCAGCAACATCCCATTGAAAGAATCGAACCTGCGGCAATTCGGAGGTCCGCTCGCTCCTGCTTAGGGCGTTGACGGCATAGCCTCTGCTAACCAACGCGGGGATCAGCGCCTTACCCACCAAGCCGGCCGCACCGGTTACCAATATTCGCCCTTTTCGTACCGTGTTGTCCATATGACGGGTGATTTAAGGTAAACCCAACGCATAGCGCAGCGACACATGAAAGGGTGCCAATTTTATCGACGGATAAAAAGCAGCTAACCCATCGTTTACGGTCACCAGATCTTTACGCATATAGGCCATAAACGCAGCCGTTACGTCTTGCTCGAATCGATAGACGTAACGCCCCATGAAAACCGAAATCGGCTTGCCCAGGCCGGGAAGCGCCATAATATTTTTCCTTAATTTAGCGATGTCCAGATAACGTTCGAACGCTTCTTTATAGGTCATCACTTCCGGTCCGCCCACATCAAATACCTTCCCGTATGTATCCGCATTCAGGATGATCTTACTGAGATATGCACAGACATCCAATAGGTGGATGGGTTGGCACCGGCTTGTTACAAATTCTTTCGGTAGGATAATCCACCGCTGCCGGGCCAGGTTCGAAAAGATATTCATCAGTGCCGAACCTTTCCCCACGATATTGCTGATCCGAATGATCGTATAGGCCATCCCACTTTGGTTCAATAACGCTTTAACCCGGTCTACGTTGTCGTCCGACAATTTGGTTACGTAAATCAGGTGCTCACAGGCCGTTGACTTCAATACCCCGACGTATTTCTGCAGGGCAATGAGATCCATCTCCAGACGGATGTCAATTTCGTCGACGGGCGATTGATTGAAATAGAAAGCTGCGCGGGTTTCTTTGCTCAGGCCGGGCGGCAACGCCCCACGGTACAAATCGCCCTCAATGATATTGATTCCATATTTTTTAGGCACATGCTTGTAAAAAAGATTACGGTTCCTCAACAGACACGTTATTTGATAATCCGCTTCGGCAAGACATACGGCTATGTTTCTTGCTATATAACTATTAAGGCCGGTTATCAGGACTTCCATACGCAAATAATACCACTTAAGAGGGCGGCTTGGTTATTAATATACCTAATACAATCGAAAACCAAAAATGTTTCCGGCGAATGTTTTTTTGCAAACTTATAAAAAATGAGTAGTTCCCAAACATAGGTCGCGAATAAATTCCCCTATTTGTGGTTTTATTGTCAATATCGTGCCATTTGGCGGCAAACAGTCCTTATATACGACAAATAAAGTATATATTTGTAGAATTTAATCCCTTAGTAAGTATGGACGAGAGGACGATCTTGGTTTGGTTCAGGAACGATTTGCGCATTCATGACAATGAAATTCTGCTTCGCGCCGTTGAGCGCAGCCAACGGATCGTGCCTGTATACTGCTTTGACCCCCGGCACTTTATCCGCACCAAGTACGGCACTCAAAAGACGGGCGTACTACGCGCGGCCTTTTTATTGGAAAATGTCGCGGCACTACGGCAAAGTCTTCAGCAATTGGGCGGCGATCTGATTGTTGAGTACGGCCATCCCGAAGAGGTGCTCCCGCAGATCGCGGAAATGTACCAGGTGGATGAGGTTTATCATCACAGGGAAGTGGCCTATGAGGAAACCCGTGTTTCCGGATTCGTCGAAGAGGCGTTATGGAAGATGCAGATCAACCTGAGGCATTTCATCGGCCATACATTATACCACAAAGAAGATCTTCCGTTCCCCATCCGGGACATTCCGGATGCGTTCGCGGTTTTCAAGAAAAAAACGGAGCGGGAAAGCTCCATACGCCCGCAGTTGGGAACGCCGGAAGCAATTCGGGTTCCGGACGGCATGGCTCCTGGAAGGAGTCCGGAATTAGCGGAGTTAGGCTTTACCGAGGAGGAAATCGCCCAGGTTTCGAACTTAGCATTCCGCGGCGGGGAAGCGGTGGCATTAAAGCAGATGCACGCATTTTTGTATGGCCAGTCGACCGGAGACTACACCCAACTTTCGCCCTATATCGCGGTGGGTGCATTATCTCCCAACACCCTGTACCACGCCACCAAGGAAGCGGAAAATACCACATTGGATAGAAAACGTGCGGAACAGATCATATTGAAATTGTTGTGGCGGGATTACTATCGATTCATGTTCAAAAAACACGGTAACCGATTTTTCGGATTACGGGGTTTAACGGATACCCCACCGGAGATTGCTGCAGATGATGAAAAACGCTTTAACCTATGGAAATCTGCAAACACGGGGAACCCGATAGTAGACCGGAGTATCCACCAGCTCAACGATACCGGCTACATCCCCTATTACCAACGTGTCATCGTTGCTTCGTACCTGATCCACGAATTGAAGGTCAACTGGCTGAAAGGTGCGGCGTGGTTTGAAGAAAAGCTGATTGACTATGGCCCGGCCAATAATTATGGCAGCTGGGCGCATTTGGCCGGTGTAGGCAGTAGCCTCAAAGACAATAAGCCCGTGGATATCAAAAAGCTGACTGCACAATTCTACCCGAAGGAAGCGCTCGAATTCGGATAGTGCGAAGTTTGGCTGCAAAATTGTGGGATATTGCTATGGTAAACGATTTAATAATTATAACTTTGGCGCATTATTGCATAAACAACTAAATGGACAAGCTTTCTTATCTGAGTAACGCAGATTCGGCCTATATCGACTCGTTATACGAAGCATATAAAGAAGACCCCAATTCAATTGATTTCGGCTGGCAAAAATTCTTCGAGGGTTTTGATTTCGGCCAGAACGGTACCGCAGCAGCGTCGGGTGCGCAGGCCACTCCCGACCATGTACTGAAGGAAATCAATGTCTTGAATATGATCAATGGATACCGCGATCGCGGGCACCTGTTCACCGAGACCAATCCCGTACGCCAGCGCCGGAAGTACTATCCGGGCAAAGAATTGGAAACATTCGGCCTCAGCGAGGCCGATATGGATACCGTATTCAATGCCGGCGTTGAAGTGGGATTGGGCCCCGCCAAATTGCGCGATATCCGCCAACTCATTGAAGACACCTACTGCCGCTCCATCGGTGCGGAGTTTAAATACATCCGTAGTCCCGAAAAAATCAAGTGGTTGCAGGATCGCATGGAAGGCGAGCGCAACACGCCGAATTTTCCGTTGGATACGAAAAAGCGGATACTCAGGAAGTTGAACGAAGCCGTGGTGTTTGAAAACTTTCTGGGAACCAAGTTCCTGGGTCAGAAGCGTTTTTCGCTGGAAGGCGCAGAGAGCCTGATCCCCGCGTTGGATTCGGTCATCGAAAAGGGTACCGAATTGGGCATCCAGGAGTTTGTGATCGGCATGGCCCACCGGGGCCGCCTGAATGTGCTGACCAATATTCTGGGAAAATCCTACGAAAGCGTCTTTTCGGAATTTGAAGGAAAAACCTATGCAGAAGAAGCCGAGCAGGATTTCGGTGGAGACGTCAAATACCACTTGGGCTATTCAACCGACATCACCGCCAACAATGGTGCCAGCGTACATCTGAGCCTGGTACCCAACCCTTCTCACCTGGAAACGGTTGACCCCGTCGTGGAAGGGATCGTCCGCTCGAAGATCGACATGAAGTACGACGGCGATGCAACGAAAATCGCTCCGATATTGATTCACGGCGATGCAGCCGTAGCCGGGCAAGGCATCGTGTACGAGGTTATCCAGATGTCCAAGCTGGAAGGTTTCCGTACCGGGGGTACCATCCACATCGTTGTAAACAACCAGGTCGGATTTACCACCAACTTCAAGGACGGACGGTCGTCTACTTACTGTACAGATATTGCGAAAGTCACCTTATCGCCTGTATTTCACGTGAACGGCGATGACGTCGAAGCGTTGGTGTATGCGATTAACTTAGCGGTTGAATACCGTCAAAAATACCATACCGATGTGTTCATCGACTTGTTGTGTTACCGGAGGTACGGGCACAATGAAGCCGATGAACCGAAATTCACGCAGCCGTTGTTGTATAAGGCCATCGAAAAACACCCCAATCCTCGTGAAATCTACAACCAGAAACTCCTTGATCAAGGCAGTGTAGACGCCAACCTGGCGAAGGAAATGGAAAAGGACTTCCGCAAGCTCCTGCAGGAGCGGCTTGATGAGTCCAAAGAAGATGAAAACCTCACTCAGGACAATCCGATGTATTCGGGGGCCTGGAAAGGCTTGCGTAAAGCAAAGTACGAAGACATTTTTGTGCCTGCAAAAACGGGAGTTTCCGAAAAAACGTTTTTGGCGCTTGCCCAGGAAATCACTACGTTACCAAACGACAAGAAATTCTTCCGAAAAATTTCCCGCCTGTTTGACGAACGCGCTAAAATGGTGGAGTCCAAAACGTTCGATTGGGCCATGGGCGAGCTCATGGCGTATGCCACCCTTTTGAATGAAGGCGCAAGGGTCCGGATCAGCGGACAGGACGTGGAACGCGGTACGTTCTCCCATCGCCATGCGGTACTTACGCTGGAAGATTCCGAAGAGGAATACATTCCCCTTCAGCAAATCAACGGCGGCGAACGATTCAACATTTACAATTCCCACCTTTCCGAATATGGCGTGCTGGGATTTGAATACGGCTATGCGCTGGCAAATCCGCAGTCGCTGACGATATGGGAGGCACAATTCGGCGACTTTTACAACGGCGCGCAGATCATTGTAGACCAATACATCTCCAGTGCGGAAACCAAATGGCGGCGCTCAAACGCCTTGGTTATGTTGTTGCCGCATGGACTGGAAGGTCAGGGTCCTGAGCATTCCTCGGCGCGCATTGAGCGCTTTTTGGAATTATGCGCTGAAAACAATATGCAGATTGTCAACTGCACCACCCCGGCAAACTTCTTTCACGTATTGCGACGCCAGCTCAAGCGGGATTTCCGTAAGCCGTTGATCGTCTTTACGCCGAAAAGTCTGCTGCGGCATCCGAAAGTTGTCAGTTCGTTGTCGGAATTCTCTACCCGGTCGCAGTTCCAGGAAGTGATAGACGACAGCTATGTAAAGTCGGCCGACGTGAAGCGGGTGCTGTTCTGCTCCGGTAAGATTTACTACGACCTGCTCGAAAAACAGCAAGCCGATGAACGCAAGGACGTGGCCATCGTGCGGGTTGAGCAACTGTACCCCACCCCTATGGATCGTCTCCGCGCCATACGTAACAAATACAAAAATGCGAAGGAGTTCCTCTGGGTGCAGGAAGAACCGGAAAACATGGGCGCCTGGCCGTATATCTGCCGGAAATTCAGAAACCGAAACATTGTGCTCGACGTAATATCCCGGAAAGAAAGCAGCAGTACAGCTACCGGATACGCAAAGCAACACATTTCACAGCAGCTTGCGGTAGTGGGCAGGGCTTTCGAAGATAAAGCCGGCCCTGAGGTCAAGGAGAATGTAAAATCCAATGTAAAACTTGCCGCTAAAGCGGATTGACAGCATAGCTAAATACAGTCTTATATGAGCGTAGAAATAAAAGTACCGACCGTAGGCGAGTCTATCACAGAAGTAACATTATCCCAGTGGCTGAAACAGGATGGTGACTATGTGGAAATGGACGAAAACATTGCCGAGCTCGAATCGGATAAAGCCACATTCGAACTACCCGCGGAAAAAGCTGGCATCCTGCGGATAGTTGCCCAAGAAGGCGACACCCTCGAGATCGGCGCGTTGGTGGCCACCATCGAGGAGGGCAATGCCCCGGCGGGAAGCGGAGACAGCGCGAAAACAGCGCCGGAAAAAGCTTCGGAGACTCCGAAACCGGAAGCCAAACCGGAAGTAACGGAAGCAGCCGATAAAGGTGAAACCTATGCGGCAGGAACGGCCTCTCCAGCCGCCGCTAAAATCCTCCGGGAAAAAGATATTGACCCCGCCGGTATAAAAGGCACGGGCAAAGACGGGCGCATCACCAAGGAGGACGCCGAAAAGGCTGAGGCCCAAGCATCCAACGCAAAGCCTGCCGAAACTGCGAAGCCTGCCGAAACCGCTAAGTCCGCTGCGAGCGTTTCCGAGGCGTCGGGTGGCACACGCAACGAACGCAGGCAAAAACTTTCGGCACTGCGGAAAACCATCGCTAAGCGTTTGGTCGCCGTAAAGAATGAAACGGCCATGCTTACCACGTTTAACGAGGTGAACATGAAGCCCATCATGGATTTACGTGCCAAGTACAAGGAAATATTCAAAGAAAAACACGGTGTGGGACTGGGCTTTATGTCCTTTTTCACCAAAGCGGTATGCACGGCCCTGAAAGAATGGCCGGCCGTCAATGCGCGCATCGACGGTGAGGAAATTGTTTACAGCGATTTCGTAGACATTTCAATCGCCGTATCGGCGCCCAAAGGATTGGTGGTACCGGTCATCCGGAATACCGACTCCCTGTCGCTTCACGAGATTGAAAAAGCGGTTGTCGAATTGGCTACGAAGGCCCGGGACAACAAATTGACCATCGAGGAAATGACCGGTGGGACATTTACCATCACGAATGGCGGGGTTTTTGGTTCGATGATGTCTACACCGATCATCAATGCTCCCCAGTCGGCCATCCTTGGTATGCACAACATCATTGAGCGGCCTGTTGCTGAAAACGGACAGGTGGTCATCCGGCCAATGATGTACATTGCCCTGTCCTATGACCATCGCATCATTGACGGACGTGAATCGGTGAGCTTTTTGGTCCGGGTGAAGCAACTGCTGGAAGATCCTGCACGGTTGCTGCTGGAAGTTTAAGCTGTCCTATATTAGGGATAGGCGATAAAAGATGCCGAAGCGTTTGCTTCGGCATCTTTTTTTTGCTCCATCGCGTTATTTCCCTGTTTTTCCTTAAATACCGGGAAAAGGCGATAAACTTGCTTTTATATACAAGTTTATCTAAGTTTGGCCCAACTAAAGTTGGCCCCTATGGTAATTGATTCTGAATTTCTCACCAAATTTCTGCGATTTGGCCTCGTTGGCCTATCGGGTGTCGTGGTAGACTTCGGGATCACCTGGTTATGCAAGGAAAAATTCCGTTTTCATAAGTATGTAGCCAATTCCCTGGGGTTTTGTACGGCGACCATAAGCAACTACCTGTTGAATAAGTATTGGACATTCCACACCACCGGGCAGCAGGGCATGCTTTTTGAATTTTCGAAATTTCTTGGATTCGCACTGGTAGGGCTGCTTATCAATAACCTGGTCCTGTTTTTTCTGCACGGCAAAATGAAGCTCAATTTCTACCTATCGAAGCTTATTGCGATTGCCATTGTCTCGATTTGGAACTTTTTGGGAAACTATTTATATACCTTTTCAGCTTAATGTAGCCTACGCGCTTTTATGTCAGATAGATCCACACGCACGCTTTTTTACTTCCTGTTGATTTGGTTAGCCGTAAACCTCATCCAGTCTATTTTCTCCGAGCTGCATTATGATGAAACCTATTATTGGGTATTCAGTCAGTTTTTGGATTGGGGATATTATGACCATCCCCCAATGGTTGCGCTATTTATTAAAATGGGATCTTTCTTAATGCCCGGTGCTCTTGGCGTTCGGTTTTTCAGCGTGGTGTCTAATATTGCTGCCATTTATATTCTATGGAAGATAGCGAAAACCTACGTCAACAATCTTCCCCTATTTATCCTGCTATACAGTAGTATGCTGATCTTGCATGTATATAGCTTTATCACGACCCCGGATACACCGCTTTTTTTCTTTACCGTACTTTTTTTCTTTGTGTTGCGCAAGTATCTCGATGCCGATCGGCTCGATTATGCCTTGATTCTAGGTTTGATCGCGGCGAGTATGCTCTACAGCAAATACCACGCGATCCTTGTATTCGCGTTTACCATTGTGGCTCATTGGAAATTGCTTAAGCGACCGAGCTTCTGGCTTATAGCGGGCTTGGCGACGGTCCTTTTCTTACCGCATATTCTTTGGCAGGTCAGCAACGGCTACCCATCGATCGAATACCACTTGTTTGACCGTACGGCAAGGGAATACCGATTTTCATTTACTACGGATTTCCTGCTCAGCCAGTTGCTGATTGTCGGGCCACTGACCGGCATTTTTTTATATTATTACGTATACCGCCAAAAAACGCCGGATGTTTTCCTACGCATACTGAAAGTCAACTGCTTCGGGTTCCTGCTGTTTTTCTTCCTGAGTTCGTTCAAAAGCCGTATCGAGGCTCATTGGACATTGCTCGCCTTTATTCCGTTTTTCATATTGGCGTATCTATACCTTGCCCGGCTACCACAGATTCCGGTGTGGTTCAAGCGACTACTTTATGCCAACATCGGACTGATTGTACTAATCCGGATCATCCTGATTTTTCCGGTGCCTGGCCTATCCCGTATTAAGGGGCTGAAGCAGTTTTGGGGCAAAGAAACTTTTGCGAAGCAACTCCACGACGTGATCGGCGATGAACGACTTATCATGGACAACGGATTTCAAGAAATCTCGAACTATAATTTCGTTAATCAGACGGTAAAAGGATTTGCTTATAACACGCGTTATTACCGGAAAACCCAGTACGATTATTGGCCCATTGAGGATAGCCTGCGTAATCAGCAAGCGTATTTTGCTTCGTTCAAACGCCATAACGAAACAAGCCAGCAGGACTCGATTGAGACGAACCGTGGACGGTTGTACCTCACCTACATCGATTCGGTGCGGACGTATCAAAAGGTCGCTATATCCGTAAAGAACATGGAAAAACGGGTCGGCGCCGGAACCCTGCAGCGGGTAGACCTGGAGGTTTACAATCCCTATGCCGATACGATCTCGTTCTCGAATGCAGGAAAGTGGAAGTGTTTCATCGAATACGGCTTTACGCAGCAGATTTACGACCAGGGGAACTTCACGGAAATTCCCGGTGACTACCGCCATGTCCGCATCCCCCCGGGTGAAACGGCAACCCTTTCAACCACGCTTCGTATGCCGGAGGTCCCGGATGACTACCGGCTGATTTTTTCCATCCGGACGACACCCTTTGCCGGATCGAGAAACAGTAAGAAAATACCCATAACCATTGTAAATAACTAACCGCTATGCGTACCCTCAAACGCCTTTCGCTCACCTTCTTCACGCTATTGACCTGTGCGCACTCGTATGCACAGGATTTCGGCTGGAATGTCAATTTTCATGGGTTTGCAGACAACCGCGAATACGCCAAATCGGGCCGGTATTCACAATCCATTCTGGGAGTTCGCATCGCGCCGGAAATCAACCTTTCGCTGGACAGCATGCATTTCCTACATGCCGGCGCGAACTTCCTGCACGAGTTTGGCTCGAAGGGAACCGCCGCGGAACAGGTTATCCCGACGATCTATTATAATTACAAACACGACGGGCACGATTTCTATATCGGGATGTTTCCCCGTAAGGATCTACTTAACGAATACCCGCGGGCATTGCTGAATGACACCTTAAGTTATTACCGGCCGAACATCGAAGGGATGCTATGGCGGTATGGCGGCAGGCATTTTCATCAACAGATATGGATCGATTGGACAAGCCGACAGACCGAAACGGAACGAGAGCAGTTCATGGTAGGCATTTCGGGCCGTGTGAACCTGAACGCCCTCTATCTTGCACACCATATTACGTTATGGCACGATGCAGGCCGGAAAAACAATACGGATGTCAATGAGATGCCGGTACGCGACAATGGCGCCACGGCACTGAAGCTTGGCTTGGACTTATCCCCTTTCGTCTTCCTTGATTCACTGGACATCAGTGCAGGCGGGATCATTGGCTACGACCGGTTGCGAAGCATTTACGACTGGCGGTTCCCCAAGGGATTCCTAGGAGATCTTTACGCCGAATACCGCAAAATATTTATCGCAAACACCCTATATGCCGGTGAAGGGTTGGATGTGGGTTATGGAGACCGCTTTTATACCGCCAATTTTTATAATCGGCTGGAACTCGGATGGAAACCGCTGCAATACAAAGGACTGGAAGGTAAGTTTACGCTGAGCTTCCATTTCACGCCTGGAGCCTTGGACAATCAGCAACAGTTTACGTTACAGTATAACCTCGGGCGGATCTATACTAAACGACGGTGACCTTCACCCCCAGTTTTTCCAACGCGGTTACCGTATGGGGAGACACGCCGCTATCGGTAATGATGTAATCCACCTCATCGATTCCACATATACGGCCGAATCCCCGCCTGCCAAATTTTGTGGAATCCGCCAGAACGATCACCTTTTGCGAAACCTCCATCATTTTGCGGTTCAGATGTGCTTCTTGTGCGTTGGTGGTGGTCAACCCGAATTCCAAATCAATGCCGTCTACCCCCAGGAAAAGCTTACTGCAAAAGAAATCGCCTAATATCTGCTCGGCATACAGTCCGGCTACCGATGTGGAACTTTTACGCAGAATTCCTCCCAGTTGCAGAATTTCCACATCCGGATGCTTGATCAGCTGAACCGCCACGTTCAATGCCGACGTGACCACGGTTAAATTACCCACGGGTTGAATTTCGCGGGCCATCGCCTGAACGGTTGTACCTGAAGCAATAATGATGGAATCATTGGCTGTAATCATCGATGCGGCTTCCTTGGCGATGGCAGTTTTCTCCGAGGTCTGTATTTTCTCCTTTTCGAAGACCGTCCGATCGATGGTATAGGGATTGATCAGCGTCGCTCCCCCATGCGTCCGAAACAACAGCTGCCGGTCTTCCAATAACTTTAAATCCTTTCTCACGGTAACCGACGAGACTTTCAGCTGCTTGCAAAGTTCCAGTACATTGACAGATCCATTCTCTTTCAATTGATCCAGTATGGCTTGGTGGCGTTCCACGCTATTCATAGCTTTTATATTTATTAAGCGAAAGTAGTCATTTTTGGAAAATTTTAATCCGCGTACAGCCGAATAATAGTTTTTGATATTTTCTTTTTATTATGTTTAATTTCATTTACTTTTGCATTACAATACAAGCTTCGATTAATCAGTCATAAGAGACACGCTTTATGCAGCCCCAACAATTCCATCGAATTTCATTCTTGAAACAGGTTTCCAGCAATCCACAGTATGACTTAGCCATCATTGGTGGCGGGGCTACCGGATTAGGAATTGCTGTCGATGGTGCCGCAAGAGGGCTTAAAACGATCTTGTTAGAACAGCATGATTTCGCGAAGGGCACATCAAGTCGCAGCACGAAACTGGTCCACGGCGGGGTTCGTTACCTAGCCATGGGCGATGTTAAACTGGTCCACGAAGCCTTGCGGGAACGCGGCATCTTATTTGCCAACGCCCCACATTTAGCCCATTCTCAACCTTTTGTGATCCCCTGTTATTCCGTTTTCAGTAAATGGAAATACCTAATTGGCCTTAAGCTATACGATTGGTTAGCCGGCAGTCGGCGTATCGGCAATTCAACCTTCGTATCAAAAGAGGAAGTCCGAAAAAACTTTCCTTTGCTGAAACCGGACCGACTAAAAGGCGGTGTACGCTATTTTGACGGGCAATTTGACGATTCCCGATTAGCCATAAACCTGGCGCAGACGGCTGCCGCTTTCGGCGCCGCAGTCATCAACTACTGCCGCGTTACCAATTTATTGAAATCGGAGAACGGGCGCATAAACGGTATCCGTTTTATAGATGCGGAAACCGGTACAAGCCATGAACTGAAGGCCAAAATGGTCGTCAATGCGACCGGCGTCTTTGTCGACGACATTTTGGCGATGGATACCGGCAACCACAAACCGATCGTCAAACCCAGCCAAGGCACCCATATTGTCATCGATCGCTCGTTCATAGGAGGAAATGAAGCGTTAATGATACCAAAGACCAGCGATGGGCGTGTACTTTTCGGTGTACCCTGGCACAACCACCTGGTTATTGGCACCACCGACATACCGGTGGACCATCATGCACTTGAACCCAAACCTACAGACAAGGAAATTGACTTTATTTTAGAAACGGCAGCAAACTACCTCACCAAAGCACCCAAAAAAGAGGACGTATTAAGTGTTTTTGCCGGACTTCGGCCGCTCGCGGCTCCGGCCAATGAAAGCGGCGCTACCAAAGAAATATCAAGAAGCCATAAACTGATCGTCAGTTCGTCAGGCTTGATTACCATCACTGGCGGAAAATGGACCACCTACCGTAAAATGGCCGAGGATACGGTTAACAAAGCACTTGAAATTGGCGGGATTCAGCCCATACCCTGCCAGACGGCCTCTCTCAAAATCCATGGACATACCCATGAGCAGCCCAGCGGCCACTGGGAGGTTTATGGCAGCGATGCACCAAAAATCCAGCAGCTGGCACGTACAAACCCGGCTTGGCAGGAAAAACTCCACTCAAACTTTGAACACCTCGTCGCAGAGGTGATTTGGGCGACCCGGCACGAAATGGCGCGTACGGTTGAAGATGTACTGGCCCGCCGATTGAGAATCCTATTCCTTGATGTGACAGCTGCCATTGAAATGGCACCGAAAGTTGCAGAAGTAATGGCTGGGGAACTGGGCAATGACGGAGATTGGATTGCGTCGCAGCTGACTCAGTTCCGCGAGACCGCACTGGCCTATCAACTAAAAAAATAACCGCATCTTCGCAATATCACTTCTTATTTTATTGCGCTTACCACCCTTTCGATTCGAATTCAACTAAAATAACGATAAATAAAATTTCATTAATTTTCTTTTACTTTTGTTTGTTTTTTTTTTATTTCATTACTTTTGCTTACGTAATGGAAACATGGGAGGAAAACGAACAGGTTTTCATGCGAACTAACCAATTGATTTACATTAAACATTTGTTAATTATGAAAGAAACGCAATTTTCGCAGTAAACGCCGCAATCTACGGTGTACGCACAATGCTTCGATTTATTTCGGATACAGCTCGATTGAGCAGTATTTTTAGCCACACAAAAAAGCTTCATGTTATTGTAACCTGCTATTAACAGAAACCAAACAATAGATTCTCAATCTTGCGGCCTTAAGGCCTTTTGGAAATTTAACTAATAATTATGCCATGAAACACTACCCTTCACTTATGTGTATGTTATGTGTGTTGTCTCTTTTGTTTGCCTGCAAAAACGAAGAGCAAGCTCAACGTAAAGTACACAACCCAAATGAACCCATCACACTGAGCTCCTTCTCGCCACATGAGGGAGGAGCAAAAGACAAAGTCTTATTGGATGGCGACAATTTCGGCACCGACGCCAGTAAAATTGAAGTATATTTCAACAACACCCCGGCAGCCGTCGTTTCCTCCAGCGGAAACCGGATTTATGCCATCGTACCGCGCCTCCCCGGCGACAATCCGGTAATTAAGGTCGTAATCGGAGATCAATCTGCCACTTACGAAGATACGTTCACCTACAACGCCCAGGCGCAGGTAACCACCGTCACGGGGAATGGACAAACAGCCTTTGAGGAAGGAACGCTCACCACGGCTCAGGTATACGGCAAGTATCTTGAACTGGATGCGGAGGGCAATTTGTTTATGTCCTGGCGGGATGGTGGCTCATTCGGGGTGGCACGGATCAATGAGCAGCAAAATATAGTGACTGCTCTATACCAAATCGCATCCAGTCCCAACCCGTATTCCAACGGCATAACTGTCGACCGTACAACGGGCGTGGTAACCGTTGCTCATGAATCCGTTCCCGAAGTATTTTTCTCCTTCGATCCAAGGGAGGCTTGGAACCCCCGTCAGCGTAATGCGTTATTCTCCGAAGCAGAATATAATTCCATCGTATGGGCCGACCGGTATAATAATTTTGTCACTTTCTGTCCGTATGATGGGTATCTCTATACCCGGTTCCGTGACGGCAAGGTTGCCAAAATACACCCCGAAACGTATGAAGCAACTATTGTACATCAAGGGCCGTACGGATCGCAATACGGACAGGCGATTAATCCGGCAAAGCCCTGGGAGCTCTACATGACCCTCCATTCCAATGCCACCCCGGTAGAATTCCGGCAGGGAATTATGGTATTGGATCTTCGTGACCCGAACGGAACTGGCGGATTCAAACGAATCAATGCGCCGGGTGGTAGCGGCTTCCGTGACGGTCCGGTTGAAGAAGCCATATTCAATTTACCGAAAGATATCAAGTTTGACAACGACGGAAACATGTTCATTGCGGACTATGGTAATCATTGTATCCGCATGCTATCTGCCGATGGCGTCGTCACTACGGTAGCCGGGCAACCGGGTGTTTCCGGTTACCGGGACGGGGGGCCGGTCGAATCCCTATTCAACAGTCCTTGGGGGGTGGCTGTCAATGAACAAGGAGATATTTACATCGCCGATTGGGGTAATGCCCGTATCCGCAAATTAGTAATCGAATAATCAAACCACTTAACCAATGAAAATTATTCACATTTTGTGCACACTATCGCTGTACTTATTGTTTACAACGGCATTTGCACAGCAAGGGGAAGCGTTAACGATTGCCGGTACGGTCGTCAATGAAGCCGGCGAACCGCTATCCAGTGTATCGATATATATCAAGGACAAAGCGACCACGGGAACATCAACCAACGCCGATGGAAAGTTTAGTATAAATGTGGTCTACGGCGACCGACTCGTGTTTACGTACGTCGGTTATGAACCCGTAGAACATGTCGCCGTCGAATCGACCACTAATCTGTCCATCGCGCTCACCAACAAAAGTGAGGCCCTGGATGAAGTCGTTGTGGTCGGCCTCGGAACTTCACAACGGAAAATCAGTTCGGTCGGCGCCATCACAACGGTCGATGTCAAAGAGCTTCAGAGCCCTGCCCCATCCATTACCAATCTGCTTGGCGGACGGGCCGCGGGCGTAATTTCCATGCAAACCAGCGGAGAGCCCGGGCGGAACCTTGCCGAATTCTGGGTACGGGGTATCGGCACATTCGGGGCTAACAGCAGCGCCCTCGTGCTGATCGATGGGTTGGAAGGAGACCTGAACACGCTGGATCCGGCAGATATCGAGAGCTTTTCCATCCTCAAAGACGCCTCGGCCACTGCGGTTTATGGTGTGAGGGGTGCCAATGGCGTGGTGTTGGTTACCACCAAGCGGGGTCTCGTAGATCGGATCCAGATTACCGCACGGGCCAACACAACCCTTTCGCGGCTCAATCGCCTGCCGCAATACCTGCGCGCGTATGACTATGCACAATTGGCCAATGAAGCCAGCATCGTCCGGGGAGAATCGCCGCTTTACAACGAAACCGAGCTGGGGATCATCCGGGATGGACTGGATCCGGACATGTATCCGGATGTGAACTGGCAGGACGAGATTCTCAGAAACAACTTTTGGCGCCAAAGTTACTATGTAAGTGGTCGTGGAGGTAGCGAGGTGGCCCGCTATTTCCTGAGCCTGGGTGGCAACTCGGAAACTGCCGCCTACAAAGTCGACAGAAACAGCGTGTATAGTTCGAATGTTGGGTACAACACTTATAATTACCGGATCAACCTAAATCTCAACCTAACGAAAACCACGGAGGTTTTCCTGGGATCGGATGGTTTCCTATCCCGGCTGGATCAGCCGGGCGTGGCAAATACCGATTATATCTGGGGCACCCAATCGCGACTCACGCCGGTGACAATCCCCATTCAGTATTCCAATGGCCTGTTACCCGGCCGGGGTACCGGAGACCGGTCATCGCCCTATGTTATGATCAACCGTACAGGCAAAGCCTCCGACCAGTTGTTTAAGGGCAAAGCAACTCTCGCGCTGAATCAAAATCTCTCCAGCGTATTGGATGGGCTCAAATTCCGCATTCAGGGCGCTTATGATATCAATAGTTACTTTAAGGAGCGAAGGTGGGTGCAGCCTGCCCTCTATGAAGCTACCGGTCGGAACTACGACGGGTCGCTCATCATGATGGAACGGGTGCAGGAGCGATCGGCTTCTTACGACCAAATGACGCGCGAATACCGCAAATATTTCCTTGAGTCGGCCATCAATTACGATCAACAGTTTGGTGAAGACCACCGGGCATCCGCGTTGATCTATTATTACATCAGCGATGCAAAAGATACGAAAGATGCGACGAATAACCTATCCGCCATCCCGCTGCGCTATCAAGGGGTATCCAGCCGGTTTACCTATGGCTTCCGGGACACCTACCTGTTGGATATCAACTTTGGGTATACCGGGTCCGAAAACTTCCAGCCGGGCAGGCAATATGGTTTTTTCCCCTCCATCGCCTTAGGTTGGGTGCCTACGGGCTACCAATTCGTGCAGGAGAAGATGCCCTGGCTCGACTACTTCAAGATCAGGGCGTCGTATGGTACCGTGGGGAATGATCGCATTACGGATATCCGTTTCCCTTACCTGACGAAAGCGGATCAAGGTTCGGGCAATGTATGGGGTATTCCCGACATCGAAACGATCAACGAAACCCGGATTGGGGCGGATAACCTCGCCTGGGAGCGAGCAGTTAAGTCCAATCTGGGGATCGAAGGTAGACTGTTGGACGACAAAATCGAGTTTGTCGTTGATTTTTTCGAAGATCAGCGCAACGGAATTTTTCAGCAGCGGGTACAGGTACCTGAATATGTAGGGGTCATATCCAACCCCTTTGCCAATGTGGGCCGGATGAAAAGCTCTGGAGCCGATGGAAACATCAGCTACACAGCACAGGTTTCCCCCAACTTCGGCTTCACCGTGCGCGGCAATTTCACCTATTCCAAAAATGTGGTACAGAACTGGGAGCAGGCCTATTTGGAGTATCCCTATCTCGAATTTAATGGTTACCCACACAAATCCCTCCGCGGTTTCCAAGCGATTGGGCTTTTTAAAGACGAAGACGACATCAAATACAGTCCCAGACAGACGTTTGGAACGGTCATGCCCGGTGATATCAAGTATAAGGATGTAAACGGCGACGGCGTAATCAATGACTTGGATAAGGTGCCGTTGACGCACAGCAATTATCCGCTGACGATGTACGGTTTCGGGGGCGAGTTCCGCTACAAGAACCTGACGTTGGGTATTCTATTCAAAGGGACGGGAAAAACTTCATTTTTCTATGTGGGACAGTCCATGGAAGAGCGAATTGACGATGATTGGTATAGCTGGGAAGGCCGGAAGCGAACGATCACAAACGGGATGGGCTATATGCCCTTCTTCCAAGGCACGGAAGGCAATGTACTTACCTTGGCCGCTGACCCCAGAAACCGATGGATACCGCGGGAATACGCCTTACAGCAGGGCATAGACCTTTCATTGGCTGAAAACCCCAACGCCCGCTTTCCGCGCCTCCAATATGGCAATAATAGCAACAACAGCCAGTTGTCCACCTTCTGGCAAGGTGATGCTCGCTACCTCCGGCTGCAGGAAATTACCGTGAATTATCACATAAATCCGGCGTTCCTGAAAAAGTTCGGCGTTTCTTCGATGGACCTGCAGTTTGTGGGCAACAACCTCTACATATGGGATCAAGTAAAAATCTTTGATCCGGAACAAGCCGCATGGAACGGTCGTAAGTACCCGATTCCGACTACGTATTCGGCACAGGTATACATCAATTTTTAAGGCTACAGACATCAATGACATGAGAAAGTCAATCATCATACAACGAATTGCGAAAGCAGCCATCATCATCCAGCTGGTTGCTGTGGCGACGTCCTGTAAGGACTACCTGAATATCGACGATTATTTCGACGATGAATTTAACATCGATTCGGCATTTGCCAATACCCGGTATATGGAAGCCTACATGTGGGGCGCGGCGGCGATGTTTCCGGATGAATCAAACACCATCCGATTCGGTTATACACCGGGTCCCATGGCTACCGACGAGGGATTCAACGGACTTACCGGGGGCGGATCTGCCAATGTGTACTACGGAATGGATTTTGTCACTGGGAATATCACGCCCGATTTTTACGGATCCGGGGGCGGTCCCGCCGGTAACCTCAATCAATGGGGTCGGTACTACAAAATCATCCGGAAATGTAACCTGATCCTGCAAAATCTCGAGCGTCCCAGAGACATGACCAATGTGGACCGGATTCGGATCGAAGGATACACACGCTTCATCCGCGCCTATGCCTACTATAACATCCTGGTTGATTACGGCCCTGCAATTTTGCTTGGCGACGAAGTGGTGAATACCAACGAATCCCTGGAATATTACGACCGTCCACGGGCGACATACGACGAAACGATGGACTATACGTGCGACGAGTTTGAAAAGGCTGCCCAGTTGCTTCCGAGAGAAACCAATATTCTGGAATTCGGACGTCCCACCAGAGGTGCGGCGCTCGCGCTGATCGCCCGGCTGCGGTTAATACACGCCAGTCCGCTGTTTAACGGCGGTGCGGTCGCCAGTTCCTATTATGGCAACTGGACGCGGTCCACGGATGGTGTGCACTATGTATCCCAGCAGTACGACGAACGCCGTTGGGCAGTAGCAGCGGCAGCCGCCAAGCGGGTGATGGATATGGGGTCGTACCGGCTCTATGCGGTGGCTGCAGATGACCGGACACCTTCGCTCCCCGCAGGCGTCACCTCGGATCCCAATTTCTATAACACCTATCCCAACGGAGCCTCCGGTATCGATGCGTTCAGGTCCTACTCGGATATCTTTACCGGCGAGGCAGTGGCCGCCATCAATCCGGAATTGATTTGGGGTAGAAACACCGGATACATCGCAGAATTTATCAGCAGAGGCTCGATGCCGCCGTCGTTGGGTGGCTGGGGGCGTTTCTCCGTGACCCAGAAAGTGGTGGATGCCTACCTGATGGAGGATGGGCGCACCAAAGAAGAAGCTCGTGGCGACACTTATTTTGAAACAGAAGCGGATCTTCCTTCTGGTGGAACTTTCAATGACCTCTTTACCGAACAGGCAAAGTTTTTCTCGGGGTATCCGCTCAATGCCGGGGTATTTAAAATGTATGCCAACCGCGAGATGCGGTTCTATGCATCCATCGGGTTTAACGAAGCCGTGTGGCAGGCCTTGTCCAGTACAACGATCAATACCCATACCGCAAAGTACTACTACCAGGATGTAGATGGCCGGGGCGGTGTTAGCGCTGCCTCTCCCAATTATCCGATTACCGGATATGTGATCAAGAAATTCAACCACCCGTATGATGCCTTCAATGGCACAGGTGCGCGGCATATCCCCAAGGCATATCCCATCATCCGGTATGCAGAAATCCTGCTATCGTACGCGGAAGCCGTGAACAATCTGACAGGCACCCACACCGTGCAACTCGGTAACGAGCAGTTCACCGTTAGCCGGGATGCCGAAGCGATCAAAAGTGCCTTCAACCTGGTGCGCTATCGTGCGGGGCTGCCCGGATTATCCGACAGCCAGCTTGCTAACGCAACGGTCGTTCAGCAACAAATCGAACGCGAACGCATGGTTGAGTTCCTATGGGAGAACCGTCGCTTTTATGACGTACGCAGATGGGGTATTTATGAAGAAACCGAACGGGAGCCCTTGCGGGGCATGAACCCAGATGGCGCAACACGGGAGACATATTACAGACGCACCACCCCAGGCACTTCATCGTTCCTTACGCGGATAGTCGACAAGAAATTCGTTTGGGTGCCGATACCACGCGCCGAGTTGAGGAGATTGCCTTCTCTTGATCAGAATCCGGGCTATAACTAGGGTAAAACGATAAAAGAAAAAAATGAAAGGAAGTTATATCGCTATGCTTGCACTGACTACAGTGTTTGCATCCTGCAACGACGATGCAGTTTTCGAAAAAGAGATGTATAAAAATGAAGTCGCGTTGATCAGTAGCGACTACCACAATACGTTTCAGGAAGTCGTTCACCTGACGGGTGAAGAAGAAATTATCGGATATATCGCAGCTTCTACCGGAGGTACGCATGCTCCGGATAAAAACTTGGTTATCCGGTTGGAGGAAGACCCCGAACCGCTGGCTGCTTATAATTGGTCACTTTACGATGCGGACGAAACGTTGTATGCAAAGCTATTACCAGCAGATAAGTATGAAATTGCAGATTACAATATCCAGATCAACGCGGGCGAACGCACGGGGCGAACCTCGATCAAATTGCGCCCGGAGGGCCTATCACCGGATTCGAGCTATTTTATCGGACTACGAGCTACCGACGTCTCCGGAGTCGAATTGAACCCGAAGAAAAGCACTATGCTTTATCAGGTACTCATCCAGAATGATTACGCCTCGCAAGCGGATAATTCCGTTTATACCATGACCGGATTGATCAACGACATGGTAAGCGCGGCAAACAAGCAACTTTTTCCGTTAACCCACAACAGTGTCCGGATGATCGCGGGCAACGAAACCTTCGAATCGACCGAGGAGTCCATCGCAAAAAAGTCCATCATACTGGAGGTGGATGAGGACAAAAAGGTGAAGATCAAACCGTATAAGGACATACAAGTGGTCCAATTGGACAACGACCCCCAGTATCCGAATATATTCAGGGTCGAAGAAGCTTTTGGGAGAAGAACCAACGTGTTCCTCCTGAAATACGAGTATACAATCGACGGTGTTACCAATGTCATGCAAGAACGGGTGGAGTTGCAAATCAAGTAAGGGGATTAAATCATGAAGACAAATCATCACACGAACGTTAAAAAGGCTTCGCCTACGCTGTGGAGAACCGTATGCCTGGGCTTTTTTGTGGCTTTTTCTTCCTGTAAGAAAGAAAATGAGCAAGGCACCCATTTTGCCTTGAAGGATAACCCGACGGCCATGACCGTCACATCGGAAGGATCATCCCAAACCTTCACAGTTCAGTCGGCGGGCATATGGAAGGTTGAGCCCTTATCCGACGAAAGGTGGTTAAAAATAGCCCCCAACGAAGGGCAGGGAGAAGGAACATTTACGGTTACGGTCGGCAGGAATACGACACCGGAGCCACGCCAATCGATCCTGACGTTTGTCGTGGACGGCAAGATTCAGAACAACGTGTTGAAAATCGAGCAAGAGGCGCGTGATGAGTCGGGCGGAGGTGATGATGCCTATGTACACCTGGATGGACTTCCCGGTTTAGAAGCTCCGGAAGGTGGGCTTCACGGCCGATATGTGGTCCGTTCTACTGGCGAGTGGAAAATCGAAATACCTGAAGGGACAGATTGGCTGAGCATCGAACCGATGGAGGGGCGTTTTGATACGGGTGTGACGGTGAATGTCGATATCAATACTACGCCTGAATCGCGTACGGCGGGTTTAGTCTTCTATCTAGACGGCGAACAAATCCCCGGCGTATTTGAAGTCATTCAGGAAGGCATGGAGGTAGTACTCTATGAAGATTTTAACTGGCTGACGTATGGAAGTGCCATTTTTTATACGACCTCCGGGGAAACCCGAATCGATAATTGGAGCACCGCGGAATTAGCGAGGGGCTGGGGCTGGCGCAATCCGTCTGCCGATGGCATTCCGTCTACATACGCCCGTCAGGGCTTTGTCAAACTCGGAAAAACAAACTATGGATCGGACATACTCAGCCCAAAACTGTCTGAAGTGCAAGGCACCCAGAATCTGCGGGTATCCTTCAAGGCTGTGCCTTACGAAACCGCCGGAGGAGCAAGAGATGGTTCCGTCCTCAAAGTAGGCGTTACCGGTCCCGGTACCGTCGATGTAAGTGAGTTTTCCATTGACAATTGGCCAAATTACACCTTGGATCCCAACTGCACGGAGATTTGGAAAGCTCCCGAAACGACGCGGTCTTTTACGATTACTGGCGCCACTGCTGAAACTCAGATTTGGTTTTTGGGTGGTGACTACGACCTGCGTCCGGAGTCCGGGGCGCCAATTAACAAAAACCGTATATTTTTGGATGATATTCTGGTAACCGTATTGAAGTGATGCAGTGACGCATGTTCCTTGCCCGAGCCGCGATTAGCCCGGGCAAGGAGCCGTCGCGATGCTTACAAGCCATCGTTGTGGCACATTAGGACAAAGCCCTAGGTCCAAGATACTTTCATTTGATTTCATTTAACAACAAACCACCATTATCGGAGTTTCTTTCTAATTCAATTTGTTTTGAATCAAACATTTTTTAGCTTTGACAAAGACAAATCCCACATCGGCAAATTTAAATTATGAGTCAATATATTTTAGCGTTAGACCAGGGAACCACCAGTTCCCGTGCCATTATTTTCGATAAGGAGGGCAGCATAGTGGCCGTTGCCCAGAAAGAATTCAAACAATACTACCCGCAATCGGGTTGGGTGGAGCATGATGCACAGGAAATATGGTCCAGCCAGCTTTCCGTTGCCACGGAAGCTGTGGCAAAGGCGGGCTTGAAGGCTTCGTCCATTGCCGCCATCGGAATCACCAACCAGCGGGAAACGGCCGTGGTGTGGGACCGCGCCAGCGGCCGCCCCATTTGTCCGGCCGTCGTATGGCAAGACCGGCGTACCGCGTCATACTGTGACGAGCTCAAAGACAAGGGACACAGCGATACCATCCGTCAGAAAACCGGACTGCTCATCGATGCTTATTTTTCAGCCAGCAAAATCAACTGGATACTCAATAACGTAGCAGGAGCCCGCGAAAAAGCGGAAAAGGGAGAACTAGCTTTCGGAACGGTAGACAGCTGGTTGGTCTGGAACCTCACCGGCGGCCAAAAGCACCTCACTGACGTGTCCAACGCCTCCCGAACCATGCTCTATAACATCCATACTCTGGCATGGGACGACGAACTCCTGACAGTGTTTGACGTACCCAAAAGTATGCTGCCGGAAGTACGGAGTTCATCTGAAATCTATGGCGAAACCGCAGCCAATATTCTGGCCGCCAAAATTCCCATTGCGGGCATTGCCGGCGACCAGCAAGCTGCACTCTTCGGTCAACTTTGCACAAAAATCGGAATGGTAAAAAACACCTATGGCACCGGATGCTTTATGCTGATGAACATTGGGAATAAACCCGTATTGTCTGACAACAATTTGGTTACTACCATCGCATGGAAACTAGGTGATCAGGTAAGCTATGCCCTTGAGGGCAGCATCTTTATCGGCGGCGCTATCGTGCAATGGCTGCGGGATGGACTGGGCATCATCCGGAATTCGGCAGATGTCGAAGAGCTGGCCTCGAAAGTCAAAGATACGGACGGTGTTTACCTGGTACCGGCATTTGCCGGCCTCGGTGCACCACATTGGGATCCTTACGCCAGGGGCACCATCGTAGGGCTCACCCGGGGCAGCAACGCCTCGCACATCGCGCGTGCGGCATTGGAGGGCATCGCCTTCCAAACCGTAGACATCCTGCGTGCGATGGAGGCCGACGCCAATGCGGAGATCAAGGAACTCCGTGTAGACGGTGGAGCAACCGCAAATAACTTACTGCTTCAATTCCAGGCCGACATCCTGCAGGCAAGCGTGGTCCGGCCCCAAATTACGGAAACCACCGCCATAGGAGCCGCTTATTTAGCAGGCCTTGCTGTCGGACTGTGGAAAAGTACTGACGACATCCAAAGCCAATGGCAGATTGATAAAACGTTTGCGCCGGATGGGGACTTTGATGCGGCTACCTCTTTGGAACGTTGGCACGCCGCGGTGGAAACCGCAAAACACTTTAAGTGAAGAAGGAACCAAACAACAACCCATTATGACTCCATTTATAGCAGAAATTATCGGAACCGGATTTCTCATCTTGCTCGGCGGCGGCGTCGTGGCCAACGTGGTTCTAACCGGGACCAAGGGGAACAACAGTGGCTGGATTGTGATCACCACGGCTTGGGCGCTGGGCGTATTTGTAGGGGTGGTGATCGCCGGTCCCTACAGCGGTGCCCACCTGAATCCGGCGGTTACCCTGGCCATGTGGATTGCGGGTAATCTAGGGCCGGGTGAAGTAGCTTCCTACATCCTGGCGCAGTTCATCGGTGCGATGAGCGGTGCCTTCCTGGTGTGGTTGATTTACAAAGACCACTTCAAAGCCACGGCAGATTCCGGCGCAAAACAGGCCGTCTTCTGCACCGCACCGGCGATCCGGAATCTCCCCGTGAATCTGATCAGCGAGGTAGTGGGTACATTTGTGCTGCTGTTCGCCGTTTTCTATTTCACCGACGCCACGCTCAACAATACGTCGGACGCGGCCATTCCGATTGGTTTAGGATCTTTGGGGGCCATTCCGGTAGCCTTTGTCGTCTGGGTAATCGGCTTAGCCCTGGGAGGTACCACGGGCTACGCGATCAATCCGGCCCGCGACCTGGGGCCACGCATCGTGCATGCATTGCTGCCGATTAACAACAAGGCGCCTTTTGATCTGGGGTACGCCTGGGTTCCCGTAATCGGTCCCTTATTGGGAGCCTCCCTTGCCGCATTGGCATTTCTATGGTTGGGCAGATAGCTTAGGATTACCATGGAAAACCGGAGAGAATTTCTGAAAAAACTCACGATCCTCGCCGGAGCGACCGGCTTGGCAAACAACCTTCCGCCGGCTATTCAACGGGCGTTGGCCATCCAGCCGACCCCTGGAAGCACGTTTCTGGATGCGGAACATGTTGTCATTCTGATGCAGGAAAACCGATCCTTTGACCACAGTTTAGGGACATTAAGCGGCGTTCGGGGCTTTAACGATCCCCGTTACGTATCCTTGCCCAATGGTAACCCGGTATGGTTTCAATCGGACCGCGAAGGACACACGTATGCGCCTTTCCGTCTGAATCTTAAAGAAACGAAAGCTACGTGGATGGGGGCCGTGCCGCACTCCAGAGCCAGCCAGGTAGACGCCTACAACAGCGGATGGCACGATAACTGGATCGAAGCAAAGAAACGCGGGCGTGCCGACGATAACATCCCGCTCACCATGGGGTATTACAACCGGCAGGACATTCCTTTTAACTATGCCTTGGCAGATGCCTTTACGGTATGCGACCAAAACTTCTGCTCGGGCATGACCAGCACCTGGCCGAACCGCATGTTCTTCTGGACAGGTACCGTACGGGAGGCCCCTACGCACACCAGTAAAGCTTGGATGCGCAACGACCTTCCCCTGGGAGAGGGACGCTGGAAGACATTTCCGGAACGCCTCGAAGAGGCCGGTGTCAGCTGGAAGGTATACCAGAATGACGTAACCTGTGGCGGTGGCTTTGTGGGTGAGGAACGGTCGTGGCTAGCCAATTTCGGCTGCAATCCGCTGGAGCTGTTTGAGCGCTATCACGCGCGCTTTACATCGCGATACCTGCCCGGCCTTCAACGCCAACTGCGCGAACTTCCGGAAGAAATACATGAGCTACGGCAAAAATTGCAGAACGAGGAGCCGGGAAGCGCAGCCTACAGCAAGGCCAAAAACGCGCTGGAAAAAAAAGAGGAGGTTCTCGAAAAAGCGCAGCGTGAGGCCAATCAGTGGGCGGCTGAAAATTTTGATAAACTGAGTGAAACGGAGAAGAGCTTATTCCGCCGGGCATTCACGACCAACCGCGAAGATCCCGATTTCCACCGTCTGGAGATGCTATCCTACACGGACCAGGCCGGTAAGGTTCACGAACTAACCGTACCCAAGGGGGATATATTGCATGCCTTCCGGAAAGATGTGGAAGCTGGCACGCTACCGACGGTATCCTGGATGGTGCCTGCAGAAAAATATTCGGACCATCCTACAGCTCCCTGGTACGGCTCCTGGTACCTATCGGAGATTATGGATACGCTGACCAAAAATCCGGATGTATGGCGGAAAACCATCTTAATTATGACGTACGATGAGAACGACGGTTACTTTGACCATATCCCTCCTTTCGTACCGCCGGATCCGGGCAAAAAGAACAGCGGCAAATGTTCCGAAGGCATCGATCCACGTATCGAATACACGTCGCTTGAACAGGAGTTGGCCGAAGGAAAAAAGCCAAAGGATGCGCGGGGAGCCGCCATCGGTCTGGGATACCGCGTACCCCTGATCATTGCCTCGCCTTGGACAAGGGGCGGAAATGTCTGTTCGCAAGTATACGACCATACGTCGACTTTACAATTCCTGGAAACGTTTCTGAACCAAAAGTTCGACACAAATATCCGGGAGGATAACATCAGCGCTTGGAGACGCACAATCTGCGGAGACCTGACCGCAGCCTTCGTACCGGCCGGTGAAGCAGACCTTGACAGAAACCTGCCGTTCATCCAACGGGACCCGTATTTGGAGGCCATTCACCAAGCGCAATTTAGAGACCGTCCACGGGATTTTCGCGAGCTAGGATCGGACGATATGGCAAAGGCCCTTGTACGCCCATGGAATTTGCCGGATATGCCCAGGCAGGAACCGGGCATAAAGCCCGCCCCGCCCCTGCCGTATGAGCTGTACGCCGACCTGTCAGGAAACCATAGGCTAACGCTGAAACTGACAGCAGGAAACACCTTTTTTGGCAAAAAGAGTGCGGGCGCACCTTTCACGGTGTATGAGGCAGGCCGTATCCGCTCTTACGCAGTAGCTGCCGGTGACGAGCTCTCGGATGAATTTGAAATCGGCAACAGCGGTTACGATATCCGGGTCAATGGCCCAAATGGGTTTTTCCGGCACTTCAGCGGTCGCGACGCCACGGAATTTTCCGTTCAATTGCGCTACGAAACGGCCGATGGACAACCTACGGGCAACGTATGCCTTTCATTGAAAAATAACAGTCAAGCCCCGTTGCGCGCACATATCAAAGATCAGGCATATGGGATGCCAAACCGCATCCTGCCTTTGGCTGCCGGGGCCACCGAAATGACAATCCTCAAACTCTCCCCTAGTCATAGTTGGTACGACTTGACGGTTACGGTGGAGACGATACCGGATGCCTTTTGGCGCTATGCAGGTAAGGTAGAAACGGGGAAAATCGGGTTTACGGATCCGCAAATCGGGAATCTATCCTGATCGACTCAAGCGCCATTGAGTTCCCTAACGGATATGTGGCCGGAAAAGTGCTCCCTCAAATGCGTGCCGTCGCCATGTACGGTCCAGATTTCCCGCGGATTTACCCGCACCACGTAGGTCAGGATGTCGTTCCAATCCACATGATCCGAAATATAGAGATCCATATCATTGGATCGCTGTAAATGTTTCCAACCGGAAGCAAATACCCGGATCACGTTGGTCGCTCGGTAATAGCTGCTGAAAGTCATCGGCGGAACAAGGTATATGTGATGCGCCGCAGTGGTTTTCATCTCCCGCCGATTATAAGGCTCGTACTTCAGCTGCGAAATTCCCAACGATGCATACAGGCGGTGCAGGGGTAGAATTCCATGATGTACCAATACCCTCCTGTCGGGACAATACCGGTTGATCAAAGAGGTCAACCGCTGCGCTTTGCCCAGCGCATAAGCGCCCAATAGGATGTGATGGGGCTTATCGTTTATTTTACCGATTTCGGTTACCGGGTCGGGGTGTATAATTTGCGGATCTGCAAATGTGCTTTCGGTAATGAGCACGTCCGCTTGCACCACTTCCAGTGGTTCACAGGTGTCGTCGTCCTGCAACTTATAGTCGCCCGTAAATAGATACCGTACTCCTTTATACTCCATCACGACCTGTGCCGAACCCAACATGTGCCCTGCTGGAATAAAGAACAACCGGACGTCACCGACGGTAAAAGGCTGATGATAGGAAAACTCACGAAAGCTATGACGCGGCTGACGGCTGTACCGGTATTGCATGAACGCCGCCGTGGGCGGGGTGCAGCAGATTTGCTCGTGCCCGGGACTGGCATGATCGGCATGGGCATGGGATACGACCGCCCGCTGCACAGGCAGCAACGGATCAACAAAAAAATCGCCATATCTGCAATAGTAACCTTCCTGCCGCTTGACCAGGAAATCCGGCAATATATTCTCCATTAGATTTGGCCTGAGCGGAACTGTTTATCGAGCGCCAACACCTGGGGAATGAGGGCTTGTATACCGTCGTTAATGATCACAAAATCGGCCTGTTGCCTCTTTCTCTCTTCCGGCCACTGCCGCTCCATCCTCGCGGCTACCTGTTCGGCCGTTATGCCGTCGCGTTTCATCACCCGCTCGATTCGCAGCTGGACCGGGGCCGATACCAATATCGTATAGTGATTCAACGTGAACGACCCACTTTCAAACAACAATGCGGCCTCCTTGATGGTATAGGGTGCTTCCTGTCTCGCGGCCCACTCCTCCCCTGCGCGAATGACCACCGGATGTACCAATGCATTCAGTATTCGTAACCGCTCATCATCGCTGAACACCTGAGCGGCCATATAGGGCCGATTTAACGTTCCATCGGAGTGATAAGCTTCTTTGCCAAACTCGGTCCGGATCGCATCCGCCAACGCTGAATCGACGGTCATCAGCCGCTTCGCCTCCGCATCGGCGTCAAAAACCGGTATTCCCAGCACATTGAAAATCCGGCATACGACAGACTTACCGCTGCCGATTCCCCCCGTCACTCCGATCTTTAACTGCGTTTTCATTTTCTCACAAAAAAGTCGACATTCTGCGGTTCGATTTTTACCAGTTTGCAAAAATCAGGCATCTGCGTAATGATAACCGGCAAACTGCGCACATCATTTTCTATCCAATCGTCCATATTTACCACGGCTTCAAACGTGTTTGCCGTGACTTTCGTGAAATCTCGCAACGAGACGATTACCGTAAGCTTGACTTTCCCGGGCAATAACTTCACCGAACTGAACTGCTTGGCATTCTCGGCTTTCAACGGTACCTCGAGAATCTTTTCAGTGACCTCCCCAACAGGGATGTCCACTTCTACCGATGTGGGATATACATTGATATTGGCGCGCTGGTTTTGCTTCAGGTCGACGACCGTATGAACATTGCTGTTGACGTTCGTATACCGTATGGTATCCGTTTCCCAGCGTTCGATCTGCACGACGTCTTCAAGCGGGCCGGTAATGGTAACGTATTCGGGTGAAATACGCAATTTGTCAATCACGTCGTATTGCTTGCTGAATTGCAGATTATACAGGGCCTTCACCGGCACTTTACGCTCGGTTTGTTTGGAAAAATCAAAATACAGGGTATCGGGAGTTACCGACATGACCCGCTGATTTTCGGGAAACTGCCGGTTGATAAAGCCTATCTGGTTGCTAAGCACGATCCAGTTGCGGCTTTGCAATCCGCTGAGATCAACCTGAATGGTAGGCCGTACCGACCGCAGCGTTGAAAACAGCAGCTGCCATCCAGTGGCTTCCAATTGTACGTTCACCGTATCCGACTGCAGCGGATGAAATGCGCGGTTATCCGGTATGTTGACATATTGAACTCCGGATTTCACCGTAAAAACGTAATTATTGGACACCGCAAAAAGCGCCCAGGCCAGAAATGAAAAGACAATGCATTTTATAAAAATGCTAAGTTTGCGCCGCTGGGTCTTATTTAAATTCGGTACCGGCATCTACGCAAACTTAGCAAAAGTGAGGGGTATAAGCAAACGCGCCGATCAGGCTTTCGGTGCGGCGTTTAACGCTTTGGAAGCGTCCAGCGCAATGGCCGATTTATCGAAGCGGATTTTCACTCCACCTCCAACATCCACCAGGAAAGTCGTTTCAGAGATCTCCACAATGCGACCATGTATTCCCGCAGTCGTCACCACCCGATCATTTACTTTCAGTTCCTCAATATATTTTTTATGATCTTTCGCCTTTTTCATCTGCGGTCTGATCATGAAGAAATAAAAGACCACGATAATCAGGATCATCGGCAAAAAGCCCATGATTCCGCCCGCCGCGCCAGACCCGCCAGCTTGTAAAAAAATTGTTGATGTAATCATTGTTAGTCGTTATTTGTTTTTCTTGTTTTTACTATTGCTGTCGATCGGCTATCAGCCACCGACCGTTACCGCTGTTTACGTAACTTCCTTTACCAGCTTCTCACACTTACTCACTGGTTCCCTTGCTCACCGGTTCCCATGCTCACTGGTTTACTTCTTCACCTCTCCCCTTAGATGCAAAAGCGTATTCGGACTAGCTGCATTGGATGTGACCGTGATAACCTTATGCTGTTTTCCCGATTGCCCGGCACTGTTGAACACAACCTTCACTTTACCCGCCTCGCCCGGCGCTATCGGATTTTTCGAGTATTCTGGTGTAGTACATCCACAGGATGCTTGCACTTGCGAAATAATCAACGGTTCATCACCGGTATTCGTAAAGGTAAATTCATGTTCAACTTTTTCTCCCTCTTTGATTTCTCCAAAGTCATATGAATCACTTTTTACTTCCATTACCGCACCCGATGAATCTGCACCCGGTATGATGGTTTGCCCGACGGGCTGTTTCCCCTGTTGTTCCAACGGGATTTCGGCTGCTTTTTGTTCCTGGTTGCTTTGATTATTGCAGGACACAATGACCATGAGTCCGGCAAAAACTAAAAATATCCACTTCATAACACGCTTATTGATATTTACAACTATATGTCTATTGTACAAGTCCTCTCCCATGTTTACGGATCCGGCCTACCGTTTGCAACTCACCGAGAATTTTATCCAGAATTCCATTGATAAAGGTGTTGCTCTTGGCTGTGCTGAATACTTTCGAGATTTCGATATATTCGTTGATGGTTACCTTTACGGGTATGGTTGGAAAATTGATCAGTTCACAGATCGCCATCCGCATTAACAAGTTATCCAATAATGCAATTCGATCTGATTCCCAGTTTTTGGTTTTTGCACTGATCAATTGCTGGTATTCTTCCGCATACCGAATGGAATTGACCAACAGATCGGTAATAAACTGGCGGTCTTCCGTCCAATTGGGGGTCAGCTCGGCCAGTTGGTTCTGATTGGGGTTTTCACCCGTGAAATTTTTGAAGGTTTTGGCTATCATGGCTTGCAGTACCTCTTTATCTACGGGCCAATTGATAAACCTCTCCTCAAAGACCTGCTCAATGGCGGGATTTTTAAGGATGATTTTCTTGAAGATGACCTTAATGATTTCCTTCTCGCCGGCGATAGAGCGATCTTCTTGAGTTAAGTAGGCCCGATACTCTTCTTTGTCTTTCAGTTGCAGAAAAACCGTTCGCACAATTTCCGGATCGAAACTCCAAGACACCTTATACTTTTTCACTTCTGCCAGATACTGGTCGTTGTGCCGCAGCAAGTCGATAAAGGTATTGTTAAGCAGCCGGGTATTGGGTGAGAGATCGGCAGCTGATGGCAGGTATTTGTTAGCGCGCTCTTCCGCGTCGATACGTACGTAGTCAGAAACTTCATCCAAAAGATTCAGTGTCCATATATACATCTCATATACCTGGTCAACGCTTTTAAGCAGTGCTTTTTCAAATTTACCGACCTGCTTATCTTCGGATAATTGATACGCATAAAGCGTCTGTAATACTTTGACCCGTAGGTGTCTTCTATTCAACATAGCTATTTAAAAGAACGATTGGATGTGATGCCAATATATTCTGTGTTCTATTACTTAATTTTCCGCATATCGGCTATCCGCGATTCCGCGATCTGATTAGCCGCATGGAAAGACGCCACATTCTCGGTCATTGATTTACGCAGTACTGAGCGCGTGGCTTCATATATGTTCTCGGTCAGCGCAGCAGTGCGCGAGACACTGTAACCGGCGATTTCCGAATAGCAGCTGATCAATCCTCCTGCGTTAATCAGGTAATCAGGCGCATACAAAATCTTTTTGTCCACCAACAACTGTCCATCTTCCTGTTCATCCCGCAACTGGTTATTTGCAGACCCTGCAATGATGCGACAACGCATTTTGGAGATGGTATCTTTGTTGACTGTACCCCCCAACGCACACGGTGCATATACATCAACATCTAATTCATAGATATTGTTGTTGGAAACTGCTACCGCTTTATATTTATTGGCTATCTCGATCATCCGCTCCTCCACGATATCGCTGACATATACTTTGGCGTTTTCCTCACGCAGTAACGCGATCAGCTGTTCACCCACGTTGCCGGCCCCCTGTACAGCGACTGTCCGACCTGCGAGGCTGTCGTTACCATAAAGCTCTTTTAAGGAAGCTTTGATACCATAATAAACACCCTTAGCCGTAAAGGGAGCAGAATCACCGCTTCCGCCCAAAGACTTCGGCAGCCCCGCGACGTGGCGGGTCTCCATGTGAAGGTACTCCATATCTTTGGGGGTCGTACCAATGTCAAGCGAGGCGATAAACGTACCGCTCAACTCTTCGACGAACTGCCCGAACCTGCGCAGAAGAACCTCAGTTTTCTGTGTCCGGTGATCGCCAATTATGGCTGCATTTCCTCCCCCTAAGTTCACGCCGGCCACCGCCGCCTTGTAGGTCATCCCCCGTGAGAGCCTCAACACATCTTCCAGGGCCTCATCCGTGCTTTGGTAGGGCAGCATCCGCACGCCCCCGATAGCGGGCCCCAATGTGGTATCGTGTATGGCAATGATCGCCTGTAACCCAACGGCACCATCATTACAGAAAACGAGTTTCTGATGGCCGAATTTCGCCATCAGTTTAAAGGAGGAATTGTCTATGACAGGTACGGACATACGAAACGATACTCAATCTAAGTGTTCTGCAATATGGGGCAAACTTAGCAAAAATATTAATGCATATAGCCAACGGGCACAAACATTTCGTATTTTTGCGAACAGGATCGCATGTCACATCTCGCACATCTCAATAAATACTTCTACAAATACCGCTGGCGGATGATACCCGGTGTTGTGTTTGTTGTCCTGTCCAATTACTTCGGCGTACTGCCGGCCCAAGTGATCCGGATCGCCTTTGACCTGGTAAAGGAAAACATCAGCATGTACCGGCTGTTCCATGGCTTTGAGCGACAGCAATTGGTGTACGAGATCTTCGGTTACAGCTTGTTGTTATTTGGCGCCCTGGTGTTGCTCTTGTCGCTGATACGGGGCTTATTCCTTTTTCTGATGCGCCAAACGATCATCCTTACCTCGCGGCATATCGAGTACGACCTCAAAAACGAGATTTACGACCATTACCAACAGCTGGATATGGCATTTTACCGGCGGAATAATACGGGAGATCTCATGAACCGCGTGACCGAAGACGTAAACCGCGTGCGGTCCTATCTTGGGCCGGCCGTTATGTATTCTATCAACACGGTGGTACTCTCCGTGATGGTGATCGCTGCGATGATCAGCGTAAATCCCACGCTGGCCATGTATGCATTGATGCCAATCCCTATATTATCGGCTATCCTGTTGTTTGTCAACAAAATCATTAACCGCCGCAGCGAGCGGATACAGGAGCAGCTTTCTACGCTATCCTCCTTCGTTCAGGAGACATTTTCAGGGATCCGGGTTATCAAGACCTACAATCGCGAAGCCGACAAGATGGACCGCTTTGCAAATGAAAGCAACCGGTACCGGCACGCATCGTTGGAGTTGGTCAAAACGGAGGCAATTTTCTTTCCGCTTATTCTGCTATTGATCGGGTTGAGTACCGTTATCACCGTATATGTGGGCGGACTGGAAGTGGCCAAGGGTACGATTACCTCTGGTAACATAGCCGAATTCATCATCTACGTCAACCAGCTTACCTTCCCGGCAATGGCGTTGGCATGGGTGACCTCGCTCATTCAACGGGCCGCGGCTTCGCAGAAGCGTATCAATGAATTTCTGCGCACGCAACCCCAAATCCAGACCGCTGCGAAGGGGAGTGTTCATGCAAAAGGCTATATTCGGTTTGAAAACGTGAGCTTCACCTATCCCGATACGGGAATCCAGGCTGTCAAAAACGTTTCGTTTGAGGTAAAACCCGGCGAAGTACTAGCAATTATCGGGAAAACCGGATCGGGAAAATCAACTTTGGCCAATCTGCTGATGCGCATGTACGACGTACATTCCGGCGTCATCCGCGTCGACGGACAGGACATCCGGAAACTTCCTCTCCGATCTTTCCGCAGCCAAATCGGATTCGTGCCGCAGGATGTGTTCCTTTTTTCCGACACAATTGCCAACAACATTGCATTCGGTCTGGACGAAACCCGCCAAAGCGATGTCGAAGAGGCCGCTAAACGGGCAGCGGTTTATGAGAATATTATGGGATTTGAGGATGGGTTTGAAACCACCGTTGGCGAACGGGGTATTACGCTTTCGGGCGGACAAAAGCAACGCGTGTCCATCGCGCGGGCACTCATCAAGAAACCGCAGATACTCATCTTTGACGACTGCCTTTCGGCTGTCGACACAAAGACCGAAGAAGAGATCCTTCGCAACCTAAGCGTTGCCATGCAGGGGAAAAGCACCATCTTTATCGCACACCGCGTCTCCACCATCAAGAATGCCGACCACATCATTGTGTTGGACGACGGCGCGATCGTTGAACAGGGAAGTCACGATGCGCTTCTTGCTTTGCGTGGCAGTTATTTTGAGCTCCACGAAAAACAGCTGCTTGAAGAGGCGGTGTAAGAAGAAGTGTTTGAGCAAAAGTATTGGAGCAAAAGAAAAGCCACTGGCAATAATACCAATGGCTTTCTATATGCGTGTGAGCTTAAGGTGATTACTCAGCAGCGGTTTCTTCGCCGCTTTCGACCTGCTCGTCAGCTTTCGCTTTTTTAGGCGCTTCTGCCTTTTCTTTCTTTTCAGCTTTCGGCTCTTCTGCTACCGCAGCAGCTTTTGTTTCTGCCGATGCTGATTTCTTCTCGGCAACCTTTGCTTTGGGTTGTTCAGCAACGGGCGCAGCCTCAACTGGGATTACGGATACAAAAGACTTATTATTTGCCTTTTTACGGAATACAACTTTCCCGTCGATTAATGCAAACAGGGTGTGGTCTTTACCAATTCCCACGTTCACGTCGGGATGGTGTTTGGTACCCCGCTGGCGAACAATGATATTTCCGGCAACGGCATGCTGGCCGCCGAATATTTTTACTCCCAAACGTTTGCTATGCGACTCACGGCCGTTCTTTGAACTACCCGCACCTTTTTTATGTGCCATGTTCTATATATCTATTATGCAGGCAAAAAGCCCAATTAAACAATCAAATTTATAACGTGATTCCGGTAATCTCGATTTTTGTGAATTGCTGACGGTGTCCGTTTTTCTTCTTGTAGCCTTTACGACGTTTCTTCTTGAACACGATCACTTTATCGCCCTTCAAATGTGACAAAATCGTAGCCGAAACCTTGGCTCCCTTTACCGTGGGCGCGCCTACGGTGAACTTACCACCGTCTTCTGCTAACAGTACATTGTCAAATTCAATACTAGCGCCTTCATCCCCTTGCAAGCGGTGTACAAAGAGCTGCTGGTCTTTTGCAACTTTAAATTGCTGTCCGGCTATATTTACTATTGCGTACATCAGTTAATGAATTAATTAAATAATCTTTAAATTTTCGAAGCGCAAAGGTAACGCTTTATTTTGATTATCCAAAGTTTATGTATAAATTTGCAGCCCGTTTAAAGCGGAGTATTTAATAAAATTTTAATTTTTAAACGAAAGTATGCAACAGTACGAAACCGTTATTATTCTTACCCCGTTGCTTTCTGAGGAAGTTTCGAAAGAGGCGATTGCCAAATTCCGCAGCATCCTTACCGAAGGCGGAGCCGAAATTGTCCACGAGGACAATTGGGGTTTGAAAAAACTTGCGTATCCGATTGACAAAAAGACAACCGGATTTTATCACCTCATCGAATTCAAGGCTCCCGGTGAACTGATCAGTAAACTGGAAGTGGAATACAAGCGTGATGAGCGAGTAATGCGTTTCCTGACGATCAAATTGGATAAACACGCCCTTGCTTACAACGAAAAGAAGCGCAGTGGTGCGTTCAACAAAAAGGCTGAAACACCCAAATCAGAGGAGGTAGCAAACTAATGGCAAACGATCAAATCCAATACGTAACTGCCCCCAAGGTAGAGGACAACCGTAAGAAATATTGCCGTTTCAAGAAAAATGGCATCAAATACATCGATTACAAAGACGCGAACTTCCTATTGAAGTTCGTCAATGACCAAGGCAAGGTATTGCCGCGTCGTCTTACCGGCACCTCGTTGAAATTCCAACGCAAGGTTGCCCAAGCGGTGAAACGTGCCCGTCACATCGGCTTATTGCCTTACGTAGCTGATTCACTTAAATAAGGAGGGGAAACGACATGGAAGTAATTTTAAAACAAGATATCAAGAAGCTGGGTGAAAAGGATGACGTGGTCACCGTAAAACCCGGTTACGGCCGTAACTATCTTATTCCGCAGGGTTTTGCGGTACTTGCTACCGAATCGGCGAAGAAAATACTGGCTGAAAACATCCGTCAGGCGCAATTCAAGCAAGAGAAGATCAAGAAGGATGCAACGGAACTGGCTGCTAAGCTGGAAGGTCTAAAACTTACCATCGGTGCAAAAGCCGGAGAAACCGGCAAGATCTTTGGTTCTGTGAACAGCATTCAGATCGCAGAAGCGCTGAGAAAGCAAGGTTTCGAAGTGGACCGTCGCCGCATCACGTTTGAAACGGAGCCCAAAGTATTGGGTGAATACGTCGCCAACCTGAACTTACACAAAGAAGTGAAGGTACAGGTTCCTTTCGACGTAGTGGCTGAGTAAGCAGAATATCTATCGTATAAAAACGGCTGCCTTTTGAGAAAAAGGCGGCCGTTTTTTTTTACAACACGATTGATTTTTTTGCCGGCATGTTCAACCCCATCCAGGAATGGTAAACGCGGTTCGGACCGGTGGGAAGCCTCCCGGCAGCGCCGCTGACGTTTTGTCCGCAGGTTCAGGTCTTCGTCTTTATAGATTCGATAGACGTTTGTGATTCTCCCGCCCGCCTTCCCGCCGCAGCAGCTACGTAGACCGCCAGAGCCCATAACAGACCTGAGTTCGGGCGATATCACAGAATCGCTGCCATATTGGGAAATCCGTCCGGTGGTGTGCTCAGTAATACCAGGCCGAGGCGCTCAGCAGCGAAATCTCACAGGTCTGGCGAAGGGAAATTCGGTAATTCGATGCCAGGCCGCTGACCATCTCCTGCGCCGCAAAACTTTTAACACGTCTTGCAGCATGCTTGTCCAGACTCGGATCGACAATCTTCTGCCGCACGTTTCCCTCAAGTTGCCGTAGCCGTCGCAACTCAGGCACACCTAAACCTGAATACTTTTCTTCCAGTTGTAGAACGTCGCCTCGCCGATGCCCATCGTCCGGCATTCCCTCCTCCACCTTCATGCCGTCTCGCTCTGCTTAATCGCAAACGCAAGCTGGGCCTCGGTAAATTTCAATTTTTTCATGGATCTTACTCCAGTTTAAAACTAGTAATTTAATCACGGAATCGCTAATTCTGAACTATCCAGTTCCGGGGTGTAAGCGGTAATTAAAAGTGCAGCGTTTTTGGCAATCAGGAATACATAGTTTTCGGCAACAAAGAGTGCATAACAATGGCAACAATAAGTGCAGAACGTTTGCAAATGTATATCAGTCGTTTTGAT
>NZ_JBHTDN010000014.1:0-80375 GCF_042666505.1 Parapedobacter sp. GCM10030251 | reverse complement strand
GAAGGATGTATTCGTAAACAAACTGGATATACCCCATCCAATACGGGATATGTTCGGGCCTAGCGAGCTCTACCACGTATTTGTCGGCGGGTTGGCCTACCCAATAGGTATAGGGCTTTCCGGTAAACTCTTCAATCATGCCGCCGATTTCAAACAATTCCTGGTTTGCAAAATCGACAATACACCATTGGAAAGGACCCAACGCAAATTTCTCCATCTGAGCGATCTGCGGTGCGAAGTAAGCAACCGGATCCGTCTCTTCATCGAGCGCCGGTGCCATGCTGGCCAGCCTTACGCCAAATTCCTCAAAAGAGGAAATGGGCGCAATCTCTTTTTCTTGAACTGTTTCTTTAGGCATCTTGTTAACGATTTATAAGCGGACACCATCTAGGACATGCGTACGGAATAACAAATTTAAGTTAAAAAAGCAGAAATCTCCGCAAGGGGAGATAAAATCGTTCGGAACGCTGCGGAGAGAGCTGGGTTTTATCGGCGTCCATGATGTGTTGCTTTTTTTAGAAAATTTTCGAATTTGAAGAAAGAAAATTACTATCATTGCAGCCAGAAAGTCACTTAAACCGAATCCCAGGGGAAGATTGTTGTGATTTAAGGAGTTGGAAACCGGTAAAGGTGATGGCTTAATAGAGCTACCGATACGAATAATTAACACGACATCTACTGTCTATGGATTTTACATTTACCACTTATGCGCGCGCATATATCTTGCGTATTGTTCTGCCACTCGGCGGTGTTCATCAAGCCAACGTTAGGGATCGGTGCGAACCTGCAGAGCTACGGCCAGTTTGCGAGCATGGCACAGTCAACCTCGGGGGGTGGTTTGGGATACAGCTTGAAAAACTTCACCATTTGGTTAGGTAAGTATGGTACTCCGATTGCTATATTTGCCGCCGTTTGTTAAAAACGATATACGAAATACAAATTAATTACTATAAGCGAAATTTTTACATCTACCATTCATGTTTTATTTACAATTGCACCAATACTTCAGACAGGTATTAGGACAAATTAGTCAGCTTATTGAAAGGTTGCTATTGCCATCGACCATAATCCGTTCACATTAATTATTCCAAGCTTTACTACCTATGTTTAGTTTTATTTGCCGCTCAACCGGCCTTGAATCACTAAAATATTACGTGATTACTGGCCTGTTTGCATTTTTTATGTTGACTCCGTTTACCGAAGCTACCGCGCTGGTGTTACTCAACGGCACCCGTAACTGCACGCCACCTGCGGTGGAGGTGATTAACACCACGCTGACCGTAGCGGCCAATTCCAATTCCAATATTTTTGTCAACGCCTCAGGAACTGAACTAAATTACCAGTGGCAGGTCAGCACAGATAACGGACATACCTTTACCGACTTAAGTGATGGCGGTAGTTATAGCGGGGTAAACACCAGCAAGCTTTCACTGAATGGCATCAACCAGATTTTAGCGGGAAATCAATACCGCTGTGTAGTCAGTTCGGCTGATTGTGAGACGTTGTCGGGCGTAACGACGTTAAGCATTAGTTCGAGTCCGTTGTGCCAATCATATCCGACGGAATTTTGCTGTGAATATGTATCATCAGTAACATTAAATGGTGCGACCTTCGCAGGAAACACGGATTTTACAGGGCCTGGTTATTACGATTATACAACGGAATCGATACCGAGCGTAACCGCGGGTACGACAATTCCGGTAAGCATTACCGTAAAAACAAACAATAGTTACCAGGAATATGTCAAAATCTGGATTGACTTTGACCGGGACGGAGTGCCCGGCAGTACATCCGGGGAGCTGGTTTTCGATCAGGTTCAAACATTCAATGGCACGCATACCTACTCGGGCGAAATTGCCGTTCCAGCGGACGCTTATAACGGCAATCTCTATGCCCGGCTGATTATGCAATACAATGGCGCTCCGAATGTGTGCGGAGAATATGATTACGGAAACACCATGGACTTTCGTATTCCCGTCGTCAATGGCCGGGAGCCGATTATACTAAATGTAGGGGTAGATAAAGAACAATCCGCAAATGGAACGGTGACAAGCGACCCAGCCGGTATTAACTCGGAAACCAATGCGTTTGAAAGTTTCTTTGAACCCAATACCATGGTCACGTTGACCGCTACCCCCGATGCGGGTTCTTCATTCATCGGATGGTTTGGGGATATCGTCAGCACAGATAACCCACTAACCGTGACAATGGATGTGAGCAAGGATTTGGTGGCAAGATTTGAGCTAACACCGACCGTTTCGATACCAACCGTAACGACAACGGCTGCGACTACCATAGGAACTATCTCAGCGACGCTGGGAGGAAACGTAACCGCCGACGGGGATGCTGAAATCACAGCGAGAGGCGTGGAATACAGTACTACCGAGGGGTTTGCTCCGGGATCGGGTGTACAAGCCGCTGCGGCTACCGCAAGCACGGGTACATTTACGGTTGCGGTAAGCGGCCTTACGGCTTCGACTACTTATTATGTCCGTGCTTATGCCGTAAACAGTGAGGGGACGGCGTACGGAAGTGAAGTCAGCTTTACCACGAATGCTCCGCCAGCGGCTCCTTCTGAACCGAACTTGGACGCGGCGAGCGATACCGGTATATCCGATTCAGATAACATAACGAATGAAACCATATTGACGGTTACCGGCAGTGGTGCTGTGGCGAACGCGACTGTCAGACTGTATGCCGACGGAATCGAAATAGGATCGGTTTTGGCAGATGAATCGGGCAATTGGACGATTACTTCGATAACATTAGAAGAGGGAAGTTATACGCTGACGGTGCGTGCCGAGAGTGCCGATGGAATACTTGGAGAAGCTTCCAATGGGTTATCGGTCACCATTGACACGACCGTACCGGTGGTTACTGGCGTTGAAGACGACGGGTACTACAACGAGGACGTGACCCCGGCATTTAACGAAGGCACTGCGACGCTGAACGGCCAGCCCTATGTAGCCGGTACGCCGATCACCGACGAAGGAGAATATGAATTGGTGGTCACCGACGCCTCGGGCAATTCAACCGCGGTAAGCTTCACGGTTGATAAAACCGTACCGGTGGTTACTGGCGTTGAAGACGGCGGATACTACAACGAGGACGTGACCCCGGCATTTAACGAAGGCACAGCCACCTTGAACGGTGAGCCGTTCACTTCGGGAACACCGATTACTGACGAGGGTGAATACACCTTGGTGGTTACCGACGCCTCGGGCAATGAAACCACGGTAAACTTTACGGTTGATAAAACAGCGCCGGTGGTAACGGGCGTTGAGGACGGCGGATACTATAACGAGGATCTAACCCCCGCATTTAACGAAGGCACAGCCACCTTGAACGGTGAGCCGTTCACTTCAGGAACACCGACTACTGACGAGGGTGAATATACCTTGGTGGTTACCGACGCTTCGGGCAATGAAACCACGGTAAACTTTACGGTTGATAAAACAGCGCCGGTGGTTACTGGGGTTGAAGACGGCGGATTTTATAACGAAGACGTGACCCCGGCATTTAACGAAGGCACAGCCACCCTGAACGGTGAGCCGTTTACTTCCGGCACGGAGATCGCCGAAGAAGGAGAATACACCTTGGTGGTTACGGATGCCTCGGGCAATTCGACCGCGGTAAGCTTCACGGTTGATAAAACAGCGCCGGTGGTTACTGGCGTTGAGGACGGCGGATATTACAACGAAGACGTGACCCCGGCATTTAACGAAGGCACGGCCACCTTGAACGGTGAACCGTTTACATCGGGCACAGCGATCACGGAAGAAGGAGAATACACCTTGGTGGTTACGGATGCCTCGGGCAATTCGACCGCGGTAAGTTTTACGGTTGACAAGACCGCACCGGTGGTTACTGGCGTGGAAGACGGCGGATACTATAACGAAGACGTGACTCCCGCATTTAACGAAGGCACTGCGACGCTGAATGGTGAACCGTTTACATCGGGCACAGCGATCACGGAAGAAGGAGAATATACATTGGTAGTTACCGACGCCTCGGGCAATGAAACCACTGTAAGCTTTACGGTTGACAAGACCGCACCGGTGGTTACTGGCGTGGAAGACGGCGGGTACTACAACGAAGACGTGACCCCGGCATTTAACGAAGGCACGGCCACATTGAACGGTGAGCCGTTCACTTCAGGCACGGAGATCACCGAAGAGGGTGAATACACCTTGGTGGTCACCGACGCCTCGGGCAATTCAACCACTGTAAGCTTCACGGTTGACAAGACCGCGCCGGTGGTAACGGGCGTTGAGGACGGCGGATACTACAACGAGGACGTGACCCCGGCATTTAACGAAGGCGCCGCCACCCTGAACGGTGAACCGTTTACATCGGGCACGGAGATCACCGAAGAGGGTGAATACACCTTGGTGGTCACCGACGCCTCGGGCAATGAAACCACTGTAAGCTTTACGGTTGATAAAACAGCGCCGGTGGTTACTGGCGTGGAAGACGGCGGGTACTATAACGAAGACGTGACCCCGGCATTTAACGAAGGCACGGCCACCTTGAACGGTGAGCCGTTCACTTCGGGAACACCGATTACTGACGAGGGTGAATACACCTTGGTGGTCACCGACGCCTCGGGCAATTCAACCACGGTAAGCTTTACGGTTGATAAAACAGCGCCGGTGGTTACTGGCGTGGAAGACGGCGGGTACTATAACGAAGACGTGACCCCGGCATTTAACGAAGGCACGGCCACCCTGAACGGTGAACCGTTTACTTCCGGCACGGAGATCGCCGAAGAAGGAGAATATACATTGGTAGTTACCGATGCTTCGGGCAATTCAACCACGGTAAGCTTTACGGTTGACAAGACCGTACCGGTGGTAACAGGCGTTGAGGATGGCGGATACTACAACGAAGATGTAACGGTGACATTCGATGAGGGTACGGCGACGCTGAACGGCCAGCCCTATGTAGCCGGTACGCCGATCACCGACGAAGGAGAATATGAATTGGTGGTTACCGACGCTTCGGGCAATGAAACCACGGTAAACTTTACGGTTGATAAAACCGTACCGGTGGTAACTGGCGTGGAAGACGGCGGGTACTACAACGAAGACGTAACCCCAGCATTTAACGAAGGCACGGCCACATTGAACGGTGAGCCGTTCACTTCAGGTACGGAGATCACCGAAGAGGGTGAATACACCTTGGTAGTCACCGACGCCTCGGGCAACGAGACCACTGTAAGCTTCACGGTTGACAAGACCGCGCCGGTGGTAACGGTCGTTGAGGACGGCGGATACTACAACGAGGACGTGACCCCGGCATTTAACGAAGGCGCCGCCACCCTGAACGGTGAACCGTTTACATCGGGCACGGAGATCACCGAAGAGGGTGAATACACCTTGGTGGTTACGGATGCTTCGGGCAACGAGACCACTGTAAGCTTCACGGTTGACAAGACCGCACCGGTGGTTACTGGCGTGGAAGACGGCGGATACTATAACGAAGACGTGACCCCCGCATTTAACGAAGGCACGGCCACATTGAAAGGCGAGCCGTTCACTTCAGGAACACCGATCGCCGAAGAAGGAGAATACACCTTAGTGGTCACGGATGCCTCGGGCAATTCAACCACGGTAAGCTTCACGGTTGATAAAACAGCGCCGGTGGTTACTGGCGTTGAAGACGGCGGATTCTACAACGAGGATGTAACGGTGACCTTCGATGAGGGCACAGCCACCTTGAACGGTGAGCCGTTTACTTCAGGCATAGCGATCACGGAAGAAGAAGAATATACATTGGTAGTTACCGACGCTTCGGGCAATTCAACCACAGTAAGCTTCACGGTTGATAAAACCGTACCGGTGGTAACTGGCGTGGAAGACGGCGGGTACTACAACGAAGACGTAACCCCAGCATTTAACGAAGGCACGGCCACCTTGAACGGTGAGCCGTTCACTTCAGGAACACCGATTACTAACGAGGGTGAATACACCTTGGTGGTCACCGACGCCTCGGGCAATTCAACCACGGTAAGCTTCACGGTTGATAAAACCGTACCGGTGGTAACTGGCGTGGAAGACGGCGGATACTATAACGAAGACGTAACCCCAGCATTTAACGAAGGCACGGCCACCTTGAACGGTGAGCCGTTCACTTCAGGCATGGAAATCACCGAAGAAGGAGAATATGAATTGGTGGTCACCGACGCTTCGGGCAATTCAACCACCGTAAGCTTCACCGTTGATAAAACCACACCGGTGGTAACGGGCGTTGAGGATGGCGGATTTTATAACGAGGACGTAACCCCTGCATTTAACGAAGGCACGGCCTCATTGAACGGTGAGCCGTTCACTTCAGGAACACCGATCGCCGAAGAAGGAGAATACACCTTAGTGGTCACGGATGCCTCGGGCAATTCAACCACGGTAAGCTTCACGGTTGATAAAACCGTATCGGTGGTAACAGGCGTTGAGGATGGCGGATACTACGACGAGGACGTGACGGTGACCTTCGATGAGGGTACGGCGACGCTGAACGGCCAGCCCTATGTGGGCGGCACGCCGATCACCGACGAAGGAGAATATGAATTGGTGGTTACCGATGCCTCGGGCAATTCAACCACGGTAAATTTCACGGTTGATAAAACCGCACCGCAGGTTGACGGTGTAGCAAACGGTTCAAATTACGAGAACACTGCCACACCTACTTTTAACGAAGGCAGTGCGTTACTCAACGGTAAGCCCTATGATTCGGGTACACCGATCACAGTGAAAGGAACATACGAACTGATCGTGACGGACAAGGCCGGAAATACAACCATCATCCATTTCACCGTCGCGGATCTACCGGGGGCGCCTACGGGCCTTCAGGCCACGCCGGGCAACAAGCAGGTTACGCTGAGCTGGCAGGCGCCGGGGAACGAGCTGCTTCCGGTGACGGATTACGTAGTCCAGTATTCGGGCGACGGCGGTCTAACCTGGATTACAGCCGAGCATCCACCCCTTACCGGCACCCGGGCTGTAGTGATCGGATTGGAGAACAACCGTTCCTACCGGTTCCGCATTGCTGCGGTAAATGAGTTTGGTGCGGGTGCATTCAGCAAACCGCTGGGAGACATCATCCCGACGGAGCCAGTGCCGGACGGTGAAGGAAACCTCCCCGAGCCTGCGCCGGGAGAAACAGTGGTAATTACAGACGGCAAAGTGGAGGCCATAACACTCGAAGTGGTGGATGAAAAGTATCTGCGGCTGCGCGGTGACGGCTATGTCATGATGTTGGCTTCATTTGGCATAGACGGCGAACGGATTCCGATTTCAGCGGTCGACGCGGTGATCCGGTTGGTGCGCGGCATGGGAGCGGGCGTGTCTGTGAGCGGTGAGGGTTTTGAGCCGGGAACGGTGGTGACGATTTACCTGTTTTCAGTTCCTGAGCTGGTTGGTCATATAACGGTGCAATCGGATGGCACATTTACAGGTACCTTGCCGGTGCCGGTTCACTTGGGAGCCGGCCGTCACACCTTGCAGGCGAACGGCATTGTGGCCGGTGGCGGCGAGCGCTCGGTGTCGGTGGGGCTGCTGTTGGTGGACAACAAGCCACAGGATATTGACTTTGATGCGTTGACAAACAAAACTTACGGCGACGGGCCGGTTAAGCTTTCTGCCACAGCCACGAGCGGGTTGCCGGTAAGCTATACAGTAACAGATGTGGAAGGAAACAAAACGGACATCGCTTCAATAGGCAATGACAACGAGCTGTATATCCGCGGTGCGGGTGCGGTGGTGATAACGGCTACCCAGGCAGGCGACCTGAAATACGGACCGGCAAATCCGGTATCAAGGACGCTGCGTATCGCCAAGGCACCGCTCCGTGTGAGCGTCGCGGATGCCGCACGTGTCTATGGCCAACCCAATCCGGCATTCGGACTATCGTACAGCGGCTTCGTGGACGGTGAGGATGCCTCCGTACTCGCGGTTCAACCGGCGGCCACGACGGCGGCAATGGAAACGAGCGCACCGGGCAGCTATGCGATCGTGCTAGGCGGCGGGGAATCGAATAACTACGCCTTTGCGTATAGCGGAGGTACGCTGACTATCACGAAAGCCAATCAGGCCATCGTCTTCAACGCACCGGCGGAAGTTACCCGCGATGCGGAAAGCATTGAGCTGGATGTTTCAGCCAGTAGCGGCCTTCCGATCACGCTGGAAGTTGATGACACCCAAGTGGCCACGCTGGAAGGCAACGCGTTACACATTCACCGGCTGGGTACGGTTCGGATCACGGCCACGCAGGCGGGCGATGCGAACCACGAACCAGCCGAACCGGTAACGGTGACCGTACGCGTGGTCGACCCGGCTTCGGACTTCCCCGTGCGGGTGCATCAGGCGGTATCGCCGAACGGCGACGGCATCAACGAGTTTTTGATGATCGAAGGCATCCGCGATTACCGAAGCAACCGGGTGAGCATATTCAACCGCAACGGCACGGTGGTGTGGGAGGCGTCAGGCTACGACAACGACCGGGTGGCATTCCGGGGCATCGGTACCGGGCAGCAGTTGCTTCCCGCGGGGACGTACTTCTACATCGTGGAAATCGGCACGAACAGTGGTACAGAATACCGAAAGGGTTATTTTGTGCTGCGGTATTAGGAGGGAGACGTGAGATATGAGATGTGAAACAATAGACAATAGATATTAGATAGTATTAGAATATGAGACGGATAGCGATATATTTAGCTTGGGTGTTAATTGGCACATGGACCGTAGCGTACGCCCAGCAGCCATTGACCCATACGCAGCATGGGCAGCTGCGGACGGTGATCAACCCGGCGGCGAGTTTGATGAGCCAGAGCGGTGAGGTGTCGGTGATCGGCCGGCGGCAGTGGGTGGGAATGGACGGAGCCCCCACAGTGTTCTGGGGCAGCGGCCACCTGGACTTTGAAGGCTTCGGCGCAACGGCGGGGCTGAATATCCGCCATGAGAGCCTGGCGGTGGAAAAGCTGACGGAGGCTTCGGCTTTCTTTGCCAAGAGCGTGCAGATTTCGGAGACAGAGTACATAGGGCTATCGCTGAATGCGGGGCTGAGCTACCTGGACGGGCGTTTCTCGCAACTGGACCCGATAGATCCAGCTTTCCGGGAGGACGTTCGGGAGACGGACGCGCTGATGGGCTTCGGGGTGATGCTTTACCGCCCAGAGCGTTATTACGTGGGGCTTTCGCTACCGCGGCTGATGCTGGGAAGCCTTGGTGTGGACAGCGACAGTAGATATAACTTCCGCAACCTGTATCACCTCACGACTGGGGCGCTGTTTAATATGGGGCCGGACTTCCAGTTCCGTCCGTCGGTGCTAGTGACGTATGCGGAGAGCCTCCGGCCGCAAGCCGAAGCTTCGGCGCTGGTGTTTATCAAGCGGACATTCGGGATCGGTGCGAACTTGCGGAGCTACGGTGAGTTCGCAGGCATGGCGCAGTTCCTCTTCGGCGGTTTCGGGCTGGGCTACAGCTACCAGTTCAACCCGGGCAACGAACCGCTGAACCGGCGTATTGGCAACACGACCCATGAAATCGGCCTCAGCTACCGGTTCGACAATGTAGCGGCGTTGCTTTAAATGATGCGTAAACGTATGCTAGGTCGGAAAGCGGGCGATTTATTTCCGATAGAGAACGCTTCCTTACGATGTTTTCATTAATAATGTATACCTAAATGCGAAAGTACAGTCCATTGCTTTATGTAATGGACTGCTTTTATGTATTCAAATTTATTCCGACAAGCTTTTAAATGCCCTGTTCAGACTTCTTACGGTAACACCAAGATAAGAAGCCATATCTTCTTTTGAAATAGTTATTTCCTGTTTGGATTGTAGTTCCAAAAGTTTTCGCAAACTATGCTCAATGGTATACAGCTGTTGATAAGAAGCTCGACTTGCCGTATTGATGATACGTTCGGCAAAAACATTTAACAGCAAGTTGTTCAGTTTAAGGTCACTTTTTATAAGTTCCGAAAAGTAGTCGGGAGCAATGGCATAGACCGTTACATCTGTCATCGCTTCGATATTACACAGGCAGGCGATTTTTCGGATAACCTCAATTTCGCCTACGATTTCGCCTTTGCCTAAAAATTCGAGTATATATGCCTTGTCGTTATCTTCCGTAAAAAAACATTTCGTAATCCCCGCTTTTATAAGCATTACTTTTATTGCTTTTTCATTTTGAAAAAATAACTTTTGCCCTTTGGCGTATTGCTTTACTATAATGTTCTCCCTACGTTCCTGTTGTTCATAAAGCTCTTGCACATAATCTAAAAATGATTGGTTAGTTCGTAACATACATAAATCGGGACAAATGTCCTTTTGTTGGTTTTTCCTTTTCTTGAATTTTGTCTTTTCCAAAATGCAAAAGTAAAGAAATGAAAAACAGTGTAAAAACAATAGCACTAGACGCAGACGATACTTTGTGGGTAAACGAGCCTTATTTTCAGCAAGCGGAGAAACAATTCTGTACATTACTTGAAAATTATCTGCCCCAACATTCGGTATCGCAGGAACTGTTTAAAACCGAGATGAAAAACCTGCACCTGTACGGCTACGGTGTGAAGGGCTTTGTATTGTGTATGATTGAAACCGCAAACAAAATTTCAAATCGTACCGTTTCGTTGGAACTGATTGACGAAATCATAGCCATTGGGCAGGAACTTTTGCAAAAACCAATCGAACTATTACAAGGCGTATCCGAAACTTTAGAACGGTTGAAAGGCAAATACAGGCTGATAGTAGCCACCAAAGGAGATTTGTTAGACCAAGAGCGGAAACTGATAAAATCGGGATTGGAAAGCTATTTTCATCATATCGCAATAATGAGCGACAAGAAAGTAAATGATTATCAAAAGCTGTTGAAACATTTGGATTGCAAACCTGAAAATTTTTTAATGTTAGGCAATTCTATTAAGTCGGATATACTGCCGGTTTTGGAATTGGGAGGATATGGCGGACACATTCCGTACCACGTAACGTGGACACACGAACAACACGAATATGACCTGAAACACAATAATTTGGTACAACTAAAAAGCATCGACGGCATTCTAAATTATTTATAGAATAAGGATACTGAAGAACCGTTTTTGAGACGTTTTAGTCGCTTAGTTAACGACTGCAAACCCGTTAACTTCGCCCTATTGCCTCGGTTTTTCCTTCTGTTATCCCGGCGTGATGTTATCACTCGGTGTCACTTCTGATCCTCGCTTCCAAAGGAACACCACAAAATGCGTCCAATGCCCCTTAATTCAATCCGACTTGCCATACTTATCCTTTGGGCGGGTAAGGAACCTTCGGGTGGCGTTTTGCTGTCGAACGTTTACGAGTCGCCGATAACCGCGCTTTTATACAATATTTTGATAGTTCTTGCCATGTTTTATACCTTCGGTCTCCTAACCTCAACTTATTCGTTGTATTTTTGTGTCCAAATCTTTCACGGCGGCGGATTATAGCGAAGGCCCGCTGGTCGATCGGTTATACGGCAGCGCATCCCGTTAACTATCCTGTCAAAAAGGAGAAAACATGAATAGCCCAATCACAGGAAAATCAATGAAATTAGTCCGCGAAGCGGACACCCTCGCGTTCCGTAAAGAAACGTTCAATATTGTGTACCATTATTATCTGTGTGAGCATAGCGGCGAACCGTTTACCGACGACCGGCTGAACACGCTCAATACAATGCAAGCCACCAACTAGTACCGTGAGAAATACGGTATCCCATTTCCGGAGGAAATCCGGCAAATCCACGAGCAGCACGGTGTATCTGCCGCTAAAATGTCGGAGATATTGGGCTTGGGTGCCCGCGTATCGGTTGTATGAAGCAGGGGAGATGCCTCTGTGGCCAACGGGCGGCTTATCCTATCCGTACGTGTGCCTGGGGAATTTATCAAGCAGGTAAGGGCAAGCAGCCAATTTTTGGGGGAGCGTGAGGTAATAAAAAAGGAATTATGTCGAATAACAAGGAAGTTGCAAACGAAAAGCCGCCTGCAAATAAATTTTTGCAATACATTGGGAAAAACGGCTTTACCATACTAGTAATAATTTTTATTGGGATAATGTTCGTTAATCCCGATGCAAAATCATTCGTGTTGCGGCAATTAATGGCAACAGGGCTTTTCAATGCCAGCATAGATAAAAAGGATTCGGATGCAGTGAGCAAGGCGGTAGATTTTAACTTTGTGGACGAAAAAGGCAACGTTCAGAATACGTCATCACTAAGAGGCAAAATTGTATTTATCAATTTTTGGGCATCGTGGTGCCCACCTTGCAGGGCCGAGTTTCCGTCTATTGAAAAACTCTATACTCAATTCAAAGATAATCCCGATGTATTCTTTCTAACCATCAACGAGGATAGCAACCCTGTTGCTGGAAAGGCATATCTGCATAAAGAGAAATTTTCAATTTCTATGTATCGGTCAAATGGCAGGGTCCCGAGCGAAATTTACGCCGGTACATTGCCTACTACCATTGTACTGAATAAAAACGGGGAAATAAGCTTTCATCACAAAGGATTTGCCAATTACGCATCAAGCAAATTCATAAAGCAAATTGAAGAGTTGTCGAACGAATAAAAGCGGCCTTGATGGGTTTTATCGGTAAGTTTTGTTTCGTCTTAGCGACTAATGCGATGTTAGCTGCCCGGGCGAGGTGCTGGATGTCCAGCCTAGCTGTGACGCCATCGACGGTCTCCCCCCGTAACACGGCTAAAACCCGATTTTCTCTGTTTCGGCATTTAGTTTTCGGCCTTTACAAGCTTTTTCCTTCCGCGTTTTCTTTAATAATTGAGATCGTAGTATTCCAATAAAATTCCAGGTGCTTCCTGATGGTGTCTGTCGGAAAATTGGTAATGTTCAACGTCAGTCGGGTAACTCTATCAACGGGTGCCAAAATAAACTCAATGGTGGAGTAATTTTCCGGTCTGTCCGCCAGCCGGGACAATGAACTTAAGTGTGTGTAGCTTAACCTCTTTTCTGTATCATAGGCAAGAACGAGTCCTTTGTTTTCAAAACTTATATGGTGAAATCCACGGATATAAATCGGCGATCCAATTTCCAAATCCGTTGAGACTTGTACATTCGTTTCAGGTTCACCCATCCATTGGCTCATTAGTTCAAAATCTGTCAGGGTAGTCCATACCTTACCCGGATCCGCATGTATTGCAATGGTGGTTGTGAATGTCTCGTTCAAAATTATTTTTTTTGGACTTTCTATATCAATAAAATTTCTCACCTTTTTCCAGCATTTCAATAATTTCTTTCATACGCTTTTCTCTTGTCTCCTGTTTTTTTGCAGTCGTGAGGCGAAAGCCAATGGAAAAAAGATTGGTCTTATTGAGACCCCTAAAAAATGCTTCTGCTTTTTCGTTTTTGCTAAGTTCTTTTAGGAAGTCTTCAGGGATCGTCGTTTTGCTTGGAGGATCGTATGCCCTTTCCCAAGTACCGTCTGCCTTGGCTCTTTCGACAGCTTTTAAACCTGCTGGCTTCATTCTTCCTTCATTACTTAATCTTTCGATATGTCCAATATTTATTTTGGACCAGATACTTTTTGCTCTCCGGGGGCAAAACTTTTGTAGCCAGGCTTGTTTGTCAAATGCTTGTTTTTGGCCATCAATCCACCCGTAACAAAGCGCTATATCAAGTGCTTCTGTATAGGTGATGGTCTCTTCCCCGGAATGCTTCTTGAATATTTTGATCCAAAGCCCATTTGAATTATCGTGATTCTTTGCGAGCCAAGTTTCAAATGTTTCAGCTGTCTTGAATTCCATTATTGGAATGGTATTTAGTTTAGTCATATACGGGTTTTTTCGTTCTATTGCCCGTCGCTAACGTCCGGTAGCTTGGCGTTATGGCGGCATTTGAAAACCGTCAGTCCAAAATTAGCACTAAAGTTTAATAATAGAATAGGTTCTGTTTTTGTTTCTCCAATCTCATACCCACCGTCACTCTGACCGGCAATAGGGGCCCAGAATGTGCTGCCTGTTCGTCAGCAACGGATATTGCCGTGCGGGTATGCATGCCCAATAATACATTTTCTGTTCAGTCATTAAAGAAATCCTTTGAATAAGTACGGCAGTGGTGGCAACAATTCCTGCGTACTGTTGTTAGCCAATTAAACGGTAAAAATAGATTTTATGCCTTGGTATCACGGGGATTATCCGCCTTCCTATAAGAATCAGCCGGTTGAACTGCGGGAGAAAGCAGTCGAGATTGCCAATGCGCTCCTCGAAGAAGGCGTGGAAGAAGGTGTCGCCATAGCTACCGGCCTAAAGCGCGCGCGTGAATTTTTCGATGGCCGCAAAAAGAAAAAGAAGTAGCAAAACAAACCCGCCTTTTTTTCGTTTATGCATTAGGTTTAGGTTGATAGCCCCTAACCCCATTGGGGCGTACCCGTTATCTTGCATAAGATAACGGGTTTTCTTTTTTAATTGAAGTTGCGACGTTCAACCGAAACCGGGATCGGCTCAAAACCGGCATCAAATGTGATTTTGTCCAGGCCAGGGGTGCAATCCGGGCGGCGCGTTGCGCATGCGTTGATGGATTACAGCGAGCGCCGCACGATAACCTGGGTAGGATTGCGGGCTACGATGGTTTCCCTGTTGATAATAGCCCGGCTAACGGCCTTGCCCATCGCCTCGAAATCGGTGGAAATAACCGTAATGCCGTCTTCAAGAACCTCCTTGACAGCCGTATCGTTGTATGAGATGAGTCCGATGTCTTTGCCCAGCTGGTATCCCTTGCTGCGGGCCAGTTTGATGAGCGCCACATCGTCGGTATCGTACCGGCTGAAGGTGATGTAGGCATTGCCTTTCCTGAAGCTGCGGGCTTCAACTTCGTGCTCAATGGCGTAACAGAATTGGTGCTCGGTGCAAAATCGCTGGAAACCGTCCAATACGTGGTGCGCGTGGGTGGCCGCGGTAGGCGCAATAAGAATAAGCTTTTTGTAATTGGCCAATTGCTTCCGGAGTTGGTTCAGCCCGTCGTAAATGTCGTGCTCAAAGTCCTGAAATATGCAGGAGTATTCACCTTGCAGATGCGGTTGGTTGTAATCAATTATGATCCGTTTTTGCGGCGGAATGAGGTTCAGCACCGCAGCGGGATCTTCCTTCAGGAAGGTAGCAATGACAAAGTGTGTATAGCTGTTCAGGTTCTCGCGGATGAGGTTTTCAAACACCTTGAGGTTGTGGTGATGGAAGTATACGTCTACATCGGCGACATCTTTCAACTGATCGAATAAGGTGTGGTAGAATCGGTCCCGCATGATGTTCATCTTGTCCAGCAGGAGGAACACGCGGTAGGTATGGTCTACCGATTTTTTCTTCACGTAGTACCCTTTCCGGTATACTGACTCGATAATTCCTTTCTCTAGGAGGTGGTTCAATCCCTTTAACAAGGTCTCTTTACTCATCCCCAGCTCCTTTTCAAACTGCTTCAATGACGGCAACCGGTCGCCGATATGAAGTTTGTCAGACTCGATGAGCCCATTGATATGGTCTACCAACTGCATGTATTTCATGCGTTGGTTAACGGACGCTGCGAAGCTGTCAGTAGCGGTTGTCTGCATAGTAGATCACAAAAGTAGTGAAATACCAATGCAAACCAAACCATGCGTATTGGCGCTTTTAAAAAAATATTTGAGATATGAAACCAAATATACTATACTTGCACTGTGGTAAAATACCAGACCACACCAGACCATTTATAACAGTAATGAGTTAAACCAATTATGATATGCCATGAATAAAGCTTTTTACATCATTCTTTGTTTTTGCTGTTGGACAGCGACGGCAACTGCACAGCAAACCGTAACCGGGAAGGTCACCAGCCGTACTGATGGGGTCCCTTTACAAAATGTGACCGTTGCCATTCCGGAAAACGGTCAGAAAACGCAGACCGATGCCGAGGGGCGGTATCGGCTCACGTTGACAGACGGTGCCAAGCGAATCACGTTTTCGCTCCTCGGCTTTGCCGGCTCAACCCAAGAAATCGGCGGGCGGGCGGTAATAGACGTTGCGCTTGAGGACGAGACGACGGGGCTTGAAGAGGTGGTGGTGGTGGGGTACGGTACCCAGCGGAAAATCGAGACCACGGGTTCGATCGCTTCCGTCCGGTCTGAGGAGCTTACGCAAATGCCGGTGACCAACGTGGCACAGGGGCTGCAGGCGCGGGTAGCGGGCGTACAGATCAACCAGAATTCAGGGTCGCCCGGAGGCAACATCAGCATGCGGATCCGCGGAACGAACTCGATCAACGGGAGTTCCGAGCCGTTATACGTGATCGACGGTATCCAGGTTTCCAATGGCGGGGGGATCAACGACGTCAGTCCCTTGTCCACCATCAATCCCAATGACATCGAATCTGTTGAGGTACTTAAGGACGCTTCGGCAGCGGCAATCTACGGCGCCCGGGCAGCAAACGGTGTTGTGCTGATCACGACAAAACGGGGCAAGGCCGGAGGCACAAAGGTAGACGTTGAGAGTTACTATGGTGTCCAACAGGTTACCAAAACCCTCGACGTGCTCAACGCGGCGGAATTTGCGCAGCTGGAAAATGAGGTGTTCAAGGACAACTTTTATCCGGATCCTGCGGCCATGGGCGAAGGGATCAACTGGCAGAACCTGATCTTTCAAAATGCGCCCATGCAAAATCACCAATTGACGGTAAACGGGGGCAATGAAAAGACGCAGCTGGCACTTTCCTTCAATTATTTTGACCAGGAGGGCATCATCATCAATTCGGGTTTTGAGCGTTACTCCGTCCGGTTGAACGTGGATCACCGCATCAATGAACGGCTAAAGATTGGAAGCAGTATATTGGGTAGCTATTCGGTCAACAATGGCATCAGTGCCGGTTCTACCGATCTGGGAAATGCCGGTGTGGTTACTGGTAGCGTATTGGGCGCGGCGTTGGGTGCGCCGCCCACTCTGGAGCCATACCGCGAAGACGGCAGCCTCTTCCCGTTTGCCGAACAGCGGGGCGGACGATACCGGGAGGTCGTCAATCCGTTGAATTTTACCGAGATTCTGCAACAGCGGACGCTCAAAAGAACATTGGGGAATTTTTACGGCGAGTATACCCTGATTCCGGGACTGACCTATCGCGCGTCGTTCAACATCGACGTGGATGACCGCGTGTACGACACGTATTCCCCGCTGTCGATTATTGCCCAGCAGGATATCAATGAAAATTCCGGCTCGGGATCCAAGGATAACCGCGATTTCCTGAACCTGTTGCATGAGAGCTTGATCACCTACTCAACACAGATTGCCGATAACCACTCCTTGAAATTTACGGGATTGTTTGCTACCCAGTCTGAAAGTTACAAACGCAATCTGCTATCGGCTACGGGTTTTCCCAACGATGCCACCAGGAATGAAGCGTTGCAATTGGCGCTGAACCGTACGGTGTCCAGCGAACGGACAAGACAGCGACTGGATTCGTATATGGCGCGTGTGAATTACGGATTCCGCGATAAATTCTTCTTGGACATTACGGCCCGCGTTGACGGCTCAAGTAAGTTCGGTGCCAACAACAAATATGGGTTCTTCCCGGCGGTATCGGCGGCATGGCGCATTATCGAAGAACCGTTTCTCCAAAATTTCGAACAATTGACCGACCTGAAATTACGGGCGAGTTACGGTACCACGGGTAATGCCGGCGGCATATCGCCATACCAGTCTTTGGCAATGGTAGCCGCCAGTGGAGGTTATAATTTCAACCATGGGTGGGAAACGGGAATTGCCCCAACGGGAATTGCCAACCCGGACCTGCGCTGGGAGAAATCCACGCAAATGAACGTGGGGCTTGATATCAGCTTATTCAACAATAGGTGGTCCATCGTGGCCGACTACTACCATAAGCGGACGGAAGACCTTCTGTTTGTAAAAGCGTTGCCGTTGTCTTCTGGTTACGGGGAAATAACCGGCAACTATGCTTCACTGGAAAACCGGGGGTTCGAACTGGCAACCAATGCGGTGCTGGTTGATTCCGATTTCCGCTGGTCCGTATCGGCCAACATTACCGCAAACCGGAATAAAGTGCTGGATTTGGACGGCGGCACAACCGACGAACGGTTTATCACCAATTACACCCTTTTAAAGGTCGGCGAGCCGCTGGGCGTGTTTAAGACCTATGTGTTTGATGGCATCAACCAAACCGGGGAGACCATTATTCCGGGGTATGACGGACGCCTGGGCGGCCACAAGGTGCGCGACATAGACGGTGATGGCGACATCGATACCGATGATCAGGTGATTACGGGAGACCCGAATCCGAATTTCATTTTCGGTTTCTCGACCAACTTCAACTACAAAAATTTTGATTTGAGTGTGCTACTTTCCGGAACGTACGGAAACGATATCTATAACATCAGTCGGCTGTCGTTTGAAAATCCGCTGGGGCAACGGAACCTGTTGCAGGGCATGGTAAACCGGTGGACACCGGAGAATCCCAGCAACCAGTATGTCAGTCCGTTTGTGGCGGGCCGGCTGCCAATATCGGATTATGCGATGGAGGATGGTTCGTACCTGCGGATCAGGAACATCAATTTGGGTTACACCTTCCCGGGCATACGTAACATCAGCAGGATCCGGCTATACGTGAGCGCGAATAATCTCTTCACGTTCACGAAATACTCCGGATTTGATCCCGAAGTAAACACGTACGCAGGATCGAACACGACCATTGGTATCGATAACTTGGTTTATCCGCAGGCCAAGTCGTTTCTTGGAGGCATTCAGGTGAGTTTCTAATTAGGTTTGATCGTTATTAAAATAAAGCAGGCAATGAAATCACTTAATAAACTATACAAAACCATGCTGTTCCTCGCCATTGGCTCGGGAATGTCAGCTTGCAAGCTCGACGAAACGATTTATTCGTCGATTTTTACCGAATCCTATTACCAAACCGCTTCAGATGCGGAAAAGGCGCTGGTTGCTGCCTACGGTGCGCTGGGCGGGCTCTATGGTGGACCGGCGGCTTTGCTCGTGCCCGATTTCAGCGATGACCAGACGTATCCGCGTGCAGTGGTGGGCCGCAATACGCTGACGTTATTTACCGTGGAACCCACCTACACCACGCAGCGGAGCCAGGGCAGGTTGAATGAGTCGCCCCAGCAGATATGGACATCGTGTTATCAGGGAATTGAACGGGCCAATTGGATCATCGCCAAGGTGCCCGAAATCCAGATGAATGAAACACGTAAACAGGAGATCATTGGGGAAGCGCATTTTCTGCGGGCATTTTACCATTGGATGCTGGCCAAAAACTTCGGGGAGATTCCCGTCAAGATAGTGCCGAGCACCACAGAAGCCGAGGCTTACACGCCCAAAAGCCCGCTCAATGAGGTTTACGCACAGATCTATGCCGATCTGGATGTCGCCTTCAATGCCGGATTGCCTTCATTTCCGGCAGTTGAACCGGGCAGGCCTTCACGGGAAGCTGTCCAGGCGCTCCATGCAAAGGCCGCACTGTATAACGAAGATTGGGAGATTGCCCTGCAAAAAGCAGAGGCGATACTAGGGACGCAGACGTATTCGCTTATTGATGACGTGGTACAGCTTTTCCATCATGCAAATGAGGAAGAGGCCCGCAAGGAAATGATCTGGGCCTTTGAAGTAGATGCCATCTCGCCCGGCAACGGTCACCAAATGGTAGGGCTAACGGGGCCTTCCGGCAGCGCGGGTGTAGAATATGCCCGTACGTCCTACGGTTCCATGTTTGCCTATATGGCCTTCTTCAGGTCCTTTGATCCCGCTGATGAACGGAGGCTACTGCTGGATACCACTTATCTGAACCGGTCAGGAAGGTGGGTTCCCCAACGGGAGATCACCCCGATTACGCCAGAGGGCGTATTGATAAAAAAATACCAGGATCCGGTCTCTACGACCAGTTCTACGCGTAACCTGCCCATATTCAGGCTCGCCGATATCTACCTGATTGCGGCCGAAGCGGAAGCGCGTCTTCATGGCCCTACGGCCAAGGCGTATGGTTATGTAAACACCATCAGGGACAGGGCTGGGCTGGATGTGCTGCCGGAAGGACTGAGCCAAGGCGATTTCATTGATGCCGTGATTCAGGAGCGGGCATGGGAGTTTTTTGCCGAGGGCGACCGTTGGTACGATCTGACACGTACCGGAAAATTCCTTGAAGTGATTCCCAATGCCGTCAATGATGTATATCCGGTGAGAAACGTTCAGGCTCGGAACAAGTATTTTCCCATACCGCAGGACGAAGTTAATGCTAACCCGGAGCTCACCCAGAATCCTGACTGGAATTAACCACTATGCGCGAACTGGTGTTCTTCATATCTATGGCTGCCATCCATGTAAGCGTCGCGCACGCGCGGACGGCCGATTCATTGGCTTATCCCGTAAACGAATATAACGGGATAAGCTATGAGGTGCGGCTGGTGCGTGATAGTGCCGGTGTGCCCGAATATTACCATGCGCATATCTTTACACCCGTGTGCGACGACGACATATGCAAGCCCGTGTATATCGAACTGTATTGGGACTTGCTGGGGAGTTATATCCGGTATACCGTTCCGCCTGATCAGCCGTTTACGAAAATGGATCACGAAGAATTCCAGCCCGAAGAATATGTGAAACTGCAGGAGATATTGGCAGACTCCAACTCGTTGCTGAAAGACTACAAGATGGAGGAGCTTGTGGAGTCGGCAACCAAGACTTCGCCCGGCGAAGTCGATGCCGTGACCGGCGCTACGGCAAAGTCCCTGCAGGCAGTGGTCATACCGGGAGCCCTGTATACGTGCTATACGCTTTGGCACATCGCCCATGGCCGCGTGGTGGATACCATTGCCAAAATCACCGACGGCTTGGTGAACCCGCCGTTGCTTTTGCATTTTTTGAAAAGCCGGAACCACCGGTATCAGTACTTTGCGTTGGATAAAGTGATTGACCACCAGGGCAACGTGGAAGCCGATTACAGACAAGAGGTGATCAACCTGATCCGCAGCCCTAACGTCTTTCTGGGCACTCAAGTATTGAAGCAACTTTCTCCTACCTATTTTTTCGATGAGGAATGGCAAAATTGGCTGTGGGAAACCTTCCAGGACGGAAGCTACCGGCTAAAGCTGGGGGTCTTGGACAAATTGGAACAATTGCCGCTGACCGAGGCGTTTCGGAGCCGTCTGGCAACGCATAAAGGCAATTTTAACGAAGTTATTGCACAACGAATCGAACATTTACTAAACAGACAATTATGAAAATTCCGCTGAATTTTATAGCCCGTTACTGCCTGTTCGCCTTACTTGGGGCGCTGTCAGGGCACGTAAAAGCGCAGACCCAGGTTTTGGTGGAAACCGAATCATTTGATGACCCTGGTGGATGGGTGATCGACCAGCAGTCGTTTCCCGTTATCCAATCGTCGTATCTCATGGCACATGGCATGGGGCGGCCCGTGGCGGATGCCACGACGACCGTTCAGTTTGAGCAACCCGGCACCTATCACCTTTGGGTACGCACAAAAGACTGGGCGCCATTTCCCAAAGGACCCGGTAAATTTCAGGTGTGGGTGAACGGCAAGCCGGTAGGGGGCGTGTTCGGCGAAAGCGGTTCGGTAGACTGGAAGTGGTATTACGGCGGTGAGGTGAAGGTGGGCCAAACAGCCACTGAAATCCGGTTGAAGGACCTGACCGGTTTCAACGGGCGCTGTGATGCATTGCTTTTCAGCACATCGGGCAGTGAACCGCCGCAAGACTCGGCAGGGATGTCGGGTCTGCGGCGCGAGCTTCTCGGTCTGGACCATACCCGCGAAGAAGCCGGCCACTTTGATCTGGTAGTTGTGGGCGGCGGTATTGCGGGTACGTGTGCGGCTGTCGTGGCGGCTAGGCAGGGACTGAAGGTTGCGCTCATCCAGGATCGGCCGGTTTTGGGTGGCAATAACAGCTCGGAAGTGCGGGTGCATCTTCGCGGCGATATCGACAAGAACCATCATCCCAAACTGGGCAGGGTGGTCCGTGAGCTGGACAACGGCGATCCGGGAAACGGAAATCCGAGCGGAAGCGACTATGGCGATAAACGGAAGCTGGACGTGGTCAACTATGAAAAAAATATCGATCTTTACTTGAATACGCACGTTTACCAAGTCGAAATGGAAGGAGAGCGAATTTTGGCCGTCATCGGCCGGGACATCAAAACCAACAGGGAAGTCCGGTTTACGGGAACTTATTTTTCCGACTGTACGGGTGATGGCACCGTGGGTTACCTCGCGGGTGCCGACTACCGTATGGGACGGGAAAGCCGGGCCGAAACGGGGGAATCACTGGCTCCGGAAAAGGCCGATGATTTCACCCTAGGCACGTCAAACCTCTGGGCTTCGCTACCCGTGGATTCGGTGACAAGCTTTCCCGAAACCCCGTGGGCTTTGCCGTTTTCAGATGAATACCACATTGATGAGGAACGATCCGACTGGCAGTGGGAAACGGGCTTCGGCAACATGAACACCATTACTGAGGCCGAGAAAATACGTGACCATAACCTTCGTGCGGTTTACGGCAACTGGTCATACCTGAAGAATAACAAGACCGAGAAATACGGCAAGCGCGAACTTGCCTGGGTGGCATACATTGGCGGTAAACGGGAATCCCGGCGGTTGCTGGGCGATCATGTCCTGACCCAAATGGACATACAGGAGGGCAAGATGTATCCCGACGCCACAGTAACGGCCACATGGACCATTGACCTCCATTTTCCGCAAAAAGAAAACAGTCGCTATTTTCCTGGGGAAGAGTTTTTTGCCGGCACAGAACATATCCGGGTAGCGCCCTATACGATACCCTACCGTTGCCTGTACAGCCGCAATATCCCCAACCTGTTCATGGCCGGCCGCAACATCAGTACCACGCATGTGGCTTTTGGAAGTACCCGCGTGATGCGTACCTGCGGGATGATGGGTGAGGTGGTCGGTATGGCCGCATCCGTTGCCAAGGCGCACAACACAACGCCAAGAAGTGTCTATGAAAACCATTTGGACGAACTTCTTGCGATGATCAAAGATTAGAAAGGCGTGGAGTTGTACTTGCAGAAGATCTCAAATGCCCGGCTTAAGTGCGCTGTCATTGCGCTGTGGTTGCTTCTGGGAGCGGCCGCGGCGCATGCGCAACGCGAAGCAACCTTGGTGATTGCCCGTGCCGGCTATACCCTCCATGTCGATACCACCACGCTGGCCATGTGGGCGGAAAGCGCGCAAAAGCACATTTCTCCACATGTATTGGGAAATCCGCTCTTCGCCCATGCGACCGATACCGGCACCCACGGCATCCATGTGGCACGTGTGCTGCAATACGGTGGCGACTCACTCATCGCCCGTGTGACAAACACGGCCGGTTTGACCGCCAAAATACGCCTCCGGCTTGGTGATGATTTCTTTTCGATGACACTGACACCTGAGGGTCACACAGCAGTATCGGAGCAGCTGTATCGTATCGACTTCGGAGCCGCACCGCTCAGTCCTGCATATGGGCTGGGAGACCACGGTGGCTTCGGCGCCAGTACCGATGTTACGGGATTCAGGGACGATGATTTCGGAAACCGTAACAACGAGCATCGTTTTATCTCTACGTTTACCATTTTCCCGGCCCACAATTTTGCGCAGGTACTGTTCAGCGAGCAGACCAAGCGGGTGGCCATCACCCCAACAGAAAACAGGCTTGGCGTTGCCGCAGCAAAAGCCGCCACGGTTTACTATTTTTTCGGTACACCCAAGCAGATTTACCAGGCCTACAAACAGGTGAAGGCAGTGGAAGGTTATCCGGATCTGAAGCCGAAGTACCGATTTTTCGAGTTGGGCTACGAGGCATTTGGTTCGCTGGGTTGGAACACTTACCAATCTTCCGTGGAGCAGGACATTGCGGCTTATCTGGAGCACGGATATCCGCTGAAATGGGCGGTGGTGGGATCCGGATTCTGGAAGGGTGAGCGGCGCAAACCCACAGAAGGCGCTACCACGAGTTTCGGTATTTGGGATGATGCGGCTACTGCGGGCAGAAAGGATGGCCTGCCCAACCCGCGCTATCCGGATCCGCAAGCGTTCAAGGATTTTTTCCGGGCCCGGGATATCAGCCTCTTGCTGGGCTTGCGCGTAAACTTCAAGGCCCCCAAGAAGTATGGAGGCTTTTACACATCGGAGAACGACGGAAAATATATGCAGGAAGGTCTTGCGAAGAACTATTTTACGGGCGGCAGCGACGGAAAGCCCGAGACCTATCGGGTGAATTTTCCGCAGGGAAGTGTATTCCTGTTGGATGGTGAAAATCCGGAGGCCGTGGATTGGTACGTAGCAGGCGCAGACCGGTGGGGAGTGGATGGTTTTAAAGAAGACTTGATGCTCTTTGATGGAAAGAAACTTGATAACGATGCCAAGCTGAACAAGGTAAACGAAGCGTTGATGGATCGCGGGTACTTGGTCATGGCCAGGAACAGCGCATATTCGGTGGCTGGCGACATCCTCAGGCTGGAAGACACGAAGCACGGGTTTGACCAAGACCGTCCGTTGATCAATGGCCTTAATTATGCGGCGAGCGGCGTTTCAGCGGTTTACCTGGATATTGTAGCCGGTAAGTACCTGGAGAAGCCCTTGACCGATGATCAGAAGCTGTATTTCGTCCGCAATGCGATGGCCGTCGCCGTAAGCCCGGTAATGGCCATGGGATACGGGCCGTGGCACCTGGAATCCCCTACCTACGAATTCGCCGTGAAGAAGGCAGCCCATTGGCACGCGGCGCATGCCGCTTATATATACAGCGAAGCCGTCAAAGGTTATCACACCGGCTTTCCCTACGCCATGACCCCGCTGCCGCTGGCATTTCCCCATGATTCAGCCACGTACCGCTTAGCGGGAACGCAACGTCGCCAATATGCGTGGATGCTGGGGGAGTCCTTGCTGGCAACGCCGTTGTATGGCAATGATTATGCTACTGCCAAGACACGGAGTGTCTACCTTCCGGCGGGCAGATGGATGGATTATGAAACCAAACAGTGGTTCGAAGGCCCCACAACGCTGGAGAACTATCCGTTTCCCTTGGATAAGATACCGGTATTCGTTGGCGGCAAAGGCGTGGTCATCGAACAAGCCGACCAGCGTTACCACGCCCGGGTTTACCCGACATCGGATGAGCCGTTTACCTATCGCTTTTACTTCCCCGACGGTGAGCGTGCAGCCGTTATCCACAAATCTTTCGCCGGCTGGAGACCGGGGAAATACCGCATTGAAAACCGTGCATCGGGGCAGGCACAGATCATCGGGTTGGATGACCTGCAGTCATCGTTTGCCTTTCTGATCGAACCCGCTGTGGAATATCACTTAACACCCCTTGATTGATGACTATGAGACGTTTCGAAAAACAATCCTTTACATGGATTCTGCTGCTGCTGGCACACCTGATGCCGGCCTGCTTATTTGCCCAACAGGACGTGGTGCTGGAAAACCGGCACCTGCGCTTGAAATGGGTACCCACCGCCGATGGGTATGTGCTGCAGGAAATCGTCCTCAGTCCCGGTACGGATTCCCTCGCACTGGACGGTCCGGAGGGTAGCTACGTGGGGCTATATACGGCCGGCAAGCCCGATACGACCATAAATACCGGGCTGCTTTCCGAAGCGAAAGGCCATGTCTTTGACGAATATAAATACATTGTTAGCCGGTGGCGGGATTGCTTCCGTCCGGTGCCGCTGAATACGGCGGGCGAGGCGGTTTCGTTTTTTCCGTCAAGCGCCAGATCCTCGGCCCACGGGGTAGAATTTATGCACCAAACGGATCGGTTTACCGCGCAGATCACCTGGTCGCTGGATCGCCTTTATAGCCATGATGTGCTCGTGGAAATGCGTGTGACGGCCAGACAGGCCGGTTATTTTTCATTTGCGACGCCCACACTTTTCAACACCGAGCCGGGCAATCTGGAATGGGCCATGCTGCCCGGTTATTTCCAGGGCCGTGCCATCCAGCCGGACCTGCTGCGGGCGTATGCCTACGGGCAGGGCATCCCCAGCCTCCCGGTGGTGGTGCGCGAACGTACGGCAAGCACGCTGGCACCTTTCATCCAAAACAAACAGGGCGTGACGTTGGCCGTAATCCCCGAACCGGGCACGGCCGCTGATCCCTGGGTGGCCAGCAGGGATTCGCGCGACCAATGGCGGCTCGGGCTGTCGCTGATGAACCGCGGGGGCGGGCTTTCTCCCACACTGTACCATCCGGTGCTGGGTGAGGTGGATTCCTACCTGAATGCGGGTGAAGAACGCGTCTTCCGGTTCAGGTATTCGCTGCAACGCGCCGACTGGTTTGAGGTATACAAACACGCCATCTATGACGTCTATGACTTTGATGAAGCCGTGCGGCTTAAGAATACGCGGCAGTCACTTACCGACCGCGTGCGCTCAATGCTGGACTACCTGAAGGACGACTCGACATCGCTATGGAACGTCCATAACTACCAGGGGCTGGAGATAGGGGCGCAATCGTATCTTGGAGGAGTAGTGGGTGCCGATAAAGACGCGATGAAAAACGCGGATTACGGAGCCATGTGGATGCTGGCCCGCATTACGCAGGATGCCGTGCTGAACGAAACCCGGCTGCAGCCGGCGCGGAACTTTAAACTGACACAGCAGCAGACCGCAGATGGGTTTTTCCAGGGCGCAGCGGTTGGACAGTATTACTTATGGAAAAGCAAGCGGTTTACCGAAGAGTGGGGCGATTATGTGGAACCCATTGCCCTGACGTACTATACGCTGCTGGACATTGGCAACATTCTGCTTTTCGAGCCGGATGACAAGGAACTGAAAGACCGCCTGAGGCGGGGAGCAGACAAGTTACTGGAATGGCAACGGCCCGACGGAAGCTGGCAGGTGGCGTACGACCGGCATACCGAGCAGCCTGCATTTACCGATCAGCTGGATTTGCGCCCTACGTTCTATGGGCTCCTGGTGGCCCACCGCCTGCTGGGCGATAAAAAATACCTTCAGGGCGCTATCCGGGGTGCCGACTGGTACGTGCGTGAGGCCGTAAACAAGGGGCATTTCCTGGGGGTATGCGGCGATGTGCGCTTTGTACCGGACTTTGCGACAGGACAAAGCGCCCAGGCGTTGCTGGACCTCTATGAGCAGACGGGCGATACCGTATACCGCCAGGCTGCCATTGATGCGGCGAGGATTTACACGGCCTCTGTGTATACCCATCCGACACCCTCGCAACGGGTCAAGGAAGTAAAAGGAAAGCGAAAGGAAGATTGGGAAATTACGCAGGTAGGCCTTAGTTTTGAGCATGGAGGAACACTGGGCTCGGCAAACGGTGGCGGCCCGATCCTGCTGGCCAGCCATGCCGGCCTGTTTGTACGGATGGCGGGCCTGACGGGTGAGCGCCTGTTTTTGGATATGGCGCGCGCCGCTGCCTGGGGTCGCGATGCCTTCGTGGATCCGGCCACCCGCGTGGCTTCCTACTACTGGGCGCGAATGGATGCCGGGTCAGGCCCGTTCCCCCATCATGCGTGGTGGCAGGTGGGGTGGATCACGGATTACCTGATTGCGGAAATCGCTTTACGCTCTGATGGACAGATCAATTTTCCCAAAGGCTTCATCACGCCGAAGGTGGGGCCGCACCAGCCGTATGGTTTTGCCGACGGACAGATTTTCGGTGCTCCGGCAACGCTGTATCTCCCGGTAGGGGCGGTAACCGTTGAAAACCCCCGGGTGGATTTCATGGCGGCGAAAGCAACCCGTGGAACCGCAATGTACGTGATGCTATTGAACAACAGCACGACGGCGCAGCGCAGTTCGGTATCGCTCGAAGGGCTTGCGCTGCCGGCATATTCCACCGCCGTTTTATTAGATGAAAAGGGCGAGAAACTCGAGGACGTGCGGGTGGAAGATGGACGTTTCGCGGTAGATTTACCGCCTTTGGGACTGAAGGTAATCAAATTAACGAACTAGACTTAACTTGTATTGAGATGAACGGAATTAAACGATTGATCCTGCTGGTTTTGGCCTGTGGTTTTACGGGTGGCGTGTCTGCCCAATACCATATCCGGCATCCCAACGCCATCACGCTGCACGGCGAATGGACATTTGCGCTTGATCTGGCCGATCAGGGCGTAAGCGGTCAATGGTACCTTGATGGCATAACCCGGACCAATAGACAGGACATCGTGACGGTGCCGCACTGCTTTTCTTCCGATCCGCGTTACCTGTTTTACACGGGCACAGCATGGTACCGCAAATCATTTGCGTGGAAGCCCACGTCCGGCGAGCGCGTGATCCTGCATTTTGATGCGGCCTATTACCTCACGAAGGTATGGCTGAACGGGCAAGCGGTAGGTACGCATGAAGGGGGGTACACGCCTTTTCATTTTGATATAACCGACTACCTGAAGGACGGTGATAACCTGCTGGCCGTGTCGGTCAGCAACGACACCTGGAAGTTGAATACCGTGCCGGCGGTGAAGGATAATTACGATATCAACGGTTCGTATCCGGCCTGGATCAACTACGGCGGACTGGTCAGGCCGGTGTACCTGACCGTGGAACCCGAGGTCTACATCGAAAACCTGAAGGTGGAAGCGATGCCTGACCTGGACAAAGGCGATGCGGTACTGAAGACGAAAGTCCGCATACGCAATGCGTCAAAGCAGGCCGTTTCGCCCAAAGCCGATTTCACCGTGCGCCTCGGCGAGCAGACCGTTCCGCTGCGGTGGCAAACCGGCGCCGTGCGCATACCGGCAGGCGAAACGCTCACACTGGAATCCAGCAGCAAGCTTTCTGCCGCCCAAACCGAGCTGTGGGACGTCAATTCGCCCACATTGTATAACCTCGCGGCAGCGGTGGGCAACGATACCGTGGCGACAAACTTCGGGATCCGCAAAGTGGAGGTCCGCGATGCGCAGCTGCTGCTGAACGGCCGGCCTGTGCGGTTGGGTGGGGGCAACCGCGTGCTGGATTATCCGGGCTTAGGCTCACTGGAACCTGACTGGCTCATTGAGCGGGATTTCCGGCTTATGAAGGAAGCGGGCATGGAGTTTCAGCGCCTGACGCATTATACACCGGCGGAATATTTCTACGACCTGGCAGACCGGTACGGCATGCTGATCATTACCGAAGCCGGCAACTGGCAGCTTACGCCGAAGCAACTGGACAACGACACCATCCGCACGAAGTTCAAACAGCAATTCCGTGAGATGGTTGAACGCGACTGGAATCATCCGAGCGTCATTGCGTACAGTGTAGGCAATGAGTACCTGTCAGACGCGCCGGAGGGCCAGCGCTGGACCAAAGATATGATCGCCTACGCGAAGGAACTGGACGCCACAAGGCTGTATACCTTTGCCACCATGCGGCTGAATAGTCTGCCCGAAAAACCGGAGGACGAAGCCAGCCAGTATGTGGACTTTATAAGCGCCAATATCTACGGCAACCACGCCAAGGCGCTGGATCACATTCACCGGCTTTATCCCGATAAGCCGGTACTGATCAGTGAATGGGGCGTGCGGGCAGACAACGCAAAAGGTGAAGCCGGGCAGGTACAGCACATCACCGAGGTGATGGGTGAACTCCGGAAGCGCCCATACGTGGCCGGCGCAGCCTGGTGGACCTACAACGATTACCAAAGCCGCTACTACGGCAGCAATGCCAACGGCTACCGGCCGTGGGGGCTAGTGGGGCCGGATCGCTCGGCCCGGCCGGCTTATCAAGTGTACCAACAGGAAATGGCTCCGCTGACAGTGGAGAAAACCGGTTTTCAGCCCGGAGGTAAGGGTGTGCATGCGTTGCGGCTGAAAATAAGTGCGCGGCCCGATTTCCCGGCCTACAGGGTACAGGGCTATGTGCTGGAAACGCCACATACACGGGTGAGCTTACCCGACCTCGCGCCGGGTGAAAGCACGGAGATCACCTTGCCTATCACCGGATTCCAGGAGGATATTTTGCTGAAAGTCGTCAAGCCCACCGGTTATGTAGCCTTGCAGCAAACCATCACGTTGAACGAAACGAATTGATTTTACAGTACCCTATAAAGACATGATTCAAGAAGAAGAAATTGATAGAAGATATACCCGGACAATGACCTTGTCAACAGACCTGGTGATTACAGGCGGAGGGTTGTCTGGCACGTGTGCAGCCATCACTGCAGCGAGGCAGGGATTGAAAGTAGTGCTGGTGCAGGACCGGCCGGTGTTGGGCGGCAACGCCTCGAGTGAGGTGCGCTTATGGATATTGGGAGCCACCTCGCACATGGGCAATAACAATCGCTGGAGCAGGGAAGGGGGTGTCATCGACGAGCTGCTGGTGGAAAATACCTATCAGAACCCCGAAGGCAACCCCATCATCCTGGACATGATTCTGCTCGATAAGGTGATTCAGGAACCGAATATTACGCTGCTGCTCAATACGGCGGTATATGAGGTGGAGAAGGCGGGCCCCGATACCATCCGGAGTCTGAAGGCCTTTTGCAGCCAGAATTCAACTACCTATCAGCTGGAAGCACCCTTGTTTTGCGACGCTTCCGGCGATGGTATCGTAGGCTTTTTAGCCGGAGCAGCGTTCCGCATGGGCGCTGAAGCGCGGGAAGCGTTTGATGAGCCCATGGCGCCGGATGCCGACTATGGCGAGCTACTCGGGCATTCACTGTATTTCTACAGCAAGGATACCGGGAAACCGGTGAAGTTTACAGCACCCTCGTTTGCCATAGATGTATCTAAGGAGGTTCCGCGTTTCCGGAATTTCAAGGCCAATGAACACGGCTGCCAGCTCTGGTGGGTGGAGCACGGAGGGCGTCTGGACACGGTGCATGATACGGAACGCATCAAGTGGGAGCTGTGGCGCGTGGTGTACGGCATCTGGGACTATATTAAAAACTCCGGTAAGTTTCCGGAAGCCGAGACCATGACGCTGGAATGGGTAGGGATGATCCCGGGCAAGCGTGAGAGCCGACGCTTCGAGGGCGACTACATGCTGAGCCAGCGTGACCTGATCGAGCAGCGCACACATCCCGATGCGGTGGCCTACGGTGGATGGTCCATTGATCTGCATCCGGCCGACGGGGTGTTCAGCGAACGGCAGCCTTGCAACCAATGGCATAGCAAGGGCGTTTTCCAGATTCCGTATCGGTGCCTGTACAGCCGGAACCTCCAGAACCTATTCTTTGCGGGCCGGATCATCAGCGTCAGCCACGTGGCCTTCGGCGCCACACGCGTAATGGCCACCAGTGCCTACGTAGGGCAGGCGGTAGCGGTGGCGGCAGCATTGTGCAAACGTCAGGGTGTGCTTCCCCGCGCGCTTTACGAACAGGGGCACATGGTCCAATTGCAGCGCGAATTGATGAAGACCGGACAGCATATTCCCGGCCTTGCGCTGGCTGATGATGCAGACCTGGTCGCGCATGCGCGGCTGACGGCTTCGAGTACCCTCGCTTTTTCGGAATTCTCGCGCGAAAATTTGCGCTGGAAATCGCTTGACATCGGCGCTGCCCAGTTGGTGCCGGTGCATGCCGGCGCCGTGCCGGTATTTTCCCTGCCCGTTCGCGCCAGCGTCAACACCGCGCTGTTGGTGGAACTGCGGGTGAGCAGCCGGAAAGGCGGATTTACGCCAGATACGGTGCTGGCAACGGAATCCGTTGCGCTAGCGCCTGGAATAACCGACCTGGCGCTTGATTTCGGGGTTGTGCTAGAGGAGAAACAATATGTCTTCCTGACTTTCCTTGGAAACCCCGAGGTGCAGCTTCCCTACACCAACCAGCGGATCACAGGACTGCTCTCGGTGTTCAATGGTGTAAACAAGAAAGTGTCAAACAATGGCTACCAGCAGCCGCCCGTCGGCTCCGGGGTCGATGAATTTGAGTTTTGGTGCCCGCAACGCCGCCCGGAAGGGCAGAATATTGCCATCGCACTAGCCGATCCACTGCTGGCGTTCGAACCAGACAATATCCGGAACGGCGTGGACCGGCCGGTTATCGGGCCTAACGCCTGGGTGGCCGATCCGAATGACGTTGATCCATATGTCTTATTGCAATGGGATGCGCCTCAGACAATCAGCCGCATTGTGCTCGTGTTTGACACGGACGCAGACCATGCGATGGAGTCTGTACTGATGACTCACCCCGAACGGGTGATGCCGTTCTGTGTACGGAATTACTGGATAGAAGACGCGGCCGGGAAGGTGATCTACCGAAAGACGGATAACTACCAGACAAGGAATACTATTGTCTTGGACGAGCCAGTGACGACCGATAAGTTGACAATCCACGTCGCTCATCCGTCTGCAGATGTTCCGGCGGCCGTGTTTGCCATCAGATGTTATGGGGGGATGCAATGACGACACTTGACTACTGGGTAATTGCCATTTTCTCCATCGGCATACTGGTTGCCGGACTTTCCATGAGCGACCGCAAAGCCGATATGCAATCCTATTTCGGCGCAAGCGGAGCTTTGCCCTGGTGGATGAGCGGTTTGTCCCTGTACATGGGGTTTTTCTCCGCGGGCACATTCGTCGTATGGGGCGCCATTGCCTATGAACAGGGATGGGTGGCCATTACCATACAATGGATGATGGCCATTGCCGGATTCCTGATTGGTCGTTTCATTGCACCGCGATGGCGGCAAACCGGTGTGCTTACCGCAGCCGAATTTGTACAACAGCGATTCGGAAGCGGTGTCCATAAGTTTTATACGTATGTTTTTCTCCTAATGAGCTTCGCCTACAACGGGGCGTTCCTTTATCCGGTGGCCAAATTGGTGAACGTGTCGACTGGACTGCCTTCCCATTATGCGATCATGCTTTTCGGTCTGATGGCCGTGCTCTATACGACTTCCGGTGGGCTATGGGCAGTTATCGTAACCAATGTGCTGCAATTCGTGGTGCTCACCGCGGCGGTGGTGATCGTCGTGCCGCTGGCATTCGATCGGGTAGGCGGCATATCCACTTTCGTAGATGCGGCTCCCGAGGGATTTTTTAACCTTACGGGCGGTGAATACACCCCGTGGTTTATCGCCGCTTTCGGACTTTATAACATGGTGTTCATTGGCGGCAATTGGGCTTATGTACAACGGTACACCAGTGTGCCCACCAAACAGGAAGCGAAAAAAGTAGGTTACCTCTTCGGTTTGCTGTATCTGATCAGTCCGGTCATATGGATGCTGCCGCCAATGCTGTACCGATTGGTAAACGTGGATCTGGCGGGCCTCGAGAATGAGGGTGCCTATCTGATGATGTGTAAGGAGGTGCTGCCGGCAGGCCTCATGGGCCTCATGATTACCGGGATGATTTTTGCCACCACCGATTCGGTGAATGCATCGCTCAACGTATCCTCTGCGGTGTTTACCAACGATGTCTATAAACGGATAAATCCCGGGGCTACCAACCGGTCGTTGATGTGGGTGGCCCGCTTATCCACGCTGGCGTTTGGCATAATCACCGTTCTCGTTGCCCTGATGGTCCCTGCAATGGGCGGCATTGTGCAAGTTGTGCTTAGCATCGGTGCGCTTACCGGGGTGCCGCTGTATGGACCCGCTGTGTGGGCGTTGTTTTCAAACCGGCAGACCGGCTTTTCCATTTTGTTTACCACCATTGCCAGTTTGGCTATTAACCTGTTCTTTAAGTTTGGCGCCCCTTTACTGTTTGATGTTTCGCTAAACAGAATGCAAGAGACGGTGCTGGGTGTGTCTCTTCCCATACTCCTGCTGGCAGTCTTTGAAGTGATCTACCGAAACAAAGCCTATCGCGTGCCGGACGTTGCCGTGCCCGATAGCGCCAGAGATACTGACACGGGCTCATCACGGGGCAAGCGCCAAAGCGCCTTGGCTGCAAAGACCATTGCCGTCACCTTGCTGGGAGTCGGTCTGATAATTTTTGTGCTGGGATTATTTGCCACGCGCGGCAAAACAATTGTGCTGGTAACCGCCCTGGCCATCACACTGCTTGGCATCGGGCTGCTGGTTTCGCGGCCGCGTCAAAAGCGCGACCCTCGAGGTTCCACCTAACAAGTTGGTAGGTGGCAATCCTGCCCGGGTCATACGCATCATTGAGGATAACTAAGAATAGTCATAGGGTTGGTTTGCATTTGAAGTCACAATATGTAATTTCAAGTTTGGTTGGCTGAATGAAGAACATACTTATTCCGATCTTAAAGATTTCACCGGATTCATCAGTGCTGTTTTTACCGATTGGAAGCATACGGTGAGTAATGCGATTATTGCGGTCGACAGGCCGGCAAGGGCAAATATCCACCATTCGGCTTCAATGCGAAAGGCGAAATCTCGAAGCCAGTGATCCGTACAATACCAAGCAATTGGTGTTGCAATAAGGAAGGCGATAATTACCAATCCGAAAACATCCTTCAACAGCATGATCACAATGCTGGGCACAGTGGCTCCCAGCACCTTGCGGATGCCGATCTCTTTATTGCGACGGGCCGTATCAAAGAGTGATAGTCCCAGCAGTCCAAGGCATGCAATCACGATGGCCAGCCCAGAAAATATGCCGGATATGTCCCCGAACAGCCGATCGTTGCTGTACTGGCTTTGGAATTTGTTATCAAGAAAATAATGGTCAAATAAATTCCCCGGGAAAAATTCCTCATATTTTTCCTTGATGGCAGAAATGGTAGCCGTAATGTTTCGCGTATCCACTTTCACGGAAACAAAGCTGTTCTCGTTATATTCGGGAATGAGGAGGGTCGGTTCGATCGGATGATGGAGCGATTTTTGGTGGAAGTCGGCCACAACCCCGATGATATCCCACTCCTTGTCATGGATCATGATTTTTTTTCCGATCGCTGCCTCCGGTGTCGGAAACCCTAGCACGGAAGCCGAGGTACGATTTAATATGATATGGTGCAGGTCGTGCCAATCCGTGCTGAAGTCGGATGGCCGAAAGGTTCTTCCCGCCATCAACCCGATTCCGTATAGGTCGGTGAATCCTTCACTTACCCCCATAATCCGTGTTGTATGGCGCTTATTTGCATCGTCTCCTTGACGGCGTACATTGTAGTCCCTATCCAGTTCATCACCGGGTACCCGCCAGGATGTAGTTGCTTGTTTCACTGACGTGAACTGTTCGATCTCACTGATAAAGCTATTGACCCTTTTCACATACGTTGAGTCCCATCCGGTAAGCCGGGGCGGGTTGATAATCAATACCTGGTCGATATTGAGCCCCAGATCCTCTTCCATCATGAATTCCATCTGGCGTTGCATAATAAAGGAACTCGAAATCAAGGCCGTTGCGACGGCGAATTGTCCAACGATGAGTGCCTTTCGGAATCCGGCTCCCGTCGGAGAAGCGGTTGGTTTCCCTTTCAATATTGTCGCGGGTTTGATGGATAGCAACCGCAATGCAGGGTAAATCCCCGAAACGAGCATCCCCGATATAAGCAAAAAGACAAAACCGAAAGTCATTCCAAGACCACCGGATTCCTTGGGGATCAACAGGGAAAATGACAGAGGATGTTGGATGAGTCTGTTATAAGTGTCCTGGAGTATGACCACCAGAAGCACCGCCATTAAAAACGCCGCCATATTGACCAGGATGGATTCCGTCAAGAATTGTCTGACCAGTTGCCCACCCGTAGCTCCGGCTACTTTCCGAACACCTACTTCCTTTGCTCTTTTTAAGGATCCAGCAATGGAAAGATTCACATAGTTTACCCAGGCGACAAGGATGATCAGCAAGGCAATGGCAAACAAGCTCCAGACAGCCACGGCATTTCCAGTTTCCCCTATTTCATAGTCGAAGTTCGAATATAGATGCGCATCTGTGAGCGGTTGAAGATAAAATTCTTCCAGGCTGCCTGATACCTTGCTGCCCTGAAAATGTCGTTCGCTGAAGGCTCGCAGCTTTGTTTCCAAGGCTTTAGGATCCGTGCCGGGCTTTAACTGTATATAATGCCAGAAATCCGAGGCCGTAAAACTATGTTCGGCTGCCGCCCACCTACTATTTCCATCGGTGCCCATCCCTTTGTAAAGTGTAGCATAAGAGACAAGCAGGTGGAACCGTAGATGCGAGTTGGAAGGGGTGTCCCGGCTGATGCCCGTGATTCTGTAGGGCGTGGGATCACGGTCCAGAAAAAGTACTTTACCTATCAAGCGCTGGAAATCACTGCTCTCGGCGGGGAAAAGTTTCGCTGCAAGCGTTTCTGAAAGGATGAGGCCGTACGGATCGGCCAACGCTGAGGAAGCATCTCCAGCGATTAACGGGAACGTAAAAATCGATAAAAAGGAATCGTCGGCATACAGCACCCGCTGTTCCGTTAGCTTCCGGTCGCGGTAACGGACAATCTTTTCTTTTCCCGGTCTCACCCGTGTGTTTCCGATTACCTCTTCAAAATCGTCATTCAATGCCTTTCCTACAGCAGAATAGGTCATGGCGCCATGCTGGATACGCTTGCCTTCTTGGTAACGGTCATTGATCACCCGGTAAATATGGTCCGCGTTATTGTGGAATCGGTCATAGCTCAACTTAAAATTAACATATTGCAGGATTAGCAAGCAGGCAGCCATTCCCGTGGCCAGCCCCATGACATTGATTAACGAAAAAATCTTGTTTCTCCAGAGGCTCCGCCAGGCGATCTTAAGGAAGTTACTCAGCATGGTTCAAATCGAGCAAGAAAAAAGCCATAGTTAAAATCATGCCTATATACCGCGATTGGGTGGATCGGTATTTCTGGTGGTGTTCGGATACGAACACATTGTCCGGAAACGTACATTAGCAAATTAGTTGTGCACCTGTTTTTTTAATTTTCCCGCTAAGGGAGTTGGAACTGTTGGGATTCAAGAAGATCCGATTTTGATATACGTAAATGAAATAGAAGGTTTTGTGCAAAAATCAGGGTTTAGAAAAATTTACCGAAATAAGGTGTCTTATTTCAAGCAGATCAAAACGGATTCTGTCAAATATGGCGAGATTGACAACCGTTGATATAATCATACTAAATAATACCCCTTATAAGTAACGCGATTTGTACCTGTTCATTTGCGGCGATTTTACCTGCCGAGACGCCCCGACCTATACTTATTATCTCGAGCATACCAATCTGGGTAAAGTTGTTATAGACTTGGAAAACCAGGAGCCCGCAGACTATCCAAAAAAAGCCTGACCACCCACTTAGCATTGCTTTTGTTATTTAATGCAGGTACGGTTGCTACTCGGATAAAGATAATTGACAATCTTTTTTCAAAAAATAATAATGTATAAATTAGGCGATCGAATTTTATTTCAGTAAATTAACCGTTTATAACCATGTCTCAAACCGTACCCCTAAGCCATTCGTTTAGGCGACAAGCCGCCAAAGCCGTCACGTCCATTGCTTTATTTGCTGTTGTTTACCTGCTATTGATTTTATTGGCTATTTCATTAGTCGTTGTATGCGGATTCATCGCTATCAAAATGCTCCTGTTAACAAAGACTCCGCTAATAGTTTTTTTGGCCATTGGCATAGTTATTATGAGCTTTATCGTGCTATATGCCGTTGTCAGGTTCATGTTCAATAGCGTAAAAGTTGATCGGTCGGGCATGCTTGAGATTACTGAGCAAGCAGAGCCAAACTTGTTCCGCTTTATAAACGACGTTGCTTATCAAGTTCGTGCACCAAGACCGAAACGAATCTATCTTACGGCAGATGTCAATGCGTCAGTGTTTTATGATTCCAGTTTCTTGAGTATGTTCCTGCCGGTACGCAAGAATCTACAAGTGGGGGTTGGGCTATTAAATACAATGACGGTTTCCGAATTTAGGGCCATAATCGGCCACGAATTCGGTCATTTCTCCCAGCGGTCTATGAAGACAGGGAGTTATGTTCATTACGTCAATCAAGTAATTTACAACGCCCTTTATCATAATAACTCATATGGAAGCTGGGGTGAAAACCTGCCCGCTACGCTCGCTTTGCCCGTGCGATTTTCTGCTAAAATCATACAAGGCATCCAATGGGTTCTAAAGTCACTTTACCCTGAAGTGAACCTACAATACCTAAGGCTTTCGCGAGAAATGGAGTACCACGCCGATGCAACAGGAGCGAGTGTGGCGGGTAGAGAAGCTCTGCGATCTGGCTTGCTCAGACTGCCGATGTGCGAAGCGGCAATGACAGCTGTGTTTGAATTTTATCGAGCTCGTTCTGATGATAAAATTAGAAGTGCCGATTGCTATAACGAACAATCCGTAGCATTGAGATTGCTGGCAGAGGACAACGGGATATCCATAGTTGATGAATTGCCTGTCGTAACGCTGGCAGATTACGAACGGTTTAATCGGTCCAAGCTCCACATTGAAGACCAATGGTCTACGCATCCAAGCCTTCGGCAGCGTACTGAACGATTAGAACAATTGCCTGCAGATCAACCATCGGTCGAAACGGATCTGGCTATTTCACTTCTTACAAATCCGGCACGCACCAAACGTTACTTCACCGACCAGATTTTTACTCAACCCGGTTCCGTTGATACGGATAATGTCGAATTACCGCTTGTGGATTTCGAGCAACGGGTTGCCGCTGATCGGAGAGACAACAGTTTCCCCAGTGTATATCGGGGATATTATGATCAAAAGGATGTAATTCGCCAACCCAGCACCGAAATATTGGATACGAATCCGGTGGCGAATGAGCTGTTTACCGATGAGACGGTTAGTTTGGTTTATGAAGCAAGTGGTCTACGAAGCGACCTCGCTATGTTGCGCTATATAGCTGATGGGCAATCCGACATCAAGACCTTTGATTATGACGGCATACGATATCAGGTTGCCGATGTAGCACGAGTTATAGAGCAGTGCGAGGCACGACTTGCCAGCTTACTGGTCCATATTGGCACAAACGATTCGAAAATTTATCATTATTTCCATCAGGTCGATATTGTTAAAAATGGTGAAAATGCGCTTTTGGCGCAACTGTATTCTGAACTGGAATCGTACACAGTTTACTTTTCTTCCGCATTGGAAACGCTTGAGGAACTTCATACCCGTTCAGATTTTATGCGCCACACGCTTCCCTTCAATCAAATTGAGCATTGTATTAAGAATATGGCGAATGCCGAGGACGTATTCAAGCAACGTTTAAAGCAAGGCTTGGACGAAGGTTGGTTTAGTGAGGCCATTACTCCGGAAATCACCGATCATTTCCAGGAATATCTGGGCACCGGCTGGATATATTTTGCAGTTGATACATATTTTGACGACGAAGTAAGCAGACTCTTCACGGCGATGGGTTATTTTCATAACCTCTTACATGGAGAAAACTTCCGGCGCAAAAAGAAGCTATTGGAGTATCAGGCTGAATTATTACCGCTACGTGATGTTCAAACTTCAGAGGAATATATGCAAATTGATATTTAAATGGCTACCTTAAGCGGGGGGATTACCTAGAAATCGTCGTAGACGCTCATCCCACCGAGTGGATTGAATGCTCCAGCGGACCCGTTGCTTACTAGTAGCAGGCTTTTTTATTGATCGTACTGTCTATTTAACATACTTAACAATTCCTCTGTAACAACCCAGAGTCTTCATGCTATATAGTCAGTTAGTAAAATTTGTCTTTTCATCTGTTCGTTGATTTTGATGTTTATGGTCAGATGGAGCCTTTGATTATTTAAATAATTCCTATCCCTTCGTGATTTAACAATTATTTAAATCATGTCGGGTTGATAATTTAGGTTTATAATTGGTTAGTTTGAAAGCCCCGATTCTCGTCGTTTCAGGGCTTTGTTTTTAGTGGCTCTCTAGCGAAAGCGAATTCCGCAGCAACGTCGGGTTTTTAATTTTGGATATAGCCGAACTCCGGCCGGTGTAGCCGGAGGAGGGAGCGTTAAGATAGGGGTGAATTAAGCCTTTTTTGGCGGCAAATCGAAGGCTACGGCCTCATGCTCGAAGTGCCCGTTATGCGATCCATCGCAAAAGGGCTTGTTTTGTGAAAGCCCACAACGGCAAATAGAAAGTACCGATCTCCCTTGTAAGCCATAAGCATTACCATTTCTGTCTACGATTTCAAAATCGCCTTCAATTCTCACCGATCCGTTGTTATTAATAGTTAGTTTAGTCTTCGCCATTTAATTTTCTTTTGCTGTCAAAAATAGCGCATAGAAGTGATCGATGGATATCTACTTATAGTTTAGAAACATTATACTGTATACAAGTGCTGCGCAACCTGGTGCAACGCGGATAAACTGAAATTTTCGTTCAACTGGAACGTGAAGTCTTCCGGAAGACGAGCGATGTTGCATCTGATTTGCTCTTTAAGTGCTTGGTAGTTGTTCCCAAAGACTGCTCCACTTACCATGCGACATTTATCTGCCAACGACTTCTGCTTATTGGAAAATCCCATCTCCAATTTGCACCATCGTAAAAAAGAAGCAAAAAAGCCTCATCTATTAAGGCTTAATTTCAACCTGCGGGATGCTTTAGATATCCATGTCTTGCTAAAGTAAAAAACGGAAGTGCCACAACAAGCCAACAAATGACCCGATGATTAAGGCGACCACGTAATGCCATCGATGGTTTGAAGCCTCACCGACCGCCACGGCGTTGCGAAAATCGGGAGAGCCTATGCCCAGAATAGCGGGATTGTGTCGTCTCTCTTATTGTTTACGCGATTTTCCTAGTAACAGACGGCCCTGAGAGGCCCAACCACCGACAAACGCATCGGTGATGCCATCACCATTGAGGTCGCCGATCGTAATGTTCCAATTGCGGCCCACAACCGATTGGGGAACGACCTCCGCTGTCACATCGGAGAAATGCCCCTTTCCATTATTGCGGTATGCGCGCAGCTGTTCCTCTTTAAATCCCGGCACCGCAACAGCGCTCAGCAGCAGGTCGAGATGCCCATCGTGATCGAAATCCATTTCCCGTGCTGAATAGGTAGAAAATTCGTAGGCGGGCATACGCTGCGCAGTTTCATCTCTAAAGCGGGCCTGGCCGCCGTTGATCAGTACGCACGCCCGCGGGTTTTTGTCCCACTCACCGGCATTACTTGTAATGTTGGCAAACACAATATCCGGGTCGTCATCGCCATCCACATCGAATACCAGCGCCTCACGTGTTTCCAGCGGCTCGGGCAATTCGAGGTATTCAGCGAGCTCGGTAAATAGGCCTTTTCCGTCATTGAGCAGCAAGCGGTTTGGGGGCACTTCATTAGCCACCACCATATCCAGATGCCCATCCGCGTTAAGGTCGGCCAGCTTGATGCTTTGGGTAGCGTCATTTACTTGGGGAAGACTTTCCAGGGTACGGTCTATAAAGAAGCCCGGGCGGGCCGGATCATTTATCCAGAGGAAATTTTGCCCCGCTGCCCCGGAATTTCCCACGACAATGTCTGGCAAACCGTCGCCATTCACATCGCCTACATCCAATCCATTGCCTTCGCTCATCCCGGGAAGGCGGTCGCTCACATCACGAAAAGAGCCATCGCCGTTGCCGAGGTAGTATTCGTGAGTTTGGTCGTCTTCCGCCACAAACACCACATCCAGCTGGCCATCGCCATCAAAGTCGGCCACGCGCACGTGCTCGCTATCGTGTTTGGCAGCTTTGAATATATCTTTTTTCCAGGTAAGTTTGCCGCTGCCGTCATTAAGGTAAAGCCTGTTCTCATCCGCCTCCAGCGCAGCAATGACATCCAGATCACCATCGCCATCCACATCGGCGAAGGCAACTTCCAGAATATGGGCTTCGGGATCATACGGTACGTGGGTGGCTGTCACATCACGAAAATAATCGGTTTCCAACCGCTGCTGTGGGGATTCGCATGACCAAGTGGCAGCACCTACTGCCATCCATGTAAGCGTTCTTTTGGCCTTCGGGTTCATTGCGTTTCTAATTTATGTGGTCCGCAGGTTTCTTCCATACTTATTCCGTACTTATTAAGTCAACCTGCGTCGCGCTAATGTAGGAAATATTCATCGATTCACTCGGCCTGTCATGATACACAATTGAACTAACGTGCCATGGTCCAGTATTCCTTCAATCGCCGCCCTTTCCCTGTCAGTTATTTTTCGTCTGTCGATATGTTACGAAGAATTTTGTAGTCAATGTAGAATGTCCCGAATGGAATGAAACAAGCAATAAGAACTTTCCAAGTTGTTTCTTTAAATTTCCATTGTTGTTCAACGCCTACATGCAAAGCGTTAAACACAAACAACAGGAATAATGCACCGTGAATTGGTCCCAGATTTTTTGACATTGAAGGATTGTCAAAATAATACTTCAAGGGAACGGCTACAAAAACCAAAACAAGTAAGGAAATTCCCTCTAAAAAGGCTAACAATCGTAAACGTCCAACTGTTGTTGCGAAATACTTTTTCATAATTAAAATGTCCTAAAATTAGGTCTGCTTGACAATGGCGAAAAAGACCACGGGATAGCGATGAAAATGATGATTAGAGCAAGAGAAAACCAAATCAACATGGTCTTAAATTTTTCTTTGTCTGTTGGTTTTCGTTTTGCCAATGCAGAACCGATTGTCAATACAACAATAGAAGTCAGCATTAAAACGAGGTGTATTATACCGAAAAATGTTAAGTCCAAATTTTTAAAGCCGATTTCGGTTTCAGACCAAAAGTATTTTACAACCGGACTTTGTGTATAAAGTATAATTCCAATCATCAGTTGAATGTGTGCAACTGTTGCCGTCCAATGTCGGAAAGCATTGTCGGTTTTGGAAAAAGATTTGTTGTTGGCTACGCCAACATAAGCTCTGTAAATCGAATACACCAAAAAGGCTAAAACAAACCAACGTGTCAAAGAGTGTAGAATTAATAAAGTTGAATACATTTTATGTCGTAATGTTTTCTGTTTGGTGGCGAAGATAAAATAAAAACATACCAATTAGTATGTTTTTGAAGAAAAAAAACTATTTCAAACTGTTTAAGTAGAGTTTGAGTTGCTTTAAATAGGGTAGATATGCCTTTTTACTGTTCTCTAATTTTCCAAAATTTCGTATTCCCCAATATCCCGACATTACGAACATTGTTACTTGTTTTGCATTTATGTCATTGCGGACGAAGCCGTTTTTCTTTCCCTGTTCAATAGAGGCGGTCATTACTTTTATCCATGTTTTTGTCAGTTCGTTTAAAGCGTTGTGAAAATCAGCGTTCCAAGGTGTCATTTCTTGTGTAAAGTTTGAAGCGGGACAACCATACTCAACTTTTAAAAATTCATTTTTCATTAAAAGGTTGTCCATTAGGTTGTAAATGGCGTCTAACGGATTTTGTTCATTTTGTAGTGGTTCAATGAAACTGCTTGTAAGTGTCGGTTTTAGAATCTCGTTAATGATTGCAAGTCCCATTTCATCTTTGGTTTTGAAATGGTAGTAAAACGCACCTTTTGTAACTTTTGTCGTGGCGATAATGTCATCAATGCTCGTTGTCTGATAACCTTTAACGTAAATCAGTTCAAATGCTTTTTGTAGGATTGCCAGCCGTGTTGCCTCTGCTTTTTTCATAAAAGATACTGTTTAGTATTTTTGCAAAGGAAGGTAAACTAAATCGTCAGCACAAGTTTTTTGTTATCAGTTTGAAGGCTTTAAACCCAAGTTTGCGAAAACCCCGTAATAGGAAATGCATCCTAGCCGCTGTTTTATGTCTCGCAATACTTGTTTTCCATAGCGGTTCGGCCTTTTGTCATCCTTTCAAATTTTAATAGTTCGGTATAAGGATCGCCTGTCAGCCCAAGTGCTAATGCAAATGCTGGTTCTGTCTTCCGTCCTTGCCGTTTGAGTTCAATAATTTGTTGTCTGAATTTTTCTCCATGTTTGTTTAGCAAATTATGTTCAACGATTAAATGCCTGTATGCAAACTGTTGTCTTGTCGGAATACTTTGTCCAAAAATCTCAATTTCAAAACCGTCCAAAAAGAAATTGGCAACGATAGCCAAAGTGTCTAAACTGGGTTGCTCTCTGATTGTAAAACTTCTTTCATTACCAAAATTGTCTGTGACTGATTTTTGAAACTCTTGTTTGTCTGCGAAACAGCAAATAATATCAAGGTCGCTATTTTCAATGTCAATGTTTATGGGTATTGTCCCGACAAGAACGGGGTCAAACTGTTTAAGTTTTGATAAAACTTGGTTGTTCGTCAAGATAGAGTATGCTTGTCGTTGTCGGTCGTTGCCGTGTTGTAAATATTCTATATTGTCAAAATTCATATTCACAAACTTAGCTTTTGGTCACGATGACTGGATAAGGATGAAGTCGGAACGTTGTTTGGTTTTGAGTTTGAATGCCTGAAATTCTAATTCAAACCGTCTGAAAAACCGGGAGGAGGTCAGATAATACACCAAAGATGATCAATTTTCATGACGGAGTTTGAAAGTTAAAACTGCAATTCCACATTCATAAGGCGTTGCATTTATCAATGAAAGTGTTTGCCTGTGGTCAAGCAAATCAAAAATCCTCAAGCCTTTGTTTATCATCACGGGGTTGACAAAGAGGTTGAATTCATCAATCAATCCTTTTTCAATAAGCGATGAAACAAATCCTGCACCGCCATACACAATCATGTCTTTGCCTTTCTTGCTTTTGAGGTCTTTGATTGCAGTTACAAGGTCCCCATTTTCAACAAAAACATTTTTTCCATCAATTGTTTCCATTGTTTTGCTGAAAACAATTTTAGGCATGCTAACCATTCGGTCGGCGTATGCAAACATCTCAGCCAATGCCTTATCGCCGTTTTTGGCTTGTAGGCGGTTCACCGTTTCTTCGAAATGCGGAATAAAAACCTCGGCCATTTTCCTGCCAAGAAGGATGGCATCACAACCATCGCGCAGGTTATTCGCGAACGCTTTCAGCTTGTCGTCATATTCCCATGTCCGCCAGTCGAGATCACCGTTTGGGCCTCCGACATATCCGTCAACGGATATCTGCATCAGCAATTTTAGCTTTCCCATTTTCCATAATTTTATTTCGTAAAGATAGCTGTGATATTCCGCAACGATAATGGGTGAATACGACATTTTAAGATCATATTGTGACAAGGAGTATGGTCGTTATACGTTGCTCCTCGTCGTCAATGCCGATTTTTAGTATATTATCACTGCTCACTGGCCATAAATAATTTGATCGCCGCGCTATTCTTTACATCGAATCGATGCGGCTCACATCGTTCCGCCAAAGGATGAAGGCCTTTCGTTAACCTTGGCTACCACCTCGTATCCCAGACTATCAAAGAGTGCGCTTAATTCGCTGAATCTAATAGGAAGGGGTATCCACCGATTTGGGGTATTGGATTCATATCCAACGATAAAGGGTTGTTTTTCCGTGTTGAAGTATGGCTCCACTCGTTTTACAAGCATTTCTTTTTCCTGGATATAGTGGAGCGAATTGGCCATTAGTATGCCGTCCAACTTGGGCAAAGTTAAACCTTCCAGGCTGATATCCGCTAGCTGGAATTGGATGGATACGTTGTGTCCTGCGGTTTTATTCAGCTTTTGTGGCAAACTATCCACGGCTATAATGCTACTTTCCGGAGACAATAGGATTTTAGAACTAAATCATCTTCCAGCGTTAGATGGCCTCCCGAAAAGATATTAGCGATACTCACTTCACATAAAAGTCAATCTGTACACACCATCCGTTAACCGGAATCCCCGATCCGTCAATCGCCCTTTCGCGCCAAGCGTGCCATTTCACAATTTTGAGGGCATAAATAGTTATTTTAAGATCTAGCGAAATGAAAAAAACGATTAAAACAGCCACTATCGCACTGGCGCTTGCCGCTGCCCTCACATCGGGCTGCGAGACCACTCACCTGGACCTGGTAAACACCGGGTTCGATGCGGAATTATTTCGCAAAAACCTGAAAGCCGCCACCGATGGGAAAACGGTAGGCTACTCTTTTGCCATCAGCCAGAACGGCAAAGTCGTCAAGTTTGATGCCGGTGGATCAGCCCGTACCCAGAAAGATGGAGAGCTTGCTTACGACTATCTTACACGGCAGGGCACCGGCAGCACGTCAAAGACGATCACCGCTTTCGCCGTCCTGCAAGCCCTGGAAGCCAAAGGCGATGATGAAAAAGCACGGCTTGTCGATCTGTTACCCAAGTGGTGGGGTATCCCCGAGGAAAACCACCCGCTCACTGTGGCTATGTTGCTGCAGCACTACGCTGGCCTTACGCCAGTCGGGAAAGATTACAAATCGCTGCGCGAGAGTATGCAGATACCAACTACCGGCTATGGCAAGGCGCATTATAAGTACACGAACAACAACTACTCGATTTGCCGGGTGCTCCTGTACTGTATCGTGAATGGCACAGCAGACCTGAATGGCCTTAGCGATGAGGCCGCAGATGAGGTCGTGTCGCAATTCTACCGCAATTATGTACGGCAAAACATCTTCAAGAAGGCGGGCATCCCCAACTGGTCGCAGATCAACGTGGGCCCGTGGAACGAGAACGGCCCGGTGGATAGCGAAAGCGGCGACCGCCGGATAACGCTCTATTATAATTTCCAGCAGCCGAATCTTGCCGGCGTAACTACCTGGACCACCTACCTGGAAGCCGGGCCCGGCGGCTGGTATATGAACAGCCCGGAAATGGCGGCAGTATTGGCGGCTGGCGAACAAGGAAAACTGGTAAGCGCCCCCATGATGAAGCGGATGAAGGAAGAGTTCATGGGCTATGACGGAACGCGTGATGGAAAGCACGGCACCTATTATTTTAAGAACGGTGTCTGGGCTGATTCCCAAACACGGGGCATCTACACGGTGGTGATGCACTTCCCGAACAATGTTCAGGTAGCGTGGCACAGTAACGCCCGCGTAACACAATTGGGATCGCCCGAAACGCTGATTCAAAAAGCGTATGACGCCTCTTGGCGATAACGTCATCTACCTCAAGCGCACAGCCCCGGGCCGTAAAGGTTTGGGGCTGTGTCGGTATCTTTATTACCGGGTTGTCATTATCCTGTGGCTGGTGTATTTCATTGTATTTTGGGGCCTCGAAGGTTTGCTGAAAGGAGCGGTGAGAAGCATACAAAACGGTAGGGCGTTATGCCATCATATCCATTGTGATGATGAAGGCCGGATTTACTACTTTTGCCCAGACATGGAAACCCTTCACAGCAAGGATAGCCTGCGAAATTGGCTGATACGCTATAGTTTTTTCTTTTTAGGATTGGTGTGTTTCGGATTGGGCGTTGCCATTTCCGTCAAAATGCAGCATTTGGGCTTACATCCTTGGGACGTGCTGAATATCGCTCTTTTTGAGCGTTTTGGGCTTTCTATCGGCACGTGGACGGTTATCATTGGCTTTTTGTTAATAACGATTTCGCTAGTGGTCAGTCGAAAGTATGTGAACCTCGGAACCTTTCTGAACGCTTTGCTTATCGGCCCTATTATGGATTTCTTTCTTTGGTTGGATATACTACCCAGTCCCACTTTTACCTGGACGGATTACCTGTGGTTGTTGGTAGGAATCGTAATAGTAGGCACTGGGGGAGGTTTGTACGTATCGGGCGGAATAGGTGCCGGCCCCCGTGATGGCTTTATGCTTTCCATAGCGGAGCGTACTAAGCTTTCTGTCAGCAAAGCGCGAATTATCGTTGAATGTGTTGTGTTGCTCGTGGGATACCTGCTGGGAGGCCCCGTATTCCTGGTTACCTTTCTTTATACGTTTATCATGAGCCCCATTTTCCAATATTCACTAAAGTTCTTTACGCAACTTAAGAACGAGCTATGTGACCCGGCTCCGAGCCGTTGAGCAATATTTTTTTTACATGACAGTGTTTAAGTTGATCCGGATGACACAGTTCGCGTTACACTACCAAATAAAAGCCGGATGTTCGTCCGGCTTTTATCGTTTTTGAAGGTATTATTAAGCCCCGCTATAAAAATTCTTCTGAGCTATTTGCTCCATAGCTTAAAATTTAAAGTAGCCGTCATAGGATCACGCCAGTACCTTCTCGTAAGCCCTTCTTGGACTCCCCCTGAAATACACTTCTCCGCAATAGACATATCCCAACTTTTCAAACGTCTTCGTCATCGCCATATTATCGAAGTTGGTATCTGCCTTGACACTGCGAATATGATTGTCAATCGCATAATCTTCAACGAATGCAAGAATCCTTTTGGCCAAACCTTTTCCTACATGGTTCTCTGCAATAGCTATCCGGTGAACAACAACGAAATCACCGTCCGTTAACCATTTACCTTCGATCTTTGCATATTCGGGTTCATCATTCACCAGTATTGCAACGTAACCAATAATCGTATTTTTGTCCGTCAGAACAAATCCAGCCCCCCGCTCAATATCTTTTTGTATGACGTCAGGATTGGGATAACCATCCTGCCATTGGTTACTGCCTTCCTGTTTTCTCCGGATAATAGCCTGCTGCAGTATATCCCAAACCGGATGCAAATCTGTAATCTCCGCCTTTCTAAATGTATATTCCATATTTGAACAATTAAAATGTATGTAAGCATATAAGTAACCGTCTCGGACGTTCATTTCTTCATTGCCTATTTACGTTGCTGTACCTTGCAAAGCATCAGGCACACGTAACCCTAGACGCCCTATATAATAAATCTGAATTGCTCATCTTAACTGAACGTCAATCATCTCTTTTACTACCTCATTTCCGGGGAATGCAGTAAATTTATTAATGAGCACGCCTTCTGTGTTGTATAACAGATATGACGGAATACCCTCGAACCCGAAATGATCCATCATGTACTCCCATTGAGCGTTTGTCAGGTAATAATGTTCGCTACCTATTCCATTTATTTTTTCTTCCCACAGTTTTCGGGGTGAAGACCCGTTGGTAAGATATACAAATACAACATCCTTATCCCGAAAATAGCCCTTTGTAACTCTGAATTGTTTAATCGCTTCCAGGCAAGGAGCGCACCATGTTGCCCAAAGGTCAATAAACACCACCTTGTCCTTATATTTGGAAACAATAGTTTCCATGACCTTATCTTCCGTAACAGTCGAGACATCATTGACGACAACAGGCGATTTTACTTTGTCCAGTTCAATAACCTGTTGGTTTTTCCGAAAGAGTATTTTTGCGATTTCTCCATCTTTCCAATATTGGGTTATATGCTCTTTTTGTTTTTCGGTTAGGGGTTCTACCTGTTCATTGAGCTGCCGACCATAGGCATTGGCCGCTAAAATATCATAATATGGGCCGTCATCGAATCCAACCAGATCCGCTAAAATAGCTTTCACGCTTGCCAACCAGGAGGGGATGTCGCTTTCTCCGATCACCGGGAGCCCTAATACTTCATTTTGGAGAATTAAGTTCTGAAATTCAGCGAATGTGAACGTATGGAGGTATTGCGGATCATTGAGATCGAAGTCTTTCAAAAAGCGAAAATATGACCGGTCAATCATTTGGATTTCAGGCTTACCAACTCTATCCTGAGTTGCATTACGATAATTACGCTTCATCTCTGCTTCGTAATCGAAGACTTGTCCCGTATATAGGAATAAACGAAAATCTTTAGCGATAAACCCTTTAAACTCCTTGGAGAATAATTCATCATGATCTACAAATTGTGCCAATCTTTTAGATACAGTACTTCTGGCTTTATCCAAGAACTCATCTGTACTTTTATCATAGAGCCGTGGATATACCAGATCTGGTCTCTCTGGTCTATATTCAATCATTTTGTTTAACACCTCCATGCTCTGCCTCATATCATATTGATTCATGGCAGGCGTAACAGCTGCATTTTTGATACTAAGATCTGAATCATAGGCGATATTAATCTGAGTAGAGTCATTGTTTATCGATTTGACGTAAAGGACCTTATGGTGATTTACGCTCGTGTACAAACCGAATAAAGAAGTCTCGGTTTCCATATCAAAGTCCAGTGAGAATTTGCCCGATTGGTCAGCGAGAACTTGATGTCTAACATTTTCTCCCGAAATTGGATGTTGAACAGTAATCGTTACGGTAATGCTATCCTTATTTTGACCATCTGGAGTGATGATTCTTCCTGTTATTTTGGATTTTCCCGCTACGATGGCTGTCCCGCCTGTATTTTTCTCTGTTGCGGGGTTACATGACAAAAAGAACAAAAGACTACATGCGAAAAGAAGTTTTATTTTAATCATTGTTATCTCGATTTCAACCTCGGCAAAATTTAAAAAAAATCTGCTGACATAAAGTGATTAGGTAAATATAGTCGCCAAATCTACCGCTCCGTTTAGTCATAAAGCCTCTTAGGCTTTTGTTAGCTTGGGCCGGTTTTCTTGGGGCCAATGGCAATTGTCACTTTGTTACCAAGGACACCGTCTTCAATCTTCACTGCCTTTTTCACGAATGCTTTGTCAAGCACGGAGAAGCCTATTTATAGTAGCGAGTGAAGATAATCCGCTGTGTTTTTCAAACCGTTTTTTCTAAGGTTTTCCAATACCCGGTACACATCGATAGCCGGATTTCTCCTATTTACCACCATGCGCCTGAAGGCTTCCACTGCTCGATCGTGGTTTAAATCAACAATATCAGCAAGGAAATCATCGGCAGACCTTGCCGATAAGCCGAATGACGCCAGGTAGTCCTTTGGAAAATCTATCAGGTTGTTGGTCACGATAATGTTGGCATTTGCCTTGATAGCTGCGGCTAATACATGGCGATCTTTTTCGTCCGGTAGATCGATGGTGCTTATCAACGGTTCATAGTTGGTTACAAGTGCATCCGGAAATGCTTGGTTAGCGATGTTAGATCTTCTTTTTGCCTCCTGTTCACTTATGCCTTTCCTCGTCATTACCTCTTCCCATTCGTCGAAAATATGCTTACTCCATTTGGGCGTAAACAACTCAAAGTGCGCAAACCAAAACAAGAGATCCCTGATTTCTATTGGGTAGATCACATTGGTGTCAAGTACGCATATAAACCGTACACTATGCACCATAGAGTCCGAGTTCTTCGTCAGACTTCATCATTTCCGACAGCAAATCTTCCCTTTTCTTTTGCGATTCCCTTTTGTATCCCATCACGTCTTCAAACCGCACCCTTCTGTGCCTACCCACCATTGTGAAGGGTATTTTGCCTTCTTCGAGCAATTTGACCAAGTGGGGCCGGGAGCATCCCAGCAATTCGGCTGCCGCCTGTGTGGTCATTTCGGTAGCAATGGGTACCAAGGAGACAGGTTTTCCCTGGCTGGTGGCTTTGAGAATCTCGGCCAGCAATTTAAGTGCTTTCAATGGTACCTTTATCTTTTCGGCAGTTTCTTCTATTTCGATTTCAGGGTTTTCCGTACGGAGCCTTTCCAAAGTAGCAGCAAGCGTACCGTAAGATTGCATTGCTGCTAATTGTTCTGCTTTGTTAGGTCTTTCGATATTTGCTAAGTAATCCATGTCCTCATTTATTGCATACAATATAAACGAAATATTCGAAACAAACAAAATAAAGAAATGCAAGCATTTTCAGTTTCGATCGTAGCTGATTTAGCTTTGTTTATCAAGCCTACGCAATGTGTCCACTTTCGATTTTATTTCGAAACACTCGGAATCTTCATTTATCACCATAAAATCCGCACGGCGATAAATTTACCCTTGCATGATTTTTGAAAGTGGCGGGCGCATGATACATTTTCCAACAAGTTGTACTCGGAATGGAAGTCGGGCAGATAAAGGCAATCTTGATGTGCTTTGTATTAGGGAAATAATGAGCAATAAAAAATTTACAGAAAAAATTATATTTTACATTCATGAAAGGATTTAAAATAAATATTGGAAATAAATATCTGTGCCCTGCTGTAAAAGAGGGAGTTGTGCTAATAACTTTTGATCTCGAAAGGGGCATGAACATAAGTGGCTTAGATTTACAACTTGGAGAAGAATTAAAATGGAGGGGAATAAAATTCAATACTAACGAAAAAATTGTAATATCTCCAGTTGAATTAGGTGACAACAGCTCAGAAGCGGAAAGAATCCCTATTGTGAGTAAAAGCAATATTGACAGCGGTAAAATGCTTGCAGAATACAATGAATTGAAGGATATATTAGCAAAAAGCGGATTGTTATAATATGAGAGTTTTAGAGATCCACTTCAATAGGCAAACGTTTTTCGCGCCTGCAGAACCCGTTATACCTGTTTTAATATATCAAAGGTACGGGGGGGGATTATATCGATATTGAAGGGTGGGAATTTAAACCCGGCGATAAGGAGATTCCTAAGGAACGTTTTAACTTAACTATGCAGAAGGACGACTCCTTGCAAGTTGAAGTAAAAGTGATCGATCCAGATCTTGCGTCGAGATTAATCGAAAGCAATGTCAAAAGCCAAGGCTATTTCGAACTTACCGACCAGGATTTTAACGAAATGCTGGATAAATTCCATGCATTAGAAAGGCACCTCAAGCAAGAAGGGCTGATTCGTGATAATGGAGGCCGGTAACATTGCCAGAGAGAATCATCCTAACCCAGCTATTATATCGCTGATTTCCTTTGCCCGGTTTACCACCATAAAGTGTGAACCGTCAGGTATCACATGGTCTGCTTTTACAAACCGATAAGGCAATATCCGGTCAGCGGTGCCATGTATATGTATGGTATTTGCTGGTACAACGTTGTTGTTCCAAGTGGCGATGCCATTCACTGCCCATCGGAAGAACGTCGGATCCGTATCGGCAAGTATATCCGCCAGCAGCGATCTATCCTCGGGCGTCTCTGCTCCGAACAGCCAATAGAGCCATCGATTCGTTTTTGTTATCTGTGAGTCAGACATCAATTGGTGCAGGCTCAAGCCTCCAAGCCATCGGTAATAACGAGGTATTTCGGCCCTGCTTTTAGCAGATGATATCAGAATTACGTGTTCAGCCTGCACGTATTTACTTACCTCCATGGCCATCATGCCACCGAATGAAAGCCCTACCAATATCGGTAACGATGCGGTTATTTGAGCAGCAATACGTTCAGCATATCCAGTTATCGATTCATTTGCCAATGGGGGCACCCAACTAATATGTCGTATTTCGCCGGGAAATTCCAATCCTTGAAATGCCCGATGGTCCGCACCCAATCCACTGAAGAGATAATAGGTTCTCATTCAAATTTAAAGAAATGCCCAAGCATATTTCGGAAAGTCAGATATCGTTTCAAATATAAGAATTACGCTCTTCGTTTTAGCACATTGGGAATCAAGCGTTTTTCGTGTACTGTTGATGCAAAGTTATGATATTTTTTAACGGCATTGTTTTAAAGCACCTGCGGCTTAATCTCAAACAAGTAAGGCCACATTTTCCCGGTTACATAGAGCGTGCTGTCCTGCTTGTTGTAAGCAATGCCGTTCAGCTCGTTATTTTCGGGCTTATGATCATATATCCCAATCAGATTTATCTTTGATTCAACGACGCCATTTAGCGGGTTGATTACCACGATATAATCTTCTTGGTAAACATTTGCATAGACCTTTCCGTTGATATACTCGAGCTCATTCAATTGGGTTATGGGCCCCTTATCGTCAAATACCGGCATGGTATGCGTTACACGGAATGTTTTCGGGTCAATAAAGTACAATACATTTGAACCATCCGTTTTGATCAGTTTCGTGCCGTCATACGTTAGTCCCCAGCCTTCGCGCGGCTGATCATAATTGAAGGTCCTAATGAGCCCGAACGAATGCTTGTCAAATACGAAGCAGGTGTTTTCCCGATAGGTCAATACATAGATACTATCCCCCACGAAGGTCATCCCTTCACCGAAATAGCTATCGCCTATTTTTTTTGACCGGGTGACTTTTCCCGATTTCAAATCAACCGTCCGCAGTGTTGAAGCCCCCTTGATACCGGTCGTCTCATAGAGTATTCCATCCTCAATTTGCAAACCCTGCGTGTACGCGGTGGAATCGTGCGGAAATTTGTTGACAACATCATACCGGAACTGCTTTGCTGGCGGGGGCACAATGGTAAACGTAGCGAAAACCCGCAATCTTTTGCCGGTGTTGAGGAATACGAGGGCGGAGGTGGTGTGTTGGCCCATCTTCAGTTCATCTGGATTGACAACCAACCCATCAGCTCCATTTTTAACGTTGAAAACCTCGTTGTCGATGTAATACTGAATCGAATCGATATTTGAGGGCAATCCTTCTATCGTCAGGTCTATGGGCTCACCTAGTAAAATTCTCTTGCCTTCCTCCACATCTCTAAAATGTAGCTCTGGAGATCCTGTACATGACAGTAAGAAAATAGCTAATGAGAAACACAAGATTTTTATTTTCATTACTTTCTTGATTGGAATGTATTTTCCTGATCGCCGGATACAACGACTCGGTTTTCGCTTACAAGTTCCGCCAATACTCCCTCCAAGACCTTCTCTTCCTTGCCGGCAATATATTAGGTGCTTCGGCGTATTGAGAAAGCCGCAACCAATCAACCACGGGTTCACAGGGCATCAAATGGATTCACTAATTTAATTTTGTTGATTCGCTCAAAATCTTTCGTATTGCGGGTAATCAACGTCAATTCATCTGCCAACGCAGATGACGCAATGATAGTCTATTCCCATTCGTTGCGTAGGTCTTGAAGTTGGCGGTCTATCTCATCTTTATTTTGGGGAGTCATTGCCCCTTTGTATTTAGCGATGAGATCTTTCTTCAATTCTTTATCGGTCGAGGTCTGCCTGCGAACACGGACGAGCTTCAGCAATTCCAAATCCTTGAGCAGGTTCATCGCCTTATCGTTCAAAATATCTAATGTCACAGTTTTCATAATACACAAAGATAGCAAACTTATTTAAGCAAAGTAATGCACTTGCGATCCTCCGGATTGGATAGGATGACGTTAGGTTCGGCATTACCCGGGTTTCAAAGAATTTACTCCCAGTAAACAGGTGTTTGCTCCAAGCGCCCCCTTTACGCCAGAACCAAGGTCTAATTATCCGATGAATAGCTTACGCTGGCATTGGCACAGGCACCAAGCCCCCTGTCCCGATAAATAGCGATGGACTGACGGTAAACGTCAGGTTGGCCCCAAAGGGTATGTAATTGGTTTATTTGCTAGCATTCATTTTCCCTGTTTTCGAGGATTGTGTGGAACCAAACCGCCCAATACCTTTGTATTGTTTACTTGATGTATTGGGAATATGAAAATAAGGACTATCGCGCTTGCTTTTGTTGCTGCTTTCGCTCTGTTGTCATGCGGCAAAAACGATGATACAAATCCCGACGGGGAGGGTGGTGACGCCTCTAGGCAGTTGGCAGGAAAACTCATTTACACCTTCACCGGCAATGTGTACCAGTTGGACTTAACGACAAACCAGCAAAGTGTCTTGTTCACCTATAATACGTATGGATTCAATAACTGGGACATGAGCTGGGACGAGCAGTTTAGGCTGACCAGCGAGCGGGAGGGCGGGGTATTTGACGTTGCTAAAATTACGCTGGTACGCAACGAAGATGGTGCTATTGTAGATGAGTTTGACTATGACTCGCCGTACGGAACGGATACCGATATAGCAGCTTTTCTCTCGCCGGACAATACGAAAGTGGCATATAATCCGACTTTTGACAATGGTATTGTCATTACGGATCTGGACGGGAACTTAATTGTCCACTTGGAGTCTGTAAATGTCTCACAGGAAACCGTGGCATTTGGAATCAGCGATGAGGTATTATGGCTTCCCGACAATAGTATTTTATTTACGCTGAACGACCGCTATATACTCAAGTCCGATCCCCCATATACCAGCCTTTCTTTGGTAAAAGACATGCCCTACACCCTATGGGGCAACCTAAGGGTGAATAAACAGGGTACCCAGCTTTCCATGATGGTAAGCAATCATATCTATGTGATGGATATGGATGGTAATAATCTGAGGCAAGTAACGGAAAGCAGCGATGGAGAAATCCATGCCGACTTCTCGCCGGACGGGAAACACTTGCTGGTAGCGAAAAAAATCGGGCCGACATTCTTTTACTGGAATCTCGCCATTGTCCCGAATGACGGGCAGGTCTATAATATGGATAACAGCGAGGATGTAATCATTATAAAGCCTGAAGGTGAAACGACCCTGCCAGCGGTTGACGGTAGTACATTCTGGATAGAATAATCAAAGGAAAGCGTTTCGCTTAAATGTATTTCATTTCCGAAGCTTTATAAATTAAAGCAGCTACGTTGCTTGCATTGAATTTTTTGAGTAACGTTTTTCGATAGCTTTCAACGGTTAGGTGGCTGATAAAGATTTTTTCTCCAATCTCATGGGAATTGAGTCCACGGGCGAGGAACTCAAGCACTTCCTGCTCCCGGCGTGTCAGCACCGGGAAGGTGTCTTTTGTCTTCGGATGATTAATCAGCCGGTCGATTTCTTCACTCAGCCCTATTTTTCCGGCTACCACTGAATGAATGCAGTCCAGTATTTCCTCTGCAGAAGCATTCTTCAGCACATATCCCGATGCGCCTGCATCGAGCATGCGCCGGATGACGCTGTACTCGTTGCTGTTGCTGATTCCGACCACTTTGATGTTACGATTGTGTTTTACAATTTGGTCGCATGCATCAATACCGTTCATGTCGGGCAGGTTAATGTCTAGCAGTACCACATCCGGATTTTCTTTTTCGATAAAAGCCATTGCAGGCCCTGCCTCCCTAAAATCGGCCAGTAATTCAAATTCAGGGATGTGCTGGATTATGTGGATGAATCCCTGTAAAACTACAGGATGGTCGTCTACGACGATGAGTGTGATTTTTCTTGTCATACGGGAATTTCGATGCTGATGGTGGTGCCTCGGTCTGGCTGCGAATCTGTTTCCATCCGGCCGTTTAGCAGGGCAACCCGGTTTTCGATGCTTTTTAGTCCTATTCCTCCGGTTTTTAAGTACGATGTGTCAAATCCTTTTCCGTTATCTTCCACGGTGAGAAACAAATGATCCTTCTCGTCACTGCACTGTACGAGGATCTGAGAAGCGCCGGCATGTTTAAGCGCATTGTTGAGCAATTCCTGAACAATGCGGTAGACATTGGTCATCACACGGTCGGCATACGCCTGTTTCAGATCCAATCCCTGAAAAACAATACGGGTACGCTCGGAATTGCGGAATTTGCACAAGTCCGAAAGCGCGTTTTCCAGCCCGATGTTAAGTAGCGCCTCGGGCATCATGTTTCGGGCGATACGCCTTAATTCATTGGAGGCTTTGTTTAAGTCTTCTATTGCAATCGGCAACTCTTCTTCATCCGGTTGCACAGTAGTGCTGGGGCTGTGGGAATTCAATGCGGATAGACGAAGCTTTATTCCTGCTAAAAGCCCTCCTAAACCGTCATGCAGGTCACGGGCAATTCGATTTCGCTCTTCTTCCTGGGCCTGGAGGATAATTTGGTATTGGTTCAACTGCTCCTTTTGTGCGATGGACTGGAGTCTCGCCCTCGCGAGTTTCCACAAAAAGAATGCAATTACAAATGCCAATAAACCCAGCGATGCTAACAGGATAATCCAAATCCGGCTCTTATTCAACGCCAGCCGCTGTTTTTGATTCGTATCCTGTAACCGGAGTATTTCGTTTTCTTTTTCCAACGAATGAAATCTCTTTTCGAGTGCGATGATTTCATTCGTTTTGTCTGCGCGGTAAAGGCTATCTTTTGCCAAAGCGTATCGCTGCATTTGTTCAAAAGCTACCCGAAAGCTACCCAATTTGTAATCGATGTCGGCCATTTCACGCAAATGCAACAGGCTGTCTGCCCCGGTGACGGCGAAATTATAACGATTGGATTGCATAAGCATGTTTTTTGCGTCCTTATAGTTTCCTTCATCCCGATAGGTCTGAAATAATTCGTAGTAACTGTCGCGGATGGCCTTATCATCGTAACCTGTTTTCCCAAGTGCTATGGCCTTCAACAGATAAGCTTTTGCTTGGTCATATGCTTTTATATGCCGATGATAACGGCCCTCTGTACGATAATAATAGGGAATTTCCAGAGAATGGGGCATGGACTTGCTCAATGCAGACGCGTGGTCGAGATACTGCCTGCCTTTTGGCACCTTGTTTCCCAATATAGCCGCATTTGCGGCATAGATGTAAGCTGTAAAAAGATTCTTCTTGTCACCTTCCCCGCTTTTTAAAGCGTGGATGGCCTGATTGAAATACCGGTCGGCTTCGTCATATAACAATTTGTTGGTGAGCAGTAAGCCAATGTTTGTCAAGCCGTTGGCAGCCGCTAAGCTGTCTCCGGCAAGGCGGGCGTAGGGGATTGCCTTGTCAATGATGGTCTGCATGTATGTTTCCGGGCGGTCCTCGATTTGATAAAGGATGCCGTAATTATTCCAAACCTTGGAAAGGTATTTATAAGAATCGGGTGTTTTATATGCGGAAAGCAAACTATCGGCAAGCATGTATTTCTTTCGGGCGACTTCGATATCGTGACTGAAAACCACGTTGGCCGTATAAAGATGGATCAATCCGTATTGAAAGTTTGAAAGGCGGTCCGGAAGTAGCTTTTTTGCTTCGTCAATAAAATGATATGCCCGGGATGTATCTATTTCGCTCCAATAAAGACTTAAATCAAGATAACCGGTGAATTTTTTATCTTTTTCCACCGTATTTTCAAGGATAGCAAGAACGCTGTCGGTGTATTGCTTTTGGGCCGCTTTCCATTGCGCGAACGCTTGGTCGTTGGCAATAGTAAGCAAACAAGAACACAGGCCGATAATCCGATAGATGTGAACCCTTAAAACATAGCGGCTCGATAGTATGCTATATCTACTTATCACCTGATGGTAGTTGAATTTACAGCAATATAAACATACAAAAATAAAATTAAAGCAAAGTCCGCTTGGAATACTAATCCCATTGGGGCGGATTCCCGTTATCTTTCAGGTAACGGGTTTCTTTTTATCATCCCATTGTCTTTTTAACATGTCTTAACAGACCTGCTGTAACAAATCGGGGCCGGAATGCGTTATATAGTCAGTTAGTAAATTTGTCTTTTCATAATTTAGGTTTATAATTGGTTAGTTTGAAAGCCCCGATTCTCCCCGTTTCGGGGCTTCTTTTTTGAACTATGCAGGTCGTTTAATGTCAAGGGTTAGCTGTAACTGTGTCCGTTACGGAAATACCGATTATTGTCAGGGCAGGGGAGACCGAGCCGATTTTCCCCTCAGATATTCAGGCAATACGTCTTCGTTTTTTACGGGCAAGCTATACTTAATTGCTAAATACAAATCTCGCTTGGAAATAAGGTGTTGATTGGCGTCAAATTGTGCGGTCATATCCACGAAATTATAGAGTATGTGCTCATCGGATAATTCTGTTCTTTGAAGTCGGCAGCTTATCAACTACCAGTATATGGCTTTTTGAGTTGGCAACCTGTGGCGCGTGAAGATCTGGTTGTCAGCAGGATTGATTACCTTTGTGTAAAGGTTGATTACGATGATAACTCAAAACGCCTATTGATCTTGTTCGTATGAAATTACCATTGCTCGCGTTTTCGCTTCTTTTCCTTTCATCGGCCGATAAGGACGTTCGAAAAGTGTTTGACGTGCACCTTCATGGTCACGATCAAATTGCCGTACAGCTTGCCGCGCTGGAGGAGGCAGGCGTGTATCGGGCGGCAGTAAGTACATCGTGGGATTTACAAGATAGCTACCGGGGTAGGTCCAAAATTGATTTCTTGTACGGCCTTATGTTCCCCTGCTCCGAAGGCCGGGTTCCCTATAGTCTCCAGCCCTGTTTTTCCAACGGTCAGGACTGGCCAGCCATCCAATGGGTCGAGGAACAGATAAAAGCGGGAAAGATTGATTTTTTAGGCGAAGTCTTGAGCCAATACTATGGTATTTCGTCGTCAGATTCGTTGTTGTTTCCCTATTACGCATTAGCGCAGCGGTACAATCTTCCTGTTGGCATACATACCGGCGGAGCTGGACCCAATCACGGCGCGCTAAACTTCAAGGAAGAACTTGGTAACCCTTTGTACCTAGCAAAAATGCTTTCAACGTTTCCCAAGTTAAGGGTCTGGATCATGCATGCCGGAGACAGTTACTATACCGATGCAATTACCATCATGGAGCAATACAGCCAAGTCTATGCAGATATTTCCGTTCTGTCCAATCCAGCTATTGTATCCGCAGATCGTTTTGCCACTATCATGAATGCTTTCGTGGAGGCCGGGTTAGAAGATCGACTTATGTTGGGCACCGACAATGGCAACGTACAGCAAGTCATTGCCGCCGTAGACGGGCTTCCCTTTTTATCAAAGCACCAGAAGGACAAGATTTTTTTCCGAAATGCGGTGCGTTTTTTTGATAGCCCTTAGCCCCAGCCGGTTTTGTAGTCCGAACGGTCAAAATCGAATCCGTCGTGTTCACGGTATGGTATAAGAGGAAGAAAGGGATTCCATTTGCTATCAATAGCAAACATGGTAGTATGCTAAAAAGTCCGTAGCTACTCAGGCAACTTCTTTATTTTCCTCAGGCTTTTGTTAGCTTGAGCCAGTTTTCTAGGGGCCAAAACTTTGCCCTTCAACTTATTCAGCTGTTCGTCAATGGTAATTGTCACTTTGTTACCAAGGACAACGTCTTCAATCTTCACTGCCTTTTTCATGATATACAAAATTATGATTTTTTCCTTTTAATGAGAAACCCCTTAGCTGCCAGTTTTTTATTGACTTCCCCCCAGAAAACCGGAGCATTTAAAACTAGAGATTCGGTGATTAAATCACTACTTTTAAACGGGAGGAATATCCATGAAAAAATCGAAGTTCACCGAGGCCCAGATCGCGTTTGCGATCAAGCAGAGCGAGACAGGTACGAAGGTGGAGGAGGTGTGCAGGAAGATGGGCATCAGCGAGGCGACGTTCTACAACTGGAAGAAAAAGTATTCAGATTTAGGTGTGCCCGAGTTGCGGCGGTTACGGCAGCTTGAGGAGGAGAACGCGCAGCTGAAGAAACTGGTTGCAGATCTCAGCCTGGACAAGCAGATGCTGCAGGACGTATTAAAAAAAAGTTTTGAAGCCTTCTCAGCGTAGGAAGATGGTGATCGGCCTGGTATCGGACTACCGTATTTCCCTTCGCCGGGCGTGCGAGGTATCGCTGCTGAGCACCTCGGTCTGGTATTACCGGGCACACCGCCGGGAGGATCTTCCCATACGGCAGCGGATCCGGGATATCGCCCAAACGCGGGTCCGCTACGGCCTTTGACGTATCTATGTGCTGTTGCGCCGGGAAGGCTGGCGGGACAACCATAAGCGGGTCTATCGTATTTATAAAGAAGGGGGGATCTGCGGGTCAAGCGCCCACGGCGATGTCGGGCGGCTTCCCCACCGGTCGGAACCGCCGTCATTTTCCAGTTTACACGATTGCTGGAGCATGGAGTTAGCTTCGCTGCTACTTCGTGGTTGTCGCTGATGCGCTCTTTGACGGCAAGAAAATACGCTGCTTAACGATAGTCGATAATTATAGTAGGAGATGCATGGCCATCCATGTTGACCAGGGCATAAAAGTTGTCCAGGTTGTGAAATCCTTGAAGGACTCCGCTTATTCGGGGATGGCGGCCAAAAGAGATACGGGTGGATAACAGCTTCGAGTTCATATCCAAAGACGTGGACTGGTGCGTCTATGGGCAAAATGTTGAACTTGTCTTTTCCAGACCCGGGAAACCGACGGATAATCCGTATATTGAGTCGTTCAATGGAAGCTTCCGGGACGAGTGCCTCAACGCCCAGAGGTTCCTGTCATTGGAGGATGCAAGGGAGAAAATCGAAGCAAGGCGGATCAAGTATAATACGTCCAGGCCACACAGTAATCTCGGGAATCTGACCCCGAAATGTTCATAGAAAATCAGGTCAATAAAGCCGAATTCTCTATTTTAGCATGGTTCGGGAATTGGGAGGAGGTAACACCTATCTCTACAAATTGTAAATTAACTAGTGGTGAAACCGAGATGCAAATAATATTGACACGCAGGGCCATCATTATTTGCATCGAGCTCTCATCAGCCCATAAAAAATAGTCAGATGAAATGGAAGCCCCTATTAATCGTGTTAGTCGTAATAATTGTTATTACCAATTTACCGATGATTACAAAAAATTTTATTGTTCTATTTGACGGTAAAGACCATTTTAGATATGCCAATGCAGATGCGTCCTTTACCAGAATTCAAGGGTTTGGCTTCAAGGATGGTTTTTTTTTCCCTAAGCAAATAGAACGATTTATTGAAGAGGAAAAACCTTCTCAAGAAAATTCAACGTTATACCGTTTATATCGGATTAATCCATTCTGTTTTTGGCGGTGGTCTTACTATTTATCTACAAGTGTTGATTTTGAGTATAAACCATGGAAGGAGATTGAACCTAACCGGGTTCCTTACGATCCGGAAAATAGGTGGCAAGACTTTTAGATATAAGTTCTTGGAGATTTTGCGTCGGAAATTGGAGTACTGCCCTGTTCCAGGCAGACCCTCAGGGCACCCCGACTCGGCCAGTTCAATCGTTGCCCCTGACGGCAATTGTATTGTACATGGAGTTTATGGCAAAAGGGGTAAAATTGTATGGGATATAAATTCCGTTGACATTATTAGTTTTATTTATTAGCTTTGGGTAAGGACCTGATAAACAGTGTAAGTATGATCATGGATAAACCCAAAACCATTATAAAATATAGGCAGAAATGGAAAAGATTATTGAAGATATACGGCATATATTAGAGCAAGCCGGAAGAAAGGTCTGCAGCGCAACCAACTCTGCGATGATAGAGGCTTATTGGCTGACCGGACAATTGTAAAGTACTCGGTGCCGAAGAAGAACTAGCTGCTGAGATTGAACGGGAGAAACAGGTTAACGTTCATTGCAAGCCGCTTATGGCAACTAGCTATAAGGACACATCTATCAAAAATAGGGAAATGACAGGATCTATAATACACTTCTCGATGAACATGTTAAGTCATTTATATGGCAAGCGCAAATTTTGGAAAGGACCTATAGGGACCGATAAAGAAACCTATTTATCTTGTCTACTCCTTCTATTTCTAATACCAGTTTCCCTAAATGCCCAAACCAAAATTGAAATTGGAGAAAACCGAATTGCCAAAAGTACGTTTGTGGCTAAGCCGTCAAAAGATGGACGCCATATTATCATTAATGAGAGTAGCAGGATCATAGCTAAACACGAAGATACCCCGGGTTCTATGCAAAGTCCTGGAGGCGTGAGGTTAGCTAAACCGAACAGCATCACTCTGGCTGTCAGAAAGGAACTTGGAACAGGAAGGATGCAGGAACTGTCACCTGAAAAATACATCACTGTTGTCGTGTATCATAACGGTAAAGGAAAAACAATCGCTGTACAATTTTCGCTTGATCCGAACAGTTTGATTACCTTGGAAGAGATTGAAAGGTTGAACAAGGCAATTAAGAAAAATGTTTCGTTCGTGATTCCATTTGAACCGGGAATTGATAAATCAAAACGATTTATACCAACTGCGCAAATTGTTCGTTTTGATAGCTGTTCAATTTGTTCGTTGAGATAAATAATGAAGAGTCTAATTCCCCGATTCTCCCCGTTTTGGGGTTTCTTTTTGGCTCGTCAGATTGACCGTGTAGCCAATTCGGTGGTCATGATGGGATTTCACTTTTTGTTGACCCTTTTCTTCTTAATCTTCAACATCCGGTGGTGGCAATTTCGCAATAGGAGGGAGCAATGAAAAATCAGATCAAAATAAATCGGGTCATCAGAGGCTTCTCTCAAGAGACATTGGCGCAGGCGGTCGGAGTAAGTCGGCAAACGATCAACGCTTTGGAAGCTGCGAATTATATGTGGATAATACCTGTAATTGTTTTGGCCTGCCCTAAACCCTGTATAATTGACTAAAGTTTCCTATCATTGTGTTTAAATCTTCATTAATTGGCAGGAGTTAAGCAATTAGCGGGACAAGCCCTTTGGTACGGCATAAGTAATATTGCAGCCAGGTTCCTCAACTATTTACTTACCCCCATCCTTACCTATTTGATGGCAGACGCCGCGGGCGTGCACGACTATGGAGGTTACAGTTTATTGTACGCCTGGATTGCCGTTGCCAATATTATCTTTACCTATGGATTTGAAACAGGCTACTTTCGTTTCTCTATTAAAGAGGGGATAGATCGGGATTCGTTATTCCAGACCGCGTTCGGTTCGATCGTAATCAGCACGTTCGTGTTGATCCTCGTCATTTCCCCTTTTAGCGGATCGATAAACAGCTTCCTGAATCTCGATGGCCATCCCGAATATATCCTATGGGGTTTGTTCTTAATCGGACTGGATGCATTGTCCGCAATTCCCTTTGCAAAATTGAGGCAGGAGAACCGTCCGAAGAAGTATGTTTTCGTCAAATTATCGGGTATCGTTATCAATATTGTATTGACCCTGTTCTTACTCGTGGTGTTGCCCAGATATGCAACAAACCACCCCGACGGCGCCCTTGCCCAGTGGCTCGGCATGAATAATCGGATTGGCTTGCTCTTACTGGCCAATATCACACAAAATCTCGTCGTTTTTCTTTTACTTTTTCCGGAATGGAAAAGCTTCAGATTTAAGCTTAATACAGTGCTCTGGAAACAACTATTCAGCTATAGTGCACCGATGATTTTCATCGGTTTGGCCGGCATGATAAACGAAGTAATCGATCGGCAGATGCTGGCCAGCCTAATCCCATCACATTCTGATGCACAAAGCACCGTAGGCATCTATTCCGCAAATTATAAACTGGCCATATTTATCACACTGTTTATTCAGGCTTTTAAAATGGCCGCAGAGCCCTTTTTCTTCAATCAACCAAAAGGCAAAAGTGCGCCGGCCCTCTATGCAAGGGTGATGAAATGGTTTGTTGTTACGCTTGCGCTGGCCTTCCTATTTTCAGCGTTGTACCTCGATATCTGGCAATATATGATTGGCGCATCCTATCGATCCGGGCTTGGTATCGTACCCATTCTATTAGGTGCCAACATATGTCTGGGCATCTATTATAACCTATCCATATGGTATAAACTGACTGATCGTTTACGTGTAGGCCTGTACATCAGCCTGCTGGGTACGGCCATTACCCTGATCGGTAATTATTTTTTAATCCCCTATTACGGTATGTACGCCGCGGCGTGGACGACGTTGGTTTGCTACGCCACGATGATGTCAGTCGCTTACTTTATGGGGCAACGGCATTATTATATCCCATATCCAGTGAAAAGGATAGCTGTTTATTTGTCCGCTATGCTGATTTGTTTTGCGATAAAGAGTAGCATCAATTCTGTGTCGAGCTCATGGAATACAACATGGCAGCTGGCTTTAAGGTTGCCGGTAGCAACTCTTCTGACAGTATCGTATCTTTTACTCATTTTGAAATTGGAGCGTAATGAGCTGATAAACCTGCGTTTCATTCCTCAATGGTTGAAACGACCACATTAGGGTATATCGATTCGGCGTTTGTCAAATTGATTTATGCCCTAAATCGCTAACTCAATTCCCAGGTTAATGTTGTAAATAAACCGGAAATGATGTTCGGATATGGTGTTTTCACGCAGATCTACATCGATATTCGGTCCGTTGATTGAAGTTTCACCATTTGTGATAAAAAAATACTGCATGCCCGGTTGTCCGTAAATGCGCAATGCAAAGCCCTTCGTAAGCGGAAAGCGGTAACCGAGCTGCAGGAATGCCGCGCTGCCAGCTAAAAATTGTGGGGAGTCATATTCCCGCTGGCGTTCGATTTCGCTACTGGAGCTTTTGGTGAGCCTGCCAATGTTAAAAATTTCCACCCGGACGCCGGTGAACAAACCGTAGCCCTGGAAAGGGAAGATTGCCGCGTCGCCGAATATCCCTAATGATGCCGCTTGCAAGCCCCCCACGCCGTCAAAGGAAAGCGGAAAATTACGTGTGGCAATGCCAACTTTGAACTCCGCATCCTTTCGGATCAGACTGACCGGTTTCCGGACATATATTTCACCACCGAACCGGTTATTGCTTCAGCGGTCTATGTGGCTGGGAACGTCGCTCAAAAAGCCGATTTGATTGTGTTGTGTAGCGGTGCTGATTTCGAGACCCTTTATCCCGATCGGTTTGCGTCATTGCCTATTACCAAGTGCAAATTGCAGATGATGCGCTTGGTACCCCAGCCCAATGACTGGCGCATCGGACCGCCCTTATGCGGCGGACTGTCGAGGGGAAATCGGCCCAATGCCTTTCTCAGAGAGAGCCCGAACAGGTTGCCGACAGTCGTGAAACCGATCGTGACCCCCCGGGCTTTACCTTCTCATTCTCATTGCCGTCAATATATTCCTAAAACATCGGCTCCTGGCGATTGTCCCAAAAGAAAAGAACTTTAATACGATCTTGCCTGACCTCGTAAAACACAGAAGATATTTTGTCAATCAAAGCCCGCCTAATATTGGGATCAAATTTGGTAGCCTGGTATAAATATGGATTCTGGCTGACTAGTTCCAATACTTTGATAGTACTCTTCTCGAAACGTTGCTCATACTTTTCACCAAACCGCTCCTTGATCTGTGCGCAAATTGCATCGAAGGTTTCGACGGCACGTTCGGATAGATCGATAGGTAAACTCAACGTTTATTAGCAATTTTTTCCTTGAATGCCTCAAAGGTAATCGTACGCCCGGCATCGACATCCGCTTGCCCCCTTCTTATGCCCTCGATTACATGCGAGGGTAATACCTCTTCATCTTGGCGTTCAAAAGGAACTTTGAGAGCCTCAAGAAATGCTCTAAGTGCTTTTTCTTGCGACTTATTCGGGTGCACGATGTATGTGTCCATACTAATTTCTCCTTAATTACTACTCCGCTAAGGTACTAAAATTTGCTGAAAACGTAAACAGCAATGGCTTGGCAATTTCTATTTCCAAGTGTAGCTCCGTATTGTCGGTAAGCATTTGCCTGATACGTGTAAAAACACGCATGATTTGAATATTGACAGCTACCGCCCTTTCGCTATTCAGAATACTGGACAGCATGGCCACCCCCTGCTCGGTAAAGGCAAAGGGAGTGGCAGGACTGAATTTGACTCCTTCAGGTAGGTTATCACAAATTGTGATAAGCTCCTTCCATTCATCTTTGGTAAGCTGAAACATAAAATCATCTGGGAACCTGTTTTGTTTCCTTTTCACCGCTTGTTTGAGTGTACGGTTTTCCACGTCGTACAATGCAGCAAGATGAAAATCCAACATCACTTTCTGTCCTCTGATGTTGAAAATTTGATTCATTACCGATTCGGTAGCTATCACTATTTCACTGTTATCTAGTTCGGTTTTGGCCATAAGTTGGTTGTTTAATCTTGCGGACACAGTTTGTGACTTCAAGATGTAATATTTATGATAGTGTAAATATACGTCATTATAGCATCTTTTACAATAGGATTACTGTAAAAATGCTAAAAAAATTATTTTTTTAAAGAGATGATTGGGCATAATAAATACTTTTCGGATAATCTTGTGGATGTTCAATAGTCTTCTCATTTTCTATTGGTTAGTTCACTTGTTCTTTTATACATAAAGGTTCTGAAATTGTTCCTGGCGAAAAATAAAATAAGCTCTCCTACTCCTCCACTAATATATAGGTGATCTGCATTTCGTTGTTTATAGTTCCGTTTTCCTCCTTTGAGTTGATTGTGACTTTCCTAGAAGTGCTGATTGCTAAAGACGACATAAGATCAATTTTTCCCTCGGTGATGGCTGTATATGTAATGTCTAGATTGGGGAAATTTTCCGGCGGTTTTTTCGTTTTGACGCCTTCCAAAACTTTCCTGCTATGCTCCAAAAGCAAATCTCCATAATTAGGAACTTCAACTTCTTCAACGAATGATATATGGTTTTCTGGGATAAAATCTCTAACAAAAAAGATTGCTTGTCCGACCGCTTCCTGGTTGATTAGGCTGCTATATACAGGCTTTGTGTATTCCAATGTGTCTTTTATAGAAATATTTCCAAACATGAGGTGTCCAAAAATTCGGTAAATATCAGAAAAAAGCTGGCCGTACAAAATCTCTTCCTTATTGGGTGATTGAATTGCTCTTTTCAAACTCTCTTGATAGGTGGATTCTTCTATCAGTTTGTTTTGATGTTCGACATATTGACTAATATACTCGACTATCTCGCTATCATTTTCAATATCAATTACAGCCTGCTCCATGTCTAGCCGAATTGTAAGACTGGGTCGAACAATTTTATGAATAAAGTCAAAGAGCGTATTAACAGTTGTGTCATTAAATAAATACTCAACTGATAATATACAGTATGTTGTCTTTTTTTCTAAGACATTGAAATGTAAGGAGTAGCGATTTTCTGTATCTCTGTTTGGAGAAAGGTTTCCCGTGACAGTATTTTTATCGGTCACATCATACTTAAAAAATTGGCCTTTGGTAAAATTGATCTCTGGTTGCCAAGTTTGCTCTTTGGCTGTTTGTCCAAAGCCTTTGTGAAAAAAAGCGCATATTAAAATATACGTGATCAACTTTAGTCTTTTCATATTCTAGTTGTCGGAATTTACGATACAACACCCCTTTTGGTCAACTAACTCAATTCCGGTCTAAACCGTTCAAGCGATTGCCAATATTTGTCTTTGTAAATGTCGTATTCGACATCTAACTTCTCCCGATACTTTGTGATTAGGTCGTGAAGAGTTTTTGAGGGCTTCCTAAAGTCATTACAGGCAAAATAGACTATTCTTTCATTATCCGCTGTTTGTCGGCCTATGTTTAGATAGCCGTCAAGATCTTTTAACTCAAGCATTATTTCGTCTTCAAGGCTTTGAAGCAGTCCATAAGTGCTGTTGTCAGGCAGACCGTTGTTTTTATCGCCGTTGTAGGCGACTTTAACTTTCAAAATCCACGGATGCGACGCTTTTGCGTCCCAATCAAGTAAAGTGGTATTGATTATCGCAATTAAGGGGCGTTGGTTTTTAAGCGTCGCTTCCAAGCTCGAATAATTATCATTAGCTGTATTATAACGAAGCCCGCTGTATTTTTCGATAAATTCCTTTTCCCTCCAAACTAGATAATCTTTTAGTTTGGCTATTGGGATCAGCTCTTTTTCGGTCTGGTCCGGCGGAATTATCTCTAAATTGTCAATCATGGTGATGGCGTTCAATTCGCCGAGGTAGTTGTCGAGGAAAATGTATGTTCCATTGATGATTATCGACTTGTCTTTTTCATTGTAATCTTTGTGAACGATGGCAATTTCCACTTCGTCGGGATAGCGTTCGTGATCGATGGCATAGAAAAAAAGGTTTTTACTATCAAAAATATAGCCCGCCATCTTGATGCCCACATTGTCTATCTCAAGAGCCGGTTTGAGCGCTGTAAATTTCCAGTTAGTAATCGTAGGCGCTGCCTTAACCAGTTCTTCAACGAATACAATATTTTTGACAATTCCGTCCGGGGTAAACACTAATTCAGCGGTGTTGCTGTCGTACATCCCTGTTAGGTAGTAAAATCCGTCTTTAAGTTCCCCAAGCTTGGGCGAAAGTTTGCTGAAAAAGTCAGCTTCTGGATTCTTGCCACCTTTTACAATATTGTAAAATGCTTGTTCGTTTGCCATAAACCAGCCCCAAAACTCACTGTAGGTCGTTATGGTATTTTTTTTCGAGCCAAAAATCTTCTGTAAAAAACTCATTGTTTATTCGGTATAGTCATTTTCCGTTTATAGGCTACATCGGCAACAAATAAGTTAATGACATAGCCTCAACTTTGTTAATCCACCAAATTTCCGCTCGCTTCAGGCCCAGGTCACCATTGGTTTCTTTAAAGGTAGGAGAATTTGTATAAAACGTCCAAATCCAACCGACAAATAAATTACGATCGCTTTACGTTCTCGATGGCTATTAATCAAAACTCAATCTTTAAGGTTGTCCCATCTAAAATGCGACCTTTAGATTCGGTGACTTTCAGCCGTTGTAATAAACAAACCTGTTGAAATCAAACTCAAATTCGATCAATGCATTTATTTGTGCCTCTTTAGCTCTGTCAACTTCGTAGCATTATCAACGGCTCCTTCTCGCAGGCAACGTTAACAATTTGATCCTGACCGAGCAACTGAAAGTGGCGGAATGGGCCGGGAAAATCAGCCGTGGCAAAGGTGTCCTTGCCAATGAAATCAAGAAATACCGAGTTTTCGCAGATACGTAAATATCGTCCCTCCACACAAGTAGTGGGATCGCCATTATCGAAACTTTCGTTGAGCACAGCATACCCGATGTACTTTTCAAACGTGATAAGAAAACGAGGACTTTGCTCATCGTACGTCACGGGGATATTATCCCTTTCTTCACCGACATTGGGTAGAACGATCTGAATTTCCAACCCATTACCAGGCAGCTCAGTTATCTTTTCAATGAAGAATCGCTCGTTATTGTTGATTTCGTCGAAGTAATGCAAAACCTGTGACATAGCGTTTCTATTTTTTACCACCTATCTCATAACCGATACGGGTTTGTGGTTTGTCTTCCCGTTCGATGAACTTACTCAGGTAACTGAACAATACCTCAATTTTCTGGTCCTGTTTGATCATTTGTTTTTCCACCTGTTCCACGCGGAGGAATACGTCCTTATGCGCGAGCAGCATCTCCCTTATTTTGGTGTAGATGCGCATGATCTGAATATTTACCTGTATTGCCTGCTCGCTGTTCAATATGCTCGATAGCATTAGCACGTCATGTTCAGTAAAAGCGTTGGGTTACCTCCCCAACTTGAAGTCGCAATTTGCGACTTCAAGTTTTCAAATTCTTCGTGAGTGAGCGTGAACATGAAATCCTCTGGAACCTCGCTATATTACGGCGGACCTGTTCGTTCAGCCGCTTGGTTTCGACCCCATACAAATCTGCCAAATCGCTGTCAAGCATTACTTTTTGATCCCGGATGAGGTATATTTTGCTGATAACTACCTCGTCAGGTATTACCGTTTTCTTGATGGTTTCGTTTTGTGTAGATTCGGTTTTAGCCATTGATTGTAGGTTGTGTCTGTGAAAACTTATCTATAAATATCCTTTCAAAATTTATTGCGGTCAACGCCACATAAGCACCTACGCCATAAACGTATCACCACCGTCAAAATTCCTTGCATCAGGCCAGGCTGCACTGGTCAGCTATAAAGGTAGGGCGTCAGGATTTAATTTCCAAACGTGGAATCAAATGTTTATCTTCATCCTAGGTTTAGGTTGATAGCCCCTAATCCCATTGGGGCGGATTCTCGTTATCTTTCAGGTAACGGGTTTCTTTTTATCATCCCATTGTCTTTTTAACATGTCTTAACAGACCTGCTGTAACAAAGCGGGGCGGGAATGCGTTATATAGTCAGTTAGTAAATTTGTCTTTTCATAATTTAGGTTTATAATTGGTTAGTTTAAAAGCCCCGATTCTCCCCGTTTCGGGGCTTTTTTTGTGAGTTTTATGGTGATCGAAACTGCTTATTGACACCTCATGGTTTCAGAAATTCTGTCTCGCCAAGCAGTTCTGCTGGCTTCCATTTGATTGGTTCTGCTAATTCGATATTCCCTATTTTGTATAGCTCAATATCCTTGATCGTTGAAAATGTCATCCGCACGTGAAGGCGTGTATCGGAGAAATAGTAATATCCGGCCACAGGCGTTGCTTTGCTTTAGCTAAGTCTCTTAACTTCGGTTTGTGTTGATTCAGTTTTTGTCATAAGTTGGTCGTTCCGTCTTGAAGTCACAAATTGTGACCTCAAGATAGATACTCTACTTGAGGTAAATAAAGGTGTTTAGTTTTTGACGTCCAATAATAGAAATAACTTTTTTTCGGGAAGATTACCCCGAACGGCTACCCTGAGCGGCCGGATTGCAGGCACCGCTACGATCCGTTCCCGTGGTCAATCAACAATCCCTACCCAAAGAAACACCGTGCTGAAATATACCCATAATAAACTGAACACCAGATGCACAGTGGTCTCGAATGCTTTTCCGCGCCAGAGTTCGGACGCGTAGCCAAAAAATTGAATAGCCAGTCTGATTACCCAGAAAATACCCAGGCCCGATGAAATCGCTTTCCCCAAACCGGTCGAAATCAGCTCATCCGTATGCGTTAGGCATAGTAAGCCCATCAAGAATACAGTCAGCGCAATGAAGAACACATGTACCAGCATCATCTGCCGATTGATCAGACTCAATCCCATCAGTTCTTTCCGCCAATTGAAATACCTGGGAAAAAACATGTGGATAAAGGCTAAAGCCACCAGTAGTACGCCGGTTATTTTAAGATGTACTGCCATGTTGTTCCAGTATGAATGTCGTAATAAACGGTGTAGACCTTATTTCCTGTTTCACGATCAAGCCTGCCGCCTCAAATGTCCGTAGCCACGATGCCCGTTTGTAAAAATGGAAAAACCCGAGTGAAAACGCCAGAAAATTATTGATGTCTCGTAGATGCTCCGTTACAACCACACTTCCCGAAGGTCCGGTTATCCGGCCTATTTCCTTGAAAAACCGCATACGTTCCTCCCTGTTACGGATCTCGTGCGCAGCCAGCATCACTACTGCCAAGTCAAATGCTCCATCAGAAAAAGGCAAGTTGTCCGCGGTAGCCGTAATGGTCGCCGGATGGGGCGGATATGCTTTTCTTGCCCGTTTGATAGACACTTCGGTATGTGTTTCTGGATTATAGAAGTCGCAGATGGTCACGGCACTTTTGCCATATTTGTGCATCAAGATTCCGCTTATTTCATCGAATCCCGCATGGATGTTCAACACCCGAGATTCGTGGGCCTGCAAACCGATATTGCCGAGCCATTTCAAATGGTATAGATCGGAAAGATCATAAATGTATAAAGACACGGCTAATGAAGTAACAATACAGAAGGAAGCAAAGATAGCTGTGATCACGATCAACTGCCGGACGCCATCCGGAAACGCGTCTGCCCATATCCACGCCGATGCTATGGCTGTGCCGGCTATCAAGTAGAAATGCCAGTTGAAGCGGATGATATTTACCACACCTTGGTACGGTTTCCGTTTCATCCCCACTTTTCCACCCTTCCTTTTTTCCAATGGTAAGATATTTTCGATACCTCAAATGCACTCGCCAATACCACATCCCGGAGTTGCAGTTGGTCAAAGAAGCCTATCGAATAATTATGGACTGCAAGCGGGGCCGGGTTCCAATTCTGGCGCACTCCTTCAACGATCACTACATTCTTTTTTGCTGTGTCGTACGCGAAGGTATATGGCATCGGCCCCGCAAACTTCCGAGCTTCTTTCCAATCTACAAATGGGGAGCCAGCGGGCAGCATTACATCCTCAGGAGAATATGCTGTGGAAACTTCAAATCTGGATTTATCCGAACGTATCATTGTCGATGTGTTGTTTGCCACCACGCTGATATCGGTAGTCGAATATGTGTATTGGGTAAAGATGTTTCCTAGAAAAGTCATTTTATCCTTATCCGTTTCGGACCGGAGGATATACAATCCCCTTAGGCGTTTTCCGGACAAGGTCCTGTAGCGGACAAAAATCCGATAGCCGATCAGGAAAAAATCGTTGCCCATCCATTTCGGAAAACCGGCAGGCCGCAGGTTCTTTGTTTGTACCATGGCAACCGCTACGAAAGCCCATTCGTTCCGCAGCACGTCCAATTCGAGGCATGACGGAATTATATCAGCCAAATGCACTTTCGGTACGGCAAACGTTAATGTCACCGAATGTTCGAAGAACGCGTCAACTGCAAACGGATGATTTTTCAGTATCGTCATAGTTAAGCACAAATTCCCAGTAATAGATAAGCCCGATGAACAAAGCGGCGAATACAGCGTTTACCCGCCCCCAAAGCAGTAAGTCCGGTGCCAAAAAGAATTCCAGTATATTCATTGTTGCTACCAGTATTATTTGAGCAATGGCATTTGTTCTCGGTATCCACCCAGTTAAAATCCACGCTGCCACTCCCATTTCGGCCAGCCCAATCAGCAAGGTTAGCGGTCTGGAAAAGCCATCCCCCAATATTCTGGCTACGATCTGTTCGTGCCTTGGGACCAAGCCTAATACTTTACAAACAAGGCCGTTTGTTAGCCATATTGCTGCTAGGGAGCAAGTCAATGCACGGTATACTGTCAACGAATATTGGTTAATGTATTTAAGGCAAATATAGGCTTTATGGTATAAGCTGATTTTTTTTACCTCATAAAAAATAAAACGATACCTTTGAAGCGTCCGAAAAAACAATCAAACGATACGGATATGCCAAAAACCAAATTACGAGAAGACCAGCATATTGAATTCAAGAGTTCGTTTACTGATGCTGTCATTGAGTCGCTTACAGCCTTTGCCAATAGCAGGGGTGGCCGGGTGTTCGTCGGTGTGGATGATAATGGCAAGCCACTAAAGGGTTTTACTTTAGGCAACGAGTCCTTGCAGAAGTGGGTAAACGAGATCAAGAATAAAACCCAGCCAAGTATCATCCCCGATGCTGAAGCAATTGACTTCGAAGGAATCAACGTCGGCGTATTATCCGTAAAGGAGTTTCCGGTAAAGCCCGTTTCGTTCAAAGGTCGGTATTATAAGCGCGTAAACAATGCCAATCATCAGTTGACGTTGACAGAAATCGCTGACCTGCACCTGCGCTCTTTCAATACCAGTTGGGATAGTTATTTCAACCCCGATCGGACACTTGACGATCTTGCATTGGAAAAAGTAGTGAAGTTCATTGAGAAATGCAACCAGGGAAAGGAGACACCGCTCTTCGATGACCCGTTGACTGTGTTGACCAAGTTTGAATTGATCCGGGATATGCAGGTGACCAATGCCGGATTCCTATTGTTTGCGAAAAACGATGTCTTTCAGGCGGCCATTGAATTGGGGCGGTTTTCGACACCTACCAGTATCAAGGATGGGGTGACTGTCCGCAGCGATCTATTCAGTGAAGTGGAGGAGGTGCTAGCGTTCATTCGGAAACACATCAATAAGGGATATGTCATCACCGGCGACCCGCAACGGGAAGAACGCTGGCAATACCCGATGCCGGCGCTTCGCGAAATCGTTACGAATATGGTGGTTCATCGCGATTACATGAATAGCGGTGACTCATCGGTAAAAATCTTTGACGATTATATCGAGTTTTTCAATCCCGGTCATTTGCCGGATACAATCACCATCGAGCAGTTGCTTGCCGATGAGTATTCATCCTACTCCCGCAACCGTAAAGTCGCTGCTACTTTCAAGGAAGCTCAATTGATAGAAAAGTATGGGTCGGGTATCAGGCGGATCCGAGAAGCGTTTGGACAATACGGCTTGAAGGCCCCTAAATTTGAAAACTTCCAGCATGGATTTCGGGTTGTTGTGTATGCTGAGGCGGCAACCGAAATCGATAGAAACTCGGGGAAAACGTCGGGGAAAACGTCGGGGAAAACGTCGGGGAAAACGTCGGGGAAAATCTTAGCGTACATCCGAGAGAATCCCGATATCACAATACCTGAGCTTTCGCAATTATTGGAAATTACTGAGCGTTCTATAGAGCGAAATATCAGCCAATTGCAAAAGAAAAAGAAATTATCGCGTATCGGTCCGGCCAAGGGTGGCTATTGGGAGGTCATCGGTGACTAAATTATACATTCGTAGCTGATTTCCAGGAAGATTACATGATCGTTAACCAGACAATAATGTTATGCCGAACAAAGTTTACATCAAGTTAATATTTAGCGCCCTTTTTCTCTTCCTAGCTATTACAGTCAGCGCTCAAAACAATAGCAAAAATTCAAAATCCGGTTGGACATACACAAAAAACAGTAGTGTTGTAGAATTAAAAACAAACGAAAAAGATTCCCTAAAGGTGGATTTTTTGTCAATAAAAGCAGATACAGGACTTACAATATTGCAAAACCAATTTGGCATCCCCGAAACTGATAGTGGAATGATAAAAATTGAGGCGTTTATAGATAACGTCATCAGTCAGAATGATTCTACGTCCCCTGCCATGTTTGTACATGTTAAAATGGGTGCTAAAATTGTAGCGTTGAAAGATCCCAGAATCGTTGATCTATTAGGTCGAAGTTCATCAGGAAAAGTTACGATTTCTATTCCATTTGATAGGAAAATAAACAACTTGTATTTAGGTTTTGTGCTTAATCCCAATAGCCTCGTCAGCTGTAGGAATTATCGCATTAAGATAACACAAGGGGAGTTTAGTAAAGAATGGGAATCAACCCATAGCTCAAAATTTCAAACGGTTACTGATTTTGCTGCGAACCTTCAGCTTTTGGGGAAGGTGTGGGGATATCTTAAATATTTCTCTCCAAAAATAAGCGACGAGGATATAGCTTGGGACAGAATCTTGATTAATAATATTGATACACTGTTTAAAAACACGGATCGGGAGAATTTTCTGCACGTCATAACCAAATTGGTTGATACGGCGACGTATGAAAATAGCTGTACGCTAACTTCTTCCCCCGGATTGGATAGCGCCACAGCGTTTGAAAAAATGAATATTGATTATACGTGGATATTCGACAGTAGTGTGTTGGACGAAAGGTTAAAAGATCAACTACTGTCTTTGTCGAGATGTTACCAGCATTTTGAAAATGATTATGTAAAAACCCCTGTTGAAACGGGTAAGCCATCACCTGAATTTGCTGAAGACGGCTATGATAAAAATTCTCTTTCGGAGTATCGATACAGACTACTTTCGCTATTTAGATACTGGAATATTATTGAATATTATGGCCCATATAAATACCTGGTAAAGGAAAGATGGTCTCACATATTAGAAGAGCTGATTCCGGAATTTACCGCTGCCAACACTTCCTCAAAGTATACCCGTGCTCTTCTTAAGTTGAATGCATCTATCAAGGATGGCCATGCCACAACCAGTTCTTCTCTGCTTCCCCATTTTTCGCTGAGCGGTAATGGAAGTCTGCTTCCCTTTAGATTGACTTTATTAGATGGCAAAGCCTACGTGGCAAAAATAGATACCCTGTATGCAAAACACACAGGTATGAAGCAGGGAGATGAAGTGGTTTCCATCAATGGATACGGGGTTCAATATCTGATAGAAACGTTAAGATCGGGTATTAGTCACGTCAGACGCGAAATGAAAGACCGTGTAATTACTCAACATAACTTACTTGCTAGGACACCTATACAAAAGGATTCTTCCATTGTTAAATTTGTATCAAACGGGGCCATAGGGCGTGCCAGTGTTTATCAGGACCAGAACTACTTTAAGCAGTATGATTTTAAACCCTTTTGGACGTTTCAGAAACGTACAACAGGTGGTAATGGCGCATATCAACTAATAAGTGACAGTATATTATATGTTAACGTTGAGAAATGGAAGAATACGGATGTTCCTACCACCAAAAATTTATTAGCTGTAGCAAGCAATGTAATAATAGACTGTCGGTATTATCCCAGCTGGGATTTTATAGAATTTGCGTCCGTTTTTTTTCAGGATACCACTGATATGATCAAGTTTATGGTGGTACAAAATTATCCGGGGTTGTTGAAAGAGCAGGTGGCTCGATCAATACCTAGTAGCGATTTTCGCTATAAGGGGAATATATACGTATTGATGTCAGAAGAATCGCTTAGTAGACCGGAAATGCTTATTATGTTTCTAAAAAGCATAAAAAAGAACATATATTTCGTTGGGAGGACCTCGGCCGGAGCAGATGGAGATATTGCATCAATACCTATGATTGGGAGAAATAATATGGAATTTATCTATTCCGGGTTAGGTGTTTTTTTTCCTGACAACACAGCCACACAGGGAGTGGGTATTGAGCCCGATACGTATATTACGGAGACTAAGGCAGAATTTATAGATGGAGAGGATGTTATACTGAAAAATACGATCGATTTGATACAGAAAAAGCGCTTTCCATAGTACAGATCTCGGATCAATGCCGAAAGGTCAGAATCAAAACTTAAGTAACCGCCCTTTACCGAACGATACGCAGGGTCGTGTGAGAGGACTCATTTCATAAACCTTTAATCCGTTGTGCGGGTTTGAGAACGTTATAGTTTATCGTGGTTAAATTGACAAAATAAGTTGTACATTATCCGGAATTCAGTATATTAGAAAAGTATCTCGCATTTTTCTATATGCCAACTTAAAGACGAATTTCGAGAAGATACGGCGGATTTGCAAATCTATTCTGTCAAAATACCTTTATGCGGAGATTTTAGGTTATAACGGGGACAATAATCATCGGATGTGTGACTAGCCTATGGGTTTTGTATGAAAAAAAGTATGAAATTTTTATTCTTATTGATTGTTTCTTCCGCAAAGCTTGTTGCGCAGCAGAAACTCACACCAGATCATTTCATGATGAACGAGAGTAATCTCGTGTATAAACAGCCGGAAGGTTATCGTTATTTTGAAGCTGAAACCCGGATCTTCCTTCCACTGATCGGTAAAGGAGGTTTGGGTGTGTTGGATTACCTGATCAATACGAATAATGATATCATGATCGGAGTTTCTGCTATTCCGTTTCTGGAAGCGGATGACAATGAATTACGCCTACGGGTTGCTCTTACAAATGGCGTAAATAAAAACAACGATGCTACAATGGAAAGTGTTCATCCGAATAATAATTGGAAAAATATCATGAGAGCCTTTGCAGACTCCATGAAAGTTGCGGACTTTAAATCCGACGATCTGAAGTCGCTCAATGCTGATACCGTCGTCGTCTTCCCTGTCAGAATGGAACAACCGCACCTTGGGAAATACGATAAATGCAAATGCCTAATTATGCATAAGGATTATGCTGGAGTCGGACGGATATTGTATTTTGTACCACGATCAAAATGAGCATTTAGTGGATGCGGAAATCAGGAAGACGTGGGGGATGCTGGTATTCAGGCCTGATAGTCTGGACAACCCGGCTTGGCGGAAAAAACTGAGTACTCGTTAACCCATTGTCGATTTAACAAATCTTAACAAATTCGTTGTAACAATCCGGAGCCTTCATACGTTATATAGTCAGTTAGTAAAATTTGTCTTTTCATAATTTAGGTTTATAATAGGTTAGTTTGAAAGCCCCGATTCTCCCCGTTTCGGGGCTTATTTTTTGAACTATGCAGGTCGTTTAATGTCAAGGATAGCTGTAATTGTGTCCGTTACGGAAATACCGATTTTCGTCAGGGCAGGGGAGACCGAGCCGATTTTCCCCTCAGAGATATTCAGGCAATACGTCTTCGTTTTTTACGAGCAAGATATACTTAATTGCTAAGTACAATTTTCGTTTGGAGATAAGGTATTTATTGGCGTCAAATTGTTCGGTCATGTCTACGTAATTATAGAATATGTGCTCATCGGATAACTCTGTTCTTTGAAGTGCCCAATCGATATATTTTAAATACTGGTCGGGTTTGCTTTTAATTTTATTGCATTGGGCAACATATACAGCGTATAGAGAATCTCTACTCTTTGAATACCGTTCCGGATTTAATTCGGCATCCCGCTTGAGCTTTTCGTAGTCAATCTTATAAGACACCAATTGGCTGAGCGCCATTGACATCGAATCATTATCGATTATTTGTGAAAACCCTGTGTGGCTGGTTGAAAATAATAATATGATTAGTATACTTTTCATGATTATTTAGTTTTCTATATTTCACAATTGACTTAGTAGGTATAGTTACACCGCTTGTTTTAAAAATACTGACCGGGCTTTTGAGGCTTCTTGAGCACAATTACTTCCTTTGTTCGCGTAACTTTATTGTTTGTTCATTTACGGCAATTCATTGGTTACGATAAAGATAATAAGTATTGTGGTTATTTTCTAGCTTTCACCTCTTAAATTTTATACACGGCACTTCAGAACGAAGGGCACGGGCGAAATTGTGCATCTTAGCCATAACTATCGGCGCTATAGCTTTTGGTGCTGGCGCCAGTCTGATTGGAATTATTTAGTTTTGGGTGTAGCTAGCTAGGGTAAGATTACAGCTGGAGTATCCGTCCTATATGTTCAATTCCTCGAATTCGGGGCATCAAATGGATTCACTAATTTAAGCTTATTAATTCGCTCAAAATCTTTCGTATTGCGGGTAATCAATGTCAAGTCATTTGCCAATGCAGATGACGCAATGATGGCATCGGGCAGTTTTAGGTTACATTATAACGTTTTCGGATATCTACGGTTAAATCCTTAACAGACTGTTCCAACTCGATGACGTAGGCATCACCAATGAATTTTTTGAGAACCTTGATGTCGTTGGTAGTGGCCGTTTTCCAACAAAGTAATTCAATCTCCGTAATCGCTGATATAATTGGGCGGGTTTCTTTCAATACGCCATCCATAAACCGCTCGGCATTTGGGGGGAACTGACTTTGTAGGTAATAGATAACCGTATTGGTATCCCACAGATAGTCTATTCCCATTCGTTGCGCAGGTCTTGAAGTTGACGATCTATCTCATCTTTACTTTGGTGTAGTCGGCAATTGTAACTGCACAAGAATTGGGAAATAAGAATGCTCCAAAATTGGCAACAAGAATGCACAAAAACACGGCAGGGTTTTTAGGCCCTGCCGAATAAAATACGATCTTCATTGATT
>NZ_JBHTDN010000013.1:0-81677 GCF_042666505.1 Parapedobacter sp. GCM10030251 | reverse complement strand
ATTTCGATACCCACGGTTGCTGCGATGGGTTGCAACACGACGGCATAAACCGCAACCAGGGAGCGGAAAGCACCTTAGCCTATCTCATTTCGTACCTGGCGCTGCAACATACCTTTGAAAAGCCCTATGATAGCATCGTAGCGTGATTAGGAGGGTAACAAAAATAAATACGGGTATTGCGACGTTTTTTCCAAACAAATAACCTACCTTTATGGTAATTAATACGATACAGATACGCGTCTCCGGGTTACCGCTTTCCTCTTACCGCAACCAAAGTGGCTTTACTATTCGATCTCTGCATCCAGCGTTTACATTTTAAAGCCCTCATCATGGTCATTTTATTTTTTTTCGTAGGGATATGGTATCTCTCATTATTTTCGCAGACTTTTTTCCAGCATCGGTATGCAGCGCACGGCTCATTTACGATGAACCGGTTCTGGGAACGTTTTTTCTTCGTTTTTTCATACATCACACAGGGCTCCTCCTACATGAGCCCACGGGCCTACGCCATTATGCACCGCATGCATCACGCGTATACCGATACCGACCGCGATCCCCACTCACCTAACTTTTCATCGAATATCTTTGCCATGATGTGGCGCACCCGGAATACTTACCTCGACATTGACAGGCGGCGTATGCTGGTGGAAGAGCGGTTTACAAAAAACCTGCCTAATTGGGAGCGGCTTGACCGGTGGGGCAATACGCCGCTTTCGAGAGTGCTGTGGGTAGCCGCCTATATAACCTTTTTTCTGGTGTTTGCCAGCAGCTTATGGTGGTTCCTGCTGCTTCCCATCGTCGTTACCATGGGTGCCTTTCATGGGGCTGTGATCAATTGGTTTGCGCATAAATACGGTTACATCAATTTCCGGCTTAAAAACACTTCACGAAACCTGCTGGTGGTTGACGTACTGATGCTCGGCGAGTCTTATCACAACAACCATCATAAACACCCTTCTTCAGTTAACTTCGGTAGGCGCTGGCACGAAATCGATCCTGTATACCCCATTGTCCTGTTACTGAGGTGGCTGCGGATTATCAACTTCCCGAAAGCAAGCATGTCGGCCCTCGAAGTTCGTCAAGAAAAACCATCAAATCACGTTGAATAATAAAGGATGGGTATCGTCATCCAGTCCTCGAATGAAATGCGGGACCCCCTTGCGACCGCAACCGAGTGGCTTCAGCCGATAGAAAAGATAATTTTTCAAACTCGCTTTGTTGTTTTTTAAGGTACACTTTATTGCAAATAAACCGCTGAGATTGCCGCGTATGTCGCCGGATATCAGGAAAGAATAAAAATTATAATGGCCAACAGGGAAATTTTAACGGAATGGGTTGACGCTTTCAACTCGAAAAACATAGAGGCAATCATGGAACTTTACGCTGACACAGCTGCTCTTTGCCTTGTGGCGAAGTATCCTTTAATCGGTATCGGAAGGAACAGTGTGAAGAAAATATATCGCTGGCTATTTTCGTCCGGGCAAAGGACATGCATCCCGAAAAACGTTTTTGAGGACGGCGACAATCTGATTCTTGAATGGAGGGATACCGCCGGATTTTATGCCTGCGAAGTCATCCAGTTTAGGTGTAACAAGATAATTTCCCAGCGGAGCTATCAGGAAAAATTGCCGCACCTGAAATCGGAACAACTTTCTTTCCGATCAAACTGAAAATCATTAGCTGAAGTGGATCATTGAGTCAGTTTAGGATTCGGAACAACACAGCTGTACGACCGACAGCGAATATATTAAAACAGCGAATATATTAAAAAATGTAGAAATAGCGAAAGTGTAGATTTTCCGTGCAACGGGACCATAGCGAGACCGCACAAAATCGAAGCTTGTAAAACGCATTAAATGAGGATTTATGACAATGATTCGAATCCCTCACTCTCCGCACAAATGAAGCCTGGCAATAGCCGGGCTTTTTTTGTTGAAGACCTTTATTCGCCGATCAGTGTAACAAAAATATTTTGTTAGCTTTGAATTTACTTCAAACGGGGAGAACCATGAAACATGTACTATTGATACTTTGCTGGCTCGGTCTTGCACTCATCGGTCAAGCGCAAAACGACGCAGTCATCACTTTCCATAAAGGGAGAACGCAGGTCGGTGTCAACGAAGATGGGCGCTTGCAAATCAATGTACCGCCAAAGGAAATGCGTAAATTTAAGGAAACGGGCTGGGTACAGTACAGCGACTTTGGTGCAAAAGGAGACGGAAAAACGGATGACATAGATGCAATTGCGGCCACCCACGCATTTGCCAATGCCCAAAAGCTACCGGTAAAAGCAGATGATAACGCTACGTATTATATCGGAGGAAAGCCGCGTACTGCCATCATCAAAACCGATACCTATTTTGGAAAAGCCGCCTTTATCATTGACGATACCAACGTTGAGCGTATCGGTGCGGCGGTTTTTATGGTAAGCTCGGAAAAGCTTCCTTTTAAGCCGGAGGGAGTTTCTTCGCTTCGGAAGAACCAGGCAAAACTTGGCCTAACGTTTCCCAGTCCCTGTCTTATTGCTGTGGTCAATGCGAACGTAAAACAGTATATCCGTTTTGGTCCGAATCAGAATAATGGATCACCGCAAACCGACATTTTTGTAGTAGACAAAAACGGTGTTGTGGATATGAATGCACCAATTATCTGGGATTTTGACGAGGTTACCAGCATCACAGCTTTACCCATTGACGAAGCACCGCTGAAAATTACCGGTGGGGTTTTTACGACGATCGCCAATAAAGCCGAATCAAAATATACGTATTACAGCCGCAACATTGCCATACGGCGGTCCAATGTGACGGTCGACGGGCTTATGCACTATGTAACAGGAGAAGGCGACCAAGGAGCGCCCTATAGCGGTTTCATTGAGATCAAAGACTGTTCCTACGTGACGGTGAAAAACACCGTTCTTACCGGACGAAAAACGTATACCACCATTGGGTCTGCAGGAAAGCCTGTATCTATGGGAACCTACGACATCGCGGTTAATCGTGCGCTCAACGTTTCATTTATTAACTGCACGCAAACAAACGACATCAATGATACCAGGTATTGGGGAATCATGGGCTCCAATTTTGGAAAGAATCTTTTGTATGATGGATGTGCCTTATCTCGGTTCGATGCACACCAAGGAGTGGCAAATGCTACCATCCGTAACTCCACGCTTGGCCACATGGGAATCAATGCCATAGGTACCGGAATTTTTATATTAGAGAATAGTACGATCTTCAGCAGAAACATCATTAACCTGCGGCCAGATTATGGCAGCACATGGCAAGGGGAACTTATCATCCGCAACTGTGTCTTCAAACCTATTGCTGGAAAGTCGTTCAATACGTCGCTTATTAATGGAAACTATAGCGGTCAGCACGATTTTGGATACGTTTGTTATATGCCGGAGCGTATTACCATTGAAAATTTAAAGATTGACGACGCCAATGATTCCGATGACTATAAAGGGCCTGCTCTTTTTGCCGATTTCAATCCGCAGATGAAAGACGCGTCTTATCAGGAGAAATTTCCATACATAAAAACGAAAGAGGTAATTCTTAGAAATACAACCACAACATCCGGCAAACCATTAAGAATAAGTGACAATCTATTCATGTTCAAAGATGTAAGGATATTGGAACACTAAGCAATGCACTTGTGTCATTTCCAAATACAAAATGGCGTATTGACAAATTGTAGGAGAGCGTGTGAGTTGTTAGCAAGTGATAGGAATAATTGCCACGAAAACAGCAGTGTTGGGAGGAAGCTGGGAGATTTGTGCGATTACAGTAATGTAACGGCGAACAGAGTTTTCAGAATAAATGCAAGATCTTATGGGGCGAAAACGGTAAAAAAGGGTATTTTTGCCAGATATGACAGACTTAACCAAGCCGACGATAGGTGTTATCGGAAGTGGCAGTTGGGCAACTGCAATGGTAAAAATGCTGGGCGATAACGACGCCGAAAAGGCCGTATATTGGTGGGTACGCAATAAGGATACGGCCGATTATATCCGTAGCTTCAGGCACAATCCTAATTACCTAAGTGCGGTTACCGTCGGCCTATCTAAACGTCATATCCTTACTGATGTCCGCGCCGTGATTGCACAGGCTAATTTGATCATTCTCAATACGCCCGCAGCGTTTTTGAAAGATGCGCTGAAAGGGATCACTTCCGACATGCTGCGTGGCAAAATTATCGTGTCGGCTATCAAGGGTATAGTACCCGATGAAAACCTGATCGTCGGCGATTACCTTCAACAGGAATTTCAGGTGCCGATCACGCAAATAGCGGTAATTGGAGGCCCCTGCCATGCAGAGGAGGTCTCCCTTGAAAAGCTTTCTTACCTGACCGTCGCCTCTCAGAATACGCAGTTGGCAACTCAAGTGGCTTCTTTGATCAATACACGGTATATCAAAACCAATGTTTCTGACGATATTTACGGAACGGAATATGGTGCGGTACTAAAGAACATTTACGCCGTGGCGGCCGGTATTTGCCATGGTGTGGGATTTGGCGATAATTTTCAAGCAGTATTGGTATCCAATGCAATCAGGGAAATGGCCCATTTTGTGAACGCGGTCCATCCCATCAGCCGCGATATCAAGGAATCAGCTTATTTGGGCGATTTGCTGGTTACCGTCTATTCCCAATTCAGTCGAAACCGTACCTTTGGGAACATGATCGGCAAAGGATATTCCGTAAGGTCTGCGCAGTTGGAAATGAATATGGTGGCCGAAGGTTACTATGCATCGCGTTGTATCCAGCAGATCTGTATGACGCACGGGATTGATTTGCCAATCTGCAATGCTGTGTATAATATATTGTATCGGCAACTATCGCCAACCATTGAAATGAAGAGTTTAGCAGAAAAATTAACCTAATGAAAATGCGTTGTTTATTAGTTTTCCTGATCCTTTTAGGTGTTTCTTGCAACTCGTTTAGACAAACGGCGGTACCGTCGTATCGCAATGGGGTTGTGGTGTCCGCTCATCCCGAGGCATCTGCGGTTGGATTACAGATACTTCAAAGTGGAGGAAATGCCATTGATGCGGCTGTGGCCGTCCAATTTGCGTTGGCCGTAGTTTATCCCAATGCCGGCAACATAGGTGGCGGTGGTTTCATGGTTTATCGTGGGGCTGATGGAGATTTTGCTGCACTGGATTTTCGCGAAGTCGCGCCGGCTGCGGCGACAACGGATATGTATCTCGACGCCGAGGGCAATCCTGTAACCGAACTGAGCCTGAGGGGACAGCTGGCTTCGGGTGTACCGGGCTCTGTCGACGGGATGGTAAAGGCTCACGAGAAATATGGCAAACTGGATTGGCCCCGGTTGTTGCAACCGGCCATTGACCTGGCCAAAGATGGATTTCCGATTACCGCAATGCAGGCAGATGAGTTAAATGGCCAAAAAGAAAGCTTCAAAAAATACAATCCAACAGGAACCGCGTTTTTGAGGGATACGGACTGGGTAGCGGGCGATACCTTGATTCAATCGGAACTTGCGCATACGTTAACGCTCGTCAGTCGACAGGGGAGGGCTGGATTTTATGAAGGTGAAACTGCAGATAAGATTGTAAAGGAAATGAGGGCCGGAAACGGTATTATCAGCCATGCTGACCTCAAAAAATATGAGGCACGGTGGCGGGAGCCCGTGTCATCGACCTACCGGGGTTACCGGGTGGTATCCATGCCGCCCCCGTCAAGCGGCGGAATCGCGCTGATTTCTTTACTTAAATCTGTAGAGGCATATCCGTTATCCCGGTGGGGTTTTCAGCAAGACTCTACCCTGCGTGTGATGATTGAGGCCGAACGGCGTGTATATGCCGACCGGGCTACCCATTTGGGGGACCCTGACTTTTATGAAGTGCCTCAACCTATGCTGATTGACTCTTCTTATAATGCTGAACGCATGCGAAACATCAATTTCAAGCATGCTTCATTCAGCAGCGACATCTTTGCCGGCGGCCTGCCAAACGGTGAACGCGAAGAAACCACGCATTTTTCCATTGTGGATAAAGAAGGGAATGCAGTATCGATTACAACTACGCTTAATGGATCCTACGGATCTCACGTCGTAGTCGCGGGTGCGGGATTTTTATTAAATAACGAGATGGACGACTTTTCCGTTAAACCGGGAGCCCCCAATATGTATGGATTGATCGGCGGCGCCGCGAATGCGATTGAACCCGGCAAACGGATGCTGAGCTCAATGACGCCGACCATTCTCGAAAAAGATGGCAGTTTGTTTATGGTAGTAGGGACGCCGGGCGGGTCGACGATTATTACATCGGTCTTCCAAACCATTCTCAATGTGGTCGACTTTGGAATGGACATACAGGAAGCCGTAGCCGCCCCGCGGTTTCACCATCAATGGCTGCCCGATGAAGTCGCATTGGAAAAAAGCGCCGTGACTCAGCCAATCCGGCATGCATTGTCCACTACCGGATATAAACTGGTGGAGAGAAATAGTATTGGAAGGGTGGATGCGATTCTGGTATCGCCAAATGGCGGGCTAAGCGGGGGAGCAGATCCCCGTGGCGACGATACGGCAATGGGGTATTAATGTGCTAACGGAATAAAGAATGGATAAAGAGTATATTGCCGAACGCTATAAGCAGATACAGGATGGAATATGCCAGGCGTTGGAACACTTGGATGGAAAAGCGTCTTTTGCGGAAGAACTTTGGACACGCGCTGGCGGCGGCGGTGGGCGTACGCGGATTATTCAAAACGGCGCTGTAATTGAGAAAGGAGGCGTGAATTTTTCCGCAGTGCACGGCGTATTGCCCGATGCGGTTAGACGGGCGTTTCAAGTGGACGAACAGGACTTTTTTGCTACCGGCGTTTCCATTGTGCTCCACCCCGGTAATCCCTTCGTGCCCATTATCCACATGAATATCCGGTATTTCGAACTTAACGATGAGGTCCGATGGTTTGGTGGAGGGATAGACCTGACGCCACATTACATCCGAAAGGATGAAGCGACATATTTTCATCGACAACTCAAGGATATCTGTGATCGTTACGACACATCGTTTTATCCAGAATTCAAAGCCTTTGCCGACCGCTATTTTTACATCAAACATCGGGAGGAAACCCGCGGAATAGGAGGGATCTTCTACGATCGGCTAACACCTGCAAAAACTTCGCTGTCCTGGGAACAGATTTTTGATTTTTCATGTGACCTAGGCAATGGATTTGTCCCCATGTATGCCGAATTGGTGAATAGAAACCGCGACCGTCAATTCACTGAGGCTCATAAGCAATGGCAGTACCTCCGAAGAGGAAGGTACGTGGAGTTTAACCTGGTGTATGATGCGGGAACTAAATTCGGCCTGGAAACCAATGGGCGTATTGAATCAATTTTAATGAGTCTACCGCCCCATGCGGGCTGGGCCTATGATTTCAACCCCGAGCCTGATAGCGAGGAAGCCATGACCTTGTCGTGGCTTAAGCAAGGCGTGGATTGGTTAGCTCAATAATCGAACAACTACTTAGAAGATCTACGAATGGTGAAATTCAATCGGTTTATCCTAAGCAATGGATTACGGGTGTTGGTTCATGAAGATCCGGCAACGCCCATGGCGGTTGTCAACCTGTTATATGACGTTGGGGCGCGTGATGAAGATCCGGATCAAACGGGATTTGCCCATCTATTTGAACACTTGATGTTCGGGGGGTCGGAACATATTCCCAACTACGACGGACCATCCCAGGCAGTGGGAGCCCAAAATAATGCATTTACCAGCAACGATATTACCAATTACTACATTACGTTACCCGCCGCTAACTTGGAAACTGCCTTTTGGCTGGAAAGTGATCGCATGTTGAATTTAGCTTTCAATGAAAAAAGCTTGGATGTGCAACGAAACGTGGTTTGCGAGGAGTTTAAACAACGCTATCTCAATCAGCCGTACGGGGACGTTTGGCTTCGACTTCGCCCATTGGCCTATCGGGTGCATCCATATCGCTGGGCGACCATCGGTAAAGAGCTAGCTCATATCGAACAGGCGCAGATGGAGGATGTGAAGGCATTTTTTGCCAAACATTACACGCCTGAGAATGCAATCCTAGTGGTAGCCGGGGACGTAAAAGGCGAGGTTGTAAGGCAAATGGCCGAAAAATGGTTCGGCCCGATTGCTTCGCGGAGCACGTATTTGCGGCAGCTTCCAATTGAGCCTGAACAAGAGGAGGCACGTAGGGAGGTTGTATATGCGGATGTTCCTCTGAATAGTTTATATATCGCTTTTCATGGGCCTGCCCGTTCGGAAAGCGGTTATTACCCCATGGATCTTATTTCCGACCTGTTATCCCGCGGTACCTCTTCCCGACTTTTTCGTGCACTGGTAAAAGACCGGGAGCTGTTCAGCGAAATAAATGCCTATCATACAGGAAGTATCGACGGGAATTTGTTTGTCGTCGAGGGCAAGCCACTGCCCGGCATAACAATTGAAGCTGCCGAAGAGGCGATCTGGGACGAATTAAAACGGCTAAAAACCGAAGAAGTCACAGACTATGAGTTGAATAAAGTAAAGAACCGGATCGAATCTACTATGGTTTTCGCGGAAATGGCGATTTTAGAAAAGGCCATGAATCTGGCTTATTTTGAGTTATTGGGCGATGCCGACAAGTTGAACCACGAAGTGGAACGCTATTTCAACGTTTCCGCTATGGACATCCAGCTGCAAGCCAAGCAGCTATTTAGAAAAGAAAATTCATCAACCCTTATTTACATAGCCGACAACTATGCTTGATAGAACGAATCAGCCTCCTTTCCATTCCGTATCCGGGATAAATCTGATTGAACCGCAGCAAATTACATTTCCGAATGGGTTAAAAGTATTTGTCTTCGATTCCGGCGAGCAAGATATGGTCAGGATTGAATGGATCATCGGCCATCTTTTCACGCGGGAGGATCAGACGCTTTTGAATACGGGTATCTGTGAATTGCTCCCTGAAGGGACGCCTACCCTTAGTAGTGCTCAGATAGCCGAATTAATCGATTTTCATGGGGCTTTTCTGATTCCTGAATTGGGGTATGACCAGTCTTCTCTGACCTTGTTTTCGTTGAACAGGCATCTAGAAAACCTGCTGCCAGTGGTAAAAGATTTGTTAACCAACGCTGTTTTTCCTGAAAAAGAGCTAACCACCTACGTCCGCAATAACAAGCAAAAACTCCAAGTTTCACTTCAGAAAAATAGCTTTGTGGCGCGGAGGCTGTTTAATAAATCTTTGTTTGGATCTGTCCGTTACGGGTACGTGCCGGAAGTGTCGGACTATGACGGGTTGACAAGGGAGTGCTTATTAGGACTATTCAGGCAGCAATATACACCGATAAATTGCACGTTGGTAGTTTCGGGCAAAATTACGCCAGAAGTCATGAATCATCTCGAGCGCCTGTTTGGGAATGACTGGGGCGATCGGGACGGAACGGTGTCTGCCACGCAAATGCCTAAAGTGCTAGCTCCGGATGGTGCGTTGACGTTGGATGTGCGTGATGATGCGATGCAGTCGGCTATCCGGATGGGAAGCTTGAGTATTCAGCGTTCTCATCCTGACTTTCCTGGGCTTCAAGTGTTAAACACGGTGTTGGGAGGATATTTTGGTTCGCGACTAATGGCCAATATCCGGGAAGATAAAGGGTATACCTACAGCATCAGCTCTGGCCTGGTGTCGTTGAAACACGGCGCGTTTTTCACGTTAGCTTCGGAAGTAGGAGTGACGGTAACGGCTCCAACGCTTGGTGAAATTGAAAGGGAAGTTAACAAACTCCGGATGGAACCGATCAGCGAGAAAGAGCTTTCTGTGGTTAGAAACTATACCATGGGGAATTTATTAGGCAGTCTGGAAAACGTCTTCTCCCACGCCGACAAATTTAAGAATGTATATTTTTCCGGGTTGGGGTTAGATTATTATGACTATTTCACCTCGGTTGTCAACACCATTACGCCCGACGAGTTATTGCATTTGGCAAACAAATATTTGGATTATGACGGGATGGTGAAAGTGGTTGTGGGGAAGATAGCTCCTTAACCATTCGCGGTCGATTTAAGAACTTCAAACAACGCCTTTCCCTTTAATAGGCATTCATTATATTCTTTCTCCGGATCGGCATTGTCGGTAATCGCTCCTCCGGTATGAAAGGATAAGTAACAGTTTTCCGCATTATAGACCAAGGTACGGATAACAACGCTGAAATCGTAGTTTCCTTGTGGACCAAAGTACCCCAAAGCTCCAGAATAGACACCCCTGCGACTATTTTCGTACGAATCGATCAATTTCATTGCGCTGATTTTGGGGGCACCGGTCATGGATCCGGGGGGAAACGTATTGGCAATGGTGGTCGTAGTTTTGATTCCCTCGCGGATTTGGCAAGTGATGGTAGAGATTAACTGATGGACCTGTTTGAAACTATGTATTTGCAAAAGATCGGACGCCTTTACACTACCCGGTTCCGCGCTACGGGTCAGGTCATTCCTTACCAAATCGACAATCATGATATTTTCGCTAATCTCCTTTGGGCTGGTAACCAACGCATTTTTCAGTAGATTGTCTTCGTCGGCAGTTTTGCCCCTTGGCGCAGTACCTTTTATGGGCTGAGAAAGCAACGTACGGCCGCTTTTGGAAAGGAATCGTTCAGGCGAAGCAGACAGGATATATTTCTGACCGAATTTAAAAAAGCAAGAAAAAGGGGTGGGGGATATTTCATTGAGTCTCCGGTAGGCCTCCAATGGATTAAGCGATGCCTGCTCCGAAAAAAATTCCTGGCATAAGTTTACCTCGTAAATGTCCCCTTTCCGGATATGACGTTGCATTTCCGCAAATGCGGAAAAATAGGCCGACCGATTCATCCGGCTTTTCAATTGCCCTTTAAATCCGAGGGGGTCTTCACGTATTTCGGTCGCTTCGATCTGCGCTACGATGGTTTTGGGGTCCGAGCCCTTGATTTCGGCATTGTATTGGCCAATAAGAAGCGTATATTCGGGTACAAAAAAATAGGCGTCGGGGAATTCAGTTCGATTGGGATGCCGGGATTGCAGGTGTTCAACCTCGTTCTTAAGGTCGTATCCCAAAAATCCGGGAATCCATGTATCCGGATGGCTGTCGATGAATTGTTGCAGTTTGGCAAACGTATCCACGCCATCCGACGTAAAGGATTCGGCGGCACCTACGGCAATGAATACGTCGATATTGCCATAATTATCACGGTAGCCATTAGAATTCAGATAGCAGACACTGTCAAATTGTGCCGCCCACTGCAATGCTTTCTGCGTGAAACTTTCACTGTCTTTCAGATGGCATGCCAGTGACACCATGATTGCGAAATGCTAATTATTCACTCAACAGCAGGGTCTGAGTACGATCGGGCCCTACGGAAAGGTATTTGATCGGTACGCCCAGATGGTTTTCCAAATATCGGATGTATGCGTTTAGTGTATCAGGAATTTGCTCTTTCCGGGTAATTCCACATAGGTCGGCATTCCATCCTTCCAAACGCTCATACACAGGCTCCGGTTCGACGCTTATGATATCGTATGGCATGTAATCGATTTTTTCGCCATCCTGTATGTAATGTGTACAGGCGTATATGGTATCGAATCCGCTTAATACGTCGGCTTTGGTCATTACCAGCTCCGTAACTCCATTGAGCATGATGGCATATTTGAGGGCGGGTAAATCGATCCAACCGGTACGACGGGGGCGTCCGGTGGTAGCGCCGAATTCATGGCCCAGCTGACGGAGTTTTTCACCGGTTTCATCTTCCAGTTCGGTAGGAAACGGTCCGCCACCTACCCGTGTGCAATAGGCTTTGAAAATTCCGATTACCTGGCCAATCTTGGAAGGAGCGATACCCAATCCTGTGCACGCACCGGCTGTGGTTGTGTTGGATGAGGTGACAAAGGGATAAGAGCCGAAATCAATATCCAGCAGCGTTCCCTGTGCTCCTTCTGCGAGCACGCGCTTGCCTTCACGAAGATACCGGTTTACAAGATGCTCACTGTCCACGTGTGGGATGGTTTTCAGGAATTCTACCGCTTCCATGAAAGCTTGTTCGCGTTCGCTGAAATCGGGTATTTCGCCGTAATGAGAAAGAATGGACTTATGTTTTTCGACTAACCGTTCGTATCGCGTCATAAAATCCGGTAATGTGGTATCGCCTACGCGTAACCCATTTCTCCCGGTTTTGTCCATGTATGTGGGGCCGATGCCTTTAAGGGTGGATCCGATTTTGCCAGCGCCCATTTTACTTTCAGATGCAGCATCTAGCAGCTGATGAGTCGGCAGGATGAGGTGAGCCTTACGGGCAATAACCAGTGTCCCTGCAGCGACCGGATCGAAGCCGTTTTTCTTTAAGGTATCCAGCTCTCGTTTTAGGATTATGGGGTCAATGACGACTCCATTACCGATCAAATTGAGCGTATCTTTATTGAATATTCCTGACGGAATGGTATTCAATACATATTTCTGGTTATCGAATTCCAGCGTATGTCCAGCGTTCGGCCCTCCTTGAAAACGGGCAATTAAATCATATTTGGGACAGAGGACATCTACAATTTTGCCTTTCCCTTCGTCACCCCATTGTAGGCCCAAAAGCACATCAACTTGCATAGTTTAATTTAGCATTGAAAAAAGAAATCATTAATGGAATACCAATTCGTGGCAAATCTAACATTATTTTGATATTCTGTGAGGATTATTCAAAAAGTAGATATTTATGCTACCGGATGCCCACATGGCCATGGATAGCAACGTGTTTAGTAATAGTAAGGTCACTTAATGGACTTCAGCGAGTTCTACTTGCTTCCGGGTAGGCACTTCCCGTAAGCCATCCTTCTTTGCAGAACAATCGCTGCATACACCATAAAGATTAAGTGAATGGTGTTTAATATCAAATTTGAGGAGTTCGCCCATCATACTTTGTATTTGATGGATGCGGGGATCGCAGAACTCAACAACTTTGCCGCATTCGATGCAAATGATGTGGTCGTGTTGTTTGTATCCATAGGATTTCTCAAACTGGGCCATGTTTTTTCCGAATTGGTGTTTCGTAACCAAATCACATGATACCAACAGTTCCAGCGTATTGTATACCGTTGCGCGGCTTACCCGGTATTTTTTGTTTTTCATATGGATATACAGCGATTCCACATCGAAATGGTCATTCCGGGAATAAATTTCCTCCAGAATGGCGTAGCGTTCCGGAGTCTTGCGGAGGCTTTTATTTTCCAGATAAGCCTCGAAAATCTTTTTTACTGTTTGGTAGTTTTCCGTTTGAGTCATCATCCGAAAGTTTAACGTACAAATTTACATAAAGTTATTGGGTTATACAAGTCAACTCCGATGGTCAATCAATCGAGTCAAAACGGGTAATTCCTGTAATGCCCTTGATCTGCTTCAAATGTCGGATCAGACTTTCCAGATGACCGGTATCATTCACAAAAATCATGATGGAACCTTCAAAAATGCCATCGTTGCTGGATATTGTGATAGAACGGATGTTTATCTTAAAATCGTCTGAAATCACCTTGGTAATTTTATTTACCAGACCTACATCATCGATGCCTACGATATGCAGGCCCGTTAGAAACGCCAATTCTTTTTGTGAAGTCCATTTGGCTTTGACGATGCGATACCCATAATTCGCCATCAGCTTAGCCGCGTTGGGGCAATTCGTCCGGTGGATTTTAATGCCGTCGTTGATGGTAATAAACCCGAAAACATCGTCACCGGGGATGGGATTACAACAGGGGGACAGCGTGTAGTCGATTTTTTGTAAGTCGTCGCCGATCAGCAGGGTTTCATAATCTTTTTTATTGATTTTATCCACCAATCCGCCAATATGCGACGCAAACTGTTGGCCATTAGGTTGTTCGACGCTTTTTTCACTCAGAGCGAATTCTTTGAGATTTTTGATGTCTATTTCTCCTTTCGCAACATTGTAGAATAAGTCTTGCGATGAGGGATATTTGAAGAACATCGTCAGTTTATTGATGTTTTCTGTGTTGTATGTAATTTTAAGCGATTTCAGTTTTCGTTCGAGAATCTCCTTTCCATCCTCAGCCACACGCCTTTTTTCTTCCTTTAGTGCCGATTTTATTTTGGATTTGGCTTTGGCGGTTACCACGAAATTGAGCCAGTCTTCCTTGGGGGTCTGTTTGCTTGAGGTAATGATTTCCACCTGGTCACCGTTTTGAAGTTTGTGGCTCAAGGGAACTAGCTTATGGTTGACTTTCGCACCGATACAACTGGCACCCAGATCAGAGTGTATTTCAAAAGCGAAGTCAAGCGCAGTTGCGTTGTGAGGTAATTGGATCAGCGCGCCTTTAGGCGTGAAAATAAAAATCTCATCTGAAAAGAGATTCATCTTGAAATCGTCCAAGAAATCCATTGCATTCGGCTCAGGATTAGTTAGGATTTCACGTACTTTCTGTATCCATTGATCCAATCCGCTATCGGAGTTGGATTCCTTGTATTTCCAGTGGGCAGCAAATCCTTTTTCAGCGATTTCGTTCATTCGAACGGTACGGATTTGGACCTCTACCCACTGGCCTTTAGGGCCCATCACCGTGGTATGCAATGACTCATATCCATTGGCTTTTGGCGAAGAAATCCAATCCCTTAACCGATCCGGATTCGGCCGGTATAGGTCTGTTACGATGGAGTAGGCCTTCCAGCAATCTGCTTTTTCATTTTCCTGCGTAGTGTCAATGATAATCCGGATGGCAAAAAGATCGTATACTTCTTCAAAAGGGATCGACTTTTTGCGCATTTTGCTCCAAATGGAATGAATAGATTTTGGTCGGCCGAACACCTGGGCCTTGATGTCCTGTTCGTGTAGGATTTCTTTAATCGGCTCAACAAAGTTGTGAATAAAGCGTTCGCGTTCCGCCTTCTTTTCATTTAGTTTTTTTGCGATAAACTTGTATGTATCCGGATCGGTATATTTCATGGAAAGATCTTCCAATTCGGATTTGATAGCGTATAAGCCGAGGCGGTGGGCCAGGGGCGCATACAGGTACGACGTCTCGGAGGCAATTTTCAATTGTTTATCCCGCGGCATGAAATCCATCGTCCGCATATTATGAAGCCGGTCAGCCAATTTAATGAGGATCACCCGCACATCGTCTGCCAGCGTGAGTAACATTTTCCGGAAATTTTCCGCCTGCATGGAGCTGTTCGGGTCAAATATGCCGGATATTTTGGTCAGGCCATCGATAATGCGGGCTACTTTCTTGCCGAACTCCCGTTCAATATCATCGAGAGTGATGGAGGTATCCTCCACTACGTCATGTAGCAATGCGCACACGATGGATGTCGTCCCCAACCCGATTTCTTCCGCAGCAATCTGGGCAACTGCTATCGGATGATAAATATAAGGCTCTCCCGACTTTCGACGCATATCTTTATGGCTATCGAGAGCCAGATCGAAAGCCTTGCGTATCATTTGCTTATCCCCACGTTGCAACGTGGGTTTACAGGCGCGTAACAACGCACGGTATCGCCGACGTATTTCTTTGCTTTCTGCTTCTAAATCAATCACTAATTCTTTCATTCGTAACGCTTATGCCGAAAAAATGACAAACTTGCAAATCAATCCAAGTTTGTCTAAGTTTGTATATCCGTTATTGATGATTGGACGCGTTTGTTGTCCTTTCGTTTAATCATATAAATATACGGATAATTATTGAAATAGCATCGATGAGCTACGCGACAGTGCTGATTTTTTTTACGATCGTATTTCTTTCCGGAACTGCAACAGCACAGGATACGTCGCTGCAGCAGCCGACGCTTCTACAGCCGCCGCAACGGAGAGTGTCTACTGCGTTGGTGGACGGCGAGCGGGTTCCGTGGATGCTGATCCCGGAGGTGCAAGTTACGCGTAAGCGCATTTTCAGAAGCCCTGAAGACAAGGCTCGCTATCTCCGGCTGCGCTATAATGTGATCAAGGTACTACCCTATGCCAAATATGCGCAACGCAGGTATGAGCAACTGTATCGGGATTTGGCGATTACCGAAAATAAGCGGGAGCAAAAGCGGTTGGTAAAGGCCTGTGAAAAGGAGATCAAGGACATGTTCAATAAAGAAGTCAAAAATCTTACGATTTCCCAAGGCGAAATATTGATCAAATTGATTGACCGCCAAACCGGGAATTCCAGCTATGAAGTGGTGAAGGATTTACGCGGCGGCATAACAGCCTTTTTTTACCAATCCGTGGCTCGGGTATTTGGCCACAACCTCAAGGATACCTACAATGCGGAAGAAGATTTTGAAATAGAAAATATCATCCGCAGCCTAGAGCGTCCTTCCTATCGGTATTTTTGAAGCCTTCTGGGTGTTTTTTTTATCTTTGTGCCTACGATTAGTTGAGCATATATATGAAAGAAAGAGAAGATAAGAAACTCGATATTTTGGTGATAACCGTACATCCCGATGATGCAGAATTGGGGTGTGGAGGCACTATCGCCAAACAGATAGCGATGGGCCGTAAAGTTGGACTGGTTGATCTTACCCGGGGAGAACTGGGTACTCGCGGTACCCCGGAAATACGACAGACCGAAGCAGATAATGCTGCAACGATACTGGGATTGACTGTTCGGGAAAACCTGGGCATGCGAGACGGTTTTTTTCAAAATGATGAGCCTCATCAGCTCAAGGTCATTTATGCCTTACGTAAGTACCAGCCCGAAATCGTCATTACGAATGCACTTCGCGATCGTCATCCCGACCACGGAAGGGCAGGAGAATTGGTGAATGATGCCGTGTTTTTGTCCGGTCTACGCAAAATTAAAACCGCTGATGACGGAATGGATCAAGCTCCGCATCGCCCACGGCTGGTGCTTCAGTTAATTCAGGATGAATATATCAAACCCGATATTGTTGTCGACGTCAGCGACTATTGGGAACGTAAGATTGAAGCGATTAATGCCTATAAGTCTCAGTTCTTCAACGAATCCTATCAGGAAGGCGAACCCGAAACCTATATTTCAAAACCGGATTTCCTGGAATATATCGAAGGCAGATCGCGGGAATACGGAAAATACATCGGTGTGAAGCACGCAGAAGGCTTTACCTGTCGGCGATTGCTTGGAGTGGACGATGTGTTTGCGTTGAAATAGCGGATTAAACCGCGAAGCTTTCTCCGCAAGCACAGGTACGGGATGCGTTTGGATTATGAAATTCAAAACCTTTGCCGTTAAGACCGTCTGAGTAGTCGAGCTCCGTTCCCGCCAGATAAAGGTATGATTTAATATCCAGACAGATTTTAATCCCTTTGTCTTCAACCAGTTGATCTCCCTTTTTCTCCTCGTTGTCAAAATTGAGTTTATAACTCAACCCGGAGCAGCCACCACTTTCGACGCCTACGCGCACAAAATAAGTGTTATCATAGCCCTCCTCGCGCATAATGTCGAGGATACGTTCCTTTGCTTTCTCTGTGATCGTTACCATTTGTGTCTTTTTTCAACCGTTTGACAACCACAAAGATCGGAAAATTCAATGTACATTGCAAAGCTTGCTCCGTTTGTTGTGTGTCATTTTAGCTAGGTTTGTGTCGACCGTCTTCCAAACACGCGCATCAAATAAAACAAAAAAGGAAGTATGAATATGCTGCCGGCAAGCAGTGCCCACGCCAGGGCGGTGATCGTTTTCTCGTCGCCCGCATGGCTTAATAGCGAAAGTCCGCCGCCGTTTTTAAAGAGTACCAATTCCGGATAATGCTGATACGTTGCAGCTAACAGAATCATGACCACCTGAAAGCCAGCCAGTATTCGCGAAGCAATCGCTTTTTTTCTTTTAAAAGCCATAAAAGTGAGCGCCAGGGATATCGTCGCTAAACCAATTGCCGCTTGGCCGATTATGCCACCGAATATCCATTCGATCAGTGGTATGTCGGAATAGAAAGCGGCTAGGAAAACCAGGGCGCCAGCGACGACAACCAGGTAGATGAATCGTTTGGCAATGCGAATGGCTAATGCTTGGTCGATTCCCCGTTCTACGGTACCAATGGCATACGTTGCTGCTAGGTATCCGCAGATGGCGGTCGTGAACAGCCCGATTGCAACCCCGAACCAAGTAAACCAGCTCCCGATGTAAGCTGAAAAAAAGTCGCCGGCTTGCGGATCAATGGTGCGGGAGACGGTAGCAGCAGCGAGGACGCCTAAAAAAAAGGGGGTTACCATGCTCGACCACATAAAGATGCGAGCATACAGCAGCTGCCAGTGGTCGTCTACCGCATCATAGTTTCTGAACACGAAAGCCGTGCCGCGGGCAATGATACCCAACAACATAGCAACCAACGGAATGTGCATAAATATGGACATCGTGGTATATATTTCGGGAAAACCGACAAAGAGAATTACGATGGCAATAATAAGCCACATGTGATTCGCCTCCCAAACGGGGCCGATTGCTCGGGCCATAACCGCGCGTATTTGTGGTTTATATCGTCGGGGCACGACCAATTCGACGATGCCGGCACCAAAGTCCGCGCCCCCCAAAAGTAAATACAGACAAATAGAAGCCCAGAGAAAAACGATGACAATGAGTAGCATATCACTTAATCTTTTCGTACGAAGGGTCGGTTACGTCATATAGTTTGCCCACCATTTTTATTTGCCGATAGAGTAAGAAAGCGACAATAGCGGACAGGGAAATAAAGACGGCTGTAAATAAATAGAACGAATATACAATGCCTGGCATTGGCGTTACCGCGTCGGCCGTACGCATAACGCCATGGATGATCCACGGTTGGCGGCCTACTTCGGTGACGATCCAGCCGGCTTCAACGGCAATGTATCCAAGTGGCGTCGCTATTACGAATAAGCGCAGCAACCAGTTGCTTTCCAACCACGATTTACGTCTGATAAGCGCAACCAAATAGAGTATTGCAAGCAGTACCAATGCCACGCCAATTGCCACCATTACCTGAAATGCATAATGAACGATGGCTACGGGCGGCCAGTTTTCCTTCGGAATGTCTTTCAGTCCGGTGACGGGAGCTGCTGCATCACCATGGGCCAGGAAGCTCAGCAAGCCAGGCAGTTTAATTGCATATTTAACCGTTTTTGTGTCTTCGTCCGGTATGCCGCCGATGAGTAAAGGCGCGTTACTTTCGGTCTCGAAATGCGCCTCCATGGCTGCTAATTTTGCTGGCTGCCGGGAAGCTACGTCTTTGGCGGAGATGTCTCCGCTGATGGGCTGAAGGACGGCGGCAATGCAGGCAAATAGCGCCGAAATTCGGAAAGCGGCTGTATGGAACACCACATTTTTGCGTTTAAGGATCATCAGTGCATGGATACCCGATACGGCGAATCCAGTGGCGGCAAAGGCCGCCAGTGTCATATGCAACGCCTGAGAAAACCAGGCGTCGTTAAACATCGCCTTGAGGGGATCTATATTCAGGTATTGGCCATCAATGAAGTCGAAGCCGGCCGGACTATTCATCCAAGCGTTTGCCGCGACCACCAGTATACCGGACGCCAATCCGCTGAGTCCCACGATTACACCTGTGATCCAATGAAACCAGGGTCTCAGCCGGTCCCATCCGTACAGGAAAAAGCCCAGTGCAATGGCTTCGATAAAAAAGGCGGTGCCTTCCAGCGAAAATGGCATACCGAAGATAGGCCCGGCATGTTTCATGAAGGTAGGCCAAAGCAGCCCCAGTTCAAATGAGAGCATGGTGCCGGATACCGCACCGGTAGCAAAGAGAATGGCAACGCCTTTGCTCCACGCCTTCGTCAAGCCTTTGTAAATCGCATTACCCGTTCGCAGGTATATGAAATGCGCGATGGCCATAAAAAAAGGCATTACCATACCAATACAGGCAAATACGATGTGAAATCCGAGTGACATGGCCATCTGTGACCGTGCAGCAATAAAATCGTCCATGATGTTCAAAGCCTATTCCGGTCTAAAGTTATCAGTTTTTAGGCATAACAAACAGGTTTGTTGGGGCATAGCGCAAGCGGAATGCAATTTGTATTTATTCTAAACTATACATTTGTTTATGTTAATTAACTGAGTAAATAAAAATTTTACTCAATTTCTTTGTGTACATTTGCCGCCATGACCTTTGGGCTGATTCAACGAATCAAATTATACGCTAAGCAAACCTTACACTTCCTTATCGGAAGTCAGACTGATTTGACGTTGGAGAACAGACTTTTCAATTCAATGATGTTGATTGCCCTTTTTATAATGGTGTTTAATATTCCGTTTAATTATTTCTCGGGTCTACGGATGACGGCTTTGATTTTTACTTGCCTCACGGCAATGATTAGTTATTTATATTATTTAGCTCGATTTAAAAAGCAAATATCAACGAGTATTGCCGTTTCATCTTTTTTAGTGATCACGCTATTCGCGGCCAATTATTTTTTTAGTGGCGGCATTCAAGGCGCGACACTTCTTTCGCTTATGCTGGCCTTCTTGCTGATTATTATTGTGTCTCCGAAAAAGCTCTATCCGCTATGGGTCGTATTGAGCTTATTGGTAGTAGCCGGATTGTTATGGATGGAGTATTACTATCCTGGTGTAATCTATGTTTCGTATCCAGATAGAAAAGCGCGCTTTGTTGATATTGCATTTACCTATGGAACCGGCATCGTGGTGAGTTTCTTCAGCGTATTTTATTTAAAGGAGGCCTACAACGAGGAGAAGAAATCTGCAGATCAAAAGACGATAGAACTGACGCAACTAAACGAGGAGAAGTTGAAACTTTTTTCTATCATCTCTCATGATTTACAGGCGCCATTGTCTTCACTGCATAGCTACGTTCGGTTGGTCGCCAACGAGCGGTTTAATTCGGATGAGCGGAAGCTAGTTGAACGCGGACTTGCAAACGCGCTTCATGGTACCCAGGAGATGCTTTCCAATATGCTGGTATGGTCACAGAATCAGTTGGGGGGCGCCCGTGTAACCCTTATGCCTCACAATATCCATGAAGTTTTGATCCCTGTTGTGGATATTCAGAAAATCTATGCTTATCAAAAGGGAATTGTATTGGAAACGGATATAGACGGGATGTTGAAAGCTTTGGTTGACCGGGACATGCTGCAGCTTATCGTGAGAAACCTTATCAACAATGCAATTAAATTTACACCAACCGGTGGCCGGATCCGTGTTTCCGCGTCGCGGTCCGGATCTCACTGCGAAATCACGGTAGAAGACAACGGAATAGGAATACCGATCGCGCAGCAGGCAGCCTTATTTTCGTTAAAAACACGTTCCACTTATGGGACGAACAACGAACGAGGCATCGGATTGGGATTGTTCCTATGCAATGAATATGCGCAGGCACAGAATGGTTCGATATCATTCGAAAGCGAGCACGGCAAAGGAACTCGATTTTACATCCGGTTGCCCCTGACAGACTGATTAATTTATCGTCTCGCTGCTATATCGGCAAAACTCTTCTCATTCCACACTGCCAGCTCTTGTGAAATATTTGTAATACCAAGAGTCGTGCAAGTCGCTGATAATGACTCCCTTGCTGGTGGATACATGTACAAACTTGTTGTTGTGCAAATATATACCAACATGGTCTATTTCCCTGCGTCCGAAAGAGAAAAACACAAGGTCACCTTCTTTTAACTGCCGTTCGTACTTGCGTTTGATTTGGCCGGCTATGTCCTTCGATACGCGTGGTATCGACTTTCCATACACGTCGCGCATCACCATACCAACAAACGCAGAGCAATCCAGTCCCCGGCGGTCTATTCCTCCCGAACGATGGGGAGTGCCCATCCATTCGTCAATATAACGATACAAAGCGGCCGTCTGCAGTTGGTTGGGTGCTACGCCCAGTACTTCTGCATAACCTTCTAACAATCTACTTCCTGCATTTATATCCCTGGGTGATGTCGTTGCATCGGTAAGGATCGCGCCTTTCGCTCTCTTTTTATCCTTTGCATTCTTTTTATAAGGCGCAGAGGCGACGGATCTATCCGCGGGAAGGGCATTTTTACGCGTGAGGCAGCTACTTAACAAAAGGACGGATAACGAGAGGCACCCCAATAACGGCACATAGCGATGTTTCATTGACTCGGTGACATTAACTGGCAGCGAATTTATGTATTAATGCCCAAAAATCTTCCAATCTTTTACCTTTGCATCATGATCATAAAAACGGCGACCTTCATAAGTAGTAATACCCGTGTGGATAAACTACCTACTCCCACGTTGCCAGAGTACGCATTTATTGGACGGTCCAACGTAGGTAAATCCTCGTTAATCAACGCCTTGACAGGAAATCGACATCTAGCGAAGACTTCACAGACACCGGGAAAGACGCAATTGATCAACCATTTTTTGATCAACGACGCTTGGTATTTGGTCGATCTGCCGGGATATGGCTTTGCTAAAGCTTCCAAATCCAGCCGTGCCGCCTGGGAGAAATTTATCCGTCGTTACTTATTACTGCGGGAAAACCTGCAATGCGTATTCGTATTAGTCGACAGTCGGCATGAACCCCAGCGAATCGACTTGGATTTCTGCTATTGGTTAGGGGAAAATGGAGTGCCTTTTATGCTGGTCTTTACCAAGGCCGATAAGCTCTCGACCGTAAAATCCCAATCGAATATCGAAAAGTTCCGTAATGCCCTATTGCAATGGTTTGAAGAAGTCCCAACTCATTTTCTCACGTCAGCCGAAACCCGATTGGGCTGCGACCAACTGTTAGCGGCCATAGATGAAATTAACAATAACTTCGAACCCACCGTGGCATCATGAAGAAATACCTTTCCCTTGTACTTTTTGCACACAGCATTTTTGCGATTCCGTTTGCCATCATCGGTTTTTTCCTTGCCGTCAATACAACCGCCTATGGATTTGATTGGTTGAAATTGGCGTTAATGCTAGGTTGCATGGTATTTGCACGCAATGCCGCAATGGCATTTAATCGCTACCTGGATCGAGATATTGATGCAATTAACCCACGCACCGCGATGCGTGACATCCCGTCGGGAAAGATCAGTCCTTCGCAGGCATTGATATTTACGGTCGCTAACTGTATTCTGTTTGTTGGAACCACTTGGTTTATCAACCCGATTTGCTTTTACCTTTCGCCGGTAGCGCTGACCGTGATTTTGGGTTACAGTTACATGAAGCGTATCACACCGCTATGCCACCTCGTTCTGGGATTGGGACTTGGTTTGGCACCTATCGGGGCTTATCTCGTGGTAACGGGTATGTTTCACATCGTTCCGATTTTCTATTCGCTTGCAGTGTTGTTTTGGGTAGGTGGATTCGATATTATTTATGCATTGCAAGACGAGGAATTTGACCGTCAAAACCACCTCAGTTCCATTCCTGCCTGGTTGGGTAAGCGAAGAGCGCTGCGTGTTTCTGAGGTTTTCCATGTGCTGTCTGCAATTTTTGTAATCTTACCTATGTTTTTTTTTCAGCTCGGCGGATTTTATGTGGTCGGTGTGATTTTTTATTGTGCGCTTCTCGTCTATCAGCATCGAATTGTAAGCCCTTCCGACTTAAGCAAAGTGAACCGAGCCTTCATGACGACCAATGGCATTGCCTCCGTTGTATTTGCGTGTTTCTTCCTGCTGGATATGGTTTTTTGATTTGTCATTCCCTGAATAAATCCCTTTATTTGCAAAAATCTGAAATGACGAATGGGGAAACGAGCATGAGTTCCGGCCCGCGAATAACATAGATAACTCATGCAAGCTTCATCACCGCTAAAAAGCAAATGATTATAGATGAAAAACTTACTGATTGTAGAGTCACCAGCGAAAGCGAAAACTATAGAAGGATATTTGGGCAAAGATTTTTTGGTCAAATCAAGTTACGGGCATATCCGCGATTTGGTAAAGACCGACGATGCAATTGATGTCGAAAACAATTTTAAACAAAAATACGAAGTGCCTGCTGATAAAAAGGCCGTAGTCAGCGAGCTGAAAAAACTAGCAAAGGAAGCGGAAACTGTTTGGCTAGCCTCCGACGAGGACCGGGAAGGGGAAGCTATTTCTTGGCACTTATATGAAACGTTGGGACTTCAGGACAGTCGTACAAAGCGGATCGTTTTTCACGAGATAACTAAACCTGCCATTCTGAAAGCTATCGAAACACCTCGCAGAATCGATTTTAATTTGGTCAATGCGCAGCAAGCACGACGTGTACTGGATCGGTTGGTAGGCTTTGAACTTTCTCCGGTATTGTGGAAAAAGGTGAAGCCTTCTCTTTCGGCAGGAAGGGTACAATCTGTAGCGGTCAGGCTAATTGTCGATCGCGAGCGGGAGATTAACCGTTTTCAGGCTGAGGCCGCCTTCAAACTCGTCGCTATTTTTCAGACTGACAATCCAAAAGAATCGTTCAAGGCGGAATTGCCACAGCGCTTTCCAGACCTGGCGGATGCCGAACAATTCTTGACCGACTGCGTAACGGCTGATTTTATAGTGAATAGCTTGGAAACCAAGCCTTCCAAACGTAATCCAGCAGCGCCTTTCACGACTTCTACACTACAACAGGAGGCTAGTCGAAAATTGGGCTTTTCCGTCGCTCGTACCATGGCGGTAGCACAGCGGCTTTATGAGGCTGGCAGAATCACTTATATGCGTACCGATTCAGTGAACTTGAGTGATACGGCACTGTTAGGCGCGGAAGAGGAGATTAAAGCAGCCTATGGAGCCAACTACCATAAACGTCGTCAGTACCGGACCAAATCGGCCGGCGCGCAAGAGGCGCACGAGGCCATTCGTCCAACGTATTTCGACCGGCACACCATCGACGGTGATCATGCAGAAAGGCGACTGTACGAATTGATCTGGAAACGTGCCATAGCCTCCCAAATGAGCGAGGCTGAGTTTGAGAAGACGACTGCGAAAATCGGCATTTCCACACGGCGTGAAGAATTGGTAGCCAACGGAGAGGTAATGCGATTTGACGGTTTTCTAAAGGTCTATTTTGAATCGACCGACGAGGAGCAGGACGTTAATCTGGACAACGATGGTGAGAACACCTTGCTCCCTCCCCTGCAGCGGAACCAACGGGTGCAATTGCGCTCCATGACCGCCACTGAACGTTTTTCCCGTCCGCCTGCCCGCTATACAGAGGCTAGTCTCGTAAAAAAACTGGAGGAGTTAGGCATTGGCCGCCCGTCCACCTACGCGCCCACCATTTCGACGATACAAAATCGGGGCTATGTGGTCAAAGAAGATCGCGAAGGGAAGTCTCGTGACTATCGTGTGCTAGAACTCCAGAATGGCCAGTTGTCGACTCTGGTTAAGACGGAAATCACTGGCGCAGAAAAAGCCAAGTTATTCCCTACCGACATCGGTGTGGTGGTAAATGACTTTCTGGTCGAACATTTCAAAGGAATCGTAGACTTCAATTTCACGGCCAAGGTCGAAAAGGAATTCGATGAGATTGCTCAGGGAATGAAGGAGTGGACAGACATGCTGCGGGGCTTCTACGGGCCGTTTCATACGGAAGTAGAAACCACCATCAAAAATGCCGACCGCGCCACCAACGAACGAGAATTAGGAATTGATCCTGAATCCGGGAAACGGGTCAGTGTGCGCATCGGAAGGTTTGGGCCCATTGTGCAGATCGGATCAGCCGAAGATGAGGAGAAGCCCCGTTTTGCGAGTTTAAGGCCGGGGCAGATGATTGAAACCATCACCTTTGAAGATGCACTCGATTTATTTAAGCTGCCCAAAAAAATAGGAGAATTTGAAGGGAAGGAAATGACGGTAGCCATTGGTAGATTCGGACCTTACATCCGCCATAATAATGCTTTTTATTCGCTACCCAAGGATGTTGATCCACACGGCGTCACAACCGATACTGCCATACAGATTATTCAGGATAAGCGGCAACGGGACATCGAGAAGGTAGTCAAGGTATTCGACGAGAATCCGGATGCTCGTATAGAAAACGGCCGTTGGGGACCGTTTATCCGCTTCGGCAAGCAGAATATCAAGATGCCCAAGGGAACGGATGTCGCGTCTGTAACATACGCAGACGTTTTAAAATGGGCAGAAGCTGGAGATAAGAAGCCAAAGAAAAAAGGAAAGAAATCGTAAATGAAAAAAGACCTGCCTGAAAATATAGTCAATGACATCTCGATCGCCGTAGTTCTTGAAAGTGATTCGCCTACCGGCAAAGTCTGGAACGTTTACCTGATCAACGAAAAAAACATACCCATCAAAAATGTGATGGTTAGTTCTAAAGGCTACGGTGTTAAAGACGACAAAGAGGTAAAAACGTCTATATTGCGTCACTTTATAGGCGATATCGATCCGCATGACTATGCGAAAATCGAAGCGATCGATGAACAGGTATTCGGGTTAACCAATGAGTATTGGCTCAGTTATTACATCGATGGAACCATCTACGATAAAAAATATATTTTTTTACCAGAAAGTATCATTGATGATAACCTGATCAAAGTACCGGTGTTGAATAAACCCGGGGTACTAATTGGAGGAAATAACTGATCAATGGCCCGGACAAACAAAATCATCGCGATCGACGGATACTCGTCCTGTGGCAAAAGTACACTGGCTAAAGCACTGGCGAAGAAACTCCATTACGTTTATGTCGATAGCGGAGCCATGTATCGGGCCGTGACGTTATATTTTATACGGAACGATATCCCCATTACGGATACCGAAAAAGTGATCCAGGCCTTAGCGGCGATTCATATTGATCTCCATAACGAAGCCGGAAATACCACCATTTTCTTAAATGATGAAGATGTGTCCGAGGAAATCAGGCAGATGTACGTTTCCGATTATGTCAGCGAAGTCAGTGCGGTCAAAGCCGTGCGTTCGGCGATGGTTACCCAGCAGCAAAAGTTAGGACAACGGCGTAACATCGTCATGGACGGTCGCGATATTGGTACAACGGTGTTCCCCGACGCTGACTTGAAAATATTCATGACAGCCGATCCCAAAGTGCGCGCGGAACGCCGCTACCTGGAATTAAAAAACAAAGGAGAGGCGATCACCTTGGAAGAGGTATTTGAAAACTTAGCGCACCGTGATTACATTGACACCACTCGCGAAGAAAGTCCACTGATTCGAGCAGAGGATGCCATTGTATTGGACAACACCGACCTCAACGAGGAGGAGCAGCTACAGTTCGTTCTTGACCGGTTATAGCCTGCCAGGATAGGTCGCTAATCCCTGCTCAAGACAAAGCAGTGCCCGCTTCAGGTCGTTCACATTCAGTACATATGCCAGCCTCACTTCGTTCTTCCCGGCTTCAGGCGTGCTATAAAAGCCACTTGCCGGGGCCATCATGACGGTCTGGTTTTCATAAGAGAAATGTTCCAGCATCCATTGGCAGAACTTATCGGCATTATCAACGGGCAAACGGGCCACCACATAAAAGGCGCCTCCCGGGTTTGGAGTATATACGCCCTTGATTGCATTAAGGCCTGCCACCAAGGTATCTCTCCTAAATGTGTATTCTTTTTTTACCGCATCGAAATAAGTCTGTGGAGTGTCAATAGCGGCTTCAGCTGCAATCTGGGCAACAGCCGGCGGACTAAGTCGGGCTTGTGCAAACTTCAATGCCGCATTCCAAAGCTCTCTGTTTTTCGTGATCAAACAACCCAGTCGCGCTCCACAAGCACTGTAACGCTTGGAGACCGTATCGACCACTACCGTGTGCTGTTCCAGTCCGTCGAGTTGCATGGGCGATATGAACTCCCGGCCGTCGTAGCAAAATTCGCGATAAGCTTCATCGACCAGCAAGAATAAATCGTGTTTCAGACAGAGGTCCCTTAACGCTTCCATTTCTTCGCGGGAATATAGGTAACCCGTGGGGTTATTGGGATTACAGATCGCAATAGCTCGCGTGTTTGGCGTAATGGCCGCTTCAAAATCTGCGATAGGGGGGAGTGCGAATCCCTGATCGATGTGAGAGAGTATAGGTATTACGTTAACACCGGCTGATCGGGTGAAACTGTTGTAATTTGCATAGAAGGGCTCAGGAATGATAATTTCTTCGCCGGGGTTGATGCAAGTTTGCATGGCGAAGGAAAGCGCCTCAGAGCCGCCGTTTGTTACCAGGATGTCGTCCGGGTTTATATCGTATCCCAACGTGTTATAATAACCGGCTAATTTCCTTCGATAGGATTCCGTTCCTTCAGACGGCGTGTATGCCCACACTTTGAAATCGATGTTGCGAATGGCATCCAACATCAATTGGGGTGTCTCGATATCGGGTTGGCCGATGTTCAGGTGATATACATGTTTACCCTCCCGCTTTGCTTTTTCAGCATAAGGGGTAAGTTTACGGATTGGAGAAGCCGGCATTTCGTCGCCTTTTACACTAATTGCGGGCATGTCACAGTATTAATACGATGTTAATTTTGACGCAATATTAAGCATAGCTTTTCATTTAAAAGCAAAAAAAAGCCGCTAAAAAAATAGCGGCCTCCTATCTTTTTATAAGATGTTATAAATTAACCGGTTACCTCTCCCTTGATGTAGAGAGTCTTTACAGGTGTTTTGGTGTTGGATCGCACCGTAAAATTTTTGGTAAAAGGTTGTTTTGCAGCTGCATTGTAGGTCACCGATATCGTGCCCGTTTCTCCGGGTTTTACAGGTGTTTTGGTGAATTCGGCTACAGAGCACCCGCAGGACGGCTTCACTTCGTTGATGATAATCGGTTCTGTACCCACATTAGTGAACGTAAACACGTGAGTAACCGGCTTACCCTGGGGTATTTTACCAAAATCGTGGGTTTCTTTGTCAAACTTAAATTCTGCTTTGCTATTCTGCTGGGCGAGCGCCGTGGTACTCACAAAAGCTACCAATAGGGCGCATATAGAAACAAATTTTTTCATCATCTTTTTTCTGAGTAAATGTTTTGTTTTAGTAATCGTTGTACAAATTTACTGTTTAGAATTGATAAGTCAAAAAATGTTCCAAAAACAATGGCTAGGGAAATCTATTTGTCGCCATCTGGCTAAACTAGGGGATATTGAGGTATTTATGGGTTTGTAAAGAGATTTCCCACTTGGGATTTTGCATTACGTAATCTACAATAAGCGGCGTCATTTCCTGTGCCTTAGACCATTCAGGCTGAAGATAAAGCCTGCAGGAAGGGGAGACCAGTGTTGCATGTTTTTCGGCCCAGGCGAAATCGCTTTTGTTGAAGACAATCACCTTCAGTTCACCTGCCACGGCGATAACATCGGGCAAAGGTGACTTGAATTTCTTGGGCGAAAGGCAAACCCAATCCCAGTGACCGCTCAACGGATAGGCACCGGATGTTTCAATAAACGTTTTGATGCCCGCCGCCTGCAATCCTTTCGTGAGGTAATCAAGGTTGTAAATCAAGGGTTCTCCGCCGGTTACGACCACGGCTTTTGACGGATACTGTTTAGCGTGTTCAATAATCGCGTCGGCCGGCGTAAGCGGATGCAGTTCGGCATCCCAGCTTTCTTTTACATCGCACCAATGGCATCCTACATCGCACCCGCCCAGGCGGATGAAATATGCGGCCTTGCCGGTATGATACCCTTCCCCTTGAATGGTGTAAAATTCTTCCATTAAGGGAAGCTGGGAGCCATCGTCTGGAATTTGGTGTGCCATGCGTGATTTTGAGGTTGCAAAGATACGGAAAATCATTCTCTTTCCGTATCTTTGTGCCCCAATGATGAATCACCTTTGTATGGTGGTTTGTGGAAATACAGTTTTTAACAAAAAATCATAGTTGTAGATGATTAACATTACCCTACCAGACGGCTCCCGGCGTCAGTATGTACCAGGAGTCACCGCGATTGAAATCGCGCAATCCATTTCAGAAGGTTTAGCCCGCAACGTACTGGCGGCGGAAGTAAACGGCGAAGTATGGGATGCATCGCGTCCCTTAAACGAAGATGCCACATTACGGCTGCTTACCTGGAATGATAAAGATGGAAAATCGACCTTTTGGCACTCATCGGCCCACTTGATGGCTGAGGCGTTGGAAGCACTTTACCCCGGCACCAAGTTCGGTATAGGTCCGGCTATCGAAACCGGATTTTATTACGACGTTGATTTTGGTGATCGCGAGTTTTCTTCCGATGATTTCAAACAGATCGAGGAAAAGATGATCGAACTTGCCCGTGCTAAGTCGGAATATGTGCGCAAACCGGTGAGCAAAGCCGATGCGGAGGCTTATTTTACAGAAAAAGGTGATGAATATAAACTCGATTTAATTAAGGATCTGCCGGATGGCAGCATAACATTTTATACCCAAGGCAATTTTACCGACCTGTGCCGCGGGCCCCATATCCCTAACACGGGCTTTATTAAGGCCGTGAAACTGACGAACGTCGCCGGTGCGTACTGGCGCGGTGACGAGAGCCGGAAGCAGCTCACTCGTATTTATGGCGTGACATTTCCCAAAGCCAGTGAGTTGGCTGATTACCTTCACATGATCGAGGAGGCGAAAAAGCGTGACCACCGGAAACTGGGAAGGGAACTGGAATTATTCGCCTTTTCTGAAAAGGTAGGATTGGGACTTCCCTTGTGGTTGCCTAAAGGAGCGCGGTTGCGGCAAAAATTGATCGATTTTTTGCAGCGGGCCCAAATGAAGGCAGGGTATGAACCGGTGGTGACGCCCCACATCGGACATAAAAGCCTGTACGTCACCTCTGGCCACTACGAGAAATACGGCGCAGATTCGTTTCAGCCAATTCACACACCACAAGAAGGGGAGGAATTTCTGTTGAAGCCGATGAATTGCCCCCATCATTGCGAGATTTACAAAACCAAGCCTCGCTCATACAAAGATCTGCCGATCCGCTACGCGGAGTTCGGTACAGTTTATCGTTACGAACAGAGTGGGGAGTTGCATGGACTAACCCGTGTGCGGGGATTCACGCAAGACGATGCTCACCTATTTTGTCGTCCGGACCAGGTAAAAGACGAGTTTAAAAAGGTAATTGACCTGGTGCTTTATGTATTTGGGGCGCTGGGTTTCGAAGACTACGTTGCCCAAATCTCATTGCGCGATCCTGAAAACCGTGCGAAATATATTGGATCGGACGAAAACTGGGACCGGGCCGAAACGGACATCATAGAGGCAGCGGAAGAAAAGGGGCTAAAGACGGTAATCGAATTGGGCGAGGCGGCCTTTTATGGACCGAAACTTGACTTCATGGTCAAAGATGCGCTGGGCCGTAAATGGCAATTGGGAACTATCCAGGTTGATTACAACCTGCCCGAACGATTCGAATTGGAATATACCGGTAGTGACAACGCCAAACACCGGCCGGTAATGATTCATCGGGCTCCGTTTGGTTCATTGGAGCGTTTCGTAGCCGTATTGATTGAACATTGTGCAGGGCAGTTCCCTTTGTGGCTTGCACCTGAGCAGTTTATCATTCTTCCCGTGTCCGAAAAATACGAAGAATATGCAAAAAAACTTTTGGAATCCCTCAATAATTCCGATATTCGCGGCTTGGTTGACCTACGGGATGAAAAGGTAGGTCGCAAGATCAGGGATGCAGAATTAAAGAAAATCCCGTATATGCTTATCGTTGGTGAAAAAGAAGCCGAAAACGGCACGATTTCTGTTCGGAAACACGGCCAAGGTGACCTAGGAACGATGGGCATAGATGAGTTTAGCGAACAGTTAATTAAAGAAATAACCGTTTAATTATTTTAGACATTTGGCATTAAATAGACCAGGATTCAGAGGCCCAAGACCTCCGTTTAAGAAAAAGGAGCCGGAACACCGCATTAACGAGAATATCCGAGTACCGGAAGTACGATTGGTGGGCGAAAATATAGAGCAAGGGATTTATCCAACGCGTAGGGCTTTGGAATTGGCCGACGAATTGGAGCTGGATTTAGTTGAAATTTCGCCAAATGCTAATCCTCCGGTTTGCCGGATTATCGACTATAGCAAGTTCATCTACGAACAGAAGAAGAAGCAGAAAGAGATCAAGTCGAACGCGAAGCAAACGGTTATCAAGGAGATTCGCTTCGGTCCGAACACCAGCGATCATGACTTCGAGTTCAAACTTAAGCATGCAATCAAGTTTTTGGAAGCCGGAGAGAAAGTACGCGCATATGTTCACTTCAAGGGCCGTGCAATTGTTTATAAGGAACAGGGAGAAATCCTGTTGCTACGTTTTGCTCAGGCGTTGGAGGAATACGGCAAGGTGGAACTGCTTCCGAAGTTGGAAGGAAAACGGATGTTCCTGACGGTAGCACCCAAAGTGGGAGCAAAGAAATAACGAAATAACAAATCGATATATAATTCAATAAATCATGCCAAAAGTGAAAACCAATTCCAGTGCAAAAAAGCGTTTCAAGCTTACTGGAACAGGTAAAATTGCGCGGAAACATGCGTTCAAGAGTCACATCCTGACTAAGAAAAGCACAAAACGTAAACGCAATCTAACGCAAACCGGTTTAGTGTCTGAAGCAGATATGGGCAACGTAAAACGTATGCTTGCGATCGGCAAATAAACGGAAGTAAAGGAAGTAAAAATCAAAATTAGTAACCGGGTACTGGGTTGTAAGACCGTTGTGAAACACGGCGCCTGTTACCAAAAATCAAAAGATTATGCCACGTTCGGTTAACGCAGTAGCGTCAAGAAGAAGACGCAAAAAAATCCTCAAATTGGCCAAGGGCTACTATGGGGCGCGCAGCAAAGTATACACCGTTGCGAAAAATACAGTAGAAAAAGGATTGCAGTATGCTTACCGCGACCGCAAAACCAAAAAAAGGGAATTCAGAGCTTTATGGATACAACGTATCAACGCCGGTGCCCGCGAACACGGAATTTCGTATTCGCAGTTAATCGGTAAGTTGAATGCGAAAAACATCGGGTTGAACCGCAAGGTATTGGCCGATTTGGCCATGAACAATCCTGAGGCATTCAAGGCCGTAGTTGATGCAGTGAAATAAAGTTTAAACCCGATATCGATTTGTTAGAAAAAGGAAGCCAACGGCTTCCTTTTTTAGTTGCCCAACGCGAGATACATCACCCGATGTGGTCCGATTTGGGGGATTTCAAATTCATCGGAAACGAAGTCGAAGCCAAGGTGTGAATAAAAATCATATGCAACCCTTCGGGCATTACACCACAGATAATCCGCTTTCAATACGTGGGTTAAATGCTCGATTGCCGCGGTTAGTAAGGTCGAACCGATACCCTTGCCGCTCCAGTCTGGGTGCGTTGCCATTCCACGCAGCCGATATCCTACTCCTTCATGGTCTTCCATCGGTTCGTACTGGCAGGATAAGATGCTTACGATAGCATCGTCCGGAGTTGCATAGCCCATATGAAATGTTGCCTCATCATTATCGCCTTGAAAGTGACAAGCTGCCATCGGCGCGCCGTTTCGAAGTACGCGACTGCGCAAAGCGAGCGTTTCATCAGCCGTAATGAATTTAACCATGTCCACCGATTTTAGCTAATACATCCACCAGACGATTCGAATAGCCGTATTCGTTGTCGTACCATCCGACGACCTTCACCAATCCGCCGACAACTGACGTCAACTGCGCGTCGAAAACGCAGGAGTAGGGGCTGTTAATGATATCGACCGATACAATCGGGTCCTCTGTATATTGCAGAACGTTTTTTAACGTTTCCTCTGCGGCCGTTTTAAAAGTATGGTTGATTTCGTCAACCGTGGGCTGAGTGCGCAATATGCAGGTGAAGTCGGTAAGTGATCCGTTCAATACGGGTACCCGTATGCCCGCGCCTCCTAACTTACCTTCAAGATGGGGAAATACATTCGTTACCGCTTTCGCTGCACCTGTAGTAGTGGGAATGATCGATGCCGAAGCGGCTCGCGCCCTGCGAAGGTCCCTGTGCGGCGCATCGTGCAGGTTTTGGTCGCCGGTCATGCTATGCACAGTGGTGATGTAGCCATCAATGATGCCCCAATTGTCGTCCAGCACTTTTATCAATGGTGCGACGTTATTGGTTGTACACGATGCATTCGACAATAAGGGAGCGTGCAGATCAATCAACGTATCATTCACGCCCAGGACCACCGTTGGGATTTCTTTATCCGGCGAAGGGGCCGATATAACCACCTGGCGGGCACCTGCCGCCAAGTGGCCGGATGCTGTTTCCTGTGTGAGATGCTTTCCAGTCGACTCAACCACCAGATCGATACCCAGCGATTTCCAGGGGAGGTGATCCGGTATTCGTTCGTTGAGCACGGTGATGGCTTGGCCGTCGATAATCAATTTGTTTTCAGTTACGTCAACTGTGCCTAGATAAGGGCCATGTACGGAATCGTATTTAAATAGGTGGGCCAGCGTCTGCGAATCTGCTAAATCATTGATTGCGATGATATTGATGTCAGCATACCTTCTTAATAATAAGTTGCGGAGCGTGTTGCGGCCGATACGGCCAAATCCATTAATGGCGATATTGAGCATTTCAGTCGGGGTATCGTGGGTTTACCATGGTCAAAGTTACGCATTTGATTAGTATCCGGCGAAACAAAAAGTTGGAGTATTGGGTTATACAGGTATGAATAAGAAGAACTATGAATAAGAAGAACGAAAAATTTGAACCCAAAGATTCCGATCAACGGCCGCCGAGAAGTAACCGGGTGGTCAAGGATGCTGAGGACCGGGACTATCAACACGAAGAGCCGTCAATAACGGCTCCGGCATTGAAACGGAAATTCAGTGAACAACCCCCAACCAAGCACAATTCTAAAACCTGAAAGGCAATATAACAGTGGGATGACATACTTCATTCGCTTTCATCCATAATGGAGTTAACTTTACGAAAAAATTCCATTAGATCATGAAAACGATTATTGCCGCTACTGATTTTTCCAAAGAAGCGGAAAATGCAGTTGCTTATGCAGCCTCGCTTATCCAGCAAATCGGCGGAAAAATCATACTATTTAATGCGTATAGACCCTCTATTCACGTTTCAAATGCTCGCTTGTCGCCCAAAGCGCTTGACGAGTCTGCTAACCGTAGCCGGGAAAAATTGGCCCTGCAGGCCCAACAGATCAGCGATATCTACTCCATTCCGGTCTCCAGTTACACCAGTGTCATGGGGGACATTGAAGACGAAATTGATTACCTGTTTTCAGAATATGAAGCAGATTTATTGGTCATGGGGATGGCCGCCAGATCTTTGGAACAGGATTTACTGGGCAATACGACTACGGCGTTGATTCATCAGTTTAAGTTTCCAGTACTGGCCGTTCCTCTTGGTGCGAGGTTCGGGAAAATAGACCGGGCTTTGTTTGCATGTGATAACCTACAGGGGGTCCAGCGGGTAATTCTGGAAGAGATCAAAACATTGGCACTGGGCGTTGGGGCTTCCATTGAAATCTTTCATGTGGACAACCGCATCCGAAAAATCCAGCAGGTCAGGATCGACGACGAGATTATAGCCAAATTCGGAGAAGGATTGGACGGCGTAACCTACTATTATAAAAATGTCGAATCCAATGCCGTTATCAAAGCCATAGCCGACGAGTTAACCCATATAAATGCAGGCTTGCTGATTATGCTACCTGCCCAATATGGATTTTGGGCTTCGCTTATTCACCGAAGCAAAACACGGATTATGGCATCGGGGTTGTCCGTACCCTTGCTTTCCATTCCGCTGTCCTTTGCCCGGCAGCAGAAAAACTAGGATCGGAAACTACTGGCGGATAGCCGCTATCACATCGGAAATCTTCCGTTCGCCGTCCCAATATTCCTTCAGTTGACCGTTGCTACCGTAAATATATACAGCTGGGTATTGGGACGGTATGTGGAATTTATTAACAAAGTCGGCATTTCTGTCGTACAAAAGTTCGACATTCGCTTTGCCAACCAAGGGTTTGGCATGGGTTTCCAGAAAGGTACTCATCAGTGCCGGATCGTTCATGGACACAAAGTAAAAATTTGCGTCTTTTACCTCATCATAATGTTTGCCCAAATGGTTGGCTTCCTGTTGGCAATGGCCACAGGTAGGATCGAAAAGAATAAAAACGAGGTTTCCTTTTTTAGCCAGATCCGTTTTGGTAAACTGGATGCCACTACGTAATATATAGAATGTAAAATCGGGAATGACCGGTGACGGGGTGGGTTGTGGAGGGGCTGTGTCTGAAGGGGCTGCTGTCGGCTGCTCTTTCATAACGTCTGCCGACGGAGCTTCTGCGGACGAATTGGCTGATTTTGCATTATTATCGCAGGAGAGTGTCCCGGTCGTCAGCAAGAAACTGGCGAACGCCACTAACGAAGTTGTACGTATTGTCATAGACGCAAAGATAGGAGATTATGCGGAGAGTTTACGTACCAAAAGTTGGCACGTATAACTATCCTTCAACTCCAGGATGATTGCTTTTTTCACCAGAACCCGGTCTATTGTCTGTTGATTGTAATGGCGGATGGTGATGAGTTCCAGCCCTTTCTGAAATTGTACATCATATCGTGCACCGAGATCATCGAGCAAAGCCGCAACATTTTCGCCGGTATCATCTATACTGATTGAAAAGTTTACCGCACTGTTGTGCATCATGTTGACTTTAATATGATGCTGATGCAGTCTGCTGAAAATATCACTTAGGTTATCTTCTACGATAAATGAAAAGTCCTTAGGAAGTATCGAAATCAAAATCTGGTTGATTTTAAAAATGAATGAAGGTACAGGCAACGACTCGTTTGATTTCCATATTTGGGTGCCTTTGCCATCGGTGTCTACAAATGATTTGACGTATAGAGCAATGTTTTTGTTTTGCAGCGGTTTGATGGTCTTGGGATGGATGACTGTGGCACCATAATAGGTAAGCTCAATTGCGTCCAAATAAGACAATTCAGGAATCAGTTCCGTTTGATCGAACCATTTCGGATCTGCGTTCAACACACCGGGCACGTCTTTCCAGATGGTCACACTTTCGGCGTCGAGGCTGGCCGCAAAGATTGCGGCGGAATAATCCGAGCCTTCCCGGCCCAGTGTCGTCGTGAAATTCTCGGAAGTCGACCCAATAAAACCCTGCGTAACGACCAGTTGGTTTTCCAGTAGGGCAGGGATCCCAAGCTGGATGCGTTCAGCGGTAGTTTTCCAATCTACTTTTCCTTCCCGGTGGGTATTGTCTGTGAGGATGTAGTCCCTGGCATCGACCCATTTGCTTTTTAGTCCGACGTCATTCAAATAGTGGCACACGATGGTGGTAGATACAAGTTCGCCCACAGCCACAATTTGATCGTAGAGGTAGTCATACGGGTCTGCAGGATTTTCTTCTAATATCCATTCGATTTCCACAAACCGGTTGGCTACCTCGTGGTATACAGGATGGCTGTTGTCCGGAAACAAGCTTCGCATGATCGTATCATGATACTGTTTGGATTGTTCCAACAGCTCGAATGCGTCGCCCTCCTGTTTAAAATAACTTAACGTAAGCTGTTCGAGTAGATTCGTGGTCTTGCCCATGGCAGAAATCACGATAAGCAATTTGCCTTGCTGGTGAGTCGAGACAATACGGCTCAGGTTTATGACCCCTTCGGCGTCTTTGACCGACGCACCTCCGAATTTGAATACTTGCATCAAATAAAAATACTTATTTATTGGTTATTTCACCGATGATACGTTTTGCCCGATCTGTGAGTAGCCGATCAATTTCGGAATAGGGTACACGCAGCTCGGTTTGGCCGTCTACATAAGGCTTGATTTCGTAAATATTATACAGGAAAAGCAGGCTATCCGATTCTAGCGCAAAATTGTCGGGAATATGAAAGTGTCCCTCATCAAAAAAATAACGATCATCCAGCGGTTGATCAACGGAGAGGTTTTCTTGCTTCCTGAAATAACGTTCAGCAACGGCGGTCAGCTCGTTCCGAAAAGGTTTGGTAACGATATCGTCAAGCGTCAGCGGAACCTGATTTGCCAGGTCGTAATGCGCGAATACCGTAGCATAGTTTCCATGAGCGCCTCCTGTATACGCGTAAACATCGATAACCAACCCAAGGTAAGTGGGGGTGATGTGATGTACCTTTGCATTGGATTCGGAAGTCCAGATTCGAGGAAATGCGTCAGACAAAAAAAACCGGTCAAATTCGCTGACGAATGTTTGGGCCGCTCCTTTCACCGTCGCCGTATCACTACCCAGCAGCGTCTTTAAAACAAACCGATTGACCATGGAATCTTTAAACGACGGATAGGAAACCGCATAAAATGTAGTATCGGTGGTTTCGTTGGTTTTTACAACGTGGTCGCTATAGAGTGTATAATGTTCGTATTCATAGGCAAGCGTGTCAGTGGAAACAGCCTGTTCATCCCTTTCATTTGTCTCCCGGTTAAACTGGCATCCCGATAATACGCAGGAAGCAACGCTGAGGCATAGCCAAGCTTTCTGTACAATCTTTTTTAGCATAAATCTAGAATTTAAAAATCCAAGGAGACATTTATCCACTCCTTATCAAATGCAGCACCATATTTCCGATAGAAATTGATGGCAGGTTCGTTCCATTCCAGTACCTGCCAAACCACGCCGCTGTATCCCCTGTTTTTGCACAATTTTAAAGTTTCATCGAAGAGAGCCTTGCCAATTCCTTTGCCACGCATTCTTTCGGTAACGATGATATCTTCCAGATACAGCCTGCGGCCTTTCCATGTGGAATAGCGTATATAGAACAATGAAATGCCTACAACGAGGTTGTCCACTTCCGCAACGAAAGCTTCCCAAACCGGAAACGGACCAAACCCGGCTTCGACAAACTCCGCCATACTGACGGTGACTTCGTTAGGAGCACGTTCGTAAATAGCAAGCTCCTTGACCAATTCCATGATCTGCGGACAGTCGGCAACTTTGGCTTTTCGTATTGCAATATTCATCGGCTTCCGAAAATTGTGCTTCCCAAACGCACCATTGTGCTGCCCTGCTCTATGGCGATTTTATAATCGGAAGACATGCCCATAGATAATACGTCGAAATATTCAGCGTCAGTAAAGAAACTTACTTTAATGCCATTAAATAATGACTTTAACTCCCGGAACTCCTCCTTGATTTCTTTTGTATTGGACGTGTTTGTGGCGATTCCCATGAGTCCCCGAATACGTACATTTGACAGCTGACGAAATTCATCCGAACGGAGCAGTTCGATGAGTTCAACGTGATCGAGTCCGAATTTTGTATCTTCCGTGGCGATGTGTATCTGCAACAAACAGTCAATAACACGGTTGTTTTTTTTGGCGTGTTTATCAATTTCCTTCAGTAATTTCAAACTATCTACCGAGTGAATCAATGCAACAAAAGGTGCAATGTATTTAACTTTGTTACTTTGGAGATGGCCAATAAGGTGCCATTCGATGTCTTTGGGGAGCGCTTCCTGTTTGCCAACGAGTTCCTGCACCACGTTTTCACCGAATGCGCGCTGTCCGGCATGGTAAGCTTCCAGTATTTCTTCGTTAGACTTGGTCTTTGAAACAGCAATAAGGGTCACATTTAAACGGGAGAGCTCCTCCTCAATGGCTTTTATCTGATCGGCTATGTCCATAAATCCGGCGCTATTTTTGTAAGTTTGCACAAAACTACAAAACCACGGGGGATCCGCCAACAGGAATGAAACTTAATTGGGCAGCACATAGGATGCAGGGGATGGTAATCGCATGGATTGCGTTATTTTTCTGTACATCCTGCGGCGGAGAGAAAATTCCCGCTGGGGTCGTTTCGCCTAAACAGATGCCTGCGATACTGGTGGATATGCATCTGGCTGACGGGCAGCTGGCTTCATTGCCAATTGACTCAGCGCGTATGCGTAGGGATGGTTACTATCAAGCTGTTTTTGAGCGGCATCATATTGATTCCACAACCTTCAGGCAGAGCGTGGAATTTTATTCCAGCCGCCCGTACCTGATGAATGAATTTTACACGGATGTTGAAAAAAGGCTGAATGCCTTGAATTTAGCTGAACAGCAGCGTGTAGAAAAAAAATACGAAGCGCAACGACGTACAGATTCCATCCGCAATGCGCGGCTAACCGACAGCCTTCGGCGTATCGAACGAGATTCGCTTGATTTCAAACGCAAGCGCTACTTACTATTCCTGAATGCTCCGGATAGCCTATACGGTAAGCCCGATTCCGTTACCTATCAACTGCTTCGTGAGCGGATGCTTGAAGCAATCGGACTGAAAAATAATATCGGGGTCAGCAGTCAAAAAAGCCCCGTATTGCCAGCTAAGCCTCCGGTTATACCAAAGCCGTCTACGTCTGAGCCTCCCCGACCGAGGTTGCGGCCATTTGAAAAGATAAAATAGCGATGATTTACCCAGATAACGCGAGTGAGAAATTAGGCTTTACGGATATAAAGGCACTGATCAAAACCAAGTGTCTGAGTGAAGCAGGAAAGGAGTTGGTAGAAAAGATACAGCCACAGAAGCGGGTGGATCAAATTGATAAGTTTCTGCGGCAGGCACATGAATTTAAAGAGTTACTCATAAACGATGCGCCCTTTCCCGTGGACCATCTCTATCCCATCAAGCCGTTGGCGGAAAAGGCGCGGGTGGAAGGGACTTTTCTTTCAGAATCCGAGTTTTTCAGCATCCTGCTTTCATTGAAGACGGTCTTTGCCATTCTTCGATATTTTAATGAACGCAACGGTACCTATCCCAATTTAGAAGCGCTTTTTGAACACCTACCCATTGAAAAAAGTATCGTATCGGCGATCGAGCGGGTAGTCGACGAGAAAGGAAATGTACGGATGGATGCATCCCCCAAATTGGCTGACACGGTGGCTGCGATCGCAAAAGCGGAATTAGAAGCACGCAAGCGTATTGATCAGGTTTTCCGGATGGCGCAGCAGAATGGGTGGACAGCAGATGGCAATCTGACCATTCGGGATGGACGTCTGTGCATTCCGGTGCACGCTGAAAGCAAGCGCAAGATCAAGGGTTGGATACACGATGAGTCCGCCACCGGACAAACCGCCTTTATTGAGCCGGAGGAAGTGTTTCATCTCAATAATCAAGTGCGTGATCTGGAGTTTGAAAGAAGGCGTGAAATCGTGCGCATATTGACTGCACTGACCGATGAATTACGTTTGCATATACCCTTGTTATTGGATTATCATAATCTATTGACCAAGGTGGATTTCGTGCGTGCAAAGGCGCTATTTGCAATCGATATTGATGGGCATATGCCGGAGCTCTCCAAAGAGGCATCCATATCACTGGTTAACGCGCGCCACCCACTTCTGTTGCTCAATTTCAAAGGCAGCCAGCAAACTGTCGTTCCGTTAAACGTAACGGTCGATCAAACCCAGCGGATTATTGTCGTTTCGGGACCCAATGCCGGGGGCAAATCAGTCTGCATGAAAACCATTGGGCTCTTGCAGCTCATGGCGCAAGCGGGGCTGCTGATTCCGGCAGACCCCGCCTCAAGATTAGGTGTATTCAATCGGATTTTTGCCGATATCGGTGATGATCAATCGATCGAAAGCGATCTTAGCACTTATAGTGCACATCTCTCAAAGATGAAATATTTCTCGGAGCATGCCGATGCGAAAACGCTGATACTCATTGATGAGTTTGGTACAGGCACCGATCCGATGTTTGGTGGTCCCATTGCAGAGGCCGTCCTGGAGGTGTTCAACCAAAAGGAAGTAAGGGGAGTGGTAACGACTCATTATTCTAATTTAAAGATGTTTGCCAGCAATACCGAGGGGATTGAAAACGCATCCATGCTGTTTGATAATGTGGCGATGCGCCCTCTCTATATCTTGCAAACGGGTAAACCAGGCAGCTCTTATGCGTTTGAAATCGCACAGAAAATCGGATTAAACTCAGCGATCCTCCAGGCTGCGAAACAAAAAATCGGCGCGCAACAAAAGCGGGTAGATACCTTATTGGTTGACCTTGAACGGGATAAAAAGGAAGTGCATGATACCAAGGTTTCGATCGCGCAAAAAGAGCGGCAATTGGCTCGGTTAAAAGCCGAAAACGAACAATTGCAAGCTTATTTGGAAGAAAATAAAAAGACCATTCTCAAAAAGGCAAAGGACGAGGCCCGTGAAATCATTCGGAATGCGAATAAACTTGTCGAAAACACCATATCGGATATCAAAGCAAGCCAAGCAGATAAGCATAAGACCAAACAGCTGCGTCAGCAGCTCGAAGTAGAATTAAACAAGCACACCGATCAACCGGCGGCTTCCGTATCCAAGAGCAAACAAAACGTTCCTCAAGGGGTTTCTATTGAGGTGGGGGACTGGGTGAAGATACCCGACACGGGAAGTGAAGCCGAAGTGATCGGTCTATCGAAAAATAACTTGGTGCTGGCTATGGGCGAACTGCGCATGGTGAAGAAGCGGAGCGAAGTGGAACCCGTTGCTAAACGAAATGTGGCCAAGGCCTCACGGAAAACCTATCACGCCAGCGTATCGGAGGATGTTGCCAATTTCAAACCTGAAGTAGATGTGCGTGGTATGCGCACCGAAGCAGCTTTGAATGAGATTGAGAAGCACCTCGACAAGGCCGTGATGATGGGGTTTCCCAGTTTAAAAATCATTCACGGGAAAGGAGACGGAATTTTACGTAGGTTTATCCGTGATTATCTGCGCAAATATGGTGAAGTTGAGCGCCTGGAAGATGAGCATCCGGACCGGGGAGGCGAGGGGATCACTTATGCCTATTTGAGTTAGTTATAAATGATTAATATAAAATGCTGCATTGTCAGGTTGTGCGCCAACGGCTGAATCATAGCCAAGGTTGAACACTGATCGTTGATAGCTGAAAACCAGAGATATGGACTTTTTCCCAGAAGACAATGACTTAATTGCCATAGGCGTCTCCATTATTTCAGGCAGCCTGGTAGGTTTAGAACGCGAGTATAAAAATAAATCAGCCGGTTTCCGTACCATCGTACTGATCTGTTTGGGAGCAACTGCATTCACGATTGTCTCGCGTTACGGAGTGGGTAGTGACGATCGGATAGCAGCGAATATTATCACAGGCATCGGCTTCATCGGAGCGGGAGTGATTTTCAAGGACAAGTTTTCCGTGATGGGCTTGACCACCGCCGCGGTGATTTGGATGGTAGCGGGAATCGGAATGGCCGCAGGGATTGGGTATTACGGTTTGTCATTGTCGCTTTCCGTGATGACTGTACTGATCTTATCGGTTTTTAACAAGGTTGAAAGCGCCATGGAGCGAGTTTTCTTAACCCGGACCATTTTTGTTGTCTTTCAGGATATGGATATCACCAATATGGAATCGTTGAAACGGGTGATGGACAAGCACCATATCAATCACCGGCGAAAAACGGTCAGCAAACGAAACAGAAGGTTATCCGTTGTTTTTGAACTGGCAGCCGACCGGAAAAATCTCCAGGCATTCAACAATGAGATGATTAGCCTGACATACGTGGAAGAATTTTATTATAATTCGTAAATTGAAAGCGGCCGCTCGAAAATGGGCGGCCGCTTTCAATTTATAGTGAAGATATGCTTAGAAGCTGTATGTCAGTGAGGCATTCCATGTGGTGCCTAAACCATAAAAGTATCCAAACCCATCTTTGCGGCCGAAATATTCTTTGTTAAAGAGATTGAGCACGTTTCCACGCAATTTTAATCGTTGGGTGCCGATGTTAAATGCATAAGTTAGTCCTGCATCAACAACGCCGAACCCATCCAGTTTCTCGGGTTTATATACCTCGTCTTCCAATACGGCTTCGACAACATTTTCTGGATCCACCTGTGCATACAGATCGGTGTAAAAATTAAAATCTACGTCAACAGAGAGATCGGAGAGGATATTATACTTGGTGCCCAAACCAAATGAAGTCTGGGGAGCATTACCTATCTTAACACCGGACAAAGGCAATTCGCCGTTACCGATAATTTCTGAATTTACTTCTTCCCGGAATCGGAAAGGGGAGCTACCGTCATATTGCCAGTCCCCAATAGAACCATAGCCACGTATCATCCATTGAGGTAAAACTTGCGCTTGAAAATCAAGTTCCAATCCTTTATGTAATTGTTTGATGCCGGTAATCAGGTAAGCGCCTTCTATCCTGTCGTCTGAATACGTGCCATTAAATAACAGGAAGCGATTGGCCCATGACGTATAGTATCCATTTAAACTAACGGTAAAGTTTGGAATGGTGAATCGGTAACCTGCTTCCAATCCAAAAATCTCCTCGTTTTCTACCACAGGATCGGTGAAATCTACGGTATTTTGGACGAATACGTTATCTAAAAAAGGTTGACGAGAATAGAAACCGGTATTGGCAAAAATCGTATGTCCTTCCGCAAAGTCAAACGACGCTCCTCCCTTAATATTGTAACCGAGTTTGTTTTCCACGTCAGATTTAGCTTCCCCGCCTTCGTAGTTCCAACGATCAAATTTCTGGTAGGATTGGTTTGATATAGCGCCTTGTATAAATGCAGAAACCGTTTCATTGCTAAACTCGGCCTGACCGAATATACCTTGGTAGTTTAATTGCTCAGAGTTGTCGTACCCTACACGATACGCTTCACCCGCGGGATTGAATAATGCAGTCCATGGGTTAGCCTTAAACGTTTTTTCCACGACGTAGTCATCTCCCCGATTGGTGTTGGAACCATCCCAGCCCTGTAATCCCAACTTATTTACCAATTGCTGGAAGTGGTCCCCACGATAAAACCGAATATCCGCGCCAACATTGAACGTGAAATAATTTTGTGTGTCGAAGTTGTAATTGGTCACCAAGCCGTACCAAGCATGGTTATTCGCAGAAGCACGTAACATGGTGCCGTTATAGCCAGAACCGATGCCATCCGCGATGGTCTCTCGATTATAATCAACCACTCCCTGCCAGTTGATTAAACCGTTGGGAAGGTAACCTCCCCCACCAAATTGTTGACCCAGGAAACTTAAACCGCTACCCAGCGGACCCACTCCGCCGCCTCTCCCGATAGAAGCATAAAGAACAGTAGAAAGCGAAGAACTTTCGTTGATGTTGAAATCCCAGTTCAGATTCGCTACCGGCTTATGATAATAGTTTTTTCGAATGGCCAATCCTTTTCCATCCAAATAACCGTAGTTTGAATTGCCCTTGATTCCAGTAATGTCATAGCCCGGGTTATTGATCGTCGTCCGATTTCCTTCGGCATCGGTATTATAGCGCGTTACGAGGGCTTTTGAATAGTTTTGATCATGCCATTGCGGTGCGCCGAAAACCATGAAATTGAAATTATGGCGTTCATTGGGCTTGAAACCTACGGAGAAGAAATAGCTTTGACCTTCGCCGGCCGTTCCTATCGCATATTTTGCGTCCGCCCGCCAATAGTCTAACATAAACGAGAAGCCCCATTTGCCGTTAAGCCCGGTATTATACGAAACGGTTCCCTTGGCATAGCCATTATTCCCCGTTAGGAACCTGACGGAACCGCCTTTCTCGAAGTCCGTAGCTTTCGTCACGATATTGACCGTTCCGCCAACCGAAGAAATCGCTAACTTCGACGAGCCCAACCCACGTTGTACTTGCACTGCATTTGCTATATCGGCAATTGAACTCCAGTTAGACCAGTACATATTTCCGTCCTCCATACCATTAATTGGTTGGCCATTCAACAGATACGCCGTATTGGATTGATCAAATCCGCGGACGAAATTTTGGCCGTCGCCGAAACCACCGGCTTGATTGGTTACGAAAACGGAAGGTGTGTTTTTCATAATTTCGGGAAACTCTACGTTTCCAACCCCTTTATTCAATATTTCCGCCCGTGACACGGTCGATACGGCAATCGGTGTTTTTCGATCTTCTGCAATGTCGATGATTCCCCGGCCCACAACAACTACCTCTTCAAGGGATTGCGAATCCGAAGCTGTCAACACCAGGGTTCCTAAATTGGATTCGGTTGAAAAAGGAACTGTACGTGTGGTGAACCCAAGGATACGGATCACCAATTCGCCAGATTCGGCATCCGTAGATAAACTGAAATTTCCTTCACTATCCGTGGATGTCCCCCCTGATAAGCCTTTAACGGCCACGGTTGCGCCGGCAATCGGATAGGTGCCGTCGGTTACTTTGCCAATAAGCAAACGTTGTGCCCAGGAAAAGTTGCTAAACATTACGAAAAAAGCAACTAATGTAGCCCATTTAGTAGTTTTTTTTGCCATACCCTTAAAGATTTGATAAACGAAATGTGTGCAGAATGTAGTTTTCTCAGTAAACTTGAGGAAAGTCGTGTTTCATGTGCTATGAGAAACGTTACATTCATGATGAATGAATTGTTTATGTACAAAGGTAAGGCCTTTTGTGTGAAATTAACGTTAAGAAATTATTGTATAACCTAATTTTGGAGAATTGTTAACAAAAGATGGTTCCTTGATGCGGATTCCGTTAAGACAATTTAACGGACAACCGCGTCTGCCAACGGAATGAGATCTCCAGCCAGCCTGGAAAGTTTTCAGCAGGTGGCGCGTTTTCCTCAATTCCCGAAATCGATAACAATATCAATGCCCGCCTTGCCGATCAATAGCAGGATGATCGTTCTTCTATGTTAATGAGCGTCCAAACCGATGATTTCATTAGCTTCAACAGGAAATCGGAGGGCCTATCAGACGGTTGGCGGTGGTGTGCTCGATCCCGGTCCGTATCCCGATCTGATTTTACTGTGTTTTTTGCTGTAAACAAAATAAACAACAACGCCGATGATCATCCAGATAGCTAACCGCTCCCAGCTTTCTATGGGCAAGGATGCCATCATCGCGATACATACAATAATCCCCAGTATAGGTACCAGCGGTACCAGCGGTGTACGGAAGGGTCTGGGAAGATTGGGGTTAGTTTTGCGCAGTACTATAATTCCAATACATACAAGTACAAAGGCGAAAAGAGTACCGATGCTAACCATATGCCCGAGATCGGATACGGGAACAAATCCCGTGAATATACTTACGAAAACCATAAAGATAACATTGGTTTTCCAAGGGGTTCGATGCTTGGATAAATCCGAAAAGAACTTGGGTAGCAAACCATCTTTGCTCATTGTATAGAAGACGCGGCTTTGGCCCAGCAGCATCACTAAAATTACGGATGTATAACCGGTGAGAATGGCAATAATGAGCGCGGTGTTGAGAAATGTGTATCCGGTTTGGGCAAATGCCGTAGCCACAGGTTTTGCATCGCCGGCAAATTTCGTGTAATTTTCTAATCCGGTCAGCACATACGAAAACAACACATATAAAAGTGTGCAAACCACCAGCGATCCGATGATGCCAATGGGCATTCCTTTTTGCGGATTTTTGGCTTCCTGTGCCGCTGTACTTACTGCATCAAATCCAATGAACGCAAAGAATACCACACCCGCGCCACGCATGATCCCGCTAATACCAAAGTGGCCGAAATAATCACTTTTGAAAAATTCAAAAAAGCCCAATTGCCCAGATCTAACCAGCTGCTCACCCTCGTTGGCTGGGATGAACGGGTCGTGATTGAGTGGATTAATAAAACTCCATCCTAACGCAATGAAAATCAATACGACGGCCACCTTAACGACCACAAGAATATTATTTACCAAGGATGATTCTTGCGTGCCCCTAATCAGGAGAAGCGAGAGCAGGCATATAATAATGATAGCTGGGATATTGACATAGCCGCCTTCCCAAGGGCCATGAAGCAGACTGTCCGGGAGATGAATACCGAATACGATGAGCAATTGGTTAAAATATTGTGACCAACTGGATGCCACGGTAGCGGCTCCCAATGCATATTCCAATACAAGATCCCAGCCGATAATCCAAGCAACAAATTCACCCATTGTAGCGTATGAATAGGTATACGCACTGCCGGCTACGGGAATCATCGCAGCAAACTCAGCGTAACAGAGTCCCGCGAATGCGCATCCGAGAGCGGCAACAACAAAAGAAAGGGTTACTGCGGGTCCGGCATTCTCGGCGGCGGCTATTCCGGTCAGCGAGAAAAGTCCGGCTCCGATGATCGCTCCGACACCCAAGGCGACCAGTCCTCCGCTTGACAAGGTCCGCTTCAATGTTCCTTCGCCACTTTCCGCGGCTTCTGCGATCAACGACGGAATCGATTTCTTAAATAACATGCTACTTTTCTTTTTCAATTTAGGCCCATCTACGTATGGCCGTGCCAAACCTACAAATTTTTATCTTTAAATAAATGATTTTTTTGCCGTCCGTTCATTTACAGGAACGTTTAGCGGAACCGACACTATAAAAAACAAAACAGGGATTTGTTGATCAACAAATCCCTGTTTTGTGTGCTTTACATAAGCTGAATATTATTCCGGCCGATCGGATTGTGCAGCAACCGATGCTTTTTCCGGCCGTTCAACTGCAACAATCTCTTTTTTTGTATCATTCGTTTCAAGTTTTGCGTGGCTGTTGGTATGGCCACCCAAAATGGGTGCGATAACCAGTCCGACCAGACAGGTTAATTTAATCAGGATATTCATGGACGGGCCAGAGGTATCTTTAAACGGGTCGCCCACGGTATCTCCGGTTACTGCGGCTTTGTGCGCATCCGATCCTTTATAAGTCATCTCGCCGTTGATTTCAACGCCCGCTTCGAACGACTTTTTGGCGTTATCCCATGCACCACCCGCATTGTTTTGGAAAATAGCCCAAAGGACACCGGAAACAGCAACACCTGCCATATAGGCGCCCAAAGCTTCAGCCCCCATTACAAAACCGACAATAATGGGCGTAACGATGGTAATTGCACCGGGAAGCATCATTTCGCGAAGTGCCGCTTTCGTGGAAATATCGACACATTTGCCATACTCAGGTTTTGCTGTTCCTTCCATGATTCCCGGGATCTCGCGGAACTGGCGCCGTACCTCGTTAACCATGTCCATCGCAGCTTTCCCGACGGACTGCATAGCCAATGCCGAGAATACGACCGGAATCATCCCGCCGATAAATAACGCGGCCAAAACATCTGCTTTGAAAATATTGATGCCGTCGATACCGGTAAACGTAACGTAAGCCGCAAAGAGTGCCAACGCAGTTAACGCCGCCGAAGCAATGGCGAACCCTTTTCCTACCGCGGCCGTTGTATTTCCTACCGAGTCCAAGATATCGGTACGTTGACGTACTTCTTTAGGTAACTCACTCATTTCGGCAATGCCACCCGCGTTGTCAGCGATCGGCCCGAATGCATCGATGGCAAGCTGCATGGCCGTCGTAGCCATCATGGCCGACGCGGCAATCGCCACGCCATAGAAACCTGCCAATTCATAGGATCCCCAGATAGCGAAGGCAAAAAGCAGCACGGATGAGCAGGTCGACTTCATGCCGGTTGCCAAGCCAGCAATGATATTGGTAGCCGCGCCGGTTGAAGAATTCCGAACGATGTTCAACACGGGCTTTTTACCCAGGCCGGTATAAAATTCTGTGAATAAGGAAATTAATCCACCGACAGCCAATCCGACAATGGTTGCATAAAACACATTCATCCGAGGCACTTCTATAAAGCCTTCGCCAAAAAACTTCATGTTGATTGTTTCCGGCAGCATGAACCGGATCAGAAAGAAGCACGCAATAACGGTCAGGATGATTGCCACCCAGTTTCCTAAATTCAGCGCGCCTTGTACTTGGTTTTCTTTCGCATCGTTGGAAGAAACTTTAACGAAGAGTGTGCCAATGATCGAAGCAATGATGCCCACACCCGCAATCACCATCGGCAGTAAAATGGGGCCATAGCCATTGAACGCGTCGGTATATGCGGAGCCCGAAACTTCGGCCATATCTTTAATGATGTAATTCCCCAAAACCATTGAGGCCAACACGGTGGCAACGTACGAGCCAAATAGGTCAGCGCCCATTCCCGCCACGTCTCCTACATTGTCGCCGACGTTATCTGCGATGGTAGCCGGATTTCTGGGATCATCTTCAGGGATTCCAGCCTCGACTTTTCCAACCAAGTCCGCACCGACATCGGCAGCCTTGGTGTAGATGCCGCCACCAACGCGTGCGAAAAGCGCGATGGATTCGGCACCCAGTGAGAACCCTGCCAGTGCTTCCAGTACCACCGTCATCTCGCGATAGAAATTGCCGCCGTCGGTGATAAACATATTAAGAAAGATCAAAAAGAAAATGCTGAGACCAAGTACCGCTAACCCTGCGACACCTAATCCCATCACAGTACCGCCGGAGAAAGAGACTTTCAGGGCTTTGGGTAAACTGGTTCTTGCCGCCTGTGTGGTACGAACATTGGATTGAGTTGCGATACGCATACCAATATTTCCCGCTAAAGCTGAAAAGAAGGCGCCAAAAATAAAGGCAACGACGATAATCCAATGGGTGGTTTCTACTACGGTAGATACCGCAAAGAGCGCAACGGAAGCGATGACCACAAAAATAAGAAGAATCCGGTATTCCGCTTTCAGAAATGCCAAAGCCCCTTCTTGAATGCTTTTTGCAATACTTTTCATCCGTTCATCACCAGCGTCCTGTTTCCTTACCCACGCTGATTTCACGATCATTACCGCGATGCCGATTAAAGCAAGCACAGGTACAAAATAGATCAAATTTTCCTGTAAAAATCCCATTATAACCAATTCATTTGTTTACAAAATGCTACATTTTCAAAATAGGCCTCAACAAAGAGTCGCCAAAAATAAGATGCTTATTGCAATAATCAAATTAATTTGCACGAATTCATAGATATTAAGAATATTTATCTACTTTCGATGATATAATCGCAGTCCAAAATTGCCCAATGAATACCATACCTGAACAACATGACGATATGAAGCGTGAGCTGGGGTTACTCGACGCAACGATGCTAGTGGCCGGATCGATGATCGGTTCGGGGATTTTTATTGTCAGTTCCGACATTGTTCGCAATGTGGGCAGTGCCGGATGGTTGATCTTCATTTGGCTGCTTACCGGTCTGATTACCGTTATCGCCGCCTTGAGTTACGGGGAGCTGTCGGCCATGTTTCCGAAGGCGGGAGGACAGTACGTATATCTGAGGGAAGCCTATAATCGCTTGGTTGCTTTTCTGTATGGCTGGTCGTTGTTCCTGGTTATCCAAGCCGGGACGATTGCGGCGGTCGGTGTGGCATTTGCTAAGTTTACCGCTTATATTTTTCCTTCACTTGGCGATGAAAATGTGTTATGGGATTTGGGATACATCCGGATCAATGCCGCACAGCTAGTGGCCATTGCAACCATCGTCATCCTTACCTGGTTTAATTCCCGTGGCGTTAAAAATGGGAAAATTATCCAGACAGTGTTCACGGTTGTTAAGATCCTTTCTCTGGGCGGCTTGATCGTGATGGGGCTGTTTGGTGCTTTTGATGCCGAGATATGGCGTGCCAACTGGTCTACGGCCTGGGATACCATCCGTTGGGATGCGGATAGCCATGCAGCGGTTTCGATAGGGGGGGCGGCCGTGTTTGCGGGGATTGTATCGGCGATGGTAGGTTCCCTCTTCTCCAGCGATGCATGGAATAACGTAACGTTCATTGCGGGAGAAGTGCGAAATCCCCAGCGGAACATCGGCATGAGCCTTTTTTTGGGAACGCTCATCGTGACAATTATCTATGTGTCGGCCAACTTAATGTATCTGGCTACGCTGTCAAGGGAGCAAATTGCTTACGCCCCTGCGGATCGCGTAGCCGTAGCTGCCGCACAGGCTATTTTCGGACAGGTAGGAACGATCGTGATCGCGGTTATGATTATGATTTCAACATTCGGCTGTAACAACGGACTAATATTGGCAGGTGCACGGGTCTATTATACGATGGCGAAAGATGGACTGTTTTTCAAGAAAGCCGGCGAACTAAACAGATTTGAGGTGCCCGGCTGGGGATTATGGGCACAATGTATCTGGACATCGGTACTCTGTCTCACCGGGCGGTATGGTGATCTGCTCAACTACGTTGTTTTTGTGGTGCTGATCTTCTATGCATTGACCATTGTCGGAGTTTTTATCCTTCGCAAGCGGATGCCCGCCGCCCAGCGTCCTTATAAGGCGCTCGGTTACCCTTTGCTGCCCGCGCTGTATGTATTGGCAGCAGCCACCATCTGTGTAGGATTACTGATTTATCAGCCTACTTTCACCTGGCCGGGGCTGATTATCGTGTTATTGGGGATTCCGGTTTTCTTTATGTGGAATAAAAAAGACCTTTAAAATAACTGCGTTCGTTTCCTAATCGCTTTGTCAAAAATCGGGCAGACGTGGAAAATCTGCCCGAGTTCTATTTTTTGCCGCTTCTTTTTCGCCGATTAATCAATCGTCCAAAGGTAGATGGTATCATTCCCTACTTCCACGGTCTTCTCGGCTTCCCAATCGCCCATATCAAAGTCGTGGGATACGATACGGCTTCCAGGTTTCAACTCCTTTTGTAGTTTTGGGCGCAGCTTCAAGTTGACCGATGGCAACAGGTACATCGTTACCACATTCGCCTCGCTGAAATCAAAGTCAAACAGATCGCCTTGTACAAACTTTACTTTGTCGGTCACACCGGCCGCCTTTGCATTTTCGTTAGCCTCTTTCAGTCGTTGTGGGTTGAGATCCACGCCGACTCCCGTTGCGCCGAATTTTTTTGCCGCAGTGATGACGATGCGCCCGTCACCGCATCCCAGGTCATAGACGACGTCGCCGGGTTTGACACCTGCAAGTTTCAGCATTTCCTCAACAGTCTCCTGGTTGGTAGGCACATAGGGAACATCCAAGGCAAGTTCTTCCTGGGCGTATGCACCCGTGCATACACCAACAAATAAGGCGATCAGCCAGTTTTTAACATTGCTCATCATTTTCATTTTTTAATTGTTGCACATTCATTAATTACTATAAATCGATCGTTTATGTCTTTTATCAATGACCTGCTCCGTTCACCGGATCGCAAAGAAAAAGAGCATGCCCAACGCCAATACGGCTACTCCTACCAAAGCTCCAATGCCGGTATAAGCTAAGCTGGAATACAGTAAATACGCACATGCCCCGCAAAAAATAATCGGTGTAAGGGGGTATAGCGGCACCCTGAATGGGCGAACAGCTTCCGGTTCCCTTTTTCGCAATACAAATAGCGAAATACCTGTTGCGAGAAAGAAGAACCAAAATACGGGCGCTGTAAAATCGACCATAGATTGGAAACCATCACGCGTAAATGCACCCAGACCGATCAAGGCTAACGCGATTACGCATTGTACCATCAATGCATTGATCGGAGAAGAGGTTTTTAGATTCCATTTGCCCAATCCGGAAAGCACCTTAAAATCGCGGCCTACTGCGTAATTAGTGCGGGCGCCCGTGAAGATCGTTGCATTGATCGAGGTGAGCGTAGCCATCACAACCAGTATGCCGATCAAGAATACACCCGCTTCGCCGAACGTAACCCGCATCAGATCGATACCGACAGCATCAGACGCAGCAATCCGCTCGATGCCGAGTGCATGCAAAAATGCCCAGTTGACCAGCAGATAAAGCATCGTGGTAGCCAGTATGCTGATGGCCAACACCCAGACCATTTTCCGGCTTCCCGCCTTGAGTTCAGCCGATATATATCCCGCTTCGTTCCAACCTCCAAACGTAAGGAGCACAAAGACCAATGCGAGTCCTATGGAGGTGTTGTTTTCGGAAGCCAGCGGAAGAACCGACAGGCGTTCGGGCGATGGATGGGCGAAAAGACCGACCAGTACGACGGATAAGATGCCTAGAAATTCAACGGCGAACAGAAGATTTTGCGTGCCGGTGCCAAACCTTACACCCAACATGTTGATCGCCGTAAGCGTAATCACGACCAACGCGGCAAACAACGCAGAAGAATACGCGCCAATTGGATATAGTTGTGAAACATAATCGCCAACGATGTACGCCAGCAAGGCGATTGATCCCGTTTGAATAATACTCAACCTTGCCCATGCAAACAGGAAGGCGAAGCGATTGCCGAAGGCCCGCATCAAAAAATGATAATCGCCACCGGTGTTGGGGAAAGTGGTGCTTAACTCTGCATAACATAACGCTCCAACCAGTGAGATGACGCCACCGAGTAGCCATATGCAGAGGAACAGCTCCGCACTGCCTGTGTGCGCTGCAACAATCGAAGGTGTGCGGAAGATGCCTGCACCCACAATGATTCCGATGACAAGTGCTATTGCGTCGATGGTCCGGATTAAGGGACGGGGAGTTTGGTTTTTAGGGGCCTGTTGAAAGGGCGTTGCTATCGCGCTGCCATTCCTTTCCTCTTTCATACTTTACGGTTTTTAGTATGGGTGTACGGGTAATAATACAATCTGCGGTAAGCTTTGTTTCCCGGGGTGTGTAATAATTTTGTTGGGATTTATGCGAAGAACTTGTCGCTGAAATTTACCAGAAACAATTCCTTGGTAGCCCGGGTACAAGCGGTGTATAGCCAGCGTAGGAACTCAACGTCGAGCATTTCATCGGTGAGGTAACCTTGATCTACAAACACAGCCTGCCATTGCCCTCCCTGCGCTTTGTGGCACGTGATGGCCATAGCAAATTTTAACTGTAATGCGTTGTAATAGGGATCGGCCTTAAGTGCGGCCAAGCGAGCCTTTTTGTCGGTGATGTCTAGGTAATCGACCATGATCGCATCGAAAAGGCGCTGCTGATCAAGTTGCGAAAGACTAGGCGAATCGCTGTGGAGCGTGTCTAACATAATGCGGCAATCCACGGGTTCGATCTCATCCGAGTCCAGAAATTCCAGACTGGCATCTGCGAAACGGAACCCATGCTGTTCGTGTACATTGCGTACCCTCCGTACGCGCGCCATATCACCGTTGGCAATGAAACCGCTGCGGTTGGAATCAGCTGAAAGCCAATAGTAGTTGTTCCGGACGACCATGATATAATCACCGCCGGTCAGCTCTTCCTCCCGGAACAGAATGCGGTTGCGGATGTGTTGATTATATAAATTGGCGTTTTTGTTCGAGCGGCATATGACCAGGGTATTTTCCATGCCGTATTTGTCGTATGCATAATGCAAGCCTTCGATAAGTCGTTCCCCCGTCATGCGATAGATATCGGGAAACCCTTTGATCCGGAAACGTGGAAAAGGAATCGATTCTTCCTGTCCGGACACCGAATGAATCTGCTGACGAATTACCGTGGCATTGTATAGGATCCCTGAGTGTTTTTCCTGTCGTACTACTTCCGTTAATTCGTGAACGAAGACGCGCATTCCGAATGTCCGCTCCAGCCATTGGGGTTCCAGCGCGGGACTTTGCAACAGTCCTACCGGAGGGAGCTGTGCAACATCACCGACAAACATTAACCGACAGTTTTTACCGGCTCTTACATAGGCTACCAAATCTTCCAATAAACTTTTTCCGTTAAACGAAAACCGCTCATTTGAGATCATCGAAGCTTCATCGACAATAAAAAGAGTGTCAGTATGCAGATTTTCAGCTAAGCCAAATGCCATATCCGGCGAAACAGCGATCTTTTTACGATAGATCTTTTTGTGTATGGTCATTGCCTTTTTGCCCGAATAGTTGCCCATCACTTTTGCGGCCCTGCCGGTGGGCGCCAGTAATACTGAACGCATATATAGTGCAGGCAGTGTGTTGACCAACGTGCTGATCAAGGTGGTCTTGCCGGTACCAGCAAAACCTTTAAGCACAAAGCAAGAAAGGTCGTCTGCGTAACGCAGAAAATCGGAGAGTCGAAGAAACGCTTCCTGCTGTTGGCCGGTGGGCGGCAACGGAAAACGACTGGAAATTAATTCATCGATCTGCACGGTCAAAGGTACCCAAAAGTTTGGTACAAATGATTTATCTAAGTAAGTTTGTTGCCAGTAAACGGATGGTGATGAAATATACTTCGACAGATTTTAACAAGGAACAGGCTACGGCTTATACCTTGCTCGTCAGGATAGGATCCGATGAGAACGCATTAGCCATCGTAGATACAGAGAAACGATTGAAATTGGTCGCCACATATGATCCAGCGATGACGGAAGGGGAGATTAGGGATGTATTGAATCTGGATTTCGCAGCGGTGAAACTTTGCCTTCACGGCAACCGGTATACGTTTGTTCCTGAAGAGGTGTTCGACGACCCAGCCACACAGTCATACCTCGGCCATTTGCCGGACGATGGCTTGGTGGCGACATCGGTATCGGATATCCCATCGCTCGGCATTAAGGTGCTTCATCAACCTGACCGATTGGTTACCGAATCCCTCGCTGTGCGTTTTCCTGACCTGGTTACTTATTCGACTGTGCAAGCCTTGTTGCAGGGCGTTGCGGATTACGGATTAACGTCGGACAGGCCGGTGCTTATTATCGACAAACAGGCATCCACGGTCATCGTATGTGCGTTTGATAAAAGTAGATTTATATATGCCAATGATTTCGATGTGTTGGGCATGGAGGATTTCACGTTTTACCTGCTTTCCATTCTGAAACATCTCGGCTTGGAAGAAAGCAGACCGGATATATGCCTGTCGGGCGACGTTGCCGAGCAGGATGAAATCCATCAGTGGGCGCTATCCAATGGTAGCGAAGTGGTCTTTGCGGACAGCGGGGCGTTGGTCCGGATTGCGGTGCCGCAGGAGTTGATACCGCAGCAACATCGATTTCTTACACTTTTAGGGCTTCATTTATGCGAATAATAGGAGGGAGCCGGGCGGGATTGCGCCTGCATCCACCTGCCGCTTTACCGGTACGCCCTACGACGGATATGGCCAAGGAGGCACTGTTCAATGTCTTGCAACATCGAATGGATTTTGAACAAATAAAGGCCCTTGATTTGTTTTCCGGCACGGGAGGTATGGCTTTTGAAATGGCGTCCCGTGGTGCCGCATCGGTATTGGCTGTAGATATCCATTTCAAGTGTGTGCAATATATTAATGCCACGGCCAAAAATTTGGAGTTATCAGCGATTAAGGCCATTAAGACGGATGTGCTGAAGTTTATCTCGAACTGCAAAGATGAATTCGATTTTATATTTATCGACCCTCCGTATGATTTGCCCCAACTTCCCCAACTCCCCGCGAGGATAGTTACCCAAGGGATGCTGAAGCCGGGAGCAATCATGGTACTGGAACATTCGTCGACGCGCAGCATGGGTATTCAACCCAATCTTGTCGAAACCCGGAAATACGGGTATTCTTCATTTTCGTTTTATCAAATACATTAGAACCCCATGAAAATAGCAGTGTTCCCCGGCTCATTTGATCCCATTACCAAAGCTCACGTCGATGTCGTGAAAAGAGCGACGACTCTTTTTGATAAAATTTATGTGGCCGTTGGCGCCAATACGACAAAGAAGGGCTTCTTCAGTCCTGATGAAAGGCTGGCAATGATCAAAAAGGTATTCGCGTCGCAGGCCGATTCGGTAGAGGCAATCCTGTTTGAGGGGCTTACGGTTGATTTTTGTAAAAAAGTAGGCGCCGGCTATATTCTCCGCGGTATGCGGAATGCGACAGATTTTGAATTTGAGAAGGCCATCGCATTGAACAATTCCGTATTGGCACCCACTATAGAAACGGTTTTTTTGGTAAGCAGCAACGGATTATCCCATATCTCGTCCACAATCGTCCGTGAGATCATCGTAAACAAAGGCGACGTAAGCCAACTCGTACCGGAAGCCGTGTTGGCAATGGTGGGGGAGAAGTCCTGACCACTGTTTTAGGTAACCGTATCTAGGATGTCCACGATCAGGGGATAGGTGTTCTTACGAATTCGGTCAAATTTATCTTTCCCCAGCCAGATGGCATCCACGATATCTTCTTCGTGTTGGGGCTTTAACTTCGGAACTTTGTTTACACCCATTTCATACCAATTAGTTTTTTTCAAAACCAGCTCGCCTTTCATTAAATAGGTGTGATAGGTGGTCGCTATTTTTTGTCCGAGATAGTCAACGGTGATGCCGCATTCTTCCTGTACTTCCCGTACGGCAGCCCTCCGCATCGATTCCCCTTCGTCCACCTTACCTTTGGGTAAATCCCACTTTTCAAGCCTGTGAATAAACAGGAATTTACCTTTTCCGTTTTTTACTAATCCACCTGCCGCTTTAATTAGTTTGATTCTTTTTTTAATAGAATTAAAAAAGTCAGTCGGTTTTTTTATTAGTATGAAATATGTGGTGGGATTTTTATTTTCTTTTGCTTGCTTGAAAAGTTTTTCCAAGTCAAGGTATTGATGGTCAATTGATTGAATATTGCTAACGCTTTCGGGTACAAAATCTGCCACAACGAGAGCGGATTGGTTCATATAAATTTTATAGATTTGCGCCATGAATAATATGAATGAGGTTGCACAAAAAGTTGCCGAATCATTGTTGCAAATTAAAGCAATTAAATTACAACCCAAAAAACCTTTTACATGGGCTTCGGGTTGGAAGTCTCCGATTTACTGCGATAACCGTGTAGCTTTGTCTCACCCACCCATCCGTACGTACATTCGCCAAAAGTTGGCTGAATTGATACAGGAAGAGTTTGGATCGGTTGAGATGATTTCAGGTGTAGCTACAGCGGGGATTCCGCAAGGGGTATTGGTTGCCCAGGACCTAGGCCTTCCTTTTACCTATGTTCGGAGCAATTCAAAGGACCATGGACGGGAAAACCAAATCGAAGGTGAGATCGTGAGCGGCCAGCGCGCCGTAGTGGTCGAGGATTTGATTTCAACCGGAAAAAGTAGTCTGAAAGCTGTACAGGCCCTGCGAGAAGCCGACTGTAATGTCGTAGGTTTGGTTTCCATATTTACATATGGGTTTGCTGAAGCAGAAAAAAACTTTACAGAAGCCAAATGCAGGCACTTAAGCCTATGCAGTTACGATAATTTGATAGAAGTTGCGGCCAAGCATAATTACATATTGAACAGTGACATCGAAGTGTTGGAACAATGGCGGGCCAACCCATCCGAATGGTCGCCTAAATAATTTGAGAGTTCTCTTTTATTCCCATGACCGTAATTCAAAATCAAGCGATTATTGACGAATCCGTCGACCGGGTATTTGCGTTTTTAGCTGACTGCACGAATCACGAGCAGTTGATGCCAGAGAATATACAAGATTGGGCATCTACACGGGACCAGGCAAGTTTTACCATCCAAAACATGGTGAAACTTGCGCTTAAAGTCGATCGCCGGATCGAGAATAGAGAAGTGGTATTCGTACCTGTAGAAAAAGCTCCCTTTGATGTAACCCTGCGTTGGGAAACCACCTTACAAGGAGATGGACAGACACTCGCCCGATTGATCGTCGAGGCGGATCTCAACATGATGATGAAAATGGTGGCCGCCAAGCCATTGCAAAAATTGGTAGATTACCAGGTCGATCGTTTGAAGTCAGTACTAAATTAGGCCCCGGCAAAAAGTCAGATATTAACAAGAAACCCCGGCATTCGTTTGTGCCGGGGTTTCTCTTTTATCGATTGAGTGGAATTGAAGTTTACGCGTCTAACTGCTCAGCCACGAAATCCCAATTGACCACATTCCACCAATTCGTAATATATTCAGGTCTGCGATTTTGATAATGAAGGTAGTACGCATGTTCCCAGACATCGATTCCTAAAAGCGGTTTTCCTTTCAACTCTGCGTCATCCATCAATGGGTTATCCTGATTAGGGGTGGAGCCGATCTTTAAGGTGCCTTGGTCGCTCACTAACCACGCCCATCCCGAGCCGAATCTGCCCGCGCCAGCCGCGGCAAACTGTTCTTTGAATTGATCAAAAGAACCAAAAGAACCATTGATGGCATCCATCAATGCACCTGCCGGAGCGTTGCCGTCGACGGGTGCACGCAATGATTTCCAAAAAAAGGAATGATTCCACGCGCCGCCGCCGTTATTGCGTACGGTATCCGATAGCTTCGAAATGTTGGCGAACAATTCTTCCGGCGTGGAGTACGTTATTTTGTCCGCTTTAATCGCATCGTTTACTTTGGAGATGTAACCCGTATGGTGCTTGGTGTAGTGGATTTCCATGGTCCGCGCATCGATGTTGGGTTCCAATGCATTGTATTCGTAACCCAAGGGCTCCTGCGTAAATTCCAACGGAGTTCCGCTTGACTCGGCAGATTCTTTGCCTGATGAAGTCGGAGAACTGCACCCTACCAATGTGTTTAACGGATTGACCCCCAGAGCGGTAGTCGCCACGGTTGCTGCAGAAAAGCCAATGCTTGTGCGTAAAAAATTCCTTCTATTGGTCGTTGCCATAATGGTTAAAGATTTGATTTCATAGCTTTAATTACAACCAAAGTTAGTGTTTTGTTTTAAAAACCCATGGATTAATCCCAATTTATTGACCCGGCGACAACTTTCAATCGCAGAATCCATCGGGGGAGCATGACGGTCCCTCGGCCACGTCGAGAAACGAACTTGGGTTCGCTTGGCGCCATTCGGCGAATGATTTTTGCAGCGTTTGCAAAAATACGTCGGAGGGTTGCGCTCCTGATACGGCGTATTTTCGGTTAAATACAAAAAAAGGGACACCACGTATTCCGATGTTGCGGGCTTCTTGAATGTCTTGGGCCACCTCATACCCAAATCTCTCGCTGTTAAGCATTTCCAGCATCGCTGTTTCCTCCAGACCAGCCTCCTTGCCAAGTGCAATTAGCGTACTGGACTCGCTGATATCCGCTCCATCGGTAAAATGAGCCTTGAACAGGGCTTCCTTGACAACGTTGCCGACCCCATTTGCTTGGGCAAGATGTATCAACCGGTGGGCATCCCAGGTGTTTGTTACCACGGTCCTCTCAAAGCGCAATGCCAGCCCTGCATTCTTACCGGTAGCAGCTACGCCCGAAGTCATCTCCTTCGCTTTTGCAATGCTCATTCCTTTTCGCTCGGCAAGGTATTGGTACGTGTCCGTGTAGGTAGCGCCCTTTGGTAATTCGGGATCAAGCTGAAAACTTTTCCATTCCAACTTGATGAATGGAGCATCTTCAAATTGCCCCAATGCCGCTTCGAAATTACGTTTGCCGATGTAACAAAACGGACAGGCAATGTCAGACCAAACTTCTATTTTCATTATTCCGTGTTTTAAACGTTCGCCATCAAGCGAATTTCATTACTAATTCCTCTTTCGGGATCCGAACTTTTTTCTGGTTTACCAGCCAATCGTTTTCTTGATCCCGATAACCCAACGGCAGTAAGGTGACACTCTTCAATCCTTGTTCGGGCAACCCAAGCAACGCATCCAGCGCCGTGTTGTCGAACCCCTCCATAGGGGTTGCATCGACCTGAAGCTCCGCAGCGGCCGCGATGGCAAGCCCAAAAGCGATGTATGCCTGACGGGCAGCGTGCTCAAAATTGGCTTGGGCAGGTTGACTCAAGTACATGTTCTTCAGCCGGGTTGCATAGTCGTCGAACGAGCTGGCGGGAATGCCACGCTCGGCAGCTGTGTGGGCAAATACGGCATGGATCCGCTCTGCTGTGTACTTGTCCCAAGCGGCAAACAATAAAAGGTGGGAACTGTCAACGATCTGTGATTGCCCAAAGGCGATGGGCTGGATTTTAGCTTTCAACTCCGGGTTGGTAATCACCAGGATTTTAAATGGTTGTAGTCCCGATGAAGTCGGAGCCAAGCGGGCCGCTTCTAAGATGCTGTCAATTTTCTCTTGCGCGACGGTTTGTCCGTTCATCTTTTTTGTCGCATAGCGCCATTTTAGTGTTTCTAGCAGGTGCTTATTGATTTGATATTAATACGAAGATTTATGATTTACTCTACTAATGCCTTGATAAACCCCGCGGTCGCATCTTCCAGGATGCGCTTTGCGGTGTGCGGGTCTCCCGGGCCGGAGATCATTCCCATTGCGATCAGCCCGTGAAGGATCGACCAAAATGTCATCGCTTTCAGATGAGCATCGGCGTCCGGCTGCTTGCTTTCCCGTATAGCCGCTTCGATGGTGTCGTGGAAAACACTGCTGACCTCCATGATCTCACGCGTTTCCCGTACCATTTCGCAGGTAGGGATCCCCAGTCCATACATAATCTGATAATGCTTTGGATGTTCCTCAGCAAAAGCCCAATACGCATTGGACAGCGCCATTAACTGATCGGTAGGGCGGTCGTGTTCCCGTTTTGCTTGGTGAAGCCGCCTTGCAAGCAGTGCATAGCCTTCCTGTGAAAAGGCGCTTCGAATGGCTTCTTTGCTTTCAAAGTGTTTATACACAACGGGGGTGCTGTACTCAATGGCATCAGCAATCCGACGGATGGACAGCGCGTCCCAGCCTTCCTCTTCCACAATTTGCCAAGATTGCGCCAATATCGCAGCTCGAACCTGTTCTAACTGCCGTTGCTTACGTTCGGATATTCCCATGGTAACACTGTGTATAAAAGTTAACACTGTCAGCAAAAGTAACAACCGAAACTTTATTTCACCAAGCGATTGCAGAAAAACGACAATGGGATGACGAAGTTAGTTGCTCGAATGGGCTTTCAGGAATGCGATAAGAGGCCGGATGAATTGGTCGTATGCCTCGATATGGGGCAAGTGGCCGATGCCGTCAATCTCCACTAGTTGCGCATCGGGGATGGCTTCAGCGGCTTTCCGGCCCAGTAGTGGATAATTGCCGAGGGTCTTCTGGACCTCCTTAGGTGCAAGGGCTTTACCCAATGCAGTTCGGTCGCGCTGGCCTATGATCAAGAGCGTCGGAGATTGGATGTTACCGAACTCGTATACTACCGGCTGGGTAAAAATCATGTCGTACAATAGGGCGGAGTTCCAAGCGATGCGTGGGTAATCAATATCGTGGGTCCAGCCGGCCAGCATATGTACCCAACGATCGTATTGAGGTTTCCATTTGTTATCATAATAAAACGTAAGCTGATAATTCTTTATCTTGTCGTACGTCTGAGCCAGTTCACTTTTGTACCAATTTTCAACCGTTTGGTAAGGTACCACGGTTTTCCAGTCTTCCAGGCCGATCGGGTTTTCTAAAATCAGCGTTTGGGTATAGGCTGGGAACATGAGTGCAAAGCGGGTGGCGAGCATACCGCCCATTGAATGACCAAGTATGTGTGCCTTCCCGATGCGGAGGCTATCGAGCAGCTGTTTGGTATTGAGAGCCAGCAATTGAAAAGAATATTGGATACGGTTCGGTTTTGATGATTTGCCAAAGCCGATCTGATCGGGTATGACAACACGGTAACCTTTTGCTGCGAGGTCATTTGCCGTTTGTTCCCAATAGGCTCCGTTGAAGTTTTTTCCGTGCATGAGTAGTACGGTTTCCCCGTTGGGTGTGGTGGGAATGACTTCCATATACGCCATTTTCAGTGACTCTCCCTGAATGGCCAGGGTGAGGTACCGTGTAGGATACGGATAATCAATGGTCTCTAAATTGGTCCCGATCGGCGAATTTTGTTGTGCATCCGAAAATTGGACGATTGAAAGAACCAAGATCGTCGCTGATATTCTTTTAAAAAGACATAGATAATTCATACCGATCAATTAGCGGTTCGTATATTAGTTGCTATATCTCTCCGTACTGCCAATAGGAGCAATCCGGACAGGTAGATGCTGTGTATCAACTGGGCTGATACGGCTGTCCAGTTCTCAACGAGGGCGCTGCCGAAAATCAAGATCGTCATGATGGCCAGTCCCGTAAATAACGCTTGCTGAAACCAACGTCCGCTGATGAGCCAAACACCGGCAATGAACTCCACGAAGACCAATACGTACCCGAATGCAAAAACAAAGCTATGCGGCAATACCGTCCCGGTAAACTGGTCTGCCATATCCGAAGCAAAAGCTTCGAGTTTTGGAAGCCGGACCAAACCGTGGCCCAGAAACGACATCGCGATGGGAAGGCGAAGAAACAATTCAATAAGGCGTTGCTTATTCATGGAGCATTGTATTGGACCGAAACAAAGATACCGGTTTGTATCGATTTCGCTGTCCGGTTTCCCGAAAGAATGTTAATTTTGACACATGTCACTACCGATTGATCATCTTTCAACGACTCAGCAATTCATCGAAAGGGAATTAGCCTACAGTGCGCACAACTACCACCCGTTGCCAGTGGTATTGGAACGGGGTGAAGGCGTATACCTTTGGGACGTGGAGGGCAAGCGCTATTACGATTTCCTTTCGGGTTATTCTGCCGTAAACCAAGGCCATTGCCATCCGAAAATTGTAAAGGCCTTGGTGGATCAAGCGCAAAAGCTTACACTGACCTCGCGGGCTTTTCATGCCGACTTATTAGGTGAATATGCCGAATACATCACCCGCTATTTCGGATATCAAAAGGCATTGCCTATGAACAGTGGGGTGGAAGCTGTGGAAACAGCGTTGAAACTCGCCCGTCGCTGGGGCTACGACAAAAAAGGAATACCAGCCAACCAGGCTAAAATCATTACCGTAGAAGGTAATTTCCATGGGCGTACGCTCAATGTAGTATCGTTCAGCACCGATCCATCATCACGCGATGGTTTTGGACCCTTCATGCCGGGATATGAGGTGATCCCTTACAACAATCTGAGTGCGTTGGAAGCTGCATTGTCCGACCCGACAGTTGCGGGCTTTCTGGTGGAGCCGATACAAGGAGAAGCCGGCGTATACGTGCCGGAAGACGGATACCTTGCAAGGGCGTATGAGTTATGTAAACGGTCGAACGTGTTGTTCATCGGCGATGAAATCCAAACGGGATTGGCCCGTACCGGCAAGATGCTCGCATGCGACCACGAAAACGTGCGACCCGATATCCTGATATTGGGAAAAGCCCTGAGCGGCGGTATGCTGCCGATTTCGGCGGTGCTGGCCGATGATGAGGTTATGTTATGCATCAGGCCCGGCGAGCATGGCTCGACCTATGGCGGCAATCCCTTGGCCTGCAAAGTTGCGATGGCTGCATTAGACGTTATCAAAGCGGAGAGCCTGGCTGACCGTGCCCAGGAACTGGGTATCTATTTTCGTAAACAATTACAGCAGTTAAATCATCCGAATATTTTGGAAATAAGAGGTAAAGGGTTATTAAATGCTATTGTTATCCGGCACGGTAACCCCGACGCTGCCTGGCAATTGTGTTTGGCGCTTAGAAACCATGGTTTACTTGCCAAGCCGACGCATGGCGATAAAATACGGTTCGCTCCGCCATTGGTCATCACAAAAGAACAATTGGATGATGGGATTCGCATCATCAGCGAAAGCTTAGCCGTTTTGATATCCCAATGAACCTACTTCTGCTTTGAAACCGGTTCGCCACTCATTCGGGACCGCGTTGCCGTGTCGGCACGATGTGAGCGGGATATCTTTACGGTAAAGGCACATGTCACCACCCAAAGGTGGACTAGACGTGGACTTACCGTGCTCACCAGGTGCACACCATACGAAGCAGTATCGGATCAATTTCGATGGTTGATGCAAATAATACGTATTGCGCAGTGATTATCAGATTCTCCGCGACGTAACAGAAGGTATAGAAAACAACAAGAATCACATTCACGTAGTGAATGAATTGCAACTCGGTCCAACAATGTGTAATTTCGCCTGCAAATAAATAGAACATGTATCAACAGCGGCAACGGTACGACCGTCAGGAAAAGCGGGAAACAAATCAACAAGTTTACGGCATACGTGCGGTCATTGAGGCGATCGATAGCGGTAAGGAAATCGAATCGTTGTTCATTCAGCGAGGGCTGGGCGGGGCGTTATTTCTCGAACTGAAGCAGGTACTAAGTCGGCATGGCATCAGCTACCAGCACGTGCCGGTGGAAAAACTCAACCGCATGACGCGGAAAAATCACCAAGGTGTCATTGCTGTGATTTCGCCGATTACGTACCAACGGGTGGAGGACATCGTGCCGGTCATTTATGAAAGAGGTGCGGCACCGTTGCTGCTCCTATTGGATGGCATCACAGATGTCCGAAATTTAGGTGCAATTGCGCGTACAGCCGAATGCGCCGGGGTCCACGCGCTCGTCGTGCCGAAAAAGGGTACGGCCGAAATCAACCCAGATGCAATTAAAACTTCGGCAGGAGCATTGTTTAAAATCAATGTGTGTAGGGAAGACAGCTTGGTCAAAACGGCTAAATTCCTGCAAGAATCAGGAATTCAATTAGTGGCTTATACTGAAAAGACAGACAGGAGCTTATATGAGATCGACTACACCGTTCCCACCGCATTGATCCTGGGTTCGGAAGAGCAGGGTATTTCCGACGAGCTTGTTCGCATTGCCGACCACTTGGCAAAGATTCCCATGGCAGGATCGATCGCATCACTTAATGTTTCGGTGTCCGCAGGCGTGGGGCTTTACGAGGTGGTAAGACAGCGATTGGCTATTTAGGCACTATTCCGAAGCATGCTCGGCGGCAGCAGCCGCTTTCTTTTTCCGTTTCTTAGCGCTTTGCCTTCTTCTGCCGTAGGTTCCTTTTACAATTTTGCCGCGTTTGGTTTTCTTATCTCCTTTTCCCATATTGAATTATTATATGAATAATACGAATTAAACCTTGAAAGGTTCTTGAAAACGATTTTGAAAAACTGCAATACGAAGTTAATAAATAGATCGCGATATACCAATATCGAACGTACTGACATTTTCATTCGGTTTGCTAGGGATTTTCGACTTAATTATAGGTTAAATTTGAATTTCAATGATTTTACAATCAAGTAAATATGAATTTTATATGAAGCATCAATTTGATAAGAAATGAAACTTCGGTATGAAATTGATGGACATGAAGTGATCGTCAACATCCACGAACAATTGGTGTGCATTACAAACGATGACGCATTCAAAAAAGCGATTGCCTCACGGCCGGTACATTCGGTAGCTTTTCTGATCAACTCCTTGCGGGCAGATTACGCTAGGATTTATGGTTCCGTATTGGCCATAGGGGACGATTCCTTTGCCGTGGAAATATGGGGGCATCTTTATGCGGAGTATTGCTTATTGAAATATAAAACTGTACTTCGTTTCGTCTTTCCTTTTGGCTTGTACAACCGTTTCCTTCGTTCATGTCGAGTCTTTGACTGTGGGGCGCGAGGCAAGGACCCGAACCGGTGGGTTTGGGATATATTGGCCCGTTATCGGCATAAAATAGAAGGTTGGTTGCCAAAAATCGGTTCGTGGCTGGCCAGTCGGTAGCCCAGTCGCCAGCGCAGCTCTATACCGATCGTAACGTTAGGCCGCCTTGTGTGAAAACGACAAACTAACGGGTTGATTCCGACAACGCTACCCAGTACCTTTGTGATATGAAGAAAGTAAGTATACTCGTTCCGGAAACAGCGGTCGCGTCGGCTGTTGTCGATCCCCGTTACATGTTCACTGCCGTCAACGGATTTTTTAGGAACGCCGGGCACCGGCCCTTTTTTGACGTTCAAACGGTGGGGCTTACGAAAGAAGTACGGCTAAATGACGGGCTGGTTTCCATCCACGTCGATCGGGTCTTGACAGACGTTGAAAAGACGGACCTGATTGTCATTCCCGCGATCAGCGGGGATATCAGCGAGGCAATCCGTCGCAATGAAGATTTCTATCCTTGGATCGTTGCACAATACCAACGCGGTGCGGAAGTGGCCAGTTTATGTATCGGTGCTTTTTTGCTGGCTTCTACCGGATTACTGGACGGTAAATCGTGCTCCACCCATTGGTTGTTTGCCAATGAATTCCGGGCACGTTTCCCGGGAATACAGCTGGCAGATGACCGGGTAATCACCCATCAGAAGGGACTGTATTCGAGTGGTGGGGCCAGTACGTATTGGAATTTACTCTTATATTTGGTCGAGAAATACACGTCGCGCGAGATGGCCATCATCGCCTCCAAGTTTTTCCTGCTGGACATCGAGAAGAACAGCCAGTTGCCGTTCAGCGTTTTTAAAGGGCAGAAAGACCATGGTGATGATCTCATCCTGGCAATCCAGGAATACATCGAGCAGAACTACGCTAACCGGCTTACGGTTGACATGCTGGCCGATAAATTCGGTATCGGACGACGTACCTTCGAGCGACGGTTCAAGAAAGTAACCGCCAATACCTTGGTGGAGTATATCCAGCGGGTTAGAATAGAGGCTGCGAAGAAGCAATTGGAAACCGGCCGAAAAACGGTGGCTGAAGTGATGTATGACGTGGGGTATGTCGACCCGAAGGCATTCAGGGATGTCTTCAAACGGATTGCGGGCTTGTCGCCGGTAGACTACGCCAATCGATATAACTAATCGGCCGCTTCGGGTTCGTTACGCAACTTCCCGCATATCCACGGCCACTACGCGCGACACGCCCTGTTCGACCATAGTTACACCGTAGATGATGTCCGTGCTGGCGATGGTGCGTTTGTTATGCGACACGATGATGAACTGAGACTGATTTGAAAATTTGCGGATGATGTTGTTGAACTTATCGATATTTGTGTCATCCAGCGGAGCATCCACTTCATCGAAAATACAGAAGGGGGCTGGTTTGAGGAGGTACAGCGAGAACAGAAGGGCAGTTGACGTTAACGTTTTTTCGCCGCCGGAAAGCTGGTTTATGGAAAGTGGCCGCTTACCTTTGGGGCGGGCCATGATATCGATGTCGGACTCCAGCGGGCTTTCGGGATTGCTCAAAATAAGATCGCACGTATCCTCTTCATTGAACAATGAGCGGAATACGTTGATGAAATTTTCGCGGACCTTGGTGAAGGCTTCCATGAACTTTTCCCGTGCGGTATCGTCTATCTCCTGTATGGTTTCCAATAGGGAGTTTTTCGCATCCAACAGATCTTGTTTTTCCTTGACAATAAAGGTATAACGCTCGTTCATCTCTTGGTAAGCTTCCATCGCCATCGGATTGATGCTGCCGAATTCGTCCAGTTGTTTTCGTAACTTTTCGGTTTTAAAACGTAAGGTTTCTTCGTCTTCCTCCGGTTCCGGCAACTGCGCGTCCCGTTCGCTAGCTTCGTCGCCGGACATCAATTCGGCAATGTCGATGGAGAATTCAACCGAGAGACGTTCCTTCAACGCGTTGAGATCAAGTTTGAGATTCGTCTTTTTGTCCCGCAGTTCATTAAATAAAAAGTCGACTTGTTCTTTTTGCCGTCGCAGGCGGGTAATGTGCTCTTCGGTTTCATTGATTTTGCCCCGTGATGCATAGTAATCTTCTTCTACGTCTTGCAACCCCTTCTCGAAGGCTTCTTTTTGTGCATACATGGCAATCAGATCCTCATCCGAATGATCGACGTGCTGAAGCGTGTCTTTGATACCGGCCTGTACCTGTTCGTATTCCGCGGTGTTTTTCGCAATCCGTGTCTCGTAAGTTTCTCGTAAGCTTTCGCGGTATTCCAGGTCCTTATCGATACTGAAAACTCTATTTTGTTGCTGGTGAAAACGGATATTCTCTTGGTTATATGCCGATGATCTTTCTGTAAGCACTTCCGAAAGTTCTTGGAAGGCCCCCTGCATTTCCTGCAATAGAGCATGCTGACGTTCTTTATCGGTTTGGAGCGTTGCCAATCGCGGTTCGGCCGCTTTCAACTCGTGTGAAATGTTGGCCATTTTCTGCTCGATATCCTGTTTGCGGTTCTGGCTGTTCGCGATGAATGCCTGGTATTGTTCCTGCTTGGTCTTTACCGATACCAATTCATTGTTGAGCCTGTTGAGCTGCAGCCCCAGTTCTTCAATGCGGATTTTTTGTGTACTTCTTTTCAGGCCTTCCAGGCGCTGGGTATCATCCCCTAATTTTTGCTGGCGGTTGGCGATTTGATTGCTCAGCGATTTAATCTCCTTCGCTAGATTTTCCAGATTTTTTGCGCGCCCAATGCGCTTCCCTTCAAATAAGCCTACAGATCCGCCGGCCATGCCGACACTGTTTTTGCTGAACTTGCCACTTTTGTGTAGGATGACCCTGTTTTCTGTGGGTAGACTGCTTTCCAACGCTTTTTCGTCGTCCGACTGAAGCAGAAAAACATTGTGCAGGAGCCTTCGGCACAAGGGAAGATATTGTTCCTCTACGCTGATGATGTCCAACGCGGGGATCAACAGGCTGTCGGCCGCTGGGGGAACGCCTGTTGCCGGAACATCGCTCACTGCCTCAAGCACAAAGAAATTGGCCCGCCCACGGGCGGCGTCACTCAGCAACCGTATGGCATGTACCGCTTCGTCCTGGCGTTGAACCACGTAGTGGTTCATGTACGGTTCGAGGTAGTTTTCGATCGCAATGCGATACCCTTCCTGACAAAACAAGATATCGGAAAATAAGGGGTATGGTTTCTTCCATCCCGCGTTTTTTCGGAGGAAACGGATGGATTCTGGGAAGCCTTCAAGGTTGTCGACCAGAGATTTCGTTAAGTTATATTCGTTTTGCTTTGCGTCGAGCTGCCGGTTATCCCGGACAAGTTCGTCTTTTATCGATTGAATAGCCGTTTCCGTGTCCGTGATTTGCTGCTGGAGTTCGTTTTCCGATTGTACGGTAGCCTCATATTCCCGTTGCAGTGCCTCCGTCTGTCCCTCCAGTTGGTCGACCAACGCGTTGAATTGATCAAGCTCTGACGCCTTTGATTCAGCATCGGTTATGTTCCGGACACTTTCTTGCTCCAACGCGTCGTGCTGTATGCGTAACACCGCTATTTCTTTCTCAAGCTTGTAAATTTCGTTTTGCAACTCGGTGTGTTGGCGTGTGGAGGCATCCAATTTGTTTTTTGCGGTTTGTTGCTGCCCCCGGAGCTCGTCTACTTCTGCTTTTTGCTGTTGCAGGGAGACGGTGATGCCGTTCAACTTGGTTTGCTCGACGAGGTGCTCCTCATTGAGCCTCTTGATATTATATAGTGCGTGATTAAGTTGTTGTTTATCTTGGGATAACTCATTGCTCAGACGGGTTTCTTTATCTTGCAGGTTCCGAAGTTGTTCGTTTTTAACCTTTTTATCACTTTCATAAGCCCGTATTTTGCCAACGTATTCGTTTGTCGCTTTTTGCTGGGTGGCGAGGTTCTTTTCCTTGGCCAGGCTATCTTGTTTCAACTGTTGCAGCTGAGCTTCCAACTTGGCAATTTCGGTGTTTATGCGTGCCTGCTCCGTGCGTTGAGCCAATTCCTGCTCTTCAATCTTGGCCAGCGATTCACTGAAATGCGTAATGCGGTGGGAGGCCAGTGTGATACTCAATGATTTATACTGTTCCTTAAGGCGGTAGTACCGTTCAGTTTTTTTTGCCTGGTTCTCCAGCGCTTTAAGGTTTTTCTCGATTTCGAACAGGAGGTCGTCTACCCGTTCAAGGTCACTCTCGGTATCTTTTAGCTTGCCAAGGGTCTGTTTTTTCCGTACCTTGTATTTAGAAATTCCAGAAGCCTCTTCAAATAGGTTACGGCGCGAATTATCCTTGTTGTTGATGATTTCATCGATCATTTTAAGCTCGATGATGGAATACGAGTCGGCCCCAACGCCGGTATCCAGAAAAAGGTCGGTGATGTCTTTGAGCCGACATTTGACGTCGTTGAGCCGGTATTCGCTTTCGCCGTTGCGGTACAGTTTGCGCGTAATGGTCACCTGTGAAAACTCTGTGGGCAGAATGTTCTTTGTATTGTCGAATGAAAGTGATACTTCAGCAAGGTTGGCGGCTTTCCGGTTTTTGGTGCCGTTAAAAATGATGTTTTCCATTTTTTCGGAACGCAGCATGCGGGTGCTTTGCTCGCCGAGTACCCAGCGGATCGCATCCACAACGTTGGATTTTCCGCATCCGTTTGGCCCTACGATGGCGGTGACTCCTTCGTTGAAATGGATGGTTATTTTATCTCCAAAACTTTTGAAACCCTTTATCTCGAGCTTGGTGAGTTGCATCGGTATTTGTCGTCTCTTTTCGTATTTCCGTGGCGAATTTAAGAAATAGGATTGATTAAGTACATCGATCGGCTATCTTTGTCCGATTAATCACAATAAATATGGGATACAAGAGCCTTGCCGAATGCGTTAACGATTTGGAGCGTCACAATCACTTGATCCGTATCCGGCAGGAGGTAGATCCTTATCTGGAGATGGCTGCCATCCATATGCGCGTATATGACGCACAGGGCCCGGCATTGCTGTTTGAAAACGTCAAGGGGAGTCCATTTCCGGCGGTTTCCAACTTGTTTGGAACGCTGGCCCGTTCGCGGTTTATGTTCCGGGATACCCTTGACAAGATCAAGGTGCTGGTGGATGTCAAATCCGATCCCATGCGTGCGTTGAGAAATCCGTTACGCTATGCCCATGTCGCATCCGCAGCACTTTCCGCGCTTCCGTGGAAGAGAAAAAGCGGGGCGCCGATCCAATACGGTACCACCCACATCAGCCAATTGCCACAGATTGTTAACTGGCCGATGGACGGGGGGGCATTCATTACGATGCCTCAGGTGTACACCGAGGATGCCGCCCGGCCCGGAGTCATGCATGCCAACCTGGGGATGTACCGTATCCAGTTAACGGGAAATGACTACGTGACCGACGCCGAAGTAGGCCTTCATTACCAGCTTCACCGAGGGATCGGTGTACACCAGACCAAGGCCAACGCCTTAGGGCTGCCCTTAAAGGTGAGCATTTTTGTAGGCGGTCCGCCCGCACATGCATTATCGGCCGTGATGCCACTGCCCGAAGGGTTGTCCGAATTGACGTTTGCCGGAGCTTTGGGTAATCGGCGCTTCCGATACTTTTATGACGAAGAAGGATTTTGTATTTCCGCGGATGCCGATTTTGTGATTACAGGGACGGTTTATCCCCAGGAAAACAAACCGGAAGGTCCGTTTGGCGATCACTTGGGGTATTACAGCCTCATCCATCCGTTTCCGTTGATGCACGTGCACCGGGTGTATCACAGACCCAATCCGATTTGGTCCTTCACCGTGGTGGGACGCCCGCCGCAGGAAGATACAAGTTTTGGCGCGTTGATCCACGAGATCACCGGTTCGGCCATTCCACAGGAAATAAACGGCCTCCATGCCGTCCATGCCGTGGATGCGGCAGGTGTGCACCCCTTGCTTTTTGCTATCGGAAGTGAACGGTATACGCCCTATCTCAACACCGACCGGCCTCAGGAAATTCTCACGATTGCCAATCAGATACTGGGCAAAAATCAATTGAGCTTAGCCAAATACCTTTTTATTACGGCATATGAGGACGATCCGCAGCTCGATATCCACGACATTCCCGGTTTCCTTAAGCACCTGTTAGAGCGGATGGATTTCGGTCGTGATCTGCATTTTCATACCCAGACCACCATTGACACGCTGGATTATTCGGGTGATGGGCTGAATGCTGGTTCCAAGGTGGTTTTTGCGGCCGCCGGTGGTACGAAGCGGGTTTTATGGAACGAACTGCCGGGGGGCTTTCAATTACCCCAGCCGTTTCAAGACTGTAAGCTAGCTTTACCGGGTATTCTGGCCGTCGAAGCACCCGCTTATACCGATGAGAAGAATGAAACCGGCGGTATTGAAACATGGTGCGACGAGGTTAAGGATCAAGATCTGTCCGGCATTGCCTTGATGGTCCTTTGCGATGACGCCGGATTTACAGCTGCTAACGTGAACAACCTGGTTTGGATTGCTTTTACGCGCAGTAATCCATCGCATGATATTCATGGCGTGGGAAGCTTCGTTCAGCATAAACATTGGGGATGCCGGGGGCCGCTGATTATCGATGCGCGTAAAAAACCTCATCACGCACCAGAGTTGATTAAAGATCCCGAAGTTGAAAAGCGGGTCGATGCAATGGGAGCGGCCGGTGGGCCGTTGCATGGAATCATCTAGGAAATCGCGGTATCAGCGGTTAAACCAGTAGCTGACTTTCATCATGAATGTATTCGTGGCTGGCAAGGCAAACATCCGATCCAAGTTGCCGTCCCATCCCGGTTCGTAGATAGCGTCCTGGTAGGAACGGTTATGTTGCCACACCAGGTACAGCGTCGAGCCGGGGAGGTATTCCCAACGGGCGACCAGGTTGGAACGGAGCTCATTAAAACTGAAGTCGGGATTTTTGAACGATAGCTGGCCATTATCTCCATTGACGACATACAGACCATCAGTCAGACTGATCTCGCTTTCCGCGAATTGATAAAATCGATCGGAATAGGTTTTCGACCGGGTATCCGTTGCCAGTTTGAATTGGTCGTATCTGGCGACCGACGTAAATGGAGAACCGTAATACTGGATCGAAATATCGGGTGTAACGTTTACCTGCATATTAACCGTTACGCCGTACGTTTTCTGTTTCATTCGGCCCATCACATATTCCGTTTCTCCATCCGAACCGTCCGGAGGTTGGACGCTGCTCACATATTGCAGGTTATCGTCATTCCAGGCATAATCGAATTGCCCCGTCAGGCGCATGTGATCGCCGATTCGGAAAATCAAGCTTGGATGGATTTGGTTGTATCCGGTCTGCTCGGCCAGGTAATGTCGGCCGTCGTAAACCAATTTATATACCACTCTCTTGGCTCGATCGGAATTCACACTGATGTTGGTTGCGAAATTTGCATTATACCGCATATCCGGCCCGCCGCGTAGCCTACGGCTGTCTACGGTGTTCCAACTGAAGGTCTCCTTTACATCCATTTCGATCCGGTGTGCGATGCTTAGACTGCGCCAGCGGATCGCCACGTCGTTATTGATGGCGTCGCCGCCATAATTCCAGACATTTTTCTGCGTCATGTTGATGCCAGCAAAGCGAAACGGCCCCCAGGGATCGGTTTTTCGGAAGGCAATTTCTGATTCGTTCAGCATGTAATCCGATTGCTTCATGTACCCCACGTTATTGAGGTCAAATCCGGGTGAGGACCAGCTGTATATTTGTGAGAAATTCCATTGTGCATTCCCTTTTTTGCCGACCTTAATATAACCGCCTGTTCCTTGCATCGAGCGGCTACTGGGGTTGAGATCCAGGTATCGGGCTCCCGATTCGCGATGGAAGTAATGCGCTGCATTTGTTTTTGTTTTTAACAGCGCGCTGGGTGACCCATGGAGCGTGCTGAACATGCCCTTCATATCGATGTAATAGAGACGATTGGCAAAATACTGGGTAAAATCTAATCCAGCGGTGAACGCATTTCCAATCATTGCATCTTGCAAATGTTCTTCGGTCAGTTTCCGGTTTACCGCTGTCACCATCCCACCCAATAGCGTATTTCCATCCCAGTTTTTCTGAACCCGTGCAACGGTATAGTTGGTTAGTGGTTCCGTCATTTCGCTATCGAATATACCATTACGTCTGACGTTAGAAAAGGTCTGTGCGGTGACGCTCTCCAGAAGTCCAATCGTGAGTCCGTTACGATTCGTTCCTGTCAATTTTAGGGCTCCGATGATCGGAATGAATTTAGGTGTGCTCGTAAAGTTGTCAATGTTGTCGATTCCCTGGGGCTGGTAGGAGGGCATAGCACCGATCCTCCTTGAATAAAACATCATTCCCTCTTCGTTGTTGTCGAATTCCAAAATGTGCCTTCCCTCCAAAAAAAAGGGTCTCTTTTCCTCATAGAATACTTCATAAGCCGAAAGGTTCATCACAGATGGATCCAACTCTACTTGGCCATAGTCCGGGTTAACCGTTAAATCCAACGTAAAATCCTGCAGAGCAAATTTGGCGTCGAGCCCCGCGTTTCCACCCCATTGACTACCTTTCTGAAAAGGACTTCTGGGTATTTGTGGCTCATTGATGTGTTTGGCCATGATGTAAGGCGCAAATTCCATCCCTCGAGGTTTGGGTAAATCGGTCATACCATGCATTTCTCCGAACGAAAAAACATGGCCGTTGTTCTTAATAGGGATCAAACTCCAGTTCTGAACCTCATTATTTCGACGGATGATGCGCCTAATATGCAATCCCCATATTCCGTCTGTATTTTTTTGATTATATCTTAATTGGCTGAAGGGGATACGGAGTTCTGCCGTCCAGCTCGAATCGGCTGGGTTTACGTGGGTCCTTCCTTCCCAAACTGCATTCCAGCTCAGGTTGACGGAAAGTTTGTCCGTTACCGTCAGGTCTGTTTTATTCCCACCCAGGTTGATGTTGAACTCCGGGGCTACGCGATAATCGTGATACGTATCAAATGCGATGCTGATTAGATCGCCGTTGCTGTTGTCATCCCTATTTCCGATGAAGGCGTTCATGGTCTCCGGGTGTTGGTCTTTGCAATAGACCCCGATATAGATGCTTTGATCGTCATAGAAAATTTTCATTCGTGTCCAAGACGGTGTATATACACGTTCGAATGGAATGACCTGAGAAAACTTTTGCGACCATTGTCCCGTGTTCTGCCAGATATCTTCGTCTAGTTTTCCGTCTATTTTGATATTATCTCCGCTGAGTTTGGTGATATGATAGACCCGTTTATAGGCATCTTCAAAAGTAACCACCTCTTTTCGCTCGTCCTGAGCACGGGAAAAAAAATACGTAAAAGCGAAAATAACTACGTAGAAATATCTCATCATGTATTCTTCTTATAAATGGGAATCCTTCGCACGGCCCAAAAGTATAAAATTTAACGGCAACCGTATCTCTTGGATTAAGGATAGGTGATTGCCGCAGCCGTTTATAGCAACCGCAACGATCTAAGGTCCTAAGGTCGCTAAGGGAGGTGTCATCCACAAAGTCAGGAAAAATTTCCGGTGGGTCGGCAGGATACCGGGAGGATGAAAGAAAGCAACACCGACATTTTCGGAAATGCCGATCTACGTAATCATTGGCGTAAAATCTTTTCCATTTTTCTCCCTTTTGCCAATTCATCAATCAGCTTATCCAGGTATCTTGCTTTTTTGGTCAATGGATTTTCAATTTCTTCTATCCGATAGCCACAGATTACGCCTGTTATCAGGTGTGCATTTGGATTCAATTTGGCTTCATCAAAGAAAGTTTCAAAAGTTACTTTCTCGTCGATGAGTTTTTGGAGCTTTTTGCCGTCAAAGCCAGTCAGCCATTCGATTACCTGATGCAGTTCCTCCTTTGTCCGGCTTTTACCCTCCACTTTGGTAACATAATGCGGATATACCGATGCAAATGTCATTTTCGCGATTCGTTTGTCATGTTCAGGGGTTGTCTTCATAACCTATTATTTTGATAACGCGGACGATATCTTACTGTGAAACGTATGCAGTTAAAGATATCGTCGCATGACTGTAAAACCAAAACTGTAAAACAAAAATAGCAATATTGATTTATTAACAATGTGGATGCATAACGTTTTGGTTTCCCCTATACAACGGCTGCAAACAAAGCCAACATTGCATAGTCCACAATCGTACTTGGCCGATCCCGAGGTATCCTGTATTTTTGTGCGATGCGAAGTATAGCAAGCGTTGAAGAGCAATTTTTAAATGAGCTGACACAACTTTATGATGCCGGTGAGGTCCGGCAACTTTATCTTCTTCTTTTGGAAGATCACTTAGGATGGTCTAAGCACGATTATTTCCTGCGTAAACAGGAACTTGTTGACGATGTACGGATCAATGGATTACTCGAAGCATTATCGTCACTAAAAAAGGCGGAACCCATACAGTATGTCTTAGGGTACGCTTGGTTTAGGGGAATGAAACTAGTAGTTGATTCATCTGTGTTAATTCCCCGGCCGGAGACCGAAGAATTAGTTCAGCTTATTATCAATGAACAACAGTTGATTGATGGCGGTTGTCCCAGCATCATCGACATTGGTACCGGAAGCGGGTGCATCGCTATTGCCCTTAAAAGTGCTCTTCCTTGTGCGACGCTATATGGGTTGGATATCTCTAAAGACGCCTTGCAAGTCGCGAAGCAAAATGCCGACAACCAAGGCGTGTCCATTGAATATATACAAGCGGATATTCTCGAATGGGATGTGGTTTTCCAAGCGGATCAACGATATGACATCGTTGTAAGCAATCCACCTTATATTACCGAACAAGAGCAACGAGAGATGCATCTAAATGTGTTGGCCCACGAGCCTCATTTGGCCCTTTTTGTCGATAATCATACTCCTTTGTTATTTTACGAACATATTTCCGCTTTTGCATTGAAGCATCTTCGGCCAGGGGGAAAGCTTTATTTTGAAATCAACCGGAATTATGGCGTTGAGGTATGTGACTTACTACGAAAAAAAGGGTTCATGGATGTGCAGTTGCACCAGGACCTGCAGGGAGCTGATCGCATGATACAAGCCAGGAAAAAGTTATCTGCTTAAAAATGGAAATATTACTCATTGATTTAAAAGGAGTTGTTAACGATGGAAAATTATCTGAAATTTATTTTGGACGATAAAGTCGATAATCCTATCTTTGCACCACTTTCCAAAAAAGGAAAAGCGCTCTCTCTTAAAAAGATTGATTCCGTAGCTCAGCTGGTAGAGCAATACACTTTTAATGTATGGGTCCTGGGTTCGAATCCCAGCGGGATCACGTCTTGGGACAAGTCTAAAAACGATAGACTTGTCCCATTTTTTTTGCCTTGTAACTTGCTGTTATTCTGATAGATAAGAGCAATCGCAGAATTTAGCCTCGGAGTTCGATGTTGTGTTCCGTCAAATTCCAAAAAATCGGGGAACATCGAACTCACAATAAGTCTTCTTTCCTCAATATCGCCGTTTTCATAGCGTCTATCAATGTTTGCGACCTTTTTTAAGGTGGATGCTAACAAGTCTTTAATCTCCGTTCCTACTACTGCCAAGTCGTTTAATCTTCTTTCCAAAACCTCAATCTTTCCTTTGGTCAATTTCTTTACTTCTTGGAAATCGTCATCTGCCATTTCTCCATCGGCATTTTTTAAAAGCGCATTTTGATAGCGTTTGTTCAACGCATCAATCTCACCTATGATATTTGCCCGTTCCGTGTTTTGGGCTTTGGTCTTGTTATTGAAGTCTTTTATAAAGGCTTCGATAAAAACATCGACCATACCCTCTTTTGGCGACATATACCGTAGCTGTTTTAAGAAAGCCTCATTGGCGGTTTCGGCTTTGAACCGTACTCCGCAGGAGGAAGTGCAATGATAGTAGTAATAGTAATTGCCCATCTTGCCCTTTGAGGCACTTCCTGTGAGCATCCTATTACAATTAGGGTTAGGGCATTTAATAAACCCTCTAAGCGGTAGATTGTCCATAGCCACGATTTTAGGCTTTACAACCCTCTTTCTCCCATCGAGAATATCCTGTACATCCGCAAACGTCTTTTCGCTGATTAATGGCTCATGCTGTCCTTTGACAAAATATCCCTTTTCCTCTTTGTAGGGAGGAATGAATATTTTGCCACAGTACAAGGGGTTTCGGACGGCTACCCAAAAGTTATTTTTGCTGAACCGACCTTTTCCATCGGCTTTCTCCCGAACCATTTTCCATATCTGTTCGGTATTGAAGTTATTAGAAACGATTTGTTCAAACGCCCATTTTAAAAGCGGTGCTTCAAAATCATGGGGTGCAATGAACTTCTTTTTGCCCTCTGTTATCTTATTGGCATATCCCAATGGAGCAGTACCCATATACCGCCCCTCTTTTTTCGCCCTACGCATTCCGTGAAAGACATTTAATGCACGCCTGTCGTTCTCAACTTCCGGTGAAGCAAGATAGAACGCAAGCATGATTTTATTTTCGGGAATGGTAAGGTCTAAGGGCTGTTCTATCGCAACAGGCTCAACGCCATGTGTCCGTAACTGGTTAATCATTTGGTACGCATCCCCTGCGTTCCTACTGAACCTATCCCATTTGGTAAATAATATTATTGACCCCGCTTTGTTGTTCTTTGTTTTACGTAGGTTGGATAAATATTTCTGCCACTCTGGACGTTTGAAAGATTTTGCCGAATGGTCTTCTACGTACACATCCCTTACCGGAATGCCTTTTATCTCACAATATCTTCTTAGACGGTCTTCTTGGTCACGTTGTGAATATCCCTTGTCCGCTTGCTCGTCTGTCGATACACGTATGTATAAATCTGCCTTTCTCATCACAACAGTTTTCCTTGTTCATTAGATTAAAGTTTTCCTCTTAAATACTGGTTAACTGCAATGTGAGCTATCTTCTTGACAAACTCCATAATAGCTTGCGCTTCCTCTAAATCGACTTCCGTTCCTTTCTTTTTCAAGATTTGCTTAACTCTTTCGGGGGTTAAATCGTTCGCTTTTTCTTTCTCCATCTTCAACTCTATTTTGCTTGTTAACCGAGCGGAATAATCCGCATCACGAACAAACTTATAGATATGATGGAATGGCTCTTTGAATATGTCTTTGGGTTGAATTACTTGGCATAGTCTGCCTGTTTAGAACCATTTCGGCAATGCTATCCTCATTACTTCCACGTTTGGTTATGCCTAAAAAGCGAGTATGCCTATTGTTCACGTTTCATGGAGCAAAGGTAACCCGTGTTTCTGTCGCCCCAAGGTCAAGACACGTTTGGAAAAAAAATCTCCAGCCCGTTGGGTGTATTTTTTTCCCAAAACCTTGTGTCGCCCTAAACACTAACCTTGACTTGCTCCCGAAACGAAACATAGCATACTCCGGCTCTTTACACGAATAAAAAAAATGTCAGGCATGAGGAAAATAAGCATTGGAAATGGTATTGAAACAAAACAACAGCACCTCCTCTCATTGCCGAATAAATCAAAAAAATTAATTCAAAACTGTAAAGAAATGACGCATCAAATAAACACATCGGAAGCAAGCGTATATGTCGGCACATACGGAAAATATAATGACGGTTCAATCTTCGGAGAATGGCTAAAGCTCTCCGATTATACGGACAAGGAAGAATTTTACGATGCTTGCAGGGAGCTACACGATGACGAGGAAGACCCCGAATTTATGTTCCAAGACTACGAGAATATCCCAAACGGCTTAATCGGCGAATGTTGGATAAGCGATAGCATATTTGAGGTTTTGGAGGCTTTGGAAGATATGGACGAAACCCGAAAAGAGGCATTTCTAATATGGTGCGACAATGGACACCGTAAGCTGTCCGAGGGCGATATTGACGACCTAATAAGCGACTTTGACGATGACTACATAGGGGAATACAAGGACGAGGAAGATTTTGCCTATGAACAGGTAGAGCAAATGGACTTGCCCGAATTTGCAAAAACGTACTTCGATTATGAGGCTTATGCCCGTGACCTGTTTTGCGGTGACTATTGGAGCGATAGCGGTCATGTATTTTACAATTCCTAACCCACAGGCGACCACCTGCAAAGGTGGTCGCCTATCATAAAATCAAAACCATGATAATAGAAACTTATAGAGCGACCCTAAAACATGATACGGGCATGATACGGATAAAAGTAGTATCGCTAAGCGGTGAAAGGGGTGCAATACAACAGATAACAACCGCCGAGCATTGCCCCGAATGTGCCATTATAAAATTGCAGAAGATTAACACTAAAAAAATATAACGACATGAAAGCATTAAACGACATGAACAATGTAGAAAGAGGGTATTTACTTGCTAAGCTATTCCCCCAAAACCTTAAAGACTTGACCGTCTTTGTACAGCAGGAAGCGGAACGTTTCAGAGAGCAGGAGGAATATATACGCAGTATTTGGGCTAAAAGAACGTTTCTAACCGCTGATTACTGGTTTAGCTTGGTTAACAATACCGAACAGGTTTTAAAGCGGTATAACGTCACGTTACACCGTAGCACACGGGTATTTTCTGACCAACTTTTTGACGGTCACAATGCCATATTTCTAATAAACTGCCTTGTTGAGTATGCAGACAGGGAAGAATGTAACCCGAAGCTAAAAGAGGCTATACACTTGCTATTCGGGCATGATAAAATGATTGTAGACAGTTGAGTTTTACGGGAGCGGTACGCCGTTCCCATTTTTTGCCTCAAAAATTGGACGGCAAAAAAGACAGATCCTCCCCAGCTGTAATCGGTAAATAAGAATACACAACTTTTGGCAAATAAGAGTACACAATAATCGGCAACAATACCTACACAACTTCGGCAACAACTAGTGCAGAATGATTGCAGGCTGCTTCGGTGTTATTCAC
>NZ_JBHTDN010000012.1:0-85574 GCF_042666505.1 Parapedobacter sp. GCM10030251 | reverse complement strand
ACAGCCAATAATTACCAGCTGCCTGGCCCGTAACCATCAGGACATAGGGCACCACGTAAAGCAGTAACATGAAGTATGTCTTTATCCACATGGTTGTATTTGCATAAGGTGAAAGCTGATTCTTTTCAAAATAGGCGGAGACTTTCTCTGTTACAGCTTCGTAGAAGCTATCTGCGCCTCTGGGTGCGAAACGTACAATGGGTAGCTTTTCCGCCTTCATCTGAACAACATTTTAATTTGCAGATCGGATTATTTGCCCATTAAAGGAAACAAGCTTGCAAAAGTATTGTTTAGAAAAAATTAAATCGGCCCGGATTTTCATTTTGGTTAGGGCTTGTGTTGCGGAGATACCGCGAAAGCACCATGGGTGGTTTTTAACTTCGTCCCAATATTCATATCAAAATCCTGCAACGATTTCTGTTAAGATATCACGTTAAAAAAACGCGGACTCTTTTCAAGAAATCATCAAGATCAAAAGGTTTCAGGATAATATCGTCGGGACCTCCCTCTTTGTCCAATGACGCATAAAGGTTGTCAACTGCGGATACCAGTATAATCGGGATTACTTCCATCCCAGCGGTTTGCTTGATGCGCTTGCACAGGGTGCGGCCGTCAATATTCCCTATCTTCACATCAAGTAAAACCAGATCGGGGGAAAATTTAGCCATGGTTTCAATAACCGATTTGCCATTACGGAGACAACAGGTTTGATAACCGGCATCCCCCAGGATTTGGGCGAGCAGAAATTGTAGCTCAGTATCGTCATCCACAATCAATATTTTCTTTCCCATGGTTTAATCCTGTTGATCCGCAGTTTTCAGGTATAATGTAAATGTGCTCCCTTTTCCCTGCTCGCTATCTACCGTGATTTTCCCTCTTGCCGCCGTTACGATCCGTTTGGTCAGGTAGAGGCCAATGCCGTTACCTTCGATCTCCTGGTTGACTCTCCCGTGGACGTCGAAGATTTTTTCGGTATTCGTCTTTGCTATCCCGATTCCGTTGTCAGAAACTGTCAACACCATGTATTCGGCGTCCTTACGTGTATTGATCCGGATGATGGGGGCTTGCGCACTTCTGAATTTAATCGCATTCGAAATCAGGTTGTACAACACGCTCCTCAGGTTGTTTTTTGAGAGAAAGCAGTGGCTGACTTCAAAATCTCGCAGGATGACCGCTCCTGATAGGTTAATTTTGTTTTCTAGGCTCCATTCGATATGATCGATGATTTCCTCCAGGTCGACCTGTTCGGCGGTGATGGGTTCACTTTCGATTTTAGCGACGTGACCTATATCCTTGATAAGCGAGCTGAATTTCCGTATGGATCGGTTGATGACCTGCAGGTATTCGTTCAATGCCGGATCGGTGACTTTCTGATTGATGATGGTAATGCCCAATTCGACATTTCCCAACGGACCCAACAGGTCATGCGAAGCGATATGCACAAAGTTTTCCAGGTCTGCATTGATGCGTTGCAGACGCTCATTCCTTTCATCCAGTTCCAGCTGCAGTATTTTCAATTCGGTGATGTCGTTGAATGTAACGATGGCCCCGGCAATCTGGTTGTGTGCCTGTAAATACGGCATCGTCATCACTTGGTACCATTTGCCGTCTGCTTTTTCGACTTCCTTGGTCAACACGTTTCCCTTGGCAATCACCGCGTTGATATCACTTATTATCGTATCAAATTTGATGTTACTTGAAATATGGTGGAGTGGCCGGCCAATGTCGGTTTCACGTAAATTCATTTGGTCGATGGCACCGGGCGAAAATTTCATCAACAATAAATCCCTGTTTACGAATAGCTGGCCAGTAATGTTGCTGCGAAAATAATTATTCAGGTCATCATTGAGTTCGAGCAATTCCCTGTTTTTCAGCTCGTAGTCCGAATTGATGGTATGGAGTTCCTCATTTACCGATTGCATCTCCTCATTGGTGCTCTGCATTTCCTCGTTAGCGGAAATCAGCTCTTCATTGTACGATTGCAGGTTCTCATTGGAGGTGTCCAGCATCTCGTAAACGGTTTTGAGCTTTTCTTTGGCTTCTTTCAGCTGCGCTTCAAGGTCCAGCAGGTATTGGTCGTAATACGCTTTCTCATCAAATACCGGACGCTTACCAGGGAAGGATACATTGGATCGGTCTTCACAGAACGTAGCCACCACAAACCGTTGCTTGTCTAGAATACGGGTAAGCGGACTGATGGACAGGCTCACGGTCGTCGGTGCATCCCCATGATGGATGACGATGCCGTCTACGGAAGCTCGCTGGTTGGTTTGCATGACACGTGCATGCAACGTGCCGAATGCCAATGCAAGTGGTTTTGGCATGAGCGTGAGGATATCCGAGTTGAAATTCTCCTGGTGCAGGAATTTGGACGAATCGCCATAGGATTTCAGCACCCGATGTTCGTCATCGAGGCAGACAACGAGGTAGTCCATTTGGGACGCCAATTCGTGGTGCATGAGCTCAAGCAGGCCTTGGTTGGAATTGATGGGGTTTTCTTCCCTGACCAGACCATTTGTCCGTTGTTGCCCGGGCATTTCGGGCAAAACAAGCATGTCAAGGGATACTGATTTCCGGGCCTTGAGGTTTCTGTATATCCGCCATTTTTTATGTGTCTCCTCTAAGGAAGCGCTGATGGGGACGGGGGTTTCGCTGGCGCCCAAAAATAGATAACCCTGCATTTTAAGGCCAAATAGGAACATGTTGAACACCCTTTCCTGCAAGGATGGGTTCATGTAGATCAAGAGGTTACGGCAACTGATGAAATCCATGTTGCAGTAGGGTGGATTTTTGCTCAGATCGTGCTTCGCGAAGATGACCATCTTCCGTATCGCTGGAGAGACCCTGTAATGGTCGTCTTTTTTTATAAAAAATTTTTCCAACCGGTCCGCGGACACATCTTTTTCGATATCCTGGGGATATTCGCCATTCCCGGCGCGCAGCAATGCCTCTTCGTCAATGTCCGTGGCAAAAATTTTCACGGGGTTTCGCTCTGGATCCCATGTTTCCTGCTCAGCGATCAATACGGCCAGGGAATAAGCCTCCTCGCCGGTGGCGCAACCTGCCACCCACATTTTCAGCGGTTCCCCCGCCCGAAGCCTTTTCAGGATATCGGGCAATATCCGGCTTTTGATGAAATCAAATGCCTCCATGTTCCGGAAAAACGAAGTCACGCTGATCAGGAAATCCTTGGCCAGGATTTCCACCTCTTGCGGTGTTCTCCGCAGGAATTCCACATAGTTTTCCAGGGACTCGAAGTTGTTTTGCGCGGCCCTCCTCAGTGCACGCCTCATGAGTGTGGTCCTTTTGTAATCGGTAAAATCCAGCGAGGAGCGTTCCTTGATTAGGTCGGCGATGTCGATGAGGTATTTCTCATTTGCTTGATGGTCTGTTTTTTTGCTGAGCTGATGTGTTACGTATTGCTCGATGGCTTTCGGCATTTTTTCGGGATCCAGTACCTGATCGACCAACCCGGTGGCAATTACATTGGAAGGCATGCTGCTGAATTGTGAGTTTTCCGGATTGCGGGCGAGGACCATCCCCCCAGATTTCTTGATGGCCATACTGCCCTGGGTGCCATCGGAACCTAACCCCGACAGGACGACACCGATTGCCCTGGGGCCAATATCCGCCCCGAGGGAGCCGAAGAACATATCGATGGTGAGGTGCGGCCCGGCTATGTCTTCTTTGCTCTCCAAATACAAGCGCCCACCGCGGATGGTCATGAATTTGTTGTTGGGAATGAGGTATACCTCATTGGTTTTTACCATCATTCCGTTTTCGGCTTCCATGACGGCCAGCTTGCTGTGCTTCGACAGTAATTCGACCATGCGGCTTTTGAAGTTTGCGGACAAATGCTGGACAATGACATACGCGACCCCGTCAAGGGGCGTATGGTCGAAGAAGGTATTGATTTCCTCCAGTCCACCGGCGGACGCGCCAATGGCAATGATGTAATCGGGGATTGTTGTTGCCATATTCGTTGGTGATTAGGGTGCAATAACGCAACCTATTTCGTGAATCAAAAGTGGGGCGTGTTTGCGTTGTCAAGGTGAGTCATGGCCGCCGGTTCTACAGCTGAGCCTTTTGTTTGCATGACTTTCAAGAATAACCAAACTGGAAGTGTGGAGATGGTTACCTTTTTTGTTATTTCTTATGCCTCCTTTTGTGTAAAAATAGCGTAAATTAACTGGAAATCAAAATTTTATTTCGGAACCAAGGACGAATGGATTGGTCTGTTAGGGTAATCTGCTGCTGGTGGCATCAGGCCAACGATGATGAAAATATATATCGACGGGCGGTAAACAAATGGCGTTGCCGACAGTTATTTACTATGTACGATCATTAATAAAGATGATTAAAATAAAAGAACATGCAAACAAATGCAAAAACAACGGGTACCGCAAAGGCGGCTCCCAAATCAGCTAAACCTACAGGAAAGACCGGCAGGATGGAAGACTCTGATTTTCATAAGTTTTTTGTGGATGAACTGAAAGACATTTACTGGGCCGAAAAGCACCTGATGAAAGCCTTGCCCAAAATGAAGAAAGCGGCCACGAGCAAGGAACTGGTAGCGGCATTTGAAAAGCATACCGGCGAAACAGAAACCCATATCACGGCATTGGAGCAGGTATTTGGACTGCTCGATGAACGGGCGGCCGCTAAAAAATGTGAGGCCATGGCGGGTTTGCTGGAAGAGGCGGAGAGTATCATTGACGACACGGATAAGGGTACGCTTGTACGTGATGCAGCACTCATCATCGCTGCCCAGAAAGTGGAGCACTACGAGATAGCAACCTATGGAAGTTTACGGACTTTTGCCCATGTCATGGGGCATTCCGACGTGGAACAGTTGTTGCAGGACACCTTGGACAATGAGAAGGCAACGGATATGGCACTGACAGCGATTGCTGAAAACTTTGTCAACAAACAGGCCGCAAGCGAATAAAATTCGGACAGGTCTAGTGCTTATTGTAGAAAAAGCTGTCCCAGTTAATGGCGGGGCAGCTTCTTTTTTGTTCGCCCATGTGACAGGTTCCAACACCTGTTTGCATCATAAAATAGCTTCCATGCAACGTTTCATCCTCCTATCTTAGTGGCACTGTATATCAAATACATGGTCAGCCACAGGTGCAGGCTGATGGTCAGGGAGGCACTAAGCAAGCTTGGCCTACACGATGTTTTGGTAGATTTGGGAGTGGTAGAGATTCGCCAGGACCTCACAGATGAACAACTTCAGCAACTGAAGGAAAGGTTACTATTGATCGGCCTGCAATTACTTGACGACAAAAGAAGCATCTTGATTGAAAAGATTAGAACAATATCCCTGGCCAAAGAACGACGAAAGGTACACCGCTTAATCTTATAAAAAAGCGCTTTGCCTCAGGCCAAATCACCAAAGAAGAATACCTGGAAAAGAGGAAAATCCTGGAAGGATAATTCGTCTTCTACAGCTTTAACCTATGCATCATTCTGTATTGGAAAGCGTGTTTATTCCGCATGTGGGCAGCAGACGCCACTTGAGAGAGTGAAACAGGCGGGTTGATTGAAATATGATATTCAGCTTATTTAATTATTCGATCAAATTCGTTGCATTTAATATGGCTTCATAATCTTCCAAAAAGTTCGACATTTGTAAACTTGCCTCTACTTCGAAAATGAGGCGATTAACAAAGTTAGTCGCCTCTTTTCTTTTGTTATAATTTGCTAAAAATAAGCACCTACAAAAACAACAAATTAATTATCGGGTTCGACTTTCATCTGTTTCACTGTAGCTAATCGTTATATCGTTGATGGCATTTTTGGGATAGGTCACTCCCTACTTCCTCTTCGATATATCTCTCCTCTAGCTTATTGATTTTGGTACGATTTCCTGGTGCTGTTGCTGCAGGATACTCAGGGAACGCGGGCGGATTACCGCACCTAGCCATATTCTCATCTCAGCTTCCGATAAATTCAGAGACAAGACGGCAATAAAGGTTGATCAATTCGGATCTACGTCATGGAATGCGTAATCGCTCAAAAAACTCCCACATCAATTCGTTGGCATCGATGGCTTGCGACGGCGGCGCAGCCTGGGGTCGTGCCTGTTCGCCGCCCGGCCAGGAGTGGCCACCATCCTCGGTGAGGTAGTGCACCACAAACGGACTACCCGATTCATCTACCCATTGTTTCACCGTGTAACCCACTCCCTCCGTTACCTGTGGGGCGGGCAAGCAGCCGTTACGCGCTACCCATACGTTTAGTACCGAATCAACAGGCGGAAAATGATAGCCCAACGAATTGGTTCCGCCGCTATAGGGAATGATCTCATCCAATACGGAGTGCAGGTGGATGATAGGGACAGGGCGGGACTGTTCGGCCGGTGGGTCGAACACCATCGAGCAGCTCACGGGCGCTATCGCCGCGATCTTTTCAGGTATCTCCGCGGCCAATCGGTAGGCGAGCATGCCGCCGTTGGACATCCCGGCCACGTAGACGCGTTTGGTGTCTATGTGGTATTCGTTGAGCAATCGGTCGATGAGTGCGCTGATGAACCCCACATCGTCCACGTTTTCGCGCATCGCAAAATCGCAGCACGATCCGGCATTCCACGTCCGTATGCCGAGACGGCCATCGCTCCTGACACCATTGGGGTACACCGCCACGAATCCCGCTTCGTCGGCTTTCTCCGAGAAATGGTAGTTACGGGCAAACTGTACCGCGCTGCCTCCCGTCCCATGCAACCCGATGACCAGCGGGAGCAGGCTATCGCCTTCTCCATACTGGGGTGGCAGGTGCACGTTGAACGTGCGTGCACGACCGCCCACTGTCAACGTGTCCCAGTCAACAAGGCGCTCCCAATCCAGCCAATTTCCCCATGGATAACGGGATGCCGGATCGGGTGCCTCGCCAGCACATCCACCAAACGGAAGAAATGGCAACACTATCAACAGTGCCAAACGGATGTATCCCTTCGGTTTCATCATTTCCGGCGGCTTTTCAGTTCACCCTTCATTTCTTTCTGCATCTCCTTGTATCGCTTGTACTGATCCTTGTCAAGTACCTGCTTCATTTGCTCGTCGCGTGTTTCGCTGAGCGTTCGGTACTTTTTGAACTTCGACAACTTGGAACCTTCCGATGCCTTGAGCCCGGCCAGTCCTTCGAAGTATGCGGTATTGATTGATTTCACCATTTCCTGCTGTTCGTCCGAAAGATTCAATTCGGCTCGGTATTGCTCCATCTTGGCAAGCAGTTCCTCTTTCTGTTCATCGGTGAGCTTCGATTGCGCGAATGCGCCGGTGGTCAGGCCGCATACGGCCAACATTAGCACCCATTTTAAAACATTCCTTTTCATGACATATTATTATTTATTGATGCAAAGCTCAATAGAATTGGAACATGTGTGATGCAAAATGATCATGAAGCGGACAGATTGCCCGATGAGTAGGAACTCTATCCGTAGTAAGTAGCAAAACATTATCGGAAGCCTCACCTGCTTTATGTTTCCAGATCAACAGGGTTGCTTACCCGCATCGGAAGTGCTGAAATCCCGCTAGCGTTTTCTACGCAACCGCTTCCGTTGGATGCTCACTTGGATAGTTTGGTTCGCCGCGTTGCCCAACAGCGTACGCGACCGGTCGTTCGCCGCAATGGCATTCAGCCCATAATAGTAGTGGATACCAAACTGAAGCCGCCTGCTATGCAGCACCAGGCCGAACACCGGGCCGTAATCATAGCTGTCCAGATCATCGCGGTCAAATGTACCGTAACCATAAGCAAATGTCCCCTGGAAATCAAATTTACCACCGGTTTTCAAGGCGGCATATCCGCCCAACTCCACTCCCAGCCAGCGATTCGCATGGATCCCCAACACCAGCGGGAACTCAAAGTAGTTGATCCGGTAGCGGACATTGCCGCTGAATACATCCGCCGTCGAGTAGTCGATCCGCCCACCTTTCATCGAAAAGGCGACCTCCGGTCTGAGGTACACCCGCAGCGATAACGGTATGGTGGGGGCAATACCCCCTGAAAACCCAATCCTGGGACCGCCCTGATCCCCATGGTGACCGCTGAAGAAGCTGACACTCGTACCCAGTTTGAATAGCGATGGCCTCCCTGCCTGCGCAGCAGTCGTGAGGGTGACAAACAGCAGCACAAGCGCAGCAGCGAGCGACTTCAATAGTGAAGGCTCAAGATACCTGTTCCCCGATGCCGGTTGCAGCAGCTTTTTCTTTGCCGCACAATGCAATGCCTTGCATGCGGTTCTGGAAATTCCCAGTAGGCTGGCCGCCCCGCCATGCGTCAGCCCGTCAACGGCTATCAGGTTGAAGGCAGCCCGCTCCAGCGGCGACAACAGCGCCAAAAGCCCGTGGTATTCAGAAATAGCGGCTTTGGACTTTCCGTGTACCGGCCTACTGCACAGCGGCTTCTTCCTCATGTATTCCAGAAAAATGGGCAGTGCAACACGCTTGATAGCGGCCCGTACGGCCTCTTGTGAAGCGTTACCGGAGTTTGGCGGCAATTCCAGGCGTGCGCGTTCGTTGAAAAACTTCCGGAAACATTGGTCCACCGCCTTCTCCGCCAATACCTCATCCAGCAGGTACCGCAACGCCATGGCTTTCAGGAACCCCCAGTGTAATTTATATATCCCTTCCAGGTATGCTCTTTTCATCCCTTGTATTTCATTTTTCCTTTAAACAGGTCGACAAACCCATGGAAAACCAGCACGAACGGATTATGGCTTACGAAACCGCTGGTAATGCCATAGCGCACCTTTTCGGTTTCCGGCTGGTAGGTGCCGAAGAGCCGGTCCCACACCATCAGTACACCGCCGAAGTTCCTGTCGATGTAGATGGGGTTAGATCCATGGTGCACACGGTGAGCCGAAGGCGTGTCGATCACCCCCTCTAAAGGCCCAAGCTTCCCTACGGCCTCCGTGTGCATGAAAAACTGGTAAAGCAGGTTGAGCCCCACGGACAGCGCGATCAGGAGCGGCGGGAAGCCCAACAGCGCCATCGGCAGGTAAAAGAACGGGGTAACGATGGCCGAAAACCAGTTGAGCCGGTATGACGTGGTTAGGTTCATCCAAGGGCTGGAATGATGGATCAGGTGAAACGCCCACAGCGGCTTCCATGCGTGCGATGCCCGGTGGAACCAATAGTAGGTGAAATCCGCCGCGACAAACCCGATCGCAAATAACCCGACCGAGGGTTCGAAATCGAACAATCGGTAGCGGTATGCCCAGCCGAGGATAACCAGTTGGTATCCGGTAAACAGTACCTTGGTGAGCTGGAAGCCGGCCATGATACCCAGGTTGGTGAGTGTTTCCTTTACCTGATAGACCTTTTTATCGTTCCGCCAGCTCCAGACCATTTCGGCAACGATCAGCAGGAGCAGCATTCCGGCCGCTCCTATCCTGTAAGGTGACTCTTCCATGGCGTTATCAGGACTTTTTATAGACCACCGTCTTTTTCCGGACCACCGTGGTCGATGGCGGTGTCGGCTGTACCACTACGGGTGCCGGCGCGATGACGACAGGCCTCGGGGCAATCACCACAGGTGCGGGAGCCACCACCACGGGCCTTGGTGCCACTATCACGCGGGGTAACGGTCTTACCACGGTCACTCTTGCCGGTGGGAGCGGCGCCACGACCACCCGGCGTACCGGACGGCGGACAACGACAACCTGTGCATTCACTTCGGAGACGATGGCACCCAGTACCAGCGTCAGGGGGATGATAATCTTTTTCATGATGATATTCATTTTTTTGCATTTATTGGTTTGACCTGGCAAACCCCACGGAGTATGCTACTTTCAGATGAAAGGCCCACATCCGGATATGAACCGTCCATTACCATACCTGTACCCATAGCGTATCGGCGGCATGCACCCCGGTGAAGATGCCCAATCCACCCTCCACATTCGTGGGAGGTGCCACCAGGTCTGTGGAATTACTGCCATTACTTTCATACAGTGCCGCGTATTCCGGCTGGATGCGGTAGAGAATGACGGCATGTTCGCCGTAATACGAGAAGCGGCCAATTGATAGCTGTTGGCTGTCGCCCCGGTGCGGTGGCAGCCGGAAGGCAGGTTCCGGTTTCTCGAAGACGTCATCGCCGAGGTTGAACGTGATGGGCTGCGGGTTGGACTCCACGTTTTTCACGACCAGCAGGTGGTAGGCCTGTTCGGGGTTGTGCCAGGTATACTGGATGGGATCCGGCAGTTCCGCACCGCTTCCCGAACCGAATTGCGGCACGACGATATCCGTGGCCGAGGCGGTGACCGTACCGGGCGATTGCGGCACGGTGGTAGCGGCCGTGATCTCCCGCCCGTTGTATTCAAACGAAAGCCGGTAGCTGTCTCCCGGGATTACCGGGAGGTCGTCCGAGGTGTACTCGCCGGGAGCCGTTTCCACCAGGGGATAAGACTGGTCGCCATGGATGATCCGGAGCGTCAGGTTCGCCAAAGCCACGGCGGTGTCCACGTTTCCGTAGGTGATTTCCCGGGTCACCCGCACCACCGTTGGTTGTCCGGGCGCCAGGTACCCCTCTACAACGGGCAGGGGCTCGGGATGCACGCTTTCTTCCTTGGTGCAGGCATTGATCGCGGGCAAACCGAGCAGCACGGCGATCATCAAACGGTATGTTCTTGAAGTTCTCATGTAGCGGTTATTTCAGTTTAATGCTTACGGTGAGGTTGGGCGTAAAACCGAGGTAATTCACATCGGTCTCCACAATCTCGTTTTCCACGATATCGAAGTTTTTGTACCAGACATTGGTGCGGTTGTACAGGTTGAACAACGACAGCCCCAGTGTGCCGTTAAATTTGCCGGGGCGGCCGATGTTAAGCGTCACGGCGGCGTCCAACCGGTGGTACGCCGGCAACCTCAGCGCGTTCTTTTCCGATACGTTCAGGTAAGTCTGTACGGTCCTGTCCAATAAGGTCACCTGATAACCACCTGTTGGGGCGGTATAGGGTTTGCCCGTCATGTAAAACCACGAGAGCGAAAAATCAAATCTACCCAAACGATAGTTGTGCACCATCTTGAACTCGTTGCGGATATCGTTGGATGCCGGGAAGGCGTCCGGGCCGTATACGTCAAACCGGTTGGTCACCCCGGCCAGGGTATAGCCGATCCAGCCATTATAGCGGCCGGTCTTTTTCTGCAGCAGGAAGTCAATCCCCCTGGCAAGCCCCGTACCCTCATAGAAGAAATCGGCATAGTCCGCCCCTCCGCCCAGGGGCTGGAAGCGCAGGGTATATTCAGATAGTCCTTCCATCTCCTTCACATACGTTTCTGCGTCAACGAGGAACGCTTCATTCTCCCAACTGACCCCCGCCGAGTACTGGCGCGACAGGCTCACCGGGATACGGTCGTCATCGGCAAGCAGCCAGAAATCCCGGCTTCCGCGCAGCACATCTTCGCGCACCACCCGCTTGGCAAATTGGTTGTATTGCCCTGCGGACGCCTTTACCTTCACGCGGTCACTGATTGCGTATTCCCCGCGGAAACGCGGCTCAATATACCAGTCCCCCGTCGGGGAAAACGAGGTGAGCCGGATGCCCGGCACCAACTTGAGGCGATGGTCGGCCAGGCTCAGCGCGTCCTCGAAATACGTGGCCAGGGTATGCCCCCGGGATTGGCGGTCGATCAGCGTGAGCGTATCGTTCCGCGCATAGCGGTATCCGATGTCCTGGTAGCTGTACTGCACCCCGAATCCCAGTTGCTGGGTGGCCGACACCGACCATTCCCAGTCCGAGCGCGCCGCGTAGTCGTACAGCTGGTTATCCTCGATCGCGCCGCTGCGGAATTCCCGCTCAACGCCAAGCGTGTCCGTGATGCTGCTGTGCAGTGTATTGTTGCGTTCGCTGAAATAATTGGAGTAGCTTACCAACGTATGGCTGTAGAGTGCAGGGGTCCATTGCCTGCTCCACTTCAGGCTGGTGCCGGTATTGCCCCAACCCGTCACATCGGTGGTATTGGACAGGAACGACGAAAACCTGCGGCCAAGCCATCCCCCCCCGCCTGCCTGGATGCTGTTGTCCATATGGTCCCGGCCGTGGTATACGCTCCAGCTGAAGACATCGCCGCCGTCGCTGCGGTACGTGACCTTGGTGTTGAGGTCGTCAAACCATGACTGCACGTCGGCCTGCCCCCGGATACGGTCGGCAATACCGGACAGACGCCCGTCACTGCGCCCACGCTGGTTATCCACGGTAGCCTGGTCTTTCAGCTTGTCATAGAACGAAGTGCCGAAACTCCGCCGGTAGGTGGCAAGCACCGAAAGGTGTTCACCGATGGGCGTTTCCACGAACCCGTTCACGCTCAGGAATCCTACATCCATCCCCGCGTTGAAAGCGGTCTTGCTGCCTTCCTTGCCGGTGATGTCCATCAGGGCCGACAGGCGTCCGCCGTATTGCGCATCAAAGCCACCCTTGAAAAGCCGCACATCCTTGATGGCATTGGCGTTGAAGGCACTGAAAAAACCAAACAGGTGGTCCACATTATATACCGTAAACCCATCGAACAGCACTAGATTCTGGTCGGGCGTGCCACCCCGCACATACAGCCCTGCGGATTGCTCATTGCCCGCACTCACACCCGGCATCAGCTGGAATGCACGGAAGACATCTTTCTCGCCCAGTGATGGAAGCGTCGCAATCAGCCTGGGGTTCATGCGGATCATACCCACCTGCTCGTTGGCCTTGAACCGTTCGGGCGATTCGCCGGTTACCGTCACCTCATCCAGCGTTCCCGCAGCAGCCTCCAGCCGGACTACCCAATCAGCAACAGCGTCATCGGGGAGCAAAGCGTGCTCGTGAGCACGGTACCCAATGCAGGTAAACCGCAGCGTCAACGCGCCAGAGGGAGCACCCACCAGCACGAAGTACCCATCGGCATTGCTGCTCGTACTCAAGCGGGTCCCGACCACCGATACCGTAACGGCGGGCAGCGGCTCGCCAGTGGCACTGTCCGTGACCCGGCCCGATACGCGTTGCGCTGTCGCTTGGCCTGTTGCCCTCCCGGCGCACATCCATAATAAGCCTAATACTATAAGCGTAGTTAACTTCATCATATCAACCAGTTTGATTCAACAAAGCTATCCCTTGCCGCTGTATCCGTACGTAAAAAAACAAATGAACAGGACAAAACAGGCCTTGGAAGAACCACTCCGGAGCCTTAAAACGTTTCTTTCACCCGACACCCACGAAGTACGTCGGCACAACCACAACTGTCCTTATATACCTCCCCAATAGGTTTGCATCCGGAATATTGTCGAGCACCTGCCCGTAAAACCAACGCATAAGCAGAAAATCCGATTTTGGAAATTCTTGGCTATATTCAGCTGCCTCGCAGCCGTCCGTTCATCAGCCTTTTTGTCCATTTGATTACCACGGACGGTCCCTCCTACCCTCCAAAACAGTACCTTTGTATGATGCAACGATTATATCCGCTCACCGGATCTATTATTTCTCTGTTTATTGCACTCCTCGGCTACGTGTTGCGAAGCTACCGAGAGGAGGCAATTTCTTCATTGTTTACTTTTGCCGGCTCCTTTGCCAATGTATTCGTGAGTTGGCTAGTGGTACAAAGCGTCATACAGTTAGATAAACCACGGTGGCATGGGTGGAAAGCGGCTATCGCTATTGCAGCATGCATGTGTATTTCGTTACTTCTTTTTTATGGCATTCAGGATATTGGTAAAATCCGCGGACGGGTAGCAGCATTGCCGCGTGGCATGCGCATCGTATATTTCTTACTCCTAATGCGGGGGGTGGTACTGGGCGGGTTTCTGTATTACATCGCTTATTTACTGCGAATGGCGGAAGTGAACCAGCGGTCGAGGCTGGAAAATGAACGGCTGAAAAAAGAGAACCTGCAAGCACGACTCAGCCTCCTGCAGGAACAGGTGAGCCCGCATTTCCTGTTCAACTCGTTGGGCACACTGCAAAGCATGATCAATGAGCGTGCACCGCGCCAATTCATCCACCGGCTTGCCGACGTATACCGTTACCTGCTGAATAACCGCATGGCCGATCTGGTAGAACTACGGGCAGAGCTTGACTTCGCCCGTGCTTATCTGTATATCCTCCAGGAACGGTTTGAACAAGCCTTGTTCGTAGATATCGACATTGCCGAGCATTACCTGGAAATGAAAATACCGCCCATGACCTTGCAAGTACTCGTCGAGAACGCGGTCAAACACAATGTCGCAGATGCAGAAGCACCGCTACACCTGCAAATCAGCGCTACAGGCACCGATCGGCTTACAGTCACCAACTCCCTGCGTCCAAAGCCTTCACAGGGAGACAGCCTAGGCACTGGCCTGGACAACACGCGCGAACGCTACCGCCTGCTAGCCGGTCGGGACATCGATGTGCTGAAGACCGGCCACACATTCACCGTATCCGTTCCCCTGTTAAATGATCCGCTATGAATATCCTGATCATCGAAGACGAAATCAAAACGGCTAAGGCCCTGAAAGCAATGGTAGAGCGGCTCGGCGACGATCTGCAAGTCAGCGGCATTGTGCCATCGGTAAAGGCCGGTATCCAATGGCTCGAAAGCCAGCCCTCACCACAACTCATCCTTTCGGATATCCAGCTTTCCGATGGGCTGAGCTTTGAGATCTTTCGCGCCGTCCGCCCCCCCTGTCCGGTGATCTTCTGTACTGCTTTCGATCATTACGCCATGCAGGCCTTTGAGGCCAACGGCATCGACTACCTGCTAAAACCCATCAATGAAGATAAACTGGCCGGGAGCCTCCACAAGTACGAGCAGATGCGGCAGCAGATGGGTGCGGGACCACCCGCTGCTCCGCAAGGATTGGAGGGCCTTCTTAAACAACTCCTGCCCCCGGCCTACAAGTCCAGCCTGCTGGTCTTCAAGAACGAGAAGATCATTCCCCTACCCGTCAAAGACATCGTATTTGTCCATTCAGCCGGAGGCATCGTACAGGCCTATACCAGACGAGGCGAAGCCTTCCTCATCCAAGAAGTGCTGGACGAACTGCAGCCCATGCTGGATCCCTACCTTTTTTTCCGTGCCAACCGGCAATTTATGATCAGCCGTGCTGCCGTCTTGATGGCCGAGCACTTCTTCAACCGAAGGCTCATCGTCAAGTTAAACGTCGAGACGCCTGAACGGATAATTGTAAGCAAGGTAAAAGCCTCAGAACTGCTCACCTGGCTGGCTTCTTAGTTTAGCGAACTCGTTGATTCTGTTGAGGCATTTGCGAAGAAGCAGAATTTACCTGCACCACGATACTTTATTGAAACCAAGCTTAACATTAAGACAGACGGCATTAATCATCCGCTGCCGGAAGAGTTTGTCGACCTGATGATGCAAATAGTAAAAGAAAAAAACATCGGAGAACGGGTGATTATCCAATCTTTTGACCCACGGACGCTTCAGGTATTAAGAAAAAATTTCCCGCAGATAAAGCTTGCATTCCTGGCAAAGGCGGGTACAAGCCTGAATGATAATTTGGCTTGGCTTGGATTTAAGCCTGACTACTATTCAACCAACGCCGAATATATCGATCCGGTACTGGTGGAGCAGTGCAAAGCCAAGAACATCTTGCTGATCATAGGCAACTGCAATGACTATAATGAGCTTTCACGGATCGCGAAATTGGGTGTGAACCGGGTAATCACTGATTATCCCATACCACGGCTGTTCGAATTAAGGGGTGATAAATCACAGCCTGAAACAATGCCTTCGCCACAGTAAACCTTTAGACACTTAAACGCAAGTTACTTGAAAATTAAGGCCCTTTCGAAATGACATTCCGGCTATTCACCATCGTCCGATGGTTAGTCATGTTTCATTGCCGTGGCTGCTGGCGGATGTCTTTTTCCGCCAAACACATGTTGCAGCCGACAGAATAAAGGCGTAGTTTGGCACGTCTTGTGCTATGCAACAGCGATGTAGATGTGGAGGCGTCTTTGCTACGGATTTCTGATCTTTTCTAATTACCCTTTGTTTGCCAAACATCAACTACTTTCTCCCCACGCAAGACGAGGTGAAACTTGCCTTGCTGAAAGGTTAGGACTTTATTTAACAGAATTATTGATTTACAATTAAAACAAATGATGACTCGAATGAATCGAAACAGCCCGCGTGTGATGGTACTCCTTCTAAGTGCTTTTTTCTTTATTACCTGCAGTAAAACGGAGTATTTGTCCTCAATGGGGCTGCAGCCCGACAGTTTGATTGAAGTTGGGGTTTGGGACGATTTTTCAATCACAAAACCGGTGATTACTGACCAGGAAGGTATCGATATGGCGGGATATTGGCCAGATGGGAAGATATCCGTCGTGAAAAACGGAAATTCTGGTAAATTCACGCTTTACTGGGGAGAAAGGTATAGTATCCGGACCGAAGGGAATACCCCCTTTCCGGAGGATCATATCCAACAAGTGTTGCCAGAAAATCGTGTTTTTGGAAAGGGAATCAATGAAATAGCCGGCTTTTCCGATGGCGGAGCATGGTTCATCGGGGTGCATCGGCTAAAAGACGGAAGGTTAGCCGGATTTTTCCATGCCGAAAGCAATTGGGGCGGACTGACCGCCTATAAGAGCATCGGCGTCGCTTATTCCACTGACAACGGACGCACATGGAGTAAAGGAAAAAAGATTCTCAGCGTCAATTACGAAAAGCCCTCCAACTCCCGTTGGAGCGGATTGGGCGATGGATGCGTAGTTTATCACGAAAAAAGTGGGCAGTTTATCTGCTATTATTCCGCTCACACAACTGGAAAGGGCGGCGATTACAAAATCTGCATGGCAGCTACAAAGGATCCGTCTGGAGCGCCCGGAACGTGGAAGAAATGGGATGGCGAACGTTTTTCGAACGACGGCTATGACCGCGAATCAAATACGGGCGGGGTTGATCATGAAATCGCTGGTTTGACCGCACGCTCCGGCGCCAATCCTTCCGTTCAGTGGAATGACTACCTGCAGAAGTGGGTGATGGTATATGCGGGCTGGAATAACGTAATTTATATGTCGGCAAGTGGCGATGGAATTGACTGGGAACAGCCGAAAGCTATCACAGACGCAGAAAATGAGACCGCAAATTATCCGAACTTGATAAGCGAGTTCGGCGACCAAAAAGGTGGTGCTGTGGTAAAGCTGTATTACGGACGCAATCAGAACCCTTTGGGTAAGAGGCAATTCGCTCACCGCGTAATTGACTACCGCAAAAACTAAGTCCATTCTTTAACATTTGCATATTAACATTTGCACACGACGCCCCCAAAAAGGCGTCGTGTGCATTTCTCTCGTCTATCGATCTCTCCGCTTATTTGCCGGTATTTTTATCGCTCGCTGTTTCGGGCGCCAGCGACGTAAACTTGGCACAGGTATGCAGGACACATCCACTGTGGAAATAAACCCCAATGCGGGGCGAAATCTGGACATGCCCAATTCAAACGCTCCCTTCAAGAATGATCGCCCTGGTAATTTCGAATGTAAAACGTTCGTCGATTGGTAATAAAAAAAGAGGCTGTTTTTTGCAGCCTCTTCACCACTTTGGTTCGTTTTTGTGTTTAACAACTATTCCTCAACTACTGCCGGAGCCAACGTTAAGGTACCGAGATCAGAGATAATACCGAATTTAACCGGCACATCAGCCACTGTACTTACCGCCAAACCGGAAGTGGAATCAGGTTCGGCGATCACCGTGTAATTTCCTTCAGGCAGGCCGGACATTAAGAAGTAGCCGTCTTCATTTGGAATAGCAGTGGCGGTATCCGTTTCACTGGTTGCAGTGACGATTACCGAGTAATCGGGCGACATCGGTGCCACTACACCCTCGATCCGGCCGTTGGTAAGCTCGGTGAATACCCGAATCACCGGTTTCACGATGTAAGCACCATTACCCGTTTCCACAATAGATTTTGCGACATCAAAATCGGTCCACACGGTGTAGGAACCATCGGAAAGAAGTTCCTGGTGTACGTTGAACTTCAACCCGCTCTGTTTTCCGGACGGAACCTTAAATGGAATTTGCTCTCCATCGATGACGAACGAGTTCTCGTCGCCCAATATCACCCGCACTTGCGAGAGTGTCCCCGTGGGAAGCGTGGCGCTGGCGATCAGGGAGTCTACCCCGTTCCGCAGTTTAAGAACGTCGTAAATGCCCGGAAGTAGGACATCAGCGGACTGCCATCCAGACTCATCTGTGTGGAATTCTATTCCTTGGATATCCAAGTATACGTGCTCAAACGGACCGGGCGCATCAGTTAACCGGAGATCCACTTTTGCCGTTCCTCCGGGAGTCCCGGTCTTACTACATGCACCAAAAAACATGACGGCGCAAAGCCCTGCCAATACGGACAATACAAATTGCTTTCTCATCATTTCAATTATTATTTATTAAAACCAAAGCCATTTTTTCTGTGATGCATGCGTGGCCACATGCAGTTTTTTTCTTAGTCTATTCTAAAGAGTCCCCGTTTTTTTCGATGGTACGGTGTGGACAGTACCGCAGAAATCCAACCAAAGGACTGTTAGTTAAGTACCAGAATCCCGAATAACCATTTTTCATAGTAAGTCCGTTCATTCTATTCAAAAAACTTGCCTAAAACATTGAAACCCTCAAAAAGGGTGTGTTTACACAGATAAATGCGAGTTTAGCGCTTTACAAAATCGAGTAAAGTGTTGTATAGTTTTCACTACAAGACATTTCCGAAAACCTCTTGATCGCTATTTAGGCTTTGGTACGTGATTTGCCCCTGCGTAGCATGTCTTTGAAAAGCAGAACGATCTTTCTTGCGTTTGCCCTTTTGAAGCTTTCGTCGGTTCAAGCGCAACAAACACCCCCTTTCCGTGAAAATCCCGCATATAAGCTCGCTTTGGGGGGTGTTATCGGTACGACGGGTATCGGGCTGACGTTGTATCAACCGCTGGGCATCCAATTCGGTTTGGAGGTAGGTGCTGGACTCATGCCGTACAATATGCAGATTGTGGGCACTTATGGCGACTACCTAACGCAGTCGACTGCCAGAGCTAGGTTGCATAATGCACACCTCATGTTCGGGTGGGTTCCGTTCCATGGCACCGAAAACGGCTTCCGCCACTTGACTATCCAGCTTGGTGCGGGCTACCTATTCAAAGCCGAGGGCACGCTCACCACGCAATTGCGTGATCCCCAAAGTTATGGTGACATCGAACTCCAACCAGAAGAGATCGGCACCATGTATACCACTATTAATTGGAAAGAGGGACTGGCTCCTTACGTGGGACTTGGTTTCAGCGACATGCGGATCGACGAGCATTTTGGCTTCAATATTGCCTTGGGCGGGTACCTACTTTCGCAGCCAAGCGTATCGGTCAAAGGCACCGCCATGCTCGAAGGTAATGAGATCAACCAGCCAATTATCGAGCGAAATCTCCAAAACTATCGTTATTTGCCTAACCTGCAACTGGGTATTGCCTATAGTTTTAACGCATATTGATATGAAGATCCATCAATACCTGATTGTCCTAATGACTGCCGCTTTATTACCAATCCTTCAGGGCTGCGAACATCCGTTGAAAGACGTGGAAGTGGAAGTCAACACAGACCCATTTGCCTACGGCATCTTGCTACGGATTACCGATGAACAGGAAAATCCAGTCAGCGACGTTACGGTAACTATCGGTGGTGAAGATGCCGAATACATTTATAACCTAAACGGCTACAAGCAATTTGATGTTGAAAAAGGTATACTCATCTTGGGCATCCATCCGCTCCACAGACCAACAGAAGCTAAGCCGGTCACCTTCACCGTACAAGTGAGCGGTTCGGGTTACGTCACGGAGACGGTCCCCTTTACCATCACCGCTGCCCAATACGCCAGTACATACGCTATACAAATTCACCGATCGGAGACTTAAAAAAGACACATCACCCAATAATGCAAAAAAGGTTTATAAACAATCCCCGCCTACATTATTGGCTGGCCGCTCAGTAAGGCCAAGACCTATTTGAATATAGGTTCGTGGCACTACGACCATTACCGGACAGATGAAGCCGACCGCTACAATAATTAGGTGCGAAAGTTGACCGAACACGACACCTCACGCAATGCACGGGTGCTGTATGCCAAAAGCCAAATCAATGCGGCCAACATCGCATCGCACCGCCGGGGGATCCGACCCAATGGCTTCCAGCGTCGCCGCCGCGTTAGCAAAACATCCGCTGACCTGAAGGCCATCGGCTTCCGAAAGCACATTTTTCAGCCCTTCCAACACCAGCGGATGATCATCTGTAATGAAAATGGATACCATACTAAAAAAGAAGTGGCTTAAAATTCGTTATAATTTTTCAAACCGGCCGTTCCGCTCTCAAAAAATGGCTGATTTTCGGGATGTTCGAGTAGCGGAGCCCAAATGGTTTCCGCATTTCAAATTAAAATTCCTTTTCTCCAAACTCGCTCCCCGGCAGTTTCAATTGGCGGGTTAACCTATTCAGGTTGAACGACAGATTCAGCATAATCACATCCACTTCATAAATGTAATTGGTTGTCGTATAAAAATCAGGTGCCCAGGTTGTAATCCGTTGTTCATTGCTCGGCAAAATACCCATTCCGATATTCTGCCATTGCACCAATGCGGTAAGCGCACCGTCCAAAAAGGTATGCTTCAGCGAGAGGTTAGGCGACAGGAATCTCGAATCTTTCCCCTGCACAGTCGGCCGCGCCGAGAGGAAATTCACGTTGCCCTGCACACTGAACCGACGGGTTAACTGTACGTTGGCGTTACCGTTTATCGTATATACCCAGGCCTGGTTTTCCCGTTCTTCAGTATAATCGAGAATCATCCCGCGCGTCGTACTTTGATATACGTTGGCTCCCAGGTAAAGCTGCGTCCATTTTAACGGACGGTAATTCGCACCGAGTTCGATCCCAAGCCGTGTAGCCCGATCGGCATTTGTGTAGACTCGGTTCAGGATGGTATCGGCAAACACGCTATTCACACGCTGGATGGGATTTTTAATATCCTGAAAATAGACGGTAGTGAAAAAAGAGCCTTGCTTAAAATCCCTTATGATGCCCAGTTCCGCTAGGTAGATGAATTCGGGCAACAAGTTTGCGTCTCCTTGTTCCAGCGTTTCCGAATGCTCTCGTTCAGGAATGGGATTCAGTTCGAAGTTGCTGGTCCGCTGTACCCGTCGGCTTACCCCCGCCTTAGCTTTCCAATGGTCATCGATCGTATACAGTACACTTGCCGAGGGAAAGAGGTTATGCAAGTTGAGCTGGTAATCGTCTTCGCTCAACGAACGAACCTGTAAATCCCGATTGGCGTACTCGTAACGCAACCCGCCCATATATTCCAGTTTTTTACTTTTACCCGAATATTGGGTATAAACAGAGTGGATTTGGTTCACCGCTTCTACATCACCGCTGAACGCTGGATCAACCGTAAAATCAGCGTCGTCGGCTTCCCGGACCTCGTAAACAAACCGGCCATCCTGGGCATCCCGCCGGTATTGATAGCCGCTCTCCCATACGCCAGATCCGATCGGTAGGGCAAAGTCAAGCTTACCACGAAACCCATTCAGTGGATTCCGGTAGGTACTTACCGTGTTTTGCACCGTATCCGAAGCTTCGATATTTCGGTTCAACGTAGATCCATATAAATTCGCTCGTTCATACAATGTGGAGAAAGTCAGTGTGGAGCTATCCAAAAACGTATGGGTGTATTCCAGGTTACCGAGGATAAAGTCGCCCTGCTTGCGTTGGAGATTGGCATTGAAATACCGACTTCTGCCGATGACAGCGCCAGTAGTCCTATCTGTGGTGGTGTTGTCGTAATATATATCGGCTACCCGGTCCTGGAATTTATGGCTCGCAAAGAAGCCTGCGGAAAGCTGGTTGCGCGTGTTCGGTGTATAGCTCACGTTGAAACGCCCCCCATAATTGTATTTGTCAAAGCTACGCTCACCCTGGGAGGGAAAAGAAGTTTTCCGGTCGCCGATGATGGTATAAACATCGCCATCGCGGAAGCCCGCGTTGTCATTGCGCAGGTAGTTTGCACTGGCTGACACATCCCACTTGTCCTTCCGGTAATTGACCGTTACATCGGCCCCATAGCGTTGTTGGGACTTCAGATTCCCGTAATCTTCGATGGACGGCAGACCGCCTTGCACGTTGGCCGTAAGCGCAAATCCATCGTCAGCGCCTTTTTTAGTCGTCACGTTGATGATTCCGCCACGCCCATCGGGATCGTACTTCGCGGAAGGAGCGGTGATCAATTCGATATTCTCGATCTGATTGGCGGGCAGCTGGCTCAAGATCGTGGCGGCGTCTGCTTGGACCGGTTTACCGTTGATCAACACAAGGAATCCCTGGGCACCCCGAAGCGTAATCTGGCCCTGTCCGTCTACAGAGACGGCGGGCATGTTGCGGATTACATCAATGGCAGTCCCCCCTTTCGCTGCTTGGAACTGATCGGCTTTATAAATCTGTTTATCAATCCGGTTGATACTTTGCAACGACTGTCCGGTAACCGCTACTTCATTCAGGAATTGCGGATTCACTTCCATCGCAATCCGCCCCAGGTCAATATGGCGATTACCGGCCAGATTAACCGATTGAGACTTCACCGAATGATAGCCTAGAAATTGAAGGCGAACGAAATAACTGCCCGCTTTCAACCTTTCAAAACGAAACGTTCCTGTCGAGTCCGAAAGCTGACCATCGATCAGCACGGAATCGCCAGTTTGATGCAATGAAACGCTGACAAACGCCAAGGAATGTTGCGTGGTTTTATCAAATGCGATACCGCCGATTGATCCCGTTTGCGCCAACGCAGGCATCACCGCCGATAAATAGAACAAATAAGTTAGGGATCGTGTTAAGCTATTCATCATCTGCTGAATTTACGACCGAACGATGTAAAACAACGTTTCAATCGCATTTTTCTCGGCACAAAAGTACTGGATAATCTTGCTCGGTTGCGGTCAATTTGAAAATAACATGGTACAAACCACAATTCCGTCAGGTGAGCTGACGGAAGGCATTCGGAGTGATTCCCACATGCCGCTTGAAATATTTGATGAAATGCGAATTATCCCCAAAGTCGAGCCGGCTCGCAATTTCCCCCAGATTCATGTCGGTATAGCGCAACAGGCGCTTGGCTTCACCAAGTATATGTCCGGCCAATACCGCAGTTGCGGACTGCCCGGTCGTCCTGCGACATATGGCATTCAAGTTTTGAGGCGTCGTATTCAATCGTTCTGCATAATAGGCAACGTGGTTCCGTAGCATTCCCGTGTCACTAAGCAACGCTTCAAAACGCTGAAAGGTGTCCATCGATCCGAGGCGCTTCGTGCGTGGGGCCTGAACCTGTTGAAGGATCTTAGCCAACAGGGTCTTCAATAGACCTTCCATCGCCTCACTTTGGAAAGGCCTCGCCTCTTCCCCCCTCCATTCCAGCAATAGTAACTCAAAAATCGATGATAAGTTGCTGGGCGAACGAATAGGTAGGTATGTGTGAGCATGGACGCTCGAGACAAGGTGTTTGAGCGCGGTGTCCAGGCTATCGTCGATATACGGCTTTTTTATGATCAACACATAGCCTTCGGGCTCATCCTCCAATTCCCAATGATGCACTTGCTCTTTGCGGACAATGAACAACACGGGAGGTTTTACACGGTAAGCAGCTTCGTCGATGAAATGAACACCACTCCCTCTGGTAAGGAATATAAACTCTAGGTAACTATGGTGCTTGTGTGGAGCCGTGCGACGAATATCTTTGCGGAATTCAGCGATTTTGAGGTGTTGATGGCTTTCAATTTTGTTCTTTATCTCAAGCATGGATTTCGGGCATCTATAACAAAGATGCGATTTTCCGGCTGCAAAAAAAAAGAAACGTCCCTGGAATCCGGGGACGCTTTATAATAGATTCGTGATAAATAGATCCGTGCCGGTAGTTCCATTCCTGCTGTGGGCATCCAGGCGATGGAGCCCACGCCAGCAACGCTGCCAGGAGGAAAAAACCACCTATGCAGGTTCTATCATATCCTAGAATTTGTTAAACAAAAGCTCCTTTTTCCGGTGACCGGGCGCATGATCACGTGCAGATTTCTTTCCGGTAATTTTTTTGGCCTGCCCAGGGGGGACTTTTCCGCTTCTTCCGGCGGTATGCACCGCGCAGGATCCCAGCCAAGACACCGTCAGGCCGAGTAACAATATGCTTAGTAATTTTTTCATCGTAAACCTCATACCTACAAAAGCAAAAAGTCGGCCCAAACCAACAAAACACTAAATACCAATTACTTAATTCGATCATGCATCAATTTGACGTTGTATATTTTTGCCTACAACGCATTACTAATACCCCGTCGATAATTCAAGGCGAGCTAACTTCTAAACACCAGGCCTTCTTTGCTTAGCGCATCCCTCAAAATGGGCATCGACGCCTTTCCCATGCCGTGCAGCGCCAGAATTTCTTTCTCGCTATAGGCAGATAGTTTTCTGAGATCGGTTATCCCCACGTTCGTCAGTGCACGCCTTGCGGGTGCGCTCAATAAGGAAAGGAATCCTTCCGAGGGCCTACGTTCCGCCTCGCAAGTCGGACAGGTCGGGCAATCGGTACTTTTGTAATAAGTGTGTCCATTCGGACAAACTTTCATCTTCCTCATCCGGTTCAGTTGCGTTCGCAGATTTCTTTAAGCTTTTCCAGTGCCTTGGGATATGTATTCCGGAAATATTCGATCATCTGATCGTTTACGTCGATATCAACCGTCACGGTTGTTGAACCGCCATGACTTTCAAAGGTATAGTTTTCGAATCCCTGCCAATCTTCAGCTACCGGGCCTTCGATGATCTCGTGCTCGCCATCCAAAATGCCAACGTATTCAATGGAAACAAATTGATTGGGTACATTCTCCCGTATGTAACCGACCATCCCCTCTCGTTTACCTTGTTTATCGACACCTACAAACAAAACTTTTGAATCTTTCTCCCAATTTCCTTCCATATTACCTCCTTCATAGTCTGAACTGGGGTTAAATACGGATGTCCACTCTTTGAACGTTTCTTTACCAATCATCGTGTTATACACCGTAGCCGCCGGCGCGTTGATCGATACATTGAATTGCATTCTTTCCATGTCCGTTTACGTTTAATGTTTAAAAAACTAACAATACAAAGATACTACCCATCCTGTGATTCCCGTATTGGTACGATGCGCCAATATGAAGGGGTATTTACGACAAAAGAAGAAATCCAGGTAGTTTCCAAACAATAGGCCAAACAACCATGAATCAATAATTTAATTTTGATTTAAAGGACTGTTTTATAAATTAGCATCTCAAAGAACGTTTAATTTTCAATTTCATCTTCAAACAACATCTTCAATTTTCAATTCTTTTAATAAACCAATTATCAGTATCATGGGAAAATTCGTTATTTCAACGCGTAAGAATGGGGAATTTCAATTCAATCTAAAAGCCGGCAATGGGGAAGTCATCCTGGCAAGCGAAGGATACGCTGCAAAGACATCTGCGCTTAATGGCATCGAATCGGTGCGTAATAATGCATCTGATGACAACCGTTATGAACGGAAAGAATCGAAAAGTGGGAAGTTCATGTTCAACTTGAAAGCCCGCAACGGCCAAGTGATCGGCACCAGCGAATTGTATGAGTCAGCTGCTGGACGCGATAAAGGGATCGAGTCTGTAAAACGCAATGCGCCAGACGCCACTGTCGAAGACCAAACGGCATAGTACCAAGCGGATTGGCAAGAAAACCTTTCTTCCGATCCGCTTTTTTTGCTAACTTGCACACCTTAGATTTTATAGCTATGAACGAGGCAGCAACAACAGCAATCCGGGTGGAGCAAACACAGCAGTCGAGGCTCCCACAAGTCGATTTCAACAACCTAAAGTTTGGTCAAATATTATCCGACCACATGCTGGTGGCCGATTATGTGCGCGGACACTGGGAGGATGTGAGCATCGTGCCCTACGGAAACCTGTCGTTAAGTCCTGCAACGTCCGCCTTGCATTATGGGCAGGCTATTTTTGAAGGCCTCAAGGCCTATAAGTTCGCCGATGGTACGGTCAGCATGTTTCGGCCGGATAAAAATAACGAGCGTTTCAACAAATCGGCCCTTCGATTGGAAATGCCCGAAGTGCCTGAGGAAATCTTTATCGGCGGCCTGAAGGCCCTGATTGATCTCGATCGCGATTGGGTACCCAGCACGAATGGTGCATCCCTCTATATTCGACCGTTTATGTTCGGCACGGAAGCGGCATTGGGCGTACACCCTTCCGATTCCTATAAATTTATCATCATCACCGGTCCGGTTGGCGCCTACTATAACAAGCCCCTACGTTTAAAAGTAGAAACACACTTTACCCGCGCCGCCGAAGGGGGCGTAGGTTTCTCCAAGAATGCGGGCAACTATGCTCTCTCGCTTCATCCGACCCGATTGGCACAGGAAGAGGGATTTGATCAACTGATGTGGACGGATGCGAAGGAACACAAATATGTGGAAGAAGCGGGCACCGCGAACCTGGTATTTCGCGTAGGAGACACGATTATTACCCCTTCATCCGACACCATCCTTCACGGCATCACACGGCGGACAATCGTCGAAATTGCCCGGCATTGGGGGTACCAGGTAGAGGAGCGTAAGGTATCGGTCAAAGAACTGGTCGACGGAATCGAAGACGGCAGCGTAACAGAAGCATTTGCTGCAGGTACCGCCGCGACGCTTACCCCTATTACCGAACTCGGATATGAAGGCAAACGGTATCATTTGTCGGATCCCGCTACGCGCGAATTCTCCAACAAGGTGCTGCAATACCTTAACGACTTACGTTATGGACGTATCGACGACGAGTTTGGCTGGAATTACGTAGTGGATTGATTCAAATCTTCGGCAAGGTAGGATTTCATTCCGGCAAGATCGGTGGGTTCAAACCAAACGGTTTGCGGATCTTTTCGAAACCAAGTGAGTTGCCGTTTCGCATATCTGCGGGTATTTTGTTTAATTCGGTCGACTGCTTCCGACAGTGTATATTTACCGTCCAGGTAGTCAAATAATTCAGCATATCCCACGGTTTGCAAGGGTGGCAAATTCCGATAGGGCAACAAGGATTTCACCTCATCCAACAAACCGGCGTCCATCATCGCATCTACCCGTTCGTTGATGCGTTGGTACAAACTGGAGCGATCGGTATTCAATCCGAGTTTGCGCACCTGAAAAGGACGTATTTTGCGTTGCTGTCTGCGAAAATGCGAAAACGGCAGGCCCGTGCTTTCGTATACTTCAAGAGCCCGGATTACCCGTTGTGGATTATGGATGTCCACTTCACCGTAATAAACCGGATCTACTTCTTTCAATCGCTGCTGCAGGAGTGCCACTCCTCCCTGTTCATGCACGTGGTTAAGCTGATCGCGTACACCGGGCAATGGCTGGGGTAGATCGTCCAGTCCCTGACATACCGAATCGACAAACAGCCCCGATCCGCCAACCAGCAATACGATATCCCGGTGGGCAAACAGCTCCTCCAGTAACTGCAACGCATCGCGCTCAAAATTTCCGGCGGAATATACGTCTGTCAAACGGTGCGAGTCGATAAAATGGTGACGTACGGCGGTCAATTCTTCATTCGTAGGCTTCGCCGTACCGATATTCAATTCTTGGTAAAATTGGCGGGAATCGGCTGATAAGATCTCGGTATGAAAATGCTGCGCTAACTGAATACCTACCGCGGTTTTACCAATGGCCGTAGGCCCGACTACGCAGACCAGTGTCTTTATTGGCGCATATTCCATTAATATTCATCCTCGAAACCCTCGTTCCCTTCTTCCTTACCTTCCGTTTGCTCTTCCTCGTCCAGCATATCGAAATCCTCTTCTTCATTGATGCCATACTCCGTTTCCTGGAGGAAATCATAGTCATCCCCGCCTTTCTTCGGAGTCGATTCAGAAGGTACCGCAGCCGCTCCCGGAAGCTTGGGAGCCTGTCCGATATTCTTGAATAGGGACGGGTATTCTTTTCCCGCCTCCTCTTTCAAAATTTTAATCAGCTGCACATGGAAATCAAACGGCTGGCTGATGTTATATACGTAGTAAAATTTCTGATGAGGATCATCGATAAATTTACTTAGCTTTGAATTCTCCATGATTGCAACCCCGCGCTCTTTTTTCCGCTCGTCGGGCAAATAAGCGATTTCATCCCCTTTCTTCCAGTGGTCATTACTGACATAAAAAGATGACGGTACTTCCGGGTTATACCCCGTTGAAGCGTGCAACGCTTTGTGCAGGTCTAAAAAGGTCTGCTTCGGCAGTATATCAATCTCGCGGATGATATCATCATAATCTTCGAATGAAATCCTAAAACGATAGATAGCCATAACGCTCTCCTGTGATTATTTTTATTGTTATTTTATGCGAATATCCGAAATTAATCCCATTTCCTTCCCTTTTTCGAGCATAAACCGATATGCTTCTTCTTTGTCGTTAGCGATATCGCCCTCCAATATGGCCTCTCGGATCGCATTTTTAATAACGCCCACCTCCCGACCGGGACTCAGCTTAAATGCAGACATGATATCCTCTCCCGTTACCGGAGGCTGCCAGTTCCGGATTTTGTCCCGTTCCTCAACGTCACGCAGTTTCTGCTTTACCAATTCAAAATTCTGCCGGTACTTTTTCCGCTTGTACTCGTTTTTAGTGGTCACGTCGGCATGGCAAAGCGTCATCAGGCTATCGATGTCATCACCGGCCTCAAATAGCAGTCGTCTGACTGCAGAATCGGTAACGATATCTTGTGCCAGTACGATCGGCCTTAAGTGCAGCAACACCAGCTTTTGCACAAATTTCATCCGATCGTTGAGTGGCAACTTGAGGTCTGCAAATAACTTTGGCACCATACGCGCGCCTTTATCTTCGTGCCCGTGAAACGTCCACCCATGCCGCTTGTCAAAACGCTTGGTAGCGGGCTTGGCAATATCGTGCATAATGGCGGCCCACCTAAGCCAAAGGTCATCACTCATCGTTGCCACATTGTCTAACACCTCCAATGTGTGGTAAAAATTATCTTTATGTCCTTTTCCATCAATGACCTCAACGCCATACAGGTTGGCCATCGCAGGAAAAATCAAGGACAGCAGTCCGGAATCGAACAGATACTTAAACCCGATCGACGGCTTCGCCGCCAGAATAATTTTGTTGAGTTCGTCGATAATTCGCTCTTTGGAGATAATTTTTATTCGCTCCCGATGTTCCGAAATTGCCTTGACCGCCTGTATATCAATACGGAAGTGAAGTTGTGTAGCGAACCGGATGGCACGCATCATGCGCAATGGGTCATCCGAAAAGGTTTCTGCTGGATTCAGCGGTGTCCGGATAAGCCGGTGCTGGATATCCGTGATTCCGCCAAAGGGATCGATTAATCGCCCAAAATCATGCTTGTTAAGCGACAATGCCATGGCGTTGATGGTAAAATCGCGTCGGTTTTGATCGTCTTCCAAACTTCCGTCTTCGACGATGGGTTTACGCGATTCCGAACGGTACGATTCTTTGCGGGCTCCTACAAACTCCAGTTGCAAGGAGCCATGATTCAGCATGGCCGTACCGAAATTTTTGTAGACAGCAACCTTAACGCCTAAGCGATTTCCTACCCGGGTTGCAAAATCAATCCCACTTCCAACGACTACGATATCAATATCGTTTTTGCCTTCACGCTTCATGATCTGATCGCGTACGTACCCGCCAACCACGTAGCACTCCATCTGGGATTCGTTGGCAATATCACTCAATAAAGAGAAAATGGGATGTTGTAAAAATTCCTTCATAAATGTCTACGGTATCGCCTTGGTCAATCAATCCCGGTCACGCGTCAACCGCTTTGTAACCAACGGATTGGAAGACAATTCAGCTTGCTCTTTCCGCCGTTTGACAATATGGATCGCCGAGAATATCGCTTCCCGGAAAGATGTTTCCGAAGCCAGATTTTTACCAGCGATATCGTATCCCGTGCCATGATCCGGCGATGTGCGCACAACGGGTAGACCCGCTGTAAAATTAACGCCGCTACGGGACGCAATGTGTTTGAAGGGAATCAGTCCCTGATCGTGATACATCGCCAATACCGCGTCAAATTTGACATACGCATCCGAAGCGAAGAAACCATCTGCCGGATAAGGGCCGAAACAAAAGATTCCCGCCGATTTCGCCTGTTCAATTGCCGGAACAATTAGCTGTTCATCCTCCGAACCAATCAATCCGTGATCTCCGGCATGTGGATTCAGCCCCAATACGGCAATTTTAGGTTTTTGGATCCAAAAGTCCCGTTTCAAGCTCGCATTCATAAGCGATAACTTGGAAACAATGGCTTCGACATGTATACTCGGCGCGATATCCTTTACCGGAATGTGTCCGGTAACCACGCCAATCCGCAGATCTTCACTGATCATAAACATCAGCACGTTCTCACTGTTTGTGCGGGATTGCAGGTATTCGGTATGACCCGGAAACTCGAACTCGCTCCGCTGGATGTTGTGCTTGTTGATCGGAGCGGTAACGAGCGCATCGATCTTGCCAGCTATCAAATCATCTACGGCGTGCTTTAACGAGAGGAATGCATACTTTCCGCCAATCTCATTTTCTTCGCCCAAACTGATTTTCACTTCCTCCGGCCAACAATTGATGATATTAGGGCGTTTATGATGGGCCTGCTCGGGAGAATTGATCACATGAAAACTAAAATCATTAATTCCCAGTGCTTTGCGATGAAAAGAAGCGACCTTGGTATTTCCATACACAACGGGGGTAAAATATTCCAGTATCCGATTATCCATCAAAGTCTTGATAATAACCTCCAATCCGATCCCGTTTACATCGCCTATGGAAATTCCTATCTTCAATTTATCGCTCATATCCGTTCTGTAGTTTGGCTACCAAAAGTATGAATTTAAAGGACGCACTCAAAACAATTTACGCGCGAGCCAAATGACGAAGCTGAGTATAACGCTCAGCAGCAGCATGCTAGTGATTGGCATATAAAAATTAAACCCCGGCCTCTCGATGCGGATATCGCCGGGTAAGTTGCCGAATCCCTTTAACCGGTCGCCCAGGAAATAGACGATCAGCCCGATCACCAGAAGGGCTCCGCCTCCCAAAATCAATATTCTAGCAATTTCTTTCATGATTAAGCCGTAAAGTTACAAAAATACGTCGGCGTTCACGCAACGTGACGATCTGCGGATCACGTTATGATAACGACTGCAGCGACTTTTTGCTGAACCTTGTGTGAAAAAGAATTAAATCGTAAAATATTATCTTTGCCGCAAATCCATGCATTAATGAGCAGCGTCCGCGCAAAAAAACACCTGGGGCAGCATTTCCTGACGGACAAGAACACCGCGGCTAAAATTGTGGGAGCTCTTCGGCCCCAATTGGGATATGACACCGTGTTGGAGGTCGGTCCCGGCATGGGCATTCTATCGGATTTACTACTGACGCAAGAGCCGTATCAAACGTGGTTAATCGACGTAGATGGCGAATCCATTCAGTTTCTGCAGCAGCACTACCCCCAAATTGGTTCCCGGCTTATTCACGGAGATTTTTTGCAGCTGGATTTCGCTGCCCATTTTGAGGGAAAGCTAGCCATTATCGGCAATTTCCCCTACAACATTTCCTCTCAGATCCTATTTAAGGTGTTGGCCGAACGCCACCGTGTAATCGAAGTCGTGGGCATGTTCCAGAAAGAAGTTGCCGAGCGCTGCGTTGCCTCGCCGGGTGGCAAGGACTATGGCATTCTTAGCGTGTTTCTGCAAGCATACTACCAGGTGGAATATTTGTTTACCGTGAAAGCCGGCGCATTTAATCCACCTCCCAAAGTACTTTCCGGTGTTATTAGACTTACCCGTAATGCGATCGAAGCCTTGGATTGCGACGAGGCCCTTTTTGGGCGAGTAGTCAAGGCCGCCTTCAATCAGCGACGCAAAACTTTACGCAACGCACTAGCGTCTCTTATCCCCAAAGAGCAGATGAGCGACAATCCGCTGTACGAGCTGCGCGCCGAACGGCTTTCGGTCGCAAATTTTATCACATTGACAAACGAAATTTCTAAACGTATATGACAACACTTCCTACCAACGTCTTGATCGTGGACGACATTCATCCCGTTTTTACCGAGCGGCTTCAGGGCGAAAACATTGCATTTAACTATCAACCCGCAATTAGCAAAGAAGAGACGTTGCGTATCATACCGCAATATACCGGATTAGTTATACGATCGAAGTTCAAAGTCGATGCAGCTTTTATTGATGCAGCTCCGCAATTGGACTTTATCGCCCGCGGCGGTGCAGGGATGGACAACATTGATGAAAACTACGCCACTGAGAAGGGGATTACCTTGCTAAACGCCCCCGAAGGCAACCGAGATGCGGTAGGTGAACATATGGTGGGAATGCTCCTTGGGCTGATGAATAACCTCTATCGTGGTAACGGCGAAGTAAAGGGCGGGCTGTGGCGGCGAGAAGAAAACCGTGGCGTGGAATTAGGCGGCCGTACCGTTGCCCTGATTGGTTACGGCAATAACGGGCAGGCCATGGCTCGCAAGCTGTCCGGATTCGGGGTCACGGTAATTGCCTATGACAAATACAAAACGGGATTCAGCGATGCCTATGCCCAGGAGGCAAGCATGGAAGAGGTGGTCAAACGAGCCGATGTACTCAGTCTTCACATCCCACTCACCCGTGAGACACGCAACCTCATAGATGACGAATATCTCCGTCACTTCCGTAAACCCTTTTTCTTTCTCAACGGTGCACGCGGCGAAATTGTTAACATCCCTTCCATATTGAAAGCACTTGACGAAGGAAGGATATTGGGAGCCGCATTTGACGTACTGCCTGTTGAGAAATTTCCGGACTTAACCCGGCAGTCTTGGTTTATTCCGTTGATCAAGCATGAAAAAGTGGTGCTAAGTCCCCATGTTGCAGGCTGGAGTGTAGAAAGCTACTTCAAAATAGCTGATGTGCTGGTTGATAAAGTCATCCGGTTTTTAAAATCTCACGCTGAATAATCGCGCTTCCTCATTGTCGCCATTCAAGCGGTCATAACAAAGGCAACCCAGTTGTTCCGCCCACACGCGTGTCAACGGCTTTCAAAGAAGGTACACAAAGGGTACACAAAAGGTACGGAAGACGTGCGTATCACGTGCGGATGGGATATGTTGCATTATGCTATCCATACCGCCAGAAACTGAAGGGCCATCATTCCGTCCAATAGGAAAAAATAATAGTATTCATTTTTTTTTACCGGTGGAAACAAAATCATGACCAAGCAAAATACCGAAGTGACCGACAGTGCAAGACGAACCTGCAAAGAATAACCGCTTATCCAGATCCAGCCGGCATGCAAAACCAATAAGGCAGCCGATAAGGCCAGCGCCTTACGCTCTCCAACCATAACGGGAATGGTTTTCAATCCATAGTACCTATCCTGATAAATATCACGGATATCAAAAGGAATTGTAATGGCGACGACAAACAAAAACACCCATACAAATAATTGGGCTACCTGCCAGCCGTCGATGACAACGCCCTCATAATAGGCCCTGGCAACGGGCAGCAATACATTGCTCATTGCCCACATCAGCCCAATATAAAACAGTTTCAGTCCGGTAATCTGTCTCAATCCGACCCAATGACGTTTACCCTGTATGGGAAGCACGGGAAGGTTGTAGGCCAAACCCATTACGCCCATGACGCCCAACAACAGAAAAGCGGGCCAATGAAGCTGTAATCCCAGTGCCAGTAGCGTTACCACCGCCAAACCGGTCCACCCCCAAAGTGATCGTTCATGCTTGAACACCCAGCGGACACGACGGAAACGAGATTTCTCCGGTTGCGGTGGCTTTCCCAATATCATGCTGAAATTATAAAGCGCTAAGGTCGAGCAACCCAATATCGTGAGCACCACACCGTCGAGAGGAAGCGACAGCAATAGGTAAGTCAACCCGCCCTGGGCTACGGCACATAGGGCTATAAAGACATTACTAAACAATAAGGTGTCAACGGCACGTTGTATATAATTCCGCAGCATTTGGCAGAAAATTCTCTTTTTTACAAAAAGTACGTAAATTAGCCAGCGTTTAAAACCAAATGTAGGCCAATGTGTCCAACAAAATAACACATAAAAAAGTTAAACTAAACATGGATTTACAAATCAAATCATTTGAGGAATACCAACGGGTTTACCAAGAGAGCGTAGAAAAACCTGAGGAATTTTGGGCGGGAATTGCAGAACATTTTTACTGGAGACGTAAATGGAACCGAGTGTTGGATTGGAATTTCAAGGAACCCAAAATCAAATGGTTTGATGGTGCACGGCTCAATATCACCGAAAACTGCCTTGACCGGCATATTTACAAGCTGGGCGACAAACCCGCTATCATCTGGGAACCTAACGACCCCAATGAAGCCTTTCGGGTGCTTACTTATAAGCAATTGCTGGAAAAAGTCGAACAGTTTTCCAATGTACTCAAAAATAACGGTGTCCGTAAAGGCGATCGTGTATGCATTTACCTGCCCATGGTTCCCGAATTGGTGATTGCAGTACTTGCTTGTGCTCGCATCGGGGCTATCCATTCGGTGGTTTTTGGTGGATTTTCCGCTCAGTCCATTGCTGATCGTATCAACGACGCAGACTGCCGATTGGTGATCACTTCGGACGGTGGATTCCGCGGCACCAAAACCATTGAGTTGAAGAGCATCGTCGACGACGCATTGGTGCAATGCAAATCGGTAGAGCGCGTTATTGTGCTTACGCGCACCCGCACACCTATTTCCATGATTAAAGGACGCGATGTTTGGTGGGAAGATGAAATCAAAAAAGTCGAAACCCAGGGCAATCCAGCCTGTCCGGCCGAAGAGATGGACGCCGAAGACATGCTATTTATTCTCTACACGTCTGGTTCTACCGGCAAACCCAAGGGAGTAGTCCATACTTGTGGCGGATATATGGTTTATACCGGATACACCTTTTCCAATGTGTTCCAATACCAGCCGGATGAAGTGTACTTTTGTACCGCCGACATCGGATGGATCACAGGACATTCGTATATTATCTACGGCCCGCTGTCACAAGGCGCGACTTCGCTGATGTTTGAAGGCATTCCGACATGGCCGGATGCCGGGCGTTTCTGGGACATTGTTGACAAACACCAGGTAAACATCCTTTATACCGCACCGACGGCCATCCGATCCTTAATGGCTATGGGCGATGAATACGTCGACAGCAAAAACTTGAGCAGCATCCGGAAGCTAGGCAGTGTAGGCGAACCCATTAATGAGGAGGCCTGGCATTGGTACGACGAGAAGATCGGAAAAGGGAAAGCCCCGATAGTGGACACCTGGTGGCAAACCGAAAACGGAGGGATCCTGATCTCGCCAATAGCGGGTGTAACGCCTACGAAGCCGGGCTATGCGATGCTACCTTTGCCCGGTGTGCAGCCGATATTGGTGGACGAAAATGGCAACGAAATTACCGGCAACGACGTAAGTGGCAACCTTTGTATCAAGTTTCCCTGGCCAGGCATGCTACGCACCACCTATGGTGATCACGAACGCTGCCGCCAAACCTACTTCTCGGCGTATGAGAACATGTATTTTACCGGCGATGGATGCCTTCGGGACGAAGACGGTCATTACCGCATTACCGGTCGTGTAGACGACGTACTGAACGTATCCGGCCACCGCATTGGCACCGCAGAAGTAGAAAATGCCATCAATATGCACAGCGATGTGGTTGAATCAGCCATCGTAGGCTACCCACATCCGGTCAAAGGACAGGGCATTTATGCATTTGTCATTGCCAGCCAACACCATATCGACGAAGACCTTACCCGGCAGGATATCAATCAAACGGTCAGTCGGATCATCGGCGCCATAGCCAAACCGGATAAAATCCAGTTTGTATCCGGTCTACCTAAGACCCGGTCGGGAAAAATCATGCGGCGGATCCTACGGAAAATCGCCGAAGGTGATACGTCCAATCTGGGGGATACTACGACCCTGCTTGATCCAAGTGTAGTGGATGAAATTAAAGCGGGGGCCGAGAAGTTAAGGTCCTAACCATTTTTGAACGCGGATGACAGCCGATTGACGGATCGCGGATCTGTTAACCGGCTGTCATCCATGTTCAATTTTCTAATCCAATTCAAACGTAAACTGGTCGTAGGCTGCCGTGCGCCAGGCAAGTTGCCGGGTAGACGGAGAAATCGCAAACAAAGGCGAAAAGGTACGGACATTAACCGTCTTTCCATCGGGCAAAAACTCCAGGTAGCGCAGCCAGCCGTCGCCACCATTACCGTGCCATCCACCACCTAACGCCTGCGCATTGAAAACCATCTGTTGCACGCGTTTGCCTCCAGCGTTGGTATCCGTCCGGAATCCGATGTGCCCAAGGATATCGTCGGGTTTACCGATATGCCCACTGAATACCAGCTGGATATTCTTGGAAGGTTTGACCAGTTTTTCCCAAACTGCGGCACCATAGTTTCCATCCGTGATGGGATACCCTTCCTTCACGATATGTTCACTTTCCGAATTCAGGTACGAGTGGGTTAACAGGATGACGGTATGGTCCGCATATTTTTCTTGGTTGACAGTTTGCAACGCCCAGTTAAGCACCGTATCTCTTGGCGCGAATTCCAACACCATGACCAAGAATTTACGCCCATGGGGCGATGTGAATTCATAGGTGGCATTGGTAAGGGAGGGATAGCCTTCGGCGTCGGTACCTACATCCCGGAGCAATTTTTGAGACAATGGATTTTTATCTACCGGAAAATACTGGTTGTAATTTGTCCGGCGGTACTCGATATTTTTGACGCCATAGTCGTGGTTGCCTGTACCTGCAACATAGGGCACCTTGCCATCCAGACGGCTAAAAGCGCGAGCCACAGCCTCCCATTGCTGTTTACCTGCTTGATTCCCTTGGGTCTCGTTCGGATTCAGCCAATCGTTATGCTCTACTAAGTCCCCCGTACACAGCACCATCCCGATATTCAAAGGCTCGATCTGTTCGCTGATCCATCCGGTCATTAGCTCGAGGACGCCTTGGTTCCGTTCAAACTTCACGTAGCTCTGCGGATCAGGCAACAACACCAACGACCATGAATCGGGATTACTTAATGCGGGGGGTTGATAGGAATGCGTCTGTGCATTACTGACAAAAGGCGAAAAACTGACTAGAACAATGGCGACGAGCCGGATAAAATAGTGTTTGTACATGCTTGATAAGAATAGTTTTTATTTGGTTTTATATGTATGCATCATTTGATTCCCAATGCGGCGATTAAGTTACCTAATTGCAACGCCGTGCGTGTAAGGTTTATGCCCGTGAGCGGCAACGCTTCCGCCAATGAAGTCGGTGCGTTTCCAATCGGCATCAACCCATCAAAATACGCATTCAGTTCGTCTGCAATTTGAACAGGCACTCCGCCTGCCAGTCCGAGAACGGGCACCCCCATTTGCCGTGCGCTTTTCGCTACTCCGTAAGGTCCTTTGCCCCGCAACGTTTGGCTATCAATGCTTCCCTCGCCGGTGATGACCAGTTGGCTTTTGGACAAGGAATCGTCAAAATGCGTCAATTGCAAAAAATAATCAATGCCATTCGCCAGCTTGGCATTCAGAATTCCAACTAACCCTGCGCTGGCGCCACCAGCCACTCCACCCGATGGAAAATCAGCGATATTATGTCCGGTTACAGACTCTACGACCGCCGCAAATTGCCGCAACCTTTCTTCCAATGCTCCGACCATCTCGGGGGTTGCCCCCTTTTGCGGACCGAACACGGCTGCCGCTCCATTCTTCCCTAACAAGGGATTGTCCACATCGCACAATACAGTAATCTCGCAATCTGCCAATCGTCCGTCCATTGACGTGCAGTCCAATGAATGCAATCGCGAAAGACCGAAGGGCAGATCGGTAATCGTTGCCCCCGCTGCGTCCAAAAATCGGACGCCAAGTGCTGCGAGTATACCGCTTCCTCCGTCAACCGTAGCTGATCCCCCCATACCAATAATAATCTTTCGGACCCCGCGGTCCATCGCAGCCTTCATCAATTGTCCCGTTCCAAACGAATTCGTACGCAACGGATTCAGCTCATTCTGTTTCAAAAGGTGCAACCCCGATGCATGTGCCATTTCGATGACAGCCGTCTGCCCATCCGCTATCAGTCCGAAGGAAGCAGTTACCGGCCTTCCCAAAGGATCATCCACCCGTACCTCAACCGAATAGCCTCCCAGCCGGTCTAATATCAGCTCACCAGTCCCATTGCCACCGTCCCCTATCGGGAAACACTCGCACGTACACGTCAGTTTACTGGCTTCCAAACCGGCTTGAATAGCCAAGGCCGCTTGCTGCGCTGTTAGCGCGTGTTTAAATGCATTAGGAGCAATGAGGACATGCATGGCTACGTATTGACGACATGAATCGGTTGGCCTTGGAGGTAGGCCACCCAATTGGCGACTACTTTTTCCATCATGCGACTCCGAGCCTCCCGGGTAGCCCACGAAATGTGTGGCGTAATCAGGCAATTTTCAATACCAATTAGCGGATGGTCTGACGGAGGCGGTTCAGCCGAGAGGACATCCAGTCCCGCGCCGGCGAGTTGCCCGCGTTTCAATGCGTCGGCTAAATCTTCTTCAACGATAATCGGCCCCCTTGACGTATTCAGCAAAAAGGCACTCTTCTTCATTTTGGCTAACGTTCCTGCATGGATCAATCCCTGAGTCGCCGGTGTAAGCGGGCAATGAATGCTCACCACATCCGACTGTTCCAACAACTCATCCAAGCTGGCCCAACTAAAATTCCGGCGATGTGATTGGTCTGTATGGGTGCGGCTATAGCCCAATACCTTCATACCGAAAGCCGACGCCACATCAGCCACTCGCTGACCGATGTCACCGAATCCGATGATCCCCAGGGTCTTTCCGGATAGTTCCACCAAGGGATATTCCCAGAAACAGAAATCGGGTGATCGGGACCACTTGCCTTTTGACACGCTATCGCTGTGTCGCTGCACCCGTTGACACAACTCCAGTAAGAGCGCAAATGTCATCTGTACGACGGAATCGGTACCATATCCCGGCACGTTGGACACCACGACGCCCCGTTGCTTGGCTACGGCTACATCTATGATGTTGTAGCCGGTCGCCAATACGCCGATATAACGCAATTTAGGCAACTTCCCCAGGGTATCGGCGTTGAGAGGCACCTTATTCGTAAATACAGCTTCGGCATCTTTAGCCCGCTCCACGATGTCTTGCAAAGGGGTGCGGTCATAAACGGTAAGGTTTCCTTTTTGTTGCAGGTTGTCCCAACTTAGGTCGCCCGGATTTAACGTATAGCCATCTAATACAACTAGATTCATTTGCAATTTCCTTTGACATTTCAATAATAAGAAGAACTTTTCAAATAGCAGAAAAAGTGGAAGCCCAGCGTAAAAAAAAGAGGAATATTCACTTTTTTTCAAATTTTAAGCAATGGCGTTGGCAAAATTTATATATTTTAGTCACCCGTCAACAAAAAAGACAGATGTTAATTGCGATTCTATCAGGCCTGATTGTCTCCATTTTATATATACCCTTCGGTAAATATCTGAAGGGTAGATTCGCCATCTATGTGTCGTTTCTGCCGATCGCCTTGTTTACGTATTTTGCCAGTTTTATTCCGGTCATCGGCAGAGGGGAGGCGGTATCTTTCCATGCCCCGTGGGTTCCTTCATTGGGCATCAATTTTGATTTCCGTCTTGACGGGCTTTCGCTGTTGTTTAGTTTACTGATAACCGGCATTGGATCGTTGGTCTTTTTATACGCCGCCCCCTACTTAAAGGGCCATCGGTACCTCGATCGTTTTTACGCCTATCTAAGCTTGTTCATGGCAGCGATGCTCGGTCTTGTCTTAGCCGACAACGTGCTGCTGTTGTTTATTTTTTGGGAATTAACCAGCATCAGCTCCTTTTTCCTCATCGGTTTCAACAATGACCATGCGGAGTCGCGTAAAAGCTCATTGATTGCATTAGGCATAACCGGCGGAGGAGGATTCCTATTAATGGCGGGGTTGATTTTGATGGGGCATCTTTCCGGCAGTTATTCGATCCAGGAAATGCTTGGAGCAAATGAATACCTGAAAGGCCATGCGCTATATGGCTGGATATTGGCATTGGTTTTTGCCGGCGCATTCACAAAATCGGCCCAATTTCCCTTCCATTTCTGGTTACCGGGAGCCATGAAAGCGCCTACACCCGTATCTGCCTATTTACACTCTGCTACGATGGTGAAAGCAGGCGTTTACCTGCTGGCCCGGCTCCATCCGGTATTAGGCGGCACCGATTATTGGATGTACCCGCTGGTCGTTGTAGGCGGCGTCACGATGCTTTACAGCGCTTTCCATTCCGTATTCCGCATCGACTTAAAAGCGATACTGGCCTACTCAACGATTGCAGCACTCGGCATATTGGTCTTCCTTATTGGCATCGGCACGCCGGAATCCTTGCTGGCTGCGACCGTATTTATTCTTGTCCACGCGTTATATAAGGCTTCATTATTTCTCGCCACGGGCGTGATCGACCACGAGACAGGCACGCGTGATGTTACGCAGCTGTCGGGCTTACGCAAGGTTTTAGGGCCCCTGTTCGTTGCAGGAATGTTAGCCGCTTTGTCGAGCGCCGGAATTCCCCTTACTTTTGGCTTCATTGGCAAAGATCTAATCTACGAAGCGACTTTGCATACGCCGGGTGTATTTCCGGTCGTGCTTACCGGTCTGGCTGTACTTACCAACGTGCTGGTTCTATATGCAGGCTTTCTTGCAGGCATTAAACCGTTTACCGGTCCGCTTCCCCGACAGTATGCCGACATCCACTTACCTCACCCACTCATGTGGGCAGCCCCACTGTTGCTGGCTCTTCTGGGTTTATTATTTGGCTGTCTGCCGTCTCTCGTAGACGGCGGGTTATTGAATCCCGCGGCCCAGGCCATGCTCCATGCACCTGTAGATACGCCACTGAAAATCTGGCATGGGTTCAACCTCGTATTATTGCTCAGCGGCGTTACGTTGGCATGCGGTGTTTTACTGTATGTAATCCGAAAACCTTCAGCAAACAGCTTGGCCGCAATTGAGCGATTCAACGCCCTATCACCCCGTTATCTTTTCGGTAAGCTTGCCAGTTATGTAAAACTAATTTCTCGCCGCTATACACAGATACTTCACAATGGTTTTCTGCGGGTATATCTATTTCGCATTATTGTGTTTGCAGTCTTACTGCTTGCCTTTCGGTTATTTACCGGAGGCCCTGTCCGCTTAACCCTGGATTACCTTTCTCCAGTCGGGCTTTACGAAATTAGCGTGGCTGCGATTCTCATTGCTGCCATATTCCTGGCGGTTACGACGCCATCGCGGCTTACGGCAGTCGTGGCCACCAGTGTTATTGGCTACTGCATCTGCCTACTGTTTGTGTTTTATAGCGCTCCTGATCTGGCAATGACCCAGTTTTCCATCGATACCTTAACCGTCGTCTTATTCGTCTTGGTACTCTTCAGGCTTCCACCCTTTCTCAATTTTGCTAACCGCGCGGCCAGAATACGTGATTGGATGGTTGCGCTGGCTTTCGGCGCAGTAATCTCGCTCATTGCGCTCCAGGTGCTGAACCAACCTATTGACGGCGAGGTAAGCCGCTTTTATGGAGACAACGCCTACACATTGGCGAAGGGTAAGAACGTGGTCAACGTAATTCTCGTGGATTTCAGGGGGGTTGATACGATGTTCGAAATTGTGGTCTTGAGCATCGCAGCCATCGGCGTATTCAGTTTATTGAAATTACGGCTTAACGCATCGGAAAAAGAATAAGTATGAACAGCACTATTTTAAAAACCGCTTCCAATTACCTGCTTCCTATTTTGCTGCTCTTTTCAATATTCCTGCTGCTACGTGGCCATTATCACCCGGGCGGCGGATTCGTGGGCGGCCTTATTGCTTCCATCGCATTCGTACTGCATAGTTTTACCCATGGCACCGACGCTACCTTGCGGCTACTCCGTATCCCTCCTGGCTCGCTAATCCCGGCAGGCCTTGGGTTAGCGGCACTCAGCATGTGTGCCCCCCTGCTGGTCGGCCAGCCGGTCATGACCGGACTTTGGATGGAAGACCCGCTACCGGTAATCGGTATGGTCGGCTCCGCTTTGTTCTTTGACCTTGGAGTATATTTGGTGGTAGTTGGCGTAGTACTCACCATCTTGTTTACCATTTCTCAATACAGCGAATAGATATGGAGATTGTACTGGTTCTTTTAATAGGAATTCTCTACGCTTCAGGCATTTTCATGCTGCTTCGCCGGAGTATGGTCAAATTACTGATCGGGCTTATTCTGTTGGGCAATGGAGCCAATCTGTTGATTTTCCTGTTAGGCGGAATTACCAAGGGAAAGCCGCCGGTTATCGATGCAGCGGCGAAACTGTTTACTGACGTGTATGCCGATCCGGTCCCTCAAGCATTGATCCTGACCGCCATCGTCATCAGTTTCGGATTGCAGGCGTTTGCGATCGTTTTATTAAAACGGGTTTATGTATTGGTCAATTCGGATGACCTTGACGACTTAAACACACCGGAGGAAGAAGACATATGACGGACAACACACTCATTTCTCCGGTACTGATTCATCTGTTTACAGCCGTCATAGCCTTATTTTTTTGGCGAAAAACGGTGACACAGCGCATTATCAGCGTCGTGGGTAGCGCCTTAGCAATGTTGCTGTCCATCGAACTATTTGCGAAAGTATGGCGGGGCGGTATCCTCACCCTCCAGGCAGCCGGCTGGGACGCCCCTTTTGGCATCTCCTTCGTTGCAGATGTATTCAGCAGCAGTATGGTATTGCTCACTTCGTTTTCCGGATTTGCGGTATCCCTGTATTCGGCTACCGGAATCGCGCGTGCGCGGATGCTGTATGGCTACTTTCCTATTTTCCATTTTCTACTGATGGGACTTAACGGAGCGTTCCTTACCGGAGATATTTTTAATCTGTATGTGTGGTTCGAAGTCATCATCATCGCATCCTTTGTACTCATGACGTTGGGGGGTAGGAAAGCCCAGATCGAGGGTTCGGTCAAATACATGGCGATGAACATTCTTGCGTCAACATTTTTCCTTACCGGAATCGGTATTTTATACGGCATCACCGGCACGCTCAATATGGCCGATTTATCCCTGAAAATCGGCGTCATGGAGAATCGCAAACTGGTGGACATCACGGCCATCTTTTTTGTCATCGGATTTGGAATTAAATCGGCTGTATTCCCCTTGTATTTTTGGCTTCCCTCTTCCTATCATACCCCACCGTCGGCCGTTGCCGCGATATTCGGGGGGTTGCTGACCAAAGTTGGCATTTATGCCTTGTTCCGTATTTTTACATTAATTTTCATACCCGATAATTTCCTCAGCACGCTGCTCGTGATATTGGCAATACTCACCATCCTGACGGGCACATTCGGAGCGGTCATTAAAAACAACATCCGACGGGTATTTTCATACCTGATTGTTTGCCATATCGGCTTTATGGTAGGCGGATTGGGCATGTATTCAGAAATTGCCCTTACGGGAGCGCTGTTTTACCTGTTTCATGACATGATGGTCAAGACCAACAGCTTTCTTATTGCCGGGCTCATCCGGAAGCTGCGCGGCACAATGAATATGGAAAAATTGGGTGGGCTCTATGCAGAGTACCCCTTGCTATCGCTGCTGATTGCGCTTGTCCTCTTTTCATTGGTAGGTATACCTCCCCTATCTGGATTTTGGCCTAAAATTTATTTATTTGAAGCTGGCTTTATGGATCGTCAGTACCTATTGATCGGTGCTATTATCATCGGCAGCTTTGCAACGCTCTATGTGATTGCGAGACTGTGGGCCAAGGTATTTTGGAAGAGCTTACCGGATACGCAGGACGGCAGCTTCATCGTCGATGAATTCAAACCGACGTCCCGTTTCCGGAAGGCATTGCTGGTTGCCCCGATTGCTTTTTTGGCAGCGATTACCTTGTACATCGGGTTAGGTGCAGAGAACATTACGCAGGTTGTCCAGCATATTGCACGGGAGATGAAAGACCCTTCGCCTTATATCGAAGCCGTTTTAGGAACAAATGTATCACCGTAACACACGACGCCATGGTTAAGCAATTTTTGATGAACCTTCTGCTCGCCTTCATTTGGGTCGCCTTGACGGGGGTGCTGTATTATACAAACTTTCTGTTTGGCTTTGCCATTGGCTTTTTCCTGATGTGGCTGATGAACCGCAATGAAAGCGATCATCGCTATTTTACGCGCGTACCGAAAATCATTGGCTTTTTCCTGTACTTTCTCTACGAAATGATCAAGGCCAATTTACAGGTTGCCTATGACATGGTGACCCCGAAGTTTTTCATGAAGCCGGGAATCGTGAAATATCCAATGAATGCAAAAAGCGATGTTGAGATCAACTTGCTTTCCACGGTTATTTCGCTAACGCCGGGCACACTGATCCTTGACGTAAGTGAAGACCGGAAGGTACTGTATATTCATGTCATGTACCTAAAGGATAAGGAACAGTTTATCCAACAAATCAAAGACGGCTTTGAACGGAGGCTATTGGAAATCTTACGATGACACTGAGCACTTACATAGACTACGTAATTTTACCCATCCTGGGACTATCCTTGTTATTGGTTTTTATCCGGTTATTCCGCGGACCTAGCGTGGTCGACCGGGTCATCGCATTGGATTTGCTGATTACGATCGGCGTAAGCGTTATCGCTGTTTACAGCATCAGTACGCAGAAATCGACCTTCATTGATGTGGCAATGATCCTGGCGCTCATTGCATTTTTAGGCACCATTGCCTTTGCTTACTATTTAGAAAAGAGAGGAAGAAAATGACAGCTATTCTGATCGGCATGTTATGCACGGTAGGTGCATTAGCCATTCTTATCGCGGCAATCGGCATCTTACGGATGCCGGATTTTTACTTGCGACTATCCGTTACGGTGAAAGCTGCTACGCTGGGTGGTGGGCTATTGCTTTTATGTGCGGCCTTCTATTTTCCCGATGAGGTGTCTGTAACCACAAAAGCACTGGCTATCATCTTTTTTTTGACCCTCACCGCTCCCGTCGCCGCCCACCTTATTGCACGGGCTGCCTATTTTATCGGTACCGAAAAATGGCGGGGTACGGTGCGCGACGATCTTGCGGGCATGTACGATAAAGAAACGCACAAGCTTAGTAGCGAGGGGAATGGGGACTAGTTCCCTAGTTCACAAAAACCAAGCATACCGGCGAAGGCACCTCAATGCGTTTCCCCGTATCCGTAAGCATGCCCGTTTCCGTATCCCTTGCGAAAACGACTACCTCGTCTGTATTTTGGTTGGCCACCAAGAGATACCTATTATCCGGAGAAATTGTAAAATTTCGGGGTCCCCGGCCCAAAACCGATTGATTGCCTACTTTGGTAAGCCTGCCATCGAGGGGGTCTACCCGATAAATAGCCAACGTATGGGCTTCGCCCCGATTGGAGGCATATAAAAATTTTCCATCGAGTGATAACTTGATATCGGCCGCACCATTTTGGCCGGAAAAGCCTTCTTCATTTATCTCCACCTCTTGGATGCCTTCCAAGCGTCCATCTTTTTGCCGGTACACCCTTACTTTAGCGGTCATTTCCTGCACCAGATACACTAAGCCTCCATCGGCGGACTGCGCAACGTGTCTCGGCCCGCCTCCCGGCGCACTTTTCACAAAGGGTTGGGCCGCCGGAACCAATGGGCCATCCGCATTTGTCGGCTGAAAATCGTAAATAGCGATTTCATCCGTTCCCAGATCCTGTACATAAACGCGCTTTTCATCGGGCGTAAAAAATGCAGAATGCACATGCGGAGCCTGCTGTCTGCTTTTATCCGGACCGCTGCCTGTATGTTGAATACGTTGCTTGAGCGTCCCTAAGCTACCATCCTTTTCGATGGGAAACACGCTAACACTGCCCCCCGAATAGTTAGAAATGATCACGTGCGTACCACGGCTATCCGTAGCAACATGACACGGCGCATCTCCCTGCGTCAGCTGTTGGTTTAAGAAAGTAAGCTTCCCGGTAGCACCCTCGTAAGCGTACGCGCTAGCCGCTCCCTGGCCATCCCCATTTTCATTGGCCACATAGATGTAGCTACGGTCTGCACTGATGGATAGAAAAGAAGGGTTTTTGGCCCCTTGGGTGCTTCTCAAGGTTGCTGTGCCCGTGACGGGATCGAACGCATACACGTAAATACCTTTACTTTTTCCATTATTTGTATAGGTACCGATCAACAAATCAATCGGCTGACGTTGTGCAAAAATCATGGCGGGAAATGCAAGTAAGAAAACAATAAAACAGCTCTTCATTCAATAAGGTTATACAGTCGTAGGAAAAATTATAATCCTCCTTTAGCGCCGGGCAGCCAGAATGAAATCAAATGGGGGCGGCGGCATTTACCGCAATGCGGTTTGCAGCCGCCCCCGAACGTTGTCTAGTCTATGCCTAATAACCGGCGATTACTGGCTTCATCCGCTTGTCCGCCAGCAAAATCATCAAACGTCTTTTCCGTTACGCGAATGATATGATCTTGGATAAATAGCGCGCCTTCACGGGCGCCGTCTTCCGGATGTTTCAGGGCACACTCCCACTCCATGACGGCCCAACCTTTGAAGTCATACGCCGTCAGCTTGCTGAATATCGCTTTGAAGTCCACCTGACCATCACCGAGTGAGCGGAACCTGCCGGCACGCTCTACCCATCCCGAATAACCGCCATAAACCCCTTGTTTACCCGTAGGATTAAACTCGGCATCCTTCACATGGAACATCCGGATTCGGTCGTGATAATGATCGATATAAGCGAGATAGTCCAAACATTGCAGCACAAAATGCGAGGGATCATACAGAAGGCATGCCCTTGGGTGGTTGTCCACTTTTTCCAGAAAACGCTCGTAGCTCACTCCGTCGTGCAGGTCTTCGCCCGGGTGAATCTCATAGCACACATCCACGCCATGTTCGTCAAACACGTCCAATATCGGACGCCATCGTCTCGCCAATTCTTCGAATCCGGTGTCTACCAGGCCTTGGGGACGCTGAGGCCACGGATAGACGGTGTGCCACAACAGTGCCCCACTGAAGGTCCCATGTGCATTCAGCCCTAAGTTCGCGGACGCTTGGGCAGCGTATTTCAATTGCTGAACGGCCCACTCCGTCCGGGCTTTCGGATTGTTGTGGTACGCTGCGGGTGCAAACCCGTCAAACAACTGATCATACGCCGGATGCACCGCCACCAACTGTCCTTGCAAGTGTGTGGATAACTCGGTAATCTCCAGGCCGATTTCATTTACCAAACCCTTAATTTCATCCGCATACGTCTTGCTCTCGGCCGCCTTTTGCAAGTCGAAATACGAAGTCGCCCATGTCGGAATCTGAATACCTTTGAACCCCAGTTCCTTCGCCCAGCGGCAAATTGCCTCAAAAGAATCAAAGGGGGGCTGATCGCCCAAAAACTGCGCCAGGAAAATACCTGGTCCTTTTATTGTCTGCATCTTTATCTGTTAAAATAAAACCATCATTTTCGACCCATCACAGGGTAAAAGACGTCCACTTTTCGTTGCTCTCGCTACTGCGGACCACGTGATCCAGAAACGCCATTCCACGTACCCCATCGTCAATCGACGGGAAATCAAACCCATCGCCTTCTTCTCCAGTTAGTTTCGCACGCAACGCATTGCCAAATAACTTATATAAGTTAGCGAAGGCTTCGAGGTACCCCTCCGGATGCCCTGCCGGTGTACGGCACAATGAAGCTGCTTCGGCAGATAGGCCGGCTCCGTTTGCCCGGTAAATTTGCATCGGTTGGTCAAGCCACCTTACAATCAGCGAATTGGGTTCCTGCTGATGCCATTCCAATCCGCCATTTTCCCCGTATACACGGACTTTCAAGGCGTTTTCCTCACCTGCTGCTACCTGCGAAGCAATCAGCACACCGCTGGCGCCGTTGTCAAACTGCAGCAGCACATTGCCGTCGTCATCCAGCCTCCGTCCTTCCACATACGCATATAAAGAAGCGCAGAGTTGCGTGGTCCGCAATCCCGAGATGAATTCGGCCAAATGCAATGCGTGCGTACCGATGTCGCCCATACAGCCCGCCTTGCCTGACTTTGAAGGATCTGTACGCCACGAGGCTTGCTTATTACTATCATCCTGTTCCCGACTCAACCAACCTTGCGGATACTCCACATAGATTTTCCGGATTTTTCCCAATGCACCGTCGCTCACCAGTTTTCTGGCCTGTCTGACCATGGGATAGCCGACATACGTATGAGTTAGTAAAAACAACAAGCCTGTCTCATCCACCTTCTTTTTAAGTTGCTTGGCTTCTGCTAAATCAAAGGTCATCGGTTTGTCCAACACCACGTGAAATCCGTTTTCCAGCGCCAACATTGCGGGTCCAAAATGAACGTGGTTCGGCGTGACAATACTGACAAAATCCATTCGCTCGTCTTCCGGCAACGCACGCTCCCGTTCGATCATCTCCTGATAGCTTCCATATACGCGGTTTTCGGGAAGAAACAGTGAGCGACCGCTTTCTTTCGATTTGGACGCATCTGAACTGAATGCTCCGCAGACCAATTCAATTTGATTATCCAGCTGAGCAGCAATGCGGTGCACTTCTCCGATGAACGCTCCTTGTCCGCCACCCACCATTCCCATCCTTAGTTTACGATTGATCCTGTTATTGACCATAGTTATACTGATTTTGATTTATTTTTCTGCTATCGTTGGCATTACCCTTGGCTACCGGCAACCAATTGCGTGGACCGTCGGTACGCAAAAATAACATTAATACCCAAAAACCCGTGTTTTACTTTAAAGATTTTGCGAGCAGAGAACAATGTGTTAAAATTGGTTAAAATCCCTCTCCATTGGCTACAAATATGTACTTTAGCTTCTTGAATTAGGTAAATGATATCGTGTCGCTTGGAAACTAAATGGTTAGGGTATTTATATCAATCGCCGTCATTTCAGCTATGTTGCTAGTGGCATGCCGTCATGAAAAGCCAAAACCATTGGCCCGGTCGTTTGATCGTTTTCTTTATCCTGAAGATTTGCAAGGGGTTGTACCTGTAGGTGTCACGGGCGCCGACAGCATTCAGCTAGCGAGGGCCTACATTGAACAATGGCTTCGTCAACAGGCGTTATTGCATTATGCCCGGCGCAATATTGCGATCAACACGGAACGGTTGGAGGCGCAGGTTGAAGAGTATAGAAACGGATTGATTGTCTATGAATATGAGCAGGAATTAGTAAGCCAGAAACTCGACACAGTGGTTACAGACGCAGAAATACGCAACTATTACGCTACTCGACAGGAGCTATTCATGCTAAAGCAACCTATTTTGAAAGTCTCGTATATTCAATTGCCGAACCGTGCACCTGAGCTGGACCGGGTAAAGCGGTTGTTCTTGTCGGGAGATTTCGAAGCGCAGGATTTACTGGAAAAATATTGCGCCCGGTACGCGAGGCAGTACAGCTTGCGCGACACCACCTGGCAGTATGCGGATGACCTGGCAAAGAAAGTTCCCCTTTCACGCATTGGTGAAGAGAACTACAGCCGTACCGGGCGAATTTTTGAAATAATTGAAAATAATGAATTATATCTGATAATTTTGCACGATTCGAAATTCAGGGATAGCCGCTCGCCGCTGTCATTGGTATATGACAACATCCGCAACCTGATTTTGAATAAACGCAAGATACATTTGGTTGACCAAATGCAAAAGAGTATCCTGATGGATGCCCGCAAAAAAAACGACATTGAAATATATAACTAGATGAGTAGAAATCGCTGCATTTTTCTGTTTTTGATACTAATAACTATCACCTACCGGGCGTCTGCCCAAGAAGCCAAGGTAATCGACAAGGTAGCAGCCGTGGTAGGATCCAACATCATCCTACAGTCGGAGATTGAAATGCAATATGCCCAATACCTCGCTCAAGGTAATAAAGCAAACGACGATTTCAAGTGTTATATTCTGCAACAACAACTTACCCAGAAATTGCTGGCCCAGCAAGCCGCCATCGACTCCATTGATGTAAGTGAAGGCGAGGTAGATGATAACATCAATTCCCGCTTACGTTACATGTCTAATCAAGCAGGTGGACAAGAACGGCTCGAACGGTTCCTAAACCGCTCGTTGCTCCAATACAAAGAAGAAATGCGGCCAAGCGTATATGAGCAGTTGAAAGCCAATAAAATGCAGCAGAACATCGTATCGGGCATCGACGTAACTCCTTTGGAGGTAAAACGGTATTTCGAGTCGTTGGAAAAAGACAGCCTACCTTATTTCAATACCGAGGTGGAAGTAGGCGAACTGGTTGTTTTTCCACAGCTTACCCGCGAAGAGAAGCAGCAGTTTCGCGACCGGGCCGAAGACTTACGGCGCCAGGTAGCGGAAGGAGCTGACTTTGCAACGATAGCCCGGTTATATTCACAAGATCCGGGATCAGCTCCTTATGGCGGCGACCTCGGATTCAATACCCGTGATGGGTTCGTCAAAGAATTTTCGGCGGTTGCCTTCCGGCTCAAACCCGGCGAACTTTCCCCTGTATTCGAATCCGAATATGGCTTCCACTTCCTGGAAGTACTGGAACGCCGTGGCGAGGAAGTCCGCACACGTCATGTCTTGATAACGATCAAGCCTACTCCGGCCAGCTTGGAACGTGCTAAAGTCCACATCGATAGCATCTACCAACACGTGGTCGATAAAAAACTTGATTTTTATACGGCTGCAACACTTTATTCGGACAATAAAGAAACCAAATACAACGGAGGTATGTTGCTAAACCTGGAAAACCAGCAAAACCGTACTACGTTGATTCCCGCCGACAAGCTTGATGCTTCGATTTTTACGGCTATTGACACGTTGCAACCCGGGCAATATTCCCGTCCCGCGGAGTTTTCGGACCGTACCGGAAAAACGGGCTACCGTTTCACCTATCTCAAATCACGGACACCTCCCCATCAGGCCAATCTTGAACAGGACTTTGCTAAAATCAAGGAGGCAGCCTTACAGGACAAGATTAACCGCAAACTAAGCGAATGGTTTGAAGGCCGGCGCAAAGTGACTTTCATCGATATCAATCAGGAATACCACGACTGTGACGACCTGAAGATCTGGTTGAAAGAACAGGAGAATACGACCGTTGCTCAGCTTTAATCGCTACGTTGCGAAGGCCTTGTTTGCGAAACCGAGAAGTCGCCGAGTTGCGAATCAGCGACTCCGCGACTTGGCAAATCAGCGACTTGGCAAATAATTACGCCTCAAATAGCATCTCAATGATTACCCGCCATTGAAAGTCGGGTTGCAGTTGCCAAATCCGGACGTAGTTACATTTCATTTGCTCAGTCTTCGTTGCTACGGTAGCAGTGCCATACGAGTAAGCGAGTTCGCCGCTGTAGGATCGATTTGCCACCAGCGATTCCGCTTCAATGGCCATGTCTCTCTTTTTAACGAAAGCCAAGATGTTCTTTTTTCCCACAACCGGCGTATTCCATGGGAAATAAAAGCGAGCGTCGTCTGCCAGGAATTCGCCATAAGCGATGGACGCATCTGATTTCAATACCGCGGAAAGCAGCTGATCGTTGCTTAGCACAATTTCCTTGCGTTGTTGAATCCGCTCTTTGGTCCTGAATCTCGTATAGTCCTTTTCGTCGGGTTCGATGTATCTCAATTCAGGTTCTTCTTTGCCGCCTTTGTGTTCAATCTGCGCACGCAAATTGATCTTCCAGTTTCCCTTTCGGTCGCGATGCCAAACGGTAAGGTACTCGCCATATCGTTTTATTGCCCCAACACGCTGAAAGGTAAGTGAACCGGCGGTCACCCCCCACTCCATACTTTTTGCAACCGCGGCAAAAGCCGGCTTCCACGTCATTACATCCGGGATATTGGGGCGATTATCCAGGTATTCCAATGCCCCAACGGGCGCAGGCGTAAAAAACAGCGAATTACGATCGACAATGGACCGTAAAGCCGTATAAGGTCCTTCCGTGGCCGAAAGCCGTGCCGCCGTTCGGTCGGCGGCGAGCAAACTGCCTACTTTCCCGAGCACCTGTGCTAACGCCGACCCGGATAAACAAAGAAAATATACCGATACGCAAATCGAAACAATGTATCTCATCGTTAGTACGTTCAAATCTTATTCCAAAGTGTCCCCTCTTTGCTGTCTTTGAGTTGAATACCTATGGCACTCAACCCTTCCCGTATGCGATCGGACGTCGTGTAATCTTTGTTTTGTTTAGCTTCGTTGCGGAGCCTGATGACCACCTCCATTAATTTTTCAAAGTCATCGGATCCGGTATTGTCATCGAGCAAACCGAGCACGTCATGCACGAAATGGCACATCAGCGTCTGAAGGTTTTCCAGTGAGGTTGAATCGATCGCCAGTTTACCGTCATATACGCTGTTGACGACGCGGACGGCCTCAAACAATTCCGCAATCAGGACCGGACTATTGAAGTCATCGTCCATAGCAGCATAACACCGCTGTTTCAGCGCTTCTATATTGCTTTCCGCCTTCTTGCCCGTTGCTTTGAGCTTGGGCAGCAATGCCATCGCGTTCATTAGCCGCTTATACCCTTTATCTGCCGCTTCTAGAGCCTCGTTTGAAAAATCGAGTGTACTCCGGTAGTGTGCCTGCAACATGAAAAAGCGTACAGCCATGGGCGAGTACCCACGATTCAGCAACGGGTGGGATCCACTGAAAAGTTCGTGGGGCAAAAAGCCATTGCCTGCCGACTTCGACATACGCGTACCGTTTACCGTCAGCATGTTCGTATGCATCCAATATTTTGCGGGCTGGGTGTGGTTGCAGGCTTGCGATTGGGCAATTTCATTGGTATGGTGCGTCGCCGCCAAGTCCATTCCCCCTCCGTGAATATCGAATTGATCGCCCAGGTATTTGCGGCTCATGGCCGAGCATTCAATATGCCAACCCGGGAAACCCACTCCCCAAGGTGACGGCCAACGCATGATATGTTCTGGTTTAGCCTTGATCCATAACGCGAAATCCAGCCTTCCCCGCTTTTCGTCCTGCCCATTCAACTCGCGCGTATTGTTTAGCAAATCATCCAGTTTCCGATTGGTTAGAATGGTATAGTCGTACTCTTTCACGTACTTTTCCACATCGAAATAAACGGTCCCATTGACTTCGTAGGCATATCCCTCTTCCAGGATTTTTTGAACCATCGCAATCTGCTCCGAAATATGGCCGGTAGCGGTCGGCTCGATGCTGGGGGGCAGGGTATTAAATAGCCGTAGTACCTCATGGAATCCCAGCGTATACTTCTGGACGATTTCCATGGGCTCCAATTGTTCCAATTTGGCCTTTTTCGCAAACTTGTCGTCCCCTTCGTCATTGTCCCCCTCCAAATGCCCTGCGTCGGTAATATTACGGACATAACGTACCTTGTAGCCGAGGTGAGTCAGGTAGCGGAAGATTAGATCGAAGGATACAAACGTACGGCAATTGCCGAGGTGGACGTCACTGTATACGGTAGGACCGCAGACGTACATCCCCACAAAGGGTGGATTCAGCGGCTCGAAATTTTCCTTTTTTCTTGTTAATGTATTGTAAAGAACCAAACGGTTATCCATGGGCGCGAAAATACGAATTTATTTCTGCCTGAAATACACCTGCACAGGCACGCCTTCAAAATCAAAATTTTCGCGGAGCTTGTTTTCAATGAAGCGTCTGTAGGGTTCCTTAATGTATTGGGGCAGGTTGCAGAAGAAGGCAAACATCGGCGATCTGCCTGCGATCTGGGTTACGTATTTAATTTTGATGTACTTACCCTTCGTAGCCGGTGGCGGGTAATTTTCGATAATGGGCAACATCACATCGTTTAGCTTCGAAGTAGAAACCTTTTTCGTTTTATTCTCGTAAACCTTGACCGCTGCCTCCACGGCCTTAAAAATCCGTTGCTTTTCGGTGACGGATGTAAAGACGATCGGCACATCGGTGAACGGGGCAATTTTCTCCCGGATCAGGTCTTCGAATACTTTCGTGGTCTTTTGGTTTTTTTCAATCATATCCCACTTGTTGACCAGAATAACGATGCCCTTTTTGTTTTTTTCCGCCAAGTGGAAGATATTGATATCCTGGGCCTCGATGCCTTCTGTAGCATCCAGCATCAGAATTACCACGTCCGACTCCTCCAGCGCTTTGATTGTGCGCATAACCGAGTAAAACTCGATGTTTTCCTTCACTTTGGTTTTGCGTCGTAACCCAGCGGTATCGATGAGGATAAAATCATGCCCGTATTGATTATAATGGATCCGGATCGAATCGCGGGTGGTACCTGCGACCGGCGTTACGATGTTACGCTCTTTGCCGATCAGTGCGTTGGTCAGCGACGACTTTCCTACGTTGGGCCTGCCGACAATGGCAAACTTGGGGCGGTCTTCTGCTTCCTTCTCTTCCTGTTCGAAGTGCTTGACCACCTCGTCCAGCAACTCGCCGGTACCGGAGCCCGTCATCGAGGAGAGTGGGTAGATTTCTCCCAGTCCGAAGCTGTAGAAAATACTGGCCTCTTGCTGCAAAAGCGGGTGGTCCACCTTATTGGCGACTACAAAAACGGGCTTTTTACTCCGGCGCAGCACATCCGCGATGGCATCATCCAAATCGGTGATTCCGGTGGTCACATCCACCATAAACAGGATAACCGAAGCTTCTTCAATGGCAATCAACACCTGTTCACGGATGGCGGATTCAAAAACGTCCTCCGAGCCGTGCACGTATCCACCGGTGTCGACCACCGCAAACTTCTTCCCTATCCATTCTCCCTGTCCGTAATGCCGGTCGCGCGTTACTCCACTATAGTCATCGACAATCGCCCTGCGGCTTTCTGTCAAGCGATTATATAAAGTGGATTTCCCGACGTTTGGCCGTCCTACAATTGCGATGATATTTGCCATCAAATTCTCTTTTATCCGTTGATTGCCTTCACTCCCGGCAGTTCCTTGCCTTCCATATACTCAAGCAGCGCACCGCCACCCGTACTTACGTAGCTTACGTGCTCGGTCATTCCAAACTTGCTCACCGCAGCAGCCGAGTCACCGCCGCCGATCAACGAAAACGCCCCGCGCTCGGTGGCGGCCACCACGGCATCCGCTACAGCCTTGGTACCTTTGGCAAATTTATCCATTTCAAACACCCCCATCGGACCGTTCCATAGGATGGTATTTGAGGCCAAGATCACCTGCGCAAAATGCTCGCCAGATTCTTTGCCAATATCCAATCCCATTTTATCAGCCGGAATGGCATCGTTCGGTCCATCGTAAGCCGGCGAATCCGGAGAAAATTCGTCAGCAATCTGGCAGTCAGTGGGCAATACCAGGTTAACGCCCTTTTCGTCCGCTTTCTTCACCAAGTCGTTGGCGAGATCCAGTTTATCCAATTCCACCAATGACTTACCGATTTCACCACCGCGCGCCTTCACGAAAGTATAGGCCATGCCTCCACCAATGATCAAGTTATCGACCTTATCCAGCAGGGCCTCGATCAGTTCCAGTTTATCCGACACTTTCGCTCCCCCCATAATAGCGGTAAACGGACGCTGAGGATCGTTCAGCACCTTTTCGGCATTTCCTACTTCCGCAGCCATGAGGTATCCGAAATATTTTGCATTGGGAAAAAACTGGGCGATGACCGCCGTCGAAGCGTGAGCGCGGTGTGCCGTACCAAATGCATCATTCACATATACATCCCCCAATTTGGCCAGTTTTTCAGCAAAGTCTTTATCGCCCTTCTCTTCTTCTTTATAAAACCGAAGGTTTTCGAGCAACAATACCTCACCGGGTTTTAGTGCGTGTGCCTTTGTAAGGGCTTCCTCACCGATACAGTCGTTGGCAAATTGTACCGTGACACCCAGCACGTCGGATAGATGTTTAACAATATGCTTCAACGAGAATTTTTCCGTTGGGCCCTCTTTCGGCCTGCCAAGGTGAGACATTAGGATAGCCGATCCGCCGTCGTTCAGGATCTTTTTAATCGTAGGCGCGGCCCCTTGTATGCGATTATCGTCAGTAATATTGTAATGCTCATCCAAGGGTACGTTAAAGTCCACTCGTATCAGTGCCTTCTTACCGGAAAAATCTAAATTGTCTATGGTGTTCATTTGTTCGACATTATTTTTTCAATGGTCCGATGATCCTTCACCTGCCGGATTCATCTAATTATTTCAACTAATTTGGGGAAACAAAGCTAAGATAAGTATTGGAAATTCAAAACACCTCATTGCTATAAGCCAAGGCTTCTGCCCAAGCCTCCTCCTTCAAACCCGTTTCTATCCCGCGCTCGTAGAGAAGTTGCAATAAGGTTTCGGTAGCGATGTTGCCGGTCAGCTGATCGTCGGCCATGGGGCAGCCTCCGAAGCCGCGTAGAGCGGCATCGAACCGGGTACATCCAGCGTCCAGCGCAGCAATCAGTTTATCGCGGCCCTCCGCCGGTGTGCTATGTAGGTGCAGTCCCAGCGAAATTCCAGGAAATGTACCGCCGATATATTGGTATAACCGTGCGATGCCTTCGGGCGTAGACGTGCCAACGGTATCCGCTAACGCGAAATCGCGCACGCCCATGGCAACCAGCCGATCCACGTAATCTGCCACGATCGCCGGGCTCCAAGGGTCTCCGTATGGATTACCAAAGCCCATGGAGAGGTATATCAAGGGGACTTTTCCATTTACGTGGCAGGTGGCCACGATCTCCTTTACTATTTCCAATGCCTGAGCTATGGTATGATTGGTATTTCTCAACTGAAAGGTTTCCGACACGGAAAACGGAAAGCCAACAACGTCCACATCCGCGTAGCTCACCGCTTCCTCCGCCCCTCGCACGTTAGCCACAATCGCCAGCAACTGCGTAGCGCTAACCGATCGATCCAATTGCTTCAATACCTCAGCCGTATCCTTCATCTGGGGAACGGCCTTTGGTGATACGAAGCTACCGAAGTCAAGCCGATCAAAGCCTACGTTCAAGAGCAATTGGATATAGGCCGCTTTCACCTCCGTAGCAATAAAGTGGCGTATTCCCTGCATCGCATCGCGGGGACATTCGGTGATCGAAATGTGTGGCATCAATAAATATCAAACGTGAGGGGAAGCCTCGCCTGAATTCCCCGTTGCCGGAGTGCGCTTTTCACCTGTTCGTAATACTTGTATTGATCGCCCAGTTCCCGTTGGGCGAACCAGGTACTGATCCGGTCGGTCGAACCACCCAGCAAGGATTCAAACGGGTTCTTAATAGCCGGATAAGTAACCAACCGGTAATCCTCCAATCCTGCTTTTATGGCGGCTGCGGCGATAGCATCTTCCAGACTGCCCAACCGATCTACCAATCCGTTGTCGACTGCCTGCTGTCCGCTCCAAACGCGTCCCTGTCCAATGCTATCCACCTCTTCCTTAGACAGATGGCGCCCATCGGCCACACGCTGTAAGAAGGTGTCATAGATCCGATTCACCTCCATTTGAAGAATATTCCGCTCATCAACGGTGAGTGGCCGATCCACGTTACTCAGGAAATCAGCGTATTTACCGGTTTTAACCTCGTCGAAAGTGATGCCCAACTTCTCATTCATCAGGCCTTGCATATTCGGGATCACGCCAAAAACACCAATGGATCCGGTAATGGTATTCGGCTGCGCGAAGATCGAGTCAGCCGCCGCCGCAATATAATAACCTCCCGAAGCGGCTACGTCGCCCATGGATACGATCACAGGCTTTTCCTTGCGAAGCAAATCCACTTCGCGCCAGATCACATCCGATGCCAATGCACTGCCACCCGGAGAATTAATGCGGAAAACTACCCCTTTCACTTTATCATCCCTGCGTACTTTACGCAGTTCACGTGAAATGCGCTCAGAACCGATCATGTCGTCGCCCCCCTCCCCCGATACGATATCTCCCACCGCATATACCACAGCAATCCGGTCGCGTACCGATGTGCGGTTGGATTGTCCGGATGGCTTATACTTCGTTAACGCTACGGCGTTGAGGTCTTTATCAGGGTCGATATCGAGTGAATCTTTTAATTCGCCGAGTAGTTCGTCTTTATAGCGCTTACCGTCGGCTAAACCGTAGGTCACCGCGTCGTCTGCGGTTTTCACCAGAAAATTATCGGCGATGGCTCGCAACGAATCCGCGGGTATGCCTCTACTGGTTCCGATTTGATTAACGAAATGATCATAGATGCTTCCTAAAAAGGACGTCACCTGCTGGCGGTTTGCCTCGCTCATGCGATCCAAGATGAAGGGTTCTACCGCACTTTTAAATGTACCGACCTTGACCACTTGCATTTCCACCCCTAATTTATCAAGCGTCCCTTTTATAAAGGGCGTCTGTGACGCCAGTCCCCGGAAATCAATCGTTCCTTCGGGGTTTACGTAAACTTTATCCGCGGTCGATGCCAGGTAATAGGCTCGTTGGGTATATCCTTCACTATAAGCGACAATGAACTTTCCGGAGGTTTTGAAATCCAGCAGCGCGTCGCGGATCTCCTGTAACGTAGCGAAACTCGCCGAAACGGCTGAAAGATCGAGGTAAATTCCCTTGATCCGATTGTCATTCTTCGCTCCTTCAATACCTTTTAAGATGTCGTTCAGCCCAAAACTTTTGGTGGTGGTAAAACCTGGCACGTCTAGTTCTTCAAACGGGTCGGGAATTGTCCGTTCCGTGATTTGGTGCTGCAAATCGATATGCAGCAACGAGTTGTCTGCAACCACGGTCTCTTTATCGGCGGTCATCGAACTGATCATCGCGCCGAGAATAATAAGTCCAACGACTACCAGCAAAATGGATGAAATGATGATACCCGTTACAGTGGCCAATACATATTTAAAAAACGATTTCATAAACGTGCTATCTTTGTGTCCAAACTTAGCCAAACTCGGCTGTATATGCAAGCTACAACCGATCGTAGCTTTGTGGGATTGGACGGCGGGAAAGGAAAAAAGTTACGATGGCCAAATAGCGTGCATGGTTTATACTGTGCAGTAAAAGCGTCGCTCGCCTTGTGAAGGTTAAACCTGTCGATCATGCGCTGATGGGTTTGGGGCGCGCCTTCACCGGAGGTAAATGCACCCGTCATATTGCATATAAAACCGAATTTATCTAAGTTTACCGCACCAAAAAATCAGCACATTTACATGATCGACGAGACGAATCCCATTCCTGAAGAAAACCAAGATAACGAGTCCAAAGACAATCAGCTTGGCAGCAGCCAGACCATTCCGTTATCGGGATTGTATGAAAACTGGTTCTTGGATTATGCTTCCTATGTGATTCTCGACCGGGCTGTACCTCATATCAACGATGGACTCAAACCGGTTCAGCGCCGCATTTTGCATTCGCTGAAAGAAATGGACGATGGGCGGTTTAATAAGGCCGCCAACGTCATTGGTAACACGATGAAGTACCACCCCCATGGCGATGCGTCCATAGGCGACGCCATGGTGCAGATCGGCCAGAAAACCCTGCTGATTGATTGCCAGGGTAACTGGGGTGACCCGGTTACGGGCGACTCCGCTGCTGCCCCGAGGTACATCGAAGGACGCCTGTCTAAATTTGCCAACGAAGTGGTTTTCAATCCTGACACCACGGAATGGCAGTTGAGTTACGACGGCCGCAATCGCGAGCCGGTTACGCTGCCGGTCAAGTTTCCGTTGTTGCTCGCACAAGGGGCCGAAGGCATTGCCGTAGGACTCGCCACCAAGATTATGCCTCATAACTTCATTGAACTTATCGACGGATCTATTGAGGTGCTACGCGGCGGGCGGCCTAACCTTCTACCCGACTTTCCTACAGGAGGGTTGGCCGACTGCTCGGCTTATAACGAAGGGCAACGCGGGGGAAAAATCCGGGTACGCGCAAAGATTGAAGAGCGTGATAAAAAGACGCTTGCCATTACGGAAATTCCCTATGGAACGACCACCGGAGGTCTGATTGACAGCGTCGTGACGGCCAACGAAAAGGGCAAGATCAAGATTAAGAAGATTGAAGACAACACCGCTCAAAACGTCGAAATCATCATTCATCTGGCCCCGGGTATTTCGCCAGATGTGACCATTGATGCGTTATATGCCTTTACCGCCTGCGAGGTATCCATATCGCCCAACACCTGTGTTATCCGGAATGATAAACCCCATTTCATGAGCGTCAATGACGTTCTCATTGAAAACACCAAACAGACGAAGGCACTGCTCAAGCAAGAGCTTGAAATCCGGCTACGCGAACTGCAAGAGAAAATTTTCTTCAGCAGCCTGCTGAAGATTTTTATCCAAGAGGGCATGTACAAACATCCCGACTACGAAAATTCCGGCGATTTCGAAACCGTAGTGCAGGTGCTCACGCGACTGTTTACTCCATTTTTTGATCAGTTTTACCGGGAGATCTTGCCAGAAGATTACAAAAAGCTCATCGAAAAACCGATGAGTAGTATCACCCGCTTCGACGTAAAAAAGGCCGATGAGCAGATGGCCGCGCTGGAAGAAGAGATCAAAAAGGTAAAACATCACCTCAGACACCTTACCGACTATGCCATTGCCTGGTTTGAGCGACTTAAAGAAAAATACGGCAAAGGCCGCGAACGGCGTACCGAGATCCGGGCATTTGACCGGGTGGAGGCCGCCCAAGTAGCCCTCGCCAATGTCAAACTTTACGTTAACCGTATCGACGGATTTGTGGGAACCGGCATGCGAAAAGATGAATATGTGGGCGACTGCTCCGATCTCGACGATGTAATTGTTTTCCGCGCCGATGGCAAATGCGTAGTTACCAAAGTACAGGACAAGGCATTCGTGGGTAAGGACATCATTCATGTGGCAGTATTTAAAAAAGGCGATGACCGTACCGTATACAACCTCATCTACCGCGATGGCAAATCGGGGGTGTCTTATGTGAAACGCTTTTCGGTATTGGGTGTAACGCGCGATAAAGAATATGACCTGACCAAAGGTGAAAAAGGCTCCAAGGTACTCTATTTTACTGCCAACCCCAACGGTGAAGCGGAGGTAGTCAATGTGCAACTGAAACCGCATTCTAAACTCCGGAAACTACAATTGGACATCGACTTTGCCGAAATCGCCATCAAGGGACGTAGTTCACAGGGCAACATTGTAACCAAGTATCCGGTCAAAAAAATCGTACTTAAAAGCAAGGGTGTATCTACCTTGTCTGGCCGGAAAATCTGGTTTGACGACGTGCTTAAACGACTGAATGCGGATGGGCGTGGCCAGTACCTCGGCGAGTTTGACGGCGATGATAAAATACTCACAGTGATGGCCGACGGCACGTATGAATTAAGTAGTTTTGATCTGAGCAATCACTTTGACGATAAACTTATCCGAATTGAAAAGTATAACCCCAATCAGGTCTATTGCGTTGTGCACCGTGACGGAAAGTCTGGCCTTCATTATGTAAAGCGCTTTTACTTCGAGGATATGCCAATTGGTAAGCGTACTTCGGTTATCAATGATGAGCCGGGCTCGAAGTTGGTGATCATCACCAACGCGATGCACCCTCTGGTCAAAATGACGGTACTGAAAGGCAAATCAAGAGTGGCTGAGACCATTGACCAGAACCTTGTCGAAATCATCGATATCAAAGGCATGCGGGCCCAAGGCAATCGGTTGAGCCCACACGAAGTGCAAAACGTGGTATTGGTGGCCGATGAGGCCGATGAGGCCGAAGAGGCACCTGCTGCAGCGCCGGAAAATCACCCCGACCCCGAAAGCCTTCCCAGCCAATCGCAAGAGGAGGCGCCTCAATCCAAGGAACGACCTCAGGTGGACTTTGAGATTACCAACCCGGACGATATCCGGGTAGATGACAAAGGCCAAATGGGATTATTTTAGCGCGGTCCGATGTGGCTTATGGGTTGAGGTGAAATCGGAGTGTAGCATTATCCCGAAAAGGCCGCCCTAAAAGTAGGGCACAAATTTGTAACGACATATTACCTAAATCAAAAATGACGATCCAAATCGTCATTTTTCGACCTGAAAACCCAAAAAACAACACTAAAATCAAAGATTTTCTTATTTTCTTATTTCTCGCAAAGAATAAATGGCATGTTTTTTGAAAAGTTTCTACTCATCTACCGATTCTTTTGAAGAATCACTACTAAAACAAACAAAACGTTAATAATTTTTTAACACCAAACACATTTTATTAACGTTACTGGTACTAAAGGCAATTTTTTTCACCATTTAGTAACAAAATATGCAAACGCGCTACATTTTCCTAATGAAATTTGTATTGGCCTTTACTGATTTGCTGTTTTTTAATGCAGCGTTCTTGGTTGCCGGTGAAATCACCCGACTCTATTTCTTTGCAGATACGGAGATACTGTATAGATACTACCTACCTGTCGCAAACCTGCTTTGGTTGCTTTCAGGAGGCATGTTCCGTATGTACATGCAGGCGACGATGGATAATCTAGAAAATATCTACCGGGCGACATGGCGCACGACGATACTTCACGGTATATTGTTTTCGATTTACTTGTTATTGGCTCATAGACAAGGGGTGGATGCCAGCGCATTCCTGGTGGGATTCTATACGCTATTGGCCGTTTTATTGGTATTCAGCCGATTGGTCGGAACCTATACGCAAGACGTACTTCTCCGCCATTTTCATATGCGGAAAACCGTTGCAATCATGGGCAAAACCGAAGGTGGACGAAAATTGGCTAATTATTTCAGAGCCCATGAGCGTAATTATCATTTTGAGGGCTACCTGGCTGAAAACGACGCATCGCTTCTTACTGAACGGGGAGAGGTTACACAGGCCGCCCGTAAGCAATTCATGCGAGCAATAAAAAAGCAAATACAAGAGGTTTATATCTCACTACCGTCAAATCGGATATCCCAGGCCGCAGCGCTATTGGAAGAGGCTGATCGGAATTGCCTTCGGGTGAGATTGGTTCCCGACTTAATCCGTTCTGATAGCCTGCCCTACGAAGTGACCCTGTTAGGCCCGGTACCAGTGGTAAGCACGCGGCAGGAGCCCGTATATGATATTGAAAGCCGGTTTAAGAAACGGCTGTTCGATCTGGTATTCAGCACACTGGTCATTGTCTTGCTGTTAAGCTGGCTTTATCCGGTGATCGCCTTGCTCATCAAATTGGAAAGCCGTGGCCCGATTTTGTTCAAGCAGCAACGCACTGGCCGCGACAACAAACCTTTCTGGTGTTACAAATTCCGCAGTATGCGGGTCAATTCCGATAGCGACAGCAGGCAGGCCACCCGTAACGACGACCGAATCACCCGGATCGGGCGCTTTTTGCGCAAAACGAGTCTCGACGAACTACCGCAATTTTTCAACGTATGGCAAGGCCACATGAGCGTCGTTGGCCCCAGACCGCATATGCTTAAACACACCGAGGAGTACCGCGTAATCATCGACCACTACATGGCACGGCAGTTTCTCAAACCTGGGATCACAGGTTGGGCCCAAGTCAACGGTTATCGAGGCGAAACCACCGACCCCCGTTTGATGGAACGGCGGGTGGCGCATGATATTTGGTATCTCGAAAATTGGACGGCAATGCTCGACGTACGCATCGTCTTTCTTACCATCATTAACGTACTTGTTGGCGAGAAAAACGCCTTTTAGGTTACCCTGAAATTTTGTTTATCCTTCTACCGGGATGTTTACATTTTTGAATAAAGCAAGGAATCTCACCAGCTTGGATTGGCTGGGTATGGATGTTCACTCACACCTGTTACCGGGCATAGACGACGGAAGTCCGGATTTAGGCACGTCCCTTTCATACATCGGGCGATTGGAAATTTTGGGATTGACGCGCTTTTATGCAACCCCGCATGTTCATAGTGAATTTTATCCGAATACGGCTACCACCATTCACCCGGCGTTGGACCGCTTAAAACAAGCATTGTCACCGGGGGTTGAACTGAAAGCTGCCGCTGAATATATGATCGATGATGCCTTCGCTACTTCCTTAGCCAAAGGCGATCCGCTCTTAACGCTGCCGGACAATCATGTGCTCATTGAAATGTCCTATGCCGCCGAAAGCCTGCATATCGAGCCCGTCATTTTTGATCTCCAAATGCGGGGATACCGCCCGGTGCTTGCCCACCCGGAACGGTATGTGTTTTACCATAGCCGGCCTGAGCGATATAAGCAGCTCAAAGATCTCGGTTGCCTGCTGCAAATGAATCTGCTCTCTCCTACCGGCTATTACAACCCGCAAGTGAAAAAGATAGCACACCATCTCCTGAAACGGGGCATGATCGACTTTGTCGGCACCGATCTGCACCATCAAAAACACCTCGCGGCTATCGAAAAATTCGTTTTGAGCGGCGATGCGCACGGTCTATTTAAAAAGAATCCTATCAAGAATCAAAAGTTTAACAGTATATGAAACGACGATCGATCACAACTTTCAGCGCGTTCGCTTTATTTCTATCTTTGGCGCTGGGCCTCAGTTCGTGTGTATCTACCAAAGAGACCATTTACTTTGGCAACCTTCCAACCGATTCCCCTCAAGTTAAGCTGCCGGTCTACCAAGAACCGGTTATCCAAGTAGATGACATTTTGCATGTCACGATCCAAACGGTGGATGGCGGGTCAACCGTGGCACTAAACCGCCTTTCAGGCGGAAATGAATCGGGAAATCCGGCTCCGGTCGCAAATGGAGGGACGCCTAACGGTTATCTAGTAGACGAGAATGGCCAGATTACCTTGCCGATGCTGGGCTCTTTTCACGTAGCGGGATTAACCACTTCAAAAGCACGCCAACAGATTCATCAAGCAGCAACCAAATATTTTAACGACCCTACGGTGCAGGTACGTTTCGCCAACTTTAAGATAACCGTTATCGGCGAAGTGGCTAGACCTGCAACCTATACCGTACCGAACGAGAAAATTACGCTTTTGGATGCGATCGGTATGGCGGGAGATTTAACCATATACGGAAAAAGGCAAACCGTCATGCTAATCAGAGATACCGGCGGAAAAAAGGAGTTTACACGCTTTGACCTCACCGATTACAACACCTTTGAATCTGAATATTTTTACCTGAAGCAGAATGACGTAATTTACGTTGAACCTACACGAAGCAAAGCAAACGCTAACAATGCGGCCACCTTTCAGATCGTGTCCCTTGCACTCTCAGCGCTATCCGTGATCACGTTAGCGATTACCCGACTCTAGTTAAACAAACATACTGTGAAGGAATCATACGAAGATCGAATTGAAAAAACGGGGCCGACCACACAAAACGGACTGGCCGAAACGATAAACCGATATAAACGGCATTGGTATTGGTTTGTGCTTTGTGCCATACTTGGAGTTTCCATCGCTTTCCTTAAACTGCGTTTTACAACCCCGATGTATAAAACACAAGCCCAGATCCTTGTTAACGGAAACAAATCCGGCACATCCGCCACAACCGATCAAAGCGGATTCGGCGGTGATTTTGGCGTGCTTTTAGGCGGACCCAGTTCCGTGGATAACGAAGCGGAAATCATCAAGACCCGCTACCTGATGGAGCAGGTGGTACAAGCCCTGAACGAACAGGTAACTATTTTCCGGCCCGATAGGTTAGGCGATGTAGAATTGCATCCCAAACCGCTTTCGATCACACTGCTATCTTCCCCGGACTCCATACGGGGCGGAGTTTTCTCTGTCGAAATACACGATGAAAAACGCGGTACGATTTCCCACGGCGACGAGTTCTCAAACACATTTCTCTTCGGAGAAAAGATGGAATTACCGGGCGTCGGAAGACTCATCATCGAACAGGCGGACCCGGCTATCCCGGTTGCCAGACAAGTTTTCAAGGTAAGCGTGAAAGCGCTTGACAGTCGCGTAAGTGATTTTATGGGCAAGCTTAGTGTCTCGATAAAAAGCAATTTGGTATCTGTTATCGACCTAAGCTTTGACTACCCGTTACCCAAAAAGGGAGAATACATTCTCAATAAGATGATCCAAGTTTATATGGCGAATAACCTGGCCAATAAAAATGCGATCGCGGATAGTACCATCGCGTTTGTCGATAGTCGTTTGGACATAGTCGAGAAGGAATTATATCAGATCGAACAAAAGATACAAAGCTTTCGCCAAAGCCACAGCCTCGCAAACATGCCGGCACAGTCGCAACTATTATTAGAGAGCTCTACCGACTACGTCAAGCGATTGGCGGAAATTGAGACCCAATTATCCATTCTCTCCGATGTTGAAGGGTATTTAACCAATGAAAACAATACAAGGGTGCTGCCGAATGCCGTAGTAACCGGGGATGTCGTATTCAACACCCTGATTGAACGCTACAATGAATTGTTATTGGAACGCGGCAGACGACTACTCAATGCCACTCCTGAAAATCCAAGCATCGTCAATTTAGATGAGCAACTGAACGGGCTTAGGCAGGACATGCTCGCCAACTTACGCAGCACGCAAAGCCGTCTTACAATTACCAAGGGCGATCTGGAGAGAAAAACCCGACAACTCGATTCGGAAGTAAAAGACATACCGGCTACAGAACGCGTTTTTTTGGATCTCTCCCGGCAACAGCAGCTTAAGCATGAACTTTATGTGTTCCTTTTGCAAAAAAAGGAAGAAACCGCCATTAGCAAGACGGCAACGGTATCCAATAGCCGGGTCATCGATCCGCCGAAGGCAGCCGCCTCGCCGTTTAGTCCCAAGCGTTCCGCAACACTATTGGCAGGCCTGCTGATCGGATTGATAGTCCCTTCCGCACTTATCTATTTCCGGGAGTTGCTGGACACGAAGGTGCGCAGCAAAGACGAAATCAAGAATCAAACGTCTACCCCGATCATCGGCGAAATCATCCGGAGTCGTTACAAGAATACGCTGGTTGTCAACCAACATTCCCGCTCAGCGATCGCCGAGCAGTTCCGGACGTTGCGTACAAACTTAGCTTTTTACTTGACCGATCCTACCCGAAAAGTGATTTTACTGACTTCGAGCATGAGCGGCGAAGGGAAATCGTTTATAGCGTTAAACCTGGCGACTATCCTCTCACTCTCTGGAAAGCGCGTCGTTTTAATGGAGATGGACCTGCGAAAACCTAATATTTCCATAAAGCTCGACCAAACGGTACGCATCGGTTTTACCAATTACATCATCGATAACACCTTGACACCCGCCGAAATTGTAACAGCATCCGGCGTCAACGACAACCTCTTTCTGATCGGATCGGGACCCATCCCGCCAAATCCGGCAGAAGTTTTATTGAACCCGCGTTTAGGGGAACTGATGCAACACTTGAAAAATCAGTTTGATTACATCGTTGTCGATGCACCACCGGTCGGGTTGGTAACCGACGCCCAATTGTTAAGTCCGTATGCCGACCTCACCTTGTACCTGGTGCGACAAGGTTATACACATAAAAATCAATTGCAGATCGTGGATGAGCTGTTCCGCAATCAGAAAATGAAGCAACTGGCCATCTTAATCAACGACATTAATCCGAAAGCAAGCCATGGATACGGTTATGGCTATGGTAGCAGTTACGGCAACGGATACTACGAGACCGACGAAGCTAAAAAACCGTGGTGGAAATTTCGAAAATAAAAAACAATTCTCATTAACGAATGGACAAGACAAGCAAAATATACATAGCGGGCCACCGGGGCATGGTGGGCGGTGCAATTACCCGTTACCTCGAGAAACAGGGATACCTCAACCTGATCTTGCGAACCTCAGCCGAACTCGACCTGCGGGATCAACGCGCCGTCGAGGATTTTTTCGAGAACGAGCGCCCGGACTACGTTTTTCTGGCGGCCGCAAAGGTTGGCGGCATTGTCGCCAACAACACGTATCGGGCCGATTTCATCTATGACAACCTGATCATAGAAACGAACGTTATCCACGCAGCCCATCGGCATGAGGTCAAAAAGCTGCTGTTTCTCGGCAGCAGCTGCATTTATCCCAAGATGGCGCCTCAGCCGCTGAAAGAAGAATACCTGCTCACGGGGCCGCTGGAAATCACCAACGAACCCTATGCAATCGCAAAAATCGCGGGGATTAAGCTTTGTGAGGCTTACCGCGATCAATACAACCGGGATTTTATCAGCGCCATGCCTACCAATTTGTACGGTATCGGCGATAATTATCATCCGGAAAATTCGCACGTACTCCCGGCGTTAATCCGCCGCTTCCACGAAGCCAAACAGGAAAATCGGCCTAGCGTCACCATCTGGGGCAGCGGCACCCCCAAACGTGAATTCCTCTATGCCGATGATCTGGCAGAAGCTTGTGTATACCTGATGGAGCACTACAGCGGACGTGAACTGGTGAATATCGGCACCGGCGAGGACCTGAGCATCCGTGAACTTGCCGAATTGGTGAAGGACGTGGTCGGATACAAAGGCGAACTGGACTTTGATACAAGCAAACCCGATGGCACCCCCAGAAAGCTTATGGATGTCAGCAAACTGCACCGATTGGGTTGGGCCCATAAGACGGAATTGAAAGAGGGTGTCTCAAGGGCATACCAAGATTTCCTTTCACACAGTTATGCCGAGCGCTAATTAAAAAAACGAAAGGTTTGAGTCCCTCAATTACACTTGTTAACTAATTAAGAAAATATGAAAACAGCACTCATTACCGGCATCAATGGACAGGATGGCGCCTACCTCGCGGAATTACTTCTCGAAAAAGGTTACCGGGTACATGGCGTTAAACGCCGTTCGTCCCTCATCAATACCGATCGGATCGATCACCTGTACCAGGATCCGCACGACGAAGATGTACGATTCAGTTTGCATTACGGCGACATGACCGATAGCACGAACCTCATCCGCATTATCCAGGAAACCCAGCCGGACGAGATATATAACCTGGCAGCCATGAGCCATGTCAAGGTCAGCTTTGACACACCCGAATACACGGCCAATGCCGACGGCATCGGCACACTTCGCATTTTAGAGGCCATCCGCATACTCGGATTGGAAAAAAAGACACGCATTTACCAGGCATCGACATCCGAATTATACGGTTTGGTACAAGCCGTCCCCCAAAGCGAGACCACCCCTTTCTATCCGCGCAGCCCTTATGCCGTGGCCAAGCTTTATGCATACTGGATTACCGTGAACTACCGGGAGGCGTACGGTATGTTTGCCTGCAACGGCATCTTGTTCAACCACGAAAGCCCATTGCGGGGGGAGACGTTCGTAACCCGTAAAATTACCCGGGCGGTCGCCGCCATCGCACTGGGCTTACAGAAAAAAATGTTCCTCGGCAACCTGGACGCCCGCCGCGATTGGGGCCATGCCAAAGATTACGTGCGGGCCATGTGGCTCATCCTCCAACAGGAGCAACCGGAAGATTACGTCATCGCCACGGGAATCACCACACCGGTGCGGGATTTCGTGAAAATGGCCTTTGCCGAGGTGGGGGCGGAAATCGAGTTCAGCGGCACCGGCGTGGACGAAAAGGGAATCATCAAATCAACCTCCAATCCGGACTTCGCACTGGCCGTGGGCCAGGAAGTGGTGTGCGTAGACCCGGCATACTTCCGCCCTACTGAAGTGGAACTGCTCATCGGCGACCCGACGAAATCAAAAACCAAGCTGGGATGGGAACCCGAATACGATCTTTCCGCGCTGTGCCGGGAAATGGTTGCATCCGATGTGGAAATATTCCGGAAAGACCACAAGACCCAGTGGGAACACCTAGCGGGCTGATCGACTCCGAAAGCATCGTACCCATGACAGACAACACAAAACAAAGGCTGGCAAAAAACACCTTGTTCCTCTATGCCAGGATGCTGTTTTCCATGGCCGTGAGCCTATACACTTCCCGGGTGGTCTTGAATGCCCTCGGAGTATCCGATTACGGCATTTACAACGTGGTCGGCGGTGTACTGGCGTTGTTTGGCTTTTTTAATTCGTCCATGTCTGTGGCAAGCCAGCGTTTTCTGTCATTTGATCTCGGAACCAAGAACCAAGCCCAGTTAAACAAGACGTTTAACGTTACGCTGAATATTCATATCGGAATCGCCTTGTTGGTATTCATTGTCGCGGAAACCGCCGGCCTGTGGTTGGTAAAAGATCAGTTGGACCTGCCCGCGGACCGGATGGAAGCCGCGCTGTTCGTGTATCATTTTTCGATCGTATCCAGCATGATTTCGATTACCCAGACGCCTTTCAGCGCATTGATCATTGCACACGAACGGATGAATATATTCGCCGTGGTCAGCATAGCCGAAGCATCCCTGAAATTGGTAGCGGTATACCTGCTCCAGCTGTCACCTTTTGACAAGCTTAAAACCTACAGTGTCCTGCTCTTGCTCATAACGCTCTTTATCAGCACGGTTTACAAGCTATACTGTGTCAAAAAATTCGATGAATCGAAGTTCCGGCTGGTATTGGATAAAACGCTGCACCGGCGAATCCTATCCTTTTCAGGCTGGAACCTATTCGGGAACATCGCCGGGGTCGCCAAAGGACAGGGAACAAATGTGCTGCTTAATATCTTCTTCGGAACCATCCTGAATGCCGCATACGGCATTATGATGCAGGTACAAAATGCGGTTAATCTGTTTGTCAACAATTTTCAGATGGCCGTGAACCCACTGATCACCAAATCGTACGCAACGGGCGACCTTGTCGGGATGAAAAAATTGGTATTCCACAGTGCGAAAATCTGCTATTTCGTTGTCTTTATGTTGATCTGCCCGATCATTTACAGCGTTGATTTCATTTTGGGGTGGTGGCTGAACCAATCCGTACCGTATGCGGCTGGTTTCACCACGTTAACCTTAATCAACCTATTGATCGAAAGCATTTCCAGGCCGCTGATAACCGCAGCGATGGCCACCGGCAACATCAAACTATACCAGATCGTCCTGGGATCCATCCTTTTTTTGAACCTGCCGTTAAGTTACCTGGCGTTTAAATGGTTTTCTTTGCCCACTTTATTCCTGCACATCGCGATCGCCTTGTCTCTGGTAATTCTGGGTTTACGGTTGCTGTTTCTGGTTAAATTGATACACCTCGACTTGCTGAAGTTTGCCAAACAGGTATTCATTCCCATTGCAGGGGTATCGGCTTTATCGGTCGGCGTGATGTACGTCATCCGCACTGCGGGCTTCACCGCCGACAGCTTCATCGAATTCATAAGTATCAGCGCGCTGCTATGTACGGTGAATGCAGCCAGCATCCTCTTGCTGGGACTGAAAAAATCTGAACGGACAATGATCTGGAATCTGCTGAACCGAAAGATTAAAAAGAAGCAAGCGCTCAACATTACACATTGACATCAAAGGATTATGTACCGTAAAACGATTTGGAGAATCAAAAATACCCCCACGTACCTCAAACGAGGTTACCGCCGGTTGATGGAATATGCCGTCAAGCTGGCGTCGTACCCTTATTATCTATCAAACCGGAAGGACCACATTCTTTTAACGGTTTCCCTGCCCGTTTTCAAAACCAGTCAGACGAATTGGGGAGACGATGTCAGCCTTGTTTTGGTGGAGCATTTATCCGGAAAACAGGTCATCCCCTACAATCGGGTTCTTCCCAGCAAACCCAATTTCGCCTGTATCGGAAGCATTCTCACATCAAGAATCGACGGAAAGTCGATCGTTTGGGGATCCGGAGCAATCGCATCGACACATAAGATGAAGCACATCCCTGCGAAGGTCTTGGCCGTCAGGGGACCGCTGACCCGCGCGTACCTGACTAGGCAGTGCATCGACTGCCCCGAAATATTCGGTGACCCCGCCCTGTTATTCCCTTACCTGTATAATCCCCCAATCCCGCAGAAGAAATACCGGCTGGGCATCATCTGCCACCACCTGGAATTGACGGACCGCAAACTCATCGATCGGCTAAACACCTTCCCCGATTGCTTGCTGATTGACATTGTTAACTACGGTAAGTGGACCGGATTTATCGACCAGCTCTATGCATGCGATTTCATTATTTCCAGTTCGCTGCACGGGTTAATCGTCGCCGACGCGTACCGGGTACCTAATTATTGGTTTTGCTTTTCCGGCAAATTGGTGGACGATGGATTTAAATTCAAGGATTACTTTTTGTCCGTAAACAAGCCCGAAATCACGCAACCCGTGTTTTTTAACGAAGCGATGTCGTATGAACAGATCCTTGCTTACCAACAGAAATGGCAACCCGCAAAGATCGACCTGAGGCCTTTGGTTGAGGCTTGCCCATTTTTACAGGACGGATCGCCCCTCCTGGCCGAAAAATTAATGCTGGAATAACGTAACATCTACCGACAATGATTCATATCGCATTTTATGTCGCTAACGAAAAAATCGCCGGGGTCGATTGCCGGGATATCCTACAGGGAAATCCGGGAATCGGAGGCAGTGAATATGCGATATTATCCATTGCGACCTACCTGACGGCAAACTATTCCGCTTGGTTAACTGTCGAAGTGTTTGCAAACGCCATCGACAAACTGCCCCATGGGCTCAACGTGACCCAAGTGAAGCGATTTGAGGAATTGCCTGCTGCGCTGGACAAATCCCGTACGGAGATTCTCGTACTGAAACACTCGGGCGAGGTACCACGGGAAGATTCCCTGCGTATGTTCGCAACGCATCCGGTCCGGATCGTCATGTGGGCGCACAACTTCATGACGCGAAAGGAGCTTGCCTATTATGCTGCCCATCGTTCGGTATCACGTATCGTAACCGTAAGCCGGGAGCAACTCGACCTCTACCGGGACCATCGCGCGTTCCGGAAATCCGTTGCAATTTACAATGGGTTCAATTTAGCACCCGCACAACAGCCAATCCCTCCTTTCACCGCGTTTAAGGATCGGCAACCCATCGTCACGTACATCGGAAGCCTGATACCAGCCAAGGGATTTCATGTGCTCGCAAAAGCCTGGCCGGATGTGGTACACGCCATTCCGGCGGCCAGGCTGCACGTGATCGGCTCCGGGCAGCTTTATGACCGGAATCGCAAACTTGGAAAGCTGGGCGTTGCCGAAGAAAGCTACGAAAGGATGTTTGCAAAGTACATTACCGACGGCAACGGATCCCTACTGGACTCCATTACTTTCCACGGTGTGCTCGGAATCGAGAAAAACAACTTGCTGCGCATCACCAAGGTCGGGGTGCCGAATCCGTCGGGAAACACAGAAACATTTGGCTACACGGCGTTGGAACTCCAGGCACACGGCGCCCTTGTAACCACGAAGAAATGTCCCGGGTACCTCGAAACTGTCTTCAACGGCATCCTTTATGCCGACAGCAAGGACTTGGCAAAAACCATCGTCAGCCTGCTGAAGCGAAACGAAAACAACCTGGATGCCTTTCATCGCTATGCCGAAGAAAAATTCTCGTTTCCGGTAATCGCACAGCAATGGCATACGCTGTTCGGCGATATTGCCGCCGGAACCGTGCGTACCGCGATAGCGAAACCCCTCAACTTGGGGTACCGGAACAAATGGCTACGTGAACTAAACCGGCGGTTGAAAGCGGCCCTTCCGTTTGGTTCCGCGTTGCCCTCGGTCATGTTTTTCGAAAATGCCGTGGACCAAGCGAAGCGGCGCGTCCTTGTACTATTAAAACGTAAAGCATGAAAACAGCAATTGTTGTCGTAGCATTTAATCGGCCGGCTAATCTGGCCAAGTTGCTCGATTCATTGGGCGGAGCAGACTTTGAGACGAACGACGTGCCGCTGGTAATCAGCATTGATTACACGGATTCATCGGAACACGAAGAGGTCGTCCGCACTGCAGCACGGTTTGAATGGCAGCATGGCGAAAAGTTGGTCATCGAACACAAAAAGAACTTAGGCATACGCGACCACATCCTGTCTTGCGGCGATCTGACGGCCAGGTTCGACGCAGTGATCATCTTGGAAGACGACCTGCGCGTTTCCCCCAGCTTTTATCAGTATGCCACGCAGGCAGCTGTGTATTACCGACACGAAGACAGCATTGCCGGAATATCGCTTTACGCGTATGAATACGACGAAATCGGCTGGTTTACACTCTATCCACGCGCAATTGGAAGCGACACGTACTTTATGCAATGGGCCGCTTCCTGGGGCCAATTGTGGACACGCAACCAATGGAACGCGTTCAGGTCCTGGTACCATCCGGATAGGGAAATTAACGCAATTAACATTCCGGACACCGTCAAACGCTGGAAACATTCCTGGAAAAAATACTACATCGCTTACCTGGTTGACCAAAACCGGTATTTCGCATATCCGTACCGGTCGTATACCACCCTACTCGACGAAAAAGGTGTCCATAATCCGTACGACTCACGGATAAACAACGTTCCGCTCGCTGAGCATCGCGTTAAGAGACCGTTTCTCTTCGCGGCGACGACGCATGACGAACTTAAATACGACTGTTTCTTCCAGCCCCTAACGCGGCCGGTCTACGTGCCGTCATTGGGCCGTTCGGTCGAAGTCGCATTCGACCTATTCGGCACCAAGCCGTTACAACTCGTAACCGCAGCCTACCTGTGTTCCATAAAACCGTGCACCAACCCGGTTTTTTCGTATTCCAACAAGCTGATACCCTATGAATTGAACTGGGAACAAGCGGAGCCGGGAACGTACTTCCACCTCGCCCGGAAAGAAGATTTTTCGGACCAGATGCCGTTTCTCCACGAAGGAAACAAGCTGTACGCAGCCCGCAAAATCTTCCGGATGAAAGAAATGTTCACGGTCTTTTTGAGCCGCGTGGTAGGCAAGTATTTAAAACCAACAACGAAACGCCGATGAGTACCTTGTTTTTCGACATACAGATTACCGGCCACCATACCGAATACATCGGTCACCTGATCGACTATTTCCGCAGTCGCCCGCCCTCCGGGCCGGTTACCTTTGTGGTGCATCCGCACTTTGCCGATCGGTTCCCGCAGCTGGCCGAAAAAGCTCGCGGGAGTGAGCAAGTACGATTGGTAAGCGTGAGCGAAGCCGAATACCAAAAGGCTACGGCAGGTAGCCTCACCCGGCAATCGTTCGCTACGCTCAGGCTCGTCAACGCGTATGCGGAGCGGTACCAGGCCGACCGTGTTTCGCTCTTATCGTTCAATGTATTCCAGATCGCCTTAATTTTTGCAAGGCCGCGCTTCAAAATCAACGGCATCCTGTTCCTTCAATTCTACCGGATGAATACCGACAGCTGGAAAGACCGCCTCAAGTATTTCCGGAAGTATTGGATTACCCGGCTGTACACCAGAAACAAGCAGCTCGAGCGGGTTTTTATTCTGAACGATCCGAAAACAGCCGACTACCTGAACCGTACCTTCGGAACCGGTTTGTTCCACGCGCTGAACGATCCGATCCCGGTACTTGAACCCCTTCATGGGTTCGACTGCCACAGCCAGTACGGCCTTGAACCCGGGCGGAAAATCCTGCTGCACCTGGGCGCGCTGGATCACCGTAAAGGCACACTGGAGTTTATCCGCTCGGCAACGTACATGGCCACGGAACGGCAGGAGGAACTGGCTTACCTTGTGGCAGGCTCTCCCAGCAGCAACGAAATGGGAGAACAAATCGAACGGCAGATCCGGCTTGTCAATGAAACTACCCGCATCAAGGCGATTTACGAACCGGGATTCCTCCCGGAAGCCAAGATGAAAAGTATGCTCGACCAGTGTTATGCCATCGTCATCCCATACAAAAATCCCGAAGCATCCAGTGGCATACTTGGCCATGCCGCTTCAGCAAACAAGCCGTTAGTGGCTACCGGTAAGGGTTTATTGAAAGAACTGATTGAAGATTATCGATTGGGTCTGCTGGTTGAACGCGTGGAGCCTACGCTGATCGCGGAGCGGATCGAGTCGTTGCTCCGTTCGGGCGACTGGAAAAGCGCTTCTAACGCGTTTACAGCCGAACGGACACCGGAAGCATTCGCCGCAACGATTGTCGGTGATACCATCCTCTCACAACGAAAGGCAAAATGAACGGCACGACGCGACATACCGATTGGAAGACCTTTGCGATCTATGGCCTGATAGCCATCATGGTGTTCTTCGCCTCTTTCCGGGCGCCCAATGCCGAAGCGGAGGCGCTTTCCTATTCGGTTCCGGGCTATATCCGTACGCTGCAGAACCTGTCATTGCCCATCGTGCTGCTATGCGCCCTGATCGCCCTTTACCTGACACTTGTGTACCGGAAAACGTCGCACATCGTCCGGTCGAATCTGGTCATTTATTATTACATTTTTCATGTCGTGGTCCTTGCGTCCGACCTGGCGAATTCCGGAACATTGGAAGATTTTCTCACCCGAGCGGTGTTTGCTACGGTGATGTTTCTCTTTTTCTATTACGTGGTTTCGTCCCTTCCCTTTTACAACGGAGGCCATTACAACGTGCTGAACGCATTTTTCCTGGGGGCTTACCTGTTTTTGCTGCTGAACCTATTTTTATACTTGAGCGGATTGGGATCGCTTTCCTGGAAAGGCCGCTTCTTTGGGTTGACGACCCATCCCAATTTTATCGGTCTTTGCGGGTCGGTGACCACCGCCTTCTCCTTCTGCTTGTTTTACGCCGAAAAGTCCAAGTTTGCCCGGATGGTCTATTTCAGTGGGATCGTGGTGGGCCTTTGGGTTTGTCTCCTATCCGGATCCCGGACGTCGATGCTGGGCGCTGCGGTTTCGATCGTAACGGTGCTGTTCTTTTCCATGAAGGACTATTCACTGAAACCGCTCCTGATCTTATTGATCATGCTGGCAACCGTACTGGCGGTTTCCTACGTGGATCTCCAGTCGCTCGACTACGCGAACCGCGGCAATACCCGCGAAGAAACGTGGGCATCGATGTATGAAGAAGCGTCGAAGCTTCCTTTCTTCGGACGGGGTCGGGTAGGTGCCACCACCAACGCCTATTTGTTTGCCGTGGTGGCCGGTGGATTGTTCGGGGCATTCTTCTTTTTCCGGACCATTGTTTCGGCCATTGGCGTATTCTTTACCCGGAACCTTTCCGCCCATTACCGCACCGTCATACACTGTGCCCTTGCCGGATTGATCCTGGTTACGTCGATGCTGGAAGGATATTTACTGGATGCCGCGGGCATCCCTGTGTTTACTTACTGGATGATATTATGTTACCTTAAATAGCTTGCTGATGAAACCTGCGGGAGCCACCGGCGAACGCAAGCTCCATCACCGCTGAAAGTAAAAACGCTATGGAAATGCAGATCCATTACCTTTAATAAACAATATTTTCTAATGAAACGCATTGCCTTATTGAATCCCATTGTTCCCCATTACCGCGAAGAGTTCTACAGGAAGCTGAGCGAGCGGTATCCACTGGATGTCTTCGTTTATGAACCGGATCTGGGAAACCGAGGGGGCTTCAGTTTAAGCACATTTCCCATAACTCCGCTAAAGTCGATTTCTTTTTTGAAACAGCGTTTCATCGCCTATGACATCCGGCCTTTCCTGTCTTCCCGGTACGATACCATTGTCCTTATGTTGCATTTCGGCCACCTATCGACCTGGCTGCTGTTGCTGCTGAATGTGTTCTTCCGGAAACGGATTATACTTTGGGGGCAGGGCATTTCGATCAAGCGGTACTTGAAGGAAATCCGGAAACCGAGCCTTCCGCTCCGTTTGATGCTTGGACTCAGCAACGGTGCCTGGATTTATACCGAGCCTGAAGCCGTTCTGTGGGGCGACCGGTTTCCGCGAAAACCGATCCGGGCGATCAACAACACCATCTCGGGGGTTACCGACATACTGAACAACGAAATTTCCGCATCCAAGGAAACCCTGAAAGCGCATTTCGGGATTACTGAGCCCCTGTGTTTTATTTTCTGTGCCCGTTTCAACAACCCGTTTCGCCGGGTTGACCTCCTGCTGGAAGCTATCGCAAAGCTGGACGGGAACACTTATGGGTTCATCATCATCGGCGATGGCGCGCTGAAACCCGACTTTTCGGAATTTGACAACGTATACGATTTCGGGGCAGTATACGATGAAAAGACCAAATCCCATCTTTTCCACATTGCCGATATCTATTTCCAACCCGGGTGGATCGGTCTTTCGGTCGTGGAAGCCATGGCTTATGGAAAACCCGTCCTGACATTCCGCCGGTCAGACCAGACCCTCCAATGTGTGGAGTACCACTACATACAAGATGGAGTCAATGGCTACATCGTCGATGATATGGACGGCTTACTCCGGCGGGTGCGGGACACGCCCGAAGCTGCCTGGGCAGCACTGGGCAATGCCTCCAGGGAACTGGTGGCGAAGACGCTACGGATGGAGCAGATGGTTGACCGGGCTGCCGAGGTCATCGAAGCGGTTTAACGGATTACTTATCGATATACGTAAATAGGATGAACAGGATGCTGAAGCGAATCTTACTGAACAAATGGACGAAGAAATTAGCGGGACAGCTTACGGTTTTCGGCCAATACCACCGACTCGTCAGGCCTTTCCAGGTCAATTTGATGTACTTCGATGAACGCATCGGGCCCGGAAAAAAGCCCAATGTCGGTGATCTGCTCTCCAAGGTCACCTTCCGTTACCTACTTGACCACAAAGGCATCCGATCGCTGAAATCAAAACGTGGCACCGTACGGATCGCCTTTATCGGTTCCGTGATCCAGTTTTTAACGGCCGACGCGGTGATTTATGGAAGCGGCTTCCTGTTCGAATACGTAGCCCAGCAATTCGCGAAGAAAAGACTCAAGCTGGACGTGCGGGCCGTACGGGGGCCGTTGACCCGGGAGAAACTTATCGAAATCGGCTACACCGTACCGGAGGTTTATGGAGACCCCGCCATCCTGCTGCCGCTGTTTTATTTACCCAAAGTAGCCAAGGACAAAACGGACTTCCTGGTCATCCCGCACTGGAAAACAGTCGACAAATATGCTAGCATGGGGTACCCCGTTTTATCGCCGCTCACGGACGACTGGCAAAATTTTATCGATGAGATCGCTTCCGCAAAGTTGGTTATCAGCTCGTCGCTCCACGGTCTTATACTGGCCGAGGCCTATGGAACCCCGGCGATCCTACTGAACGAGGTGGAAAAGGGCAACCTATTCAAATATCGGGATTATTACTTCAGCACGGGAAGAACCGAGTTTCCGAGCGCCCGCACGGTGGAGGAAGGACTTGCGATGCCCGCACCCGAGGTACCCGACCTGGAGCACTTAAAGCGAGGCCTGCTCGAAGCGTTCCCCGCAGACATTTTCAAGACGAATTAACACCATCCAATCCGCCAGCAAATGGAACAACGAAAAAAAATTGCTTTCCTCATCGCCGCCCACAGCGATCCCCCGCATCTCCAACGGTTGGTGAACGCATTGGATGCCGATGCAGATTTTTTCATCCATATTGACAGGAAACAGCCAATAGCTCCGTTTACGGAGCGAATTAATAAACCAAACGTGGTCTTTTTAACCGATCGCGACCGTGTTAAGGTATACTGGGGTGGTTTCTCCCAGGTACAGGCCACGCTTAACCTGTTGAAGGCATGCATGGCGGCAGGCGATCGCCGGCAGGTAACGTATAAAAAAATCGTCTTTCTGTCCGGCGCCGACTATCCCATCAAAAACAACGATTACATTCACCGTTTTTTCGACGAACACCGCGACACCAACTTCATCCGGGGCATGAACATCACCCAGGCAAACACCGCCAAATACAATTATTGCATACGCAACTACCTGTTTTTTAACTTTCAGTTGCACTCACCGATCCTGACGCGTATAGTCCGGAAATTCCTTAACGTAACGGTCAACTGGTTCGCCCGGAAACCCAATCACCTCCTAACGGAGCAGGGAAACCGGATGGATGTTTTCCATGGATCCTCTTGGTGGGCGCTGAACAGTGAGGTGGTGCGGTACATACTTGCCCAAGCCGACCGGCAGAACGAGGCATGCAGGTACTTCAGGTTGTCGCTGGCTTCCGACGAGAAATTCTTCCATACCGTATTTTTCAACTCCCGGTACGCGACGAGCAATCAGAAAGGAGGGGAAGAACCCTACGTGCCCTATACCTCGGCCTTCGCAAACCTGCACCTGATCGATCAGTCACTGCAGAAATGGTTCGGCCCGGAAGATTTTGAAGCCATCCGAACCAGCGATAAACTATTTGTCAGAAAGGTATCGTCCCGGCATTCGGTTGCGTTGCTGGACCGGATTGACCGTGAATTGCTGCGAACGAACAGGAGTACCGAATGAACATACTGCACATCATATCGGATATGGATCCACGGGCCGGAGGGGTCTGCCAGGCGGTCCGCACCCTGATCCGCGGATTGTCGGTTCCAGGCTTTGCCCACGAAGTCGTTTGCCTGAATCCGAAAGACAGCGCGGCGCTGAGCGACTGCGATTATCCCGTCCACGCGCTCGGCCACGGGATTACATCCTGGAACTACAGCCGAAAGCTTGCCGCCTGGCTGGCCGATAACCTCCACGGGTATGACGCCGCTGTCCTGCACGGACTGTGGCAATACCAAAGCTATGCCTTGGTGAAACATCTCCGGTCCGCTCCCGACACCCGAATCTTCGTCATGCCGCATGGCATGCTCGACCCCTATTTCCAACGCGCATCGGGAAGAAAACTGAAAGCCCTCAGAAACAGGTTCATCTGGCACCTCCTCGAACGAAAAATCGTGAATAAAAGCCACGGCGTATTATTTACCTGCGAAACCGAGAAATTGCTTGCCCGCACCACTTTCGCGGGCTACCGCCCGAAAAGCGAACACGTTGTCGGCCTTGGGGTCGACGCTCCCCCTCCCGTCCCGGCCCCGTTGTGGGCACCTGGCTATTGGCTGTACATCAGCCGCATTCATCCGAAAAAGGGTGTCGATCTGTTGGTGAATGCCTATATCCAGCTTAAGAAAAATCGGACGCAACCCCTTCCTCCGTTGGTGATTGCCGGTCCGGGATTGGATACCGCATATGGCAAAAAAGTAACGGAGCTTGCTGCCGGCGAGCCGGATATCCGATTTACGGGGATGCTCACCGGCGACCAAAAATGGGGAGCCTTTTACGGTTGTGAAACGTTCATCCTGCCCAGCCACCAGGAAAACTTCGGAATTGCGGTTGTTGAAGCGCTGGCTTGTTCCAAGCCCGTGCTCATCAGCGACCAGGTGAACATATGGCGGGAAATCGATCGAGAAGGCGGCGGCCTGGTCGCTCCGGATACGGCCGAAGGAATCACGTCCCTGTTAACCAGCTGGCTCGATATGCCGGAAGACCGGAGGCTACTGATGGCCCTGGCAGCCAGGAAAGCTTACGATACGTATTTCACCGTTGAAGCAGCTGCTGAGCGACTGAAAAAAACCTTGAGTAACGATGCATAAACCCATAGATACATACAAAGAGGCTTCCTTTTCGGTGGCTAACCGCTTGATGCGCGTCGTTTGGGGGGTGGTGTACGTTTTGTTTTTCCGGTATTCACCCCGCCCTTTTCATGGCTACCGCGCGTTCATCCTGCGCTGCTTTGGTGCGCGGGTGGGGAAGGGTGCACATGTCTACCCCGGTGTCCGGATCTGGGCCCCCTGGATGCTCGAACTGGGCGATGAATGCGGAATCGCCAATGGCGTCGACCTGTATTCGCAGGGCAAAATTACCGTCGGGTACCGGGCCATTATTTCGCAGGGAACGTATGTCTGCACAGGAACGCACGACTATACGAAAACCGGGCACCCCCTTTACACAAAGCCCATTGTCATCGGCGACCGCGCCTGGGTAGCTGCAGATTGCTTCATCCACCCCGGCATCACGATCGGCGCCGGCGCCGTAATCGGTGCACGCTCGGTAGTGACCAAGGACATGCCTCCGTGGACGGTCTGCGCGGGGCATCCCTGCAAACCGTTAAAGGACCGGGTTATTGACGATGAGCAAACAACTGATATCAACTGATAAATAAGGAAAACATGATTTCCGTATTGATACTTACTAAAAACGAAGAACAGGATTTACCCGGATGCTTGGCGTCCGTGTCTTGGTGCGATGACGTGCACGTGTATGATTCCTATAGCGATGACGGAACCGTGGAAATCGCCAAGCAGTATCAAGCAACCGTAACCCAGCGCAAATTCGACAATTGGTCTGCGCACCAAAACTGGGGACTGGCGAACATTCGGTTCAAATACCCTTGGGTGTTGTACATCGATGCCGACGAGCGGGTATCCGATAGCCTACGAACGCATCTATTGGATTTCGACGGCACTCGGAGCAACTATGTAGCGTTTGAAATCCAACGTCGCGATTTCGCGTGGAACGGCAGGTGGTTAAAACATGCGCAAATATCGCCATATTATCTCAGACTGTTCCGCCCGGAAAAAATGCGCTATGAACGCCTCGTTAATCCGGTTTCCATACCCGACGGGGCGACAGGGAGATTGCCCGGTTACCTCGATCACTACCCCTTCAGCAAAGGAATCCGTTATTGGCTGCAACGACATTTGGGCTATGCCGACATGGAAGCTGCCATGCGACTCGAAGACCTGAATAAGGGAATCGATTTTTCATGGAAAAAGGCATTGTTCAGTAAGGATTTCACGGAAAAACGGTATCACCAAAAAGGGCTATTTTACAAGATGCCCGGAAGGCCCTTGATTAAGTGGCTCTATATGGTAATCGGCCGAAGGGCCTTCTTGGACGGCAAAGCGGGCACTACGTATGCCACCCTCCAATCCATCTATGAATATTTTATCGTACTCAAAACTCGTGAACTGCAACGGGCGACGAAAGAAAACTAAGGCTCATGCGCATTTTGATTTTTGGCATCAATTACACGCCGGAACTTACAGGCATCGGAAAATACACCGGCGAAATGGGAAGCTGGCTGGCTGATCGGGGGCACGAGGTTACCGTCGTGACGGCAAAGCCTTATTACCCCGAATGGGAAATACATCCGGCCTACCGGAGGAAAGGATGGCTGACGGAGCGGTTGGCAGGGGTAACCGTACACCGGGTTCCTCTATATGTGCCCAAAGAAGTAACTGCCAAAAAACGAATCCTGCACGAGCTGTCCTTTCTGGGCGGCGTACTCCCCCAATGGTTTGTCCTTCTGCTGAAAAAGAAATATGACGTAGTCATCAACGTAACACCGCCCTTCCACCTCGGCTTCTATGCCCTATTGTATGCCAAACTGCGGAGCGCCAAACTGGTTACCCACATCCAGGACCTTCAGGTAGATGCAGCCAAAGAGCTGGGGATGATCCGCAACAACAGCTTACTGAACGGAATGTTCCGTGCAGAACGGTTCCTATTGAGCCGCAGTGACGCCGTTTCGTCCATTAGCCTGGGCATGAAAAAGAAAATCCTAGCAAAGGGGATACCGGAAGCCAAGTACATCCTGTTTCCCAATTGGGTGGATGTAGAGGCCATCCGGCCGCTCACCAAGGCCGAATCGCTGCGCGGGGAATGGAACATTCCGGATGAGGATACCGTTGTCCTCTATTCGGGCAACCTGGGCGAGAAGCAGGGACTCGAAATCATTTTGGAAGCCGCCGGGCATTTCCGCGACCGCAAGCATGTGCATTTTATCATCTGCGGTTCGGGCGGCGCCCGCGACCGGCTGAAGAACCTAGCCGAACAAGCTGGCTTGCAGCAGGTACGGTTTTACCCTTTGCAGCCCTACGAGAAACTGCCGGCGTTGCTGGCTACAGCCGACGTGCACTTGGTATTGCAGAAAAAATCAGCTTCCGATTTGGTTATGCCCAGTAAGCTGACCGGTATCCTTGCCGCCGGAGGTTGCTCGGTCGTGTCGGCCGTTCCGGAAAGTTCGTTGTATGAAGTCATTGCCGACCATCGATTGGGCTTGATCATTGAACCGGAATCAGTCGAGGCTTTGGTGGATGGTTTGCACCGGGCACTCACAACCAACCTGACCCCTTTCCGGGAAAATGCCCGTCGCTATGCAGAACAGTTTTTAGGAAAAGAAGAGGTCCTGCTCGAATTTGAACGGTGCCTTCAAAAATTGATTGCTTATGAAAACACTTAGCTTATTAGCCGTCATCCTTCTTGGATGGACGGCCCCTATTTTTGCTCAACGGTGGGCAGATTCACTTCGTATGCGGGTGGGCGCCACGACGTCCTTTGCATCGAAAGATTTCCAACCGCTATGGATAACCGCCAACCGTTTCGGCATGCTCAGTGAAGAGGGCTTGGACGTCGCCGCTTACGCAGGCATATGGAATGCGCACAACTTTCCCACTACCAAACACGACATCCGGCTGGCTTACGGTATTAACTTGGTGAATAACCAGCACTTTCACCGGACGGACATCCAGCAAGGTTATGTAAAAATACGGTATGGGGCGCTGGAACTCCGCGGCGGGCGCTTTCAAGAGATACTGGGAGAAGTGGATCCTTTGCTGTCCACCGGATCGCTGGGTCTGAGCGGCAATGCGTTGCCGATACCCAAAATCGGCTTTGCCTTCCCCGAGTTCACCAACGTTCCGTTTACCAACGGCTGGCTTCAGGTGAAAGGGTCGATCAGCCACGGTTGGATGGGCAACGAACAATCCATGAAACGGGCTTGGTTGCATGAAAAGAGCTTTTATGCCAGGCTAGGAAACGGTCCGTTCAAACTATACGGCGGGTTGCAGCATTTCGGTGTGTGGGGCGGACAGCGCGGACATATCCGTCTAGATCGCACCATAGGCGGCTTTTTTGACGTACTTTTTGTTAAGGAAGCCAACGATGGGTACGATCCCGATGGTGTCTTTCCTAACCGAGCGGGCGATCAGCGTGGGTTGATTGAATTCGGTGGCGACCTCGAAACAGACGGGGCACTTTGGCACATGCATTTCCAGGTACCTTTTGAAAGCGGAATGGGTTTCGATATCCGCAACATTGACCGCGTAGGCGGACTCAACGTTACCCTGAAAAACCACCGTTGGCTGGACCGCGTGCAGGTTGAATTCATCTATACCAAACAGATGGAGAGCTTCCAGCATGCCGAGCTCCAGAGTTATTATAACAATGGATTGTATGCCAGTGGTTGGGAGTACCATTACCGAAGTATCGGCACCCCCTTATTTCTAAATCGTTACCGGGGCTCGCATTTCCTGCCTTTCGACGCGGTCGATTGGTCGACAAATAACGACCGGGCAATGGGAAACATGAACTTCATCAACAACCGTATCGTTGGTGGGCATGTCGGCATGCTGCACCGGTATGCACCCGGTATTACCGGCAGGACCCTATTGACTTATACCCGTAATTTCGGAACCCATATGTCCAGCAACCCCATTACGGCCATGCCGCGGAACCAAGTATACACGCTGCACGAAGTGTCCGTTGCGTTTAACCGCGTACCCGGACTGCTTCTCTCTGCAGGTGTGGCGGTGGATGCGGGCGGCCTTTACGATAACGTCGGAGGTCTGCTAGGAATCGGTTATCAGTTATCACATTGATCTCATATGCAGTACACACTTTTAATAGACATATTAACCCACTCATTATGGAAATAAAGAATATCTGCTGCATCGGTGCAGGTTATGTAGGAGGTCCTACCATGTCGGTTATCGCCGAGAAATGCCCGCACATCACGGTGACCATCGTTGACATCAATGAGAAACGGATTGCC
>NZ_JBHTDN010000011.1:0-128005 GCF_042666505.1 Parapedobacter sp. GCM10030251 | reverse complement strand
GGTGAATAACACCGAAGCAGCCTGCAATCATTCTGCACTAGTTGTTGCCGAAGTTGTGTAGGTATTGTTGCCGATTATTGTGTACTCTTATTTGCCAAAAGTTGTGTATTCTTATTTACCGATTACAATAGTCCTTTGTGCGGTCTAAACAACGAGTGCATGTTTAAACCTTTTAATATTTCTGTTGTTTAAAAAGTTCGTGTACTGCAATACCACCACTGCAGAGATCTTGGTGCAAAGCCTTGTGAACAGGCCATCGAGCATCTTAGCATAGTTCCTTTTGAGCATAAGCTGATCACAGTGGTGTGAGTACAGGGTTTCGATACGCTTACGCGCATAACGGTAGCCAGCGTTCCGCCTATTCTTCATGTTGGCCCGCAGCGGTGTGACGAGCCAGATAACTATAGCGCTCTCAAACCGACAAATACCTTCAGATGTTTCTGCACCGTCCAAACAGCGATACGGTACGGTATACGGATTTACCTTGATTTCAATATACTCTTATCATGTTCCTCCGGCAACATATGCGATCAACTTGAAGAATTTTCAATGTATTGCGCTTACATTAATTACGCAGTAATCTAAATCTGTGCATTGATTGGGACCGCAACATGGTAAAATGACGCTCACTGAATGGACGGCTTAATTCCTAAAATGCTGAAATTTTTAGCAATTAAATTGTATGAATTCGAGATAAGCCGTAAATAGTCCATTTTAACCCGTTTTGATAATGATATGCTTCCGATCGGTTTCGTTTTCTTCCAAGCATGCTCCTCATTATTAAGAAATTGATGAGATGAATCAAAGGGGGCTTAAAGAATATGCTAAGCCACTTTTTTTTGTCTAAACAGAAAAAAGCTTACCGAAAGAAATAAAATTGTCATTGCAATATTGCTGTAATCCAGTCTTTCAAAAGAACTGTTCTCACTCATAATATTTGCGAACGAATTGTAAGCGCCTTTATAAGGAATAAAATCTGAAAATTTCTTCTGTGCTACCATTATGGAAAATACCGTCATGAACACACAAAAGCCAATTGGATAGATAAAGTTTTTAAAAGCAAGGCTTAGGGATAGCTGAATCATGGAAACCGCTGTCAGTGTAATAACAAGCTTTAGGAACGTGCAAAAAATAACTTCACGGTAGTCATAATTTTGGAATCCAATTTTCGGATACATCAAACTTAGCAAGTAACCACTAGCCAAAAAAGCCAGATAAGATAGTATCACGGAGAGCAAAACAATGAATAAAACAAAAAGTGCTTTTGAAAAAAAAATTTTTGTTTTAGACAACGGAATAGTGAAGAGGATTTTGTAATTGTTGTTTTTATATTCAATATCACAGCATGCATGGACGAAAATAGCGACAAGGATGGGATAAAGCAGTTGAAAAAATTGAAAGACGTACCTCCCCAACAGGATTTTCCAGGGGTTGGTAGCGGAATCTATAAACCCTGATTTGTTGGCTTCGTAAATAAGATATCCGTCGATGAGGACAATCAAGGCTACGGGGATTAACAATATCCCAAATATCTCCTTGTTTTTAGCGAGCTTGTACTTTTCGGATGAAATAGCCCTATATAATGTATCAGTCATTTGCCCGGGATATTAAATTGATAAAGGTTTGTTCCAGATTAGCATTTTGGGATTCCATGTCATATATCCCGATCTTATTGCAAATAAGGTTTTTTACAAGTGAATTGAAATGTTGATCATCATTGACGATGACCAAAACCCTATTGGCTCCAAGATGCTGTAAAGAAAAACCCAAAGGCGATAAAACATCGATTGCCGTTTCAACATCATCGATCCTAAGACGAACATGTCTTTCTATTTTACCTAATAATAAATCATCTTTTGTTCCTTGAAAGATCATACGCCCGCTTTCAATGATTCCGATATGGGTTGCAACTTTCTCCAACTCACTGAGAATATGACTCGACAGGAAAATGGTTTTCCCTTGTTCGTTAAGGCTTTGGAACAGCTTTCTCATTTCGAAAATACCTTGTGGGTCAAGCCCGTTCAGCGGCTCATCAAGAATCAATAGCTGTGGGTCATGAAAAATAGCCATAGCAATCCCTAATCGCTGTTTCATTCCCATCGACAAAGCACTTGCTTTTTTCTTTCTTTCTAAATGAAGATTCACTAACGCTAAGACTTCATCGATTCGCCTTAATCCCCTTTTATGAATAATATCCAGGTATCTTAGATTCTCATATACGGTCAGGTTATTATAGAAACACGGCGCTTCTATCAGATTTCCAGCAATTGAATGGATTTGCGTGCTTCTTTGTTTTAGACTTATCCCCTGGATAAGAATATTGTCTTCCGCGCTTTTTAAAAGTCCAAGAAGCAACTTGATTGTAGTTGATTTTCCTGCTCCGTTCCTACCGAGGTAGCCGTAAATGCTTCCTATCGGTACTCGAAGATTAATGTCACTCAAAATGGTTTTGGAACCAACTTTATAACATAGATTTGTTGTCGTTATGCTCTCCGTCATTTTTCTGAATAAGTAGGATCTCTATTAATATCGATATAGAAGATTCCGTCGATAAAATCACTCCATACTCGCTTTTGAGCGATTCCTTGATTAATTGTTGAAACAAAATCTTGCTTTAAAAATGAGCCTTGCGGAAGGCTTTTTAAGTCCACAAAAAAATAAGGAAATCCGGTTGCATGAAAAGCATTTTCAACGGCAAGCTTGCTGGGCCTGTCAACAATTTTATTTCCATTACGATATCGCGCATAAGAGGAGAAATTCAGCATGTAAGCGGATTCCCCGTACTTGTTTTTGATATACGTTCCCATTGGGAGATAATCTTTACTGTATCTGCTTGTAAAAGTGTGAATGTTGGCGCACCATACTACCACCTTTTGATCTGTATAAACGGAATCAATTTGATAGATAAGGTTTCTTGCCATTAACGAATTGCATGCTTGCCATGGACCCTGACTCATATTTCCATGATTTAAAGAAATTATTTCTCATATCATTAAGATATCTTGCATACATGGTGCTTTCTTCGGACGTTCCAAGGGTTGATGTAACCTGCTCCAATTGAGTTATCTCATCGAGGAAGTGTGCTTTTTGTTTATCGTCGAGCCTTTTGTCCGCATAGGCTTTGTATAACAATAAATGAAGGTCAGGCAAATACGTGTTAAAAGTAGGGTAGTTTTCGAGATGTATTCCGTTCTTAACAAAAAAGCTTTTTAATAGTTGCATACGTTTATCGGTCAACACTCCTCCTGAAAATTGGATATCAAATCCGCCGATTTCAATGGGGTTGACGGTTGACTTCGTTTTCAGGTAATAATCGATGAGCGGTTTTGATTCTTGATTTGCCCACCAAAAATTAAACAAACCGATCCCACCGATCGAATCGTTGGAGACTTGTGAATTTTCTCGTTCATTCATTTCCTTATTCATCCACCAAGTGTCGTACTGCCCGGCTTCATATAAAACGACGTGATATCCCCTGTGTTCATGCAGGTATTTGATAACCCTGCTTTTTGCCTTAAAGGTTTGCCCATCGCGATGGACGTTTTCTCCCAACATCAGAACCCTATTACCGACAAGTATGGAATCGAGAATTTGTAAATCATGATAATCGGTGTCAGTTATCGCTATACTTTTGACAATAGTAGCATGACGTTCGATGTCTGCGCGCTGTGCAGCCCTTATCGATTCAGGAACATCTTCATATAAAACAAGGTTGATTATGAGAATCAACACAATAGGAATTATCAATATAATCAGAAATCTTTTCATCGTGATCAAATATTATCTTCTGGTTAACGAAACCAACGTTGAAACTCGTACACGGAGCCACGCTGCGACCTCTCGTTTAATCGTCAACTAAAGCAGCCAATGTTTGTTCGATTTGTCGAGCGCTCATACTTAGGCTTAGGTTGGCCTTGTTACCCACGATCCGATGTATGCGTGTGTTTTCGATATGGATGTTTCCGAGCTCGTTGTTGAAACGCAAATATTGGTACGTATTTCGCGCGGGGTGGTCTTCTTCGGAATAGGGAACGATCGCCACCTGGCTTCCGCTGTCGCCATGAATGTACATGGCATCACACGAATCGATTTCATTCCGTATGATACTGTTTGCCGAGAGGGTATACCGGGCTTCGCCGATATAGGGCGACCTGACCAATATCTTGCTATTATTGCCAGCCACTATCGCTAGCTTGTTGAAGGAGGACTGTTCGTCAATCTCCAAATGACTGCGCATGGCCGTTACGATGAGCGAGTCCGTTACGGTGTTGGTAAGCCGAACCATTCCGGTATTTTCGATTGTCATGTGGCTTAAGGACGGTGAATAAACGGTGATCGTACCGACAGGAAGTTTATTCGGATAGGAAGTATAAATAACCAGCGTATTGTTTTCAATGAAGCTGCGTTGGATGAAACCATTGTGATAAGGCAACTTTAATCCGCATGTTTCAGATTGGATCCACCGGATTTGATTGTATGCGGTATTGCGCTTGTAGGTGTCGTCGTCTAGGTAGGCCGTTTGTTTTGTTTGCGTGTTTTTGATCAAAATGCGATTGAAGGATTGGGCAAATGTTTCGGTTTTGTGGCGATAAGTCGGTGTTTCCAGCGATTTTATACTTTCCGCCAGATTTTGGTCATATTCGTCCTTGCTTACATACTCACTGAAAAGTTTTGGTCCGAGGAAGGATCCGAAAATCGGAATCAAGGCGATGAGGAGAAAAATATTACTTGTTTTCATGTTGAAATGTGGTGTTGACGAAGGTTTCGTATAAATGTTTTAATTGTTCCATATCGATGTCGAGCAGATAGATTGTTCTGAAAAATGCCGGCAGCTCCTTATCCATGAATTCCTGTCGGCGGATCGTGCGGATTTTATCCTTTGCGTCGTTTGCTACAAAAAAACCTATCCCCCGTTTATTCTGAATGATCTGCTGGTTTTGCAGCAATTCATAGGTCCGGGCTACGGTATTGGGGTTTACCTCCAACACGGCGGCGAGTTCGCGCACGGAGGGGATTTTTTCCGTTGCTGGCCAACGGCCCAACAGGATGTGCTCAAATACGTAGTCGGATATCTGCAGATAGATAGCTTTGTTATCCTTAAAATCCATTTATACCTCCTTTTCTTTTAACCTGAAATAGGTGGCTGCCCAAAGGGAACCGATGAGCGTAATAAGGAACATGATGAAAAAAACTTCGGGATAGCCATTTGCTGCAAAGTGGTTTATTTCTACCCGGTCTTTTAACAACATCTTATTCAAGAATTCCTGGGTAGCTGTTAGTGACGAAATTAACGCGACTACGAAAAAACCTGTTTTGATAAACGGAAATCTGCGGAAATAAATCGAGCCTAGTGTAAATACGCTGCTGAGCAGAAAGGCGAAAAGGAGTAAGATCGTCCTTGATTTAACGTCCAATACCTGGTAATAATATTTAAAACCAGCTTGGCCATCACCATAATTGACTTGACTTAATTCCACGGCTTTATTGTCGAACGTTACGTCGCTGTAAATTACCCGTAAAGCCGCAACAAAAGCGGTGTCTGTAACTAAACACACCGCTATAAATGTAAAAATGGTCAGCAGACTACCGAATACTAAGCCGCCCAGTAACTTTTCGGTCACCGAAACCGGAAGTGTTAGTTCCTGTATGCCGGTGGCGGGTTTGCTAAGCCGGCTGTAATAATGTCCTGAAAGCAGCGTGATGTAACCGATACCGGATAATGCCAGGATGCCCTCGCGGAACCGAAGCGAAGAAAAGCGAAAGTACGTATAGGCATCCATACCAGTTATGTGATGGCTATCCCGTTGGAAAAAGTTGTCACTAACTATGTTAAGTATATAGAAAAGCGAGATGCAGCCAAAAAGGATAGCCGAGCTGGCTAAATAAACCTTCCAATTTTCTATCCATTGTTTTCGCAGTAGAAGGCCAAAGCGGCGGGTGCTAAATGTGTTGTTCATGATGACGGGTAGCTTGCGTTAGTACGTGGGTGATTTGGGAGCCTTTGACCAAGGCTGCTTTAAAAAACAGTTCGATATCAATGCGGGTTTCTTCGGCTTGGGTGTTGAGCAGTATCGCGTGGACACCCGTAAGCGTCTGTTCGGCATAGAGCATATCATCAGTCATTGCCGCCGCCGATTTAAAAGCGAAGCTTTGGCAGATTTGCTCAATCGATGCAGCCAGCACAACGCGCTGATTACCGAGGATAATCAATTCGTCGATCAGGTTATCCAGGTCACGTACCTGATGCGTAGATATGATAAAGCATCGGTCTTCCGAGAGCGCGGTGGCCATGATTTTCCGGAACTGCGATTTTGACGGGATGTCCAGCCCGTTTGTGGGTTCGTCCATGAGGAGGAGGCGCGTTTTGGTGGCAAGACCGAACGCGATAAGTACTTTCTTTTTCTGGCCGTAAGAAAGTTGTTCGAGATGTACGTCGCTGCCGATGTCAAAATCGGCGAGCAATTGATCAAACAGCACGCGGTCAAAATCGCGATAAAAGGGGGTGTAGGTATCCAGATACCTTGATAGGCGTACCGGCGGCAGCGTAAACTCCTCGGGAATAACGAATACCTGAGACAGGAATTCCGGAGTTCGTGCTGCGGGTTGATAGCCCATAACGCTGATGTCTCCATACTGCGGAAAAACCAACCCAGCCAAACTTTTCAGTAAAGTGGATTTGCCGGCTCCGTTTTCTCCCAGTAGGCCATAGATATGTCCGGGCTTGATAGCTAGGTTTACATCGGAAAGTACCGGCCTGCTTCTGTCGTAAGCGTAGGAAATATTTTGAAGGTGAACCATTGGTATAGTGTATTAGTTAAATAGTACACTGCAAATATAGATGTATTTCGATCATTTCCAAATTTTTTGGAAAAAAGAAAATAAAGATTGTCCGGAGTCTAGATCCGGATGCCTAACACCGCGTCGAGTGTTCGGTGTTTGTTTTGTCCTACATAATCACAAAAAATGCATATTTTTGCTGAAATCACTATTTCAGTCGCCCATTAATAAAGCTACATGGCAAGCAAAAGTTTGACTAAGGATATCGAGAAGATAGCGCCATCCACGATGGCGGACGTCGTTGAGACACGACTCCGTGAGTATTTAAAAAGGAAAGCGTTTAAGCCCGGTGACGCGCTTCCGAAAGAACTCGAATTGGCTGAGGCGTTGGATGTAAGCCGGAATGTAGTGCGCGAGGCACTCAGCAGATTACGGATGTTAGGCATGATCGAATCGAAGAAAAAACGGGGGATGGTTTTAGCGGAACCCGATATTCTTGGTGGATTCGAACGGGTAATGGATCCGCTTATTTTAGATCAGAAGACCCTCAAAGATCTGTTCGAGCTGCGGCTTGTGTTAGAGATGGGACTGGCGGACATACTCTATGCACGGATGACGGATAAAGACTTAAAAGAGCTTGAGCAAATTGTGAATAAAGAGGTGAACAAGGTACAGCAGCCTTTTAAGGTGAAATATGAAATTGCTTTCCATGGTAAACTCTACCAAATGACCGGTAATGATACGTTTATGCGGTTTCAAAACATGTTGCTGCCGGTGTTCGAGTATGTAGTCAGCGAGGAAGCCAAAATAAACGGAGCAGCCAAGGTGGGCAAAATCACCCATAGGGATTTGCTTGAGTTGCTAAAAAAAGGCGGGCCAGAGGACTTCCGGCAGGGTATGAAGGAACATTTAAGCCCGCATTTTGAGCGGGTGATGAAGTAATCCCGAAGCTTCATTTATAAGTAACAGGCAGTCTAACTCATTCTTTCCGGACTTCTAGCGGCGGCAAAAGCGATTTTTTTGCTGGAAATATTTGGAAGTATACCCGCAAAGCGATTATATTTGTCAATATGTTCTACATAAAAGAACGCAATAACCAGTTATAGCAGAATGAGATCAATTTTATTGCTTTTATTGTTGTCGTCGTTTGGATTGGAGGACCTATCGGCAACGGGCTATCTAAAGGGATTGGAAGGAGAACCAGACAAGCCGAATGTTATTGTTTTCTTAGTAGACGATTTGGGGTACAGCGATGTCGGGTGCTATGGAAGCAGCTATTACGAAACGCCGCATATAGATCGGCTTGCCGAATCTGGCATGCGATTTACCCACGCTTATGCCAGTAGCACACTCTGTTCCCCAACCCGGGCCAGCCTGCTTACCGGAAAAAATCCGGCACGCCTACACATTACGCATGCGATTCCGATCAAAGGTTATAAGCGCATCCATGGGGGACGGGGTACGCCGTTGAAGGATGCCGATTACGTCATGAATCTGCCTTTGGAGGAAGTAACCATTGCCGAGGCATTGAAGAACGCAGGATATGCGACAGCGAGCATCGGAAAATGGCATGTTTGTGATGACCCTGCCTATTATCCCGAATACCAGGGATTCGATGTCAACATCGGGGGGAATGGACATGGACACACGGGCGGACATTTTTATCCGTATCGTGGTAAATGGAGAATGGCCGAAGGTTACCCCTGGGAAGAGTGGAACACCCTGCCGGATGGAAAAGCAGGAGAATATTTGACAGATCGGCTCACGGCTGAAGCGCTTCGCTTCATAGACCAACATCGCGATAGCCCGTTCTTTATCTATTTGAGTCACTATGCCGTACATACACCGATTCAAGCGAAAAAAAGCATCCAGGCACGTTACGAAAAGAAGGAGCCGGATTCGTCGAAAGGCCATGTAAAGCCGGCTTATGCTGCGATGATTGAAAGCGTCGATGCGAGTATGGGAGCGATCCTCGAAAAGCTCGAGGAATCGGGCCTGGCGGATAATACCATTGTGATTTTCACATCCGACAACGGCGGATTCGGCAAGCAAACATCTAATTATCCCTTCCGGGGCAACAAGGGGAATTTTTACGAAGGGGGCATCCGTGTGCCGCTGATTATCCGTTGGCCCGGAATCACGACGCGACCGTCGGTTTCGGAAATACCGGTGATTACGACCGATCTTTATCCCAGTATCCTCAATATGGCAGGATTATCCCTGATGCCTGAACAGCATGTCGACGGTATCAGCTTATTGCCCGTGCTTAAGCGGGAGGGGGTGCCGAATCGGGACGCCCTTTATTGGCATTTTCCGAACTATGTTGGGCCCGGTCATCCGAATGCAGCGGGCCCGGTCAGCGTAATCCGGTATGGCCCGTGGAAACTTGTTGAATCGCTTGAAAACGGAAAGGTGGAATTATACAACCTAGCATACGATGTACGGGAAGCCAAAAACCTGGCGCCATCCCAAAGCGGGCTTGTCGATTCACTGAAGCAGATGCTTACGGTATGGCGGATAGCAGCAGATGTGCAAATGCCTGTGAAAAACCCAGATTATCGGCCGGATTGATGGCTGGAACCATGCTGGGTTTTGGCGGGGATGGACGTTATGAAAAAGAAAAAATGATCCGGAATACGAAGAAATCCTACTGGATGTTTTGTCTCATGATGGCGAGTGGTTTTCCACTGTTTGCCCAACATGATCAACCGCGTAAAAACGTACTGTTTTTCTTGGTCGACGACTTGCGGCCCAACCTGGGGTGTTACGGCGACTCACGCGCATACACACCAAATATTGATCGATTGGCGGGGCGCGGTGTGGTGTTTGCTAATGCCTATTGCCAGCAGGCAATCTGCAGTCCATCGCGGACATCCATGCTGACCGGCTTGCGACCGGATGAGACGGGTGTATACGACCTGCAGACCCACTTCAGGGAACTCGTGCCCAACGCCGTGACACTTCCGCAGTCTTTTAAAAATGACGGTTATTTCACCGCAAGTACCGGAAAGATCTTTCACAATTCGAAGCACACGCTCGATCCGGTTTCATGGACGAAAGTGATCTCGCCTCGAGGCGGTCGTACCTATGTGCTTCCCGAAAATCAAAACAGGAAAGGCAAACAGGGAATTACGGAGGCCGCCGATGTGCCGGACACGGCGTATACCGACGGGAAAATCGCAATGGAGGCAATGCACCTGTTGACCGAAGCCCGGGAAAAAGATACGCCGTTTTTTATTGCAGTGGGCTTTCTGAAGCCGCATGCACCTTTCTGCGCGCCGAAAACCTATTGGGATCTGTATAATCGTTCCGCATTTGGCGTGACGGACAGGAATCGGCCCGTCGGCAGTCCCGATCTCGCATTTCATCAATGGCAGGAACTCAGGGGATATCGGGATGTACCGGATGAAGGCGGCCTATCACCTGAACAAGAGCAAAAAATGATCCACGGTTATTACGCTTGCATAAGTTATGTGGATGCCCAGATCGGCAAGGTGATGGACCACCTGGAGTCGCTGGGACTGGCCGATCAGACCATCGTTGTGCTTTGGGGTGACCACGGTTATCACCTGGGTGAACAGGATTTGTGGTGCAAGTCCACTAATTTTGAGTTAGATGCCCGGGTACCATTGATTATCGCTTCGCCGGAAATGGAAGGGAACGGCAAAATGACAAAAGCCATCGTGGAATCCGTGGACATTTATCCTACGTTGAGCGAGCTGTGCGGTATGGAGCAAAAGCACGAATTGGCCGGTACCAGCCTGACACCGCTGCTGGACGACCCGCTGATGTCGTGGGAATACCCGGCCTTCAGCCAATTTGTGCGGCCATATCAGGCGGCCATAAATCAAAAGAGTTTACCTGTCTATATGGGATACTCCGTCCGCGTGGCCGGATGGCGCTGTACGTATTGGTATGACATAGAAGGACAGAACGTGGTCGAGCGTGAATTGTATCGGATGGATCATTCTGATCCGGAACGTGAAAACGTCGCAGGCCGGCCTGCCGTAGCTGCAATAGAAACACGCGTAGCAGATTTAATTGATCAATATCGGCGTAATCAATACCGAAAGCGGAATCGCTAAACGAAAAATAACTTTAATTTGCATGAAATGCTTGAACTTCCTATATTTGTAAATATGTTCTACATAAGAACTAAAGCCAATTATGAATTAATTTATCAACTTAGTTAACTGCCTAAATATGACCAACAAATACATTGCTTTTACGTCATGTCTGCTTTTAATCTATTTGTTCATTTCGTGCTCAACAGAGGACGCGATGCGATTGGATCCGCCGCTTGAAGCGAACATTGACGCTGATCTGCGCGAAATTCAGGTGGGCGATACCGTAACGTTCAAAGATATCTCGACTGGCCTTCCATCGCAGTGGCGTTGGGTTTTTGAGGGCGGGAGCCCCGGGGAAAGCGTGGTGCATAGTCCGGTGATCATCTACGATACGGTTGGAACCTATCCGGTGACCCTGGAAGTACGGCGCGGAGATAAGGTTTCTTCACTTACCATTCCCGACTTTATTAAAGTGGGATATCGGGAGCTGGTTGCGGATTTCACGACCGACACCACCACGGTTAAATTAGGGGATCCCGTGCAGTTCACCGATCTGTCTTCGGGCCTCCCCGAATCGTGGAAATGGGAGTTTGCGGGTGCAAACGGGACGGTTGTTGTTTCGGAGGAACAGCATCCGGAACTCACGTTTTCCAAGGTCGGTGTTTACTCGGCGAAGTTGACAGTGTCCCACCCCGGTGGCACCCATACCGTAACCAAAGAGGCGTACTTGACGGTTTTAAGTGCGAATCCACCCCAGGCCGATTTCACGGCCAGCCATACGGGAATCCCCGCAGGCGGTTCCATTACGTTCGAAAACAAATCCACCGGCGAAGCTACCGGATGGCGATGGACATTCGACGGCGGAACTCCGGCCACATCCATCGAAAAGAACCCAACGATCCGGTATAACGAGCCCGGAAGATATCCGGTGGTGTTGGAGGCGTACGACGAGGTTTCTTCGTCGACGGAAACGCAGCAAGGGTATGTATTGGTGGTTCCGGAAAACGGGTTGGTGGCGTATTATCCGATGGATGGGTCGGGCGCCGATGCAGGGCCTTCGGCGGTGCATCCGTCCGTGATCGGACAGGTAGCTTTCGAAAGCGAGGGGCGGATCGGCGGGGGTGCAGCTGCACAGTTTGATGGAAACAGCCTGCTTTTGGTGCCGGACCATCCCAACTTCAACTTTGGAACCGATGATTTTACGATCGCATGCTGGTTGAACACAATGAGCACCGACCGGATGATGGTTTGGGCGGAAAGTGGTGCAAATGGAGGGAGAGACAATCAAACGTGGCTACGGTTGGGAGATAACGCGGAACGGCAAATCCGGTTCTGTGTGGAAGATGGCAGCGGCGGCACCATTCAGAACAGCGACCACAGCGTCTCGGATGGCCAATGGCATCACGTGGTGTGCGTAAGGGAAGGAAAAGTTTCGCGCGTTTATGTCGATGGCGTGCTGATCAAAGAAGGAACCGCGCCGGCCGTGAAAAACGTCTCCAATAGCCAGCCCTTTAAGATCGGTGCGCAGGAAGGTAGCGGCGGCGGAACGTATAGCAACTATTTTAACGGCATGCTTGATGACTTTTTGGTGTATGGCCGGGCACTGAGTGAGCAGGAGATCCATCACTTGTTCGAATTACAATAATATACCGCAAAAAACAAAATCCGCTAAACGAAAGCTTGTTATGAACAAAAACTATCGTTTCTTTATTCTACTTTCCTGTGTAATCGGACACGTCTTCGCGGCGGACGGTAATCCGTCGTCCATGTCTGTAATACAAACACAGTTGCAGGTTCCGGTACTGATCAACAAAAAGGATAACCCAGTATTGCGAATCAACGTTAAAATGCCCGAGTCAGCCAAGTCGTCCAAGCTTGAATCGATACGGATATCAACTAAGGGAACGACAACTGTTAAGGATATCAAAGCGATCCGAATCTATTACTATGAGCGTGATTCAGCGGCCGGATCTATGAACGATGTGGAAAGGCCTCTTTTTGGCCAATCGACCAAGAGAGGTAAGGAGATCCGTATCCGCGGCGGGCAGCAATTGCATCCCGGCGACAATTTTTTTTGGGTATCTTATGAGCTATCCGGCGAAACGGATCTCGATCACGTTATTTCTGCGGGTTGTGTATCGGTGACTATCGATGGAAAGACGCAGCAGGTTGATGCGATTGCACGGCCCCTGGAGCAGCGCGTGGGGATAGCCGTGAGGCGACATAAACAGGACGGGGTACATACCTCCCGGATTCCGGGTTTAGCGAGAACCAATAAGGGAACCCTATTGGCAATATTTGACGCCCGCTACGAAAGCGGCCGGGATTTGCAGGGACATATCGATATTGGGCTGCATCGGAGCACCGATCAGGGACAAACCTGGGAACCTTTGCAGATTACGATGGATATGGGGGAGTGGGGTGGCTTGCCACAGAAATTTAACGGCGTGTCCGATGCTTGCATTTTGGTAGACCGGAATTCGAATACAATTTACATTGCTGGCTTGTGGATGCATGGGGTCATTAATGAAGAAGGCAAATGGCTTGCCGGATTGAACGAGCATAGTGATGACTGGAACCATCAATGGCGTAACAAGGCCTCCCAACCGGGGTTTGGCGTGCGTGAAACATCCCAATTCCTGATCGTGAAAAGTACCGACGACGGGAAAAGCTGGAGTGCGCCCATCAACCTGACCCGCCTATGCAAGAAGGAGGAATGGTGGCTCTGGGCACCTGCGCCCGGCAACGGCATTACCTTGTCTGACGGAACCCTGGTGTTTCCGACGCAAGGAAGGGACGAAAAAGGAAGGTCGTTTTCCAACATCACCTACAGCACCGATGGCGGAAATACGTGGAAAACCAGTAACCCGGCTTACTCGGGCACCACGGAGTGTGCCGTCGTGCAACTAACCGACAATCGATTGATGCTGAATATGCGATCCGGCAGGAATAAAGGCCGACTGGGAACCGACAATGGCCGGGCCATTGCGGTAACCGACGATTTGGGCGATTCCTGGACCGAGCATCCGTCGTCTTTCAACGCACTTCCCGAACCGGTCTGTATGGCGAGCCTGTATATGCACACCGATGGCACGGGCAAATCCATGCTGCTGTTTTCCAATCCGAACTCGAAAGAGTTCAGACACAACATGACCCTAAAAGTCAGTCACAACGACGGGAATACCTGGCCGGAAGACCAACAGATATTGCTGGATGAGGGCCGCAGCAGGGGCTATTCCTGTCTAACCACGGTGGACGATCGCCATATCGGCATTCTTTACGAAAGCAGTCAGGCGGACATGGTCTTCCAGCGGATTGACATTGGCGAATATCGACTTGACTGAGTAACCGCACTACTGTAACCGATTTACTATACTGATTATGATTACACATCAACGTTTATCTCGTTTGTTTTATGGCATGCTGTCGTGCATGATGCTGGCCGGATGTGCAAAAAACATAGCCGAATACTATAACCCGCGGAGCACCCTGGATAAGAACATCGTCCAGGTCTTGGAAGCAGACGGCAGGTTTTCCGAGTTTGTAGGCATCATCGACCGGCTGAATCTCCGGACCGTGTTGGGAGAGGCCGCCATCTATACGTGCCTGGCGCCCCTGAATGAACACGTAACGGCTTATTTTTCTCAAAAAGGCTATAGCTCAATGGATGCGGTTCCGGAAGAGGAATTGCGCAAATTCGTTAACTACCATTTCATCAATGGGATGTATTATCAATACGACATCGAGCAGCGATACACGAACGCCACTACGGCGATTGGAAGGAGCCGGGCTACGCAGTACCGGTCGCGTACCGAAAATAAGGTGCCCGGCAAAGCGGTACGGTTCTTTACGCCGCCTTTTTTTCAGCTGCAGTCGTCGGATCACGCCGATTTATTCGGTGAGATTGCAAGCCCGGGAGCGTTCATGGTGGAGGGCGCCCGCATATCGGACACCGACCGGGACATCGGTGCCAGTAATGGCGTCATCCATGTGCTGGAAACGCCATTGAACATACTGCCCAGGACCGATGAAGCATTGGCGGCCGATCCGGAGACATCGCTGTTCAGCAGCTGGCAGGAGAAACATGTGGCTTACGTACTGGGGGAGAAGGATGAGTTCGGCTGGGTAGATACCACCTTGTATAAAACGTACAGCGTGGGTCGGAACCTGGCTGACGAAAATGTGCAATCGACGTTGCTTGTGCCTACCGACGAAGCGATCCGGACCTATTTTGAACCTTACCTTCCGGAATTAGACAACACCATCGATTCGGTTCCGCAGCGGGTGATGGCATCGCTGATCCGTGCGTCCCAGATCCCGAACCTTTATTTTAAAAGCGACCTCATCAGCAAGGAAGACGGAGGACTCCGTGAAGCCAAGGCCTATGTATACCTAACGCCGGATATTGATCCGGTCATTTCCGGGTCGGTGCTGGCCAGCAATAGTGTGATCTATAAAACGAACACGTTGATCGAGTCGGCCGAGATGAACAGTGTGGAAGGTGGTATATACATGAAGCACAAGACATACAGCCAATGGTATTGGATGTTTGAACGGACGAATCTGAAAGCCGGGTTAACCGATGGTTTGTCTTTTCAGCACCCTAAAAAAACACTGCTCGTCCAGTCGGATGATGTCTGGGGATTTCCGTTGGCATCGGACATGCTTGCAGAAGAACGTGAATACCGATTCCAGCAATGCCGATCGGGTATATTGAATCTGGATATACGGGAGGACGGCGGTTTCCGTAAACGTTTTTATGCGACAGACTTCGGCTACGTACTGTATGATGACGGGCGTTTCTACGACCATACCGGTCATTCTGTACAGTTGTTGACCACTGAAGCGGTATGGGAGCGGACGAACGGCGCGATTTTCGAAATCGATGGGTTCCTGACGCCGTTGGATCCGTTGGATGCGATGCAGAGCAGCTACGCGAAAATTTTGGCAGACCCTGAACTATCGCTGTTTGCGGGCGCTATTGACCGTTCGGGAATGGCCGCCCAGCTGCAATTGACCGGTTTTTTTACGTTCACGATTTTCGCGCCATCAAATGCTGCGATCGAGGCTTCTGGCGTTGATCTCCAAGCCATGGAAACGGATGAACTATCCCGATTTGTCAACACGTATATCGTACAGAACCGCTTGATTTTTACCGACGGCGTTTTCAACGGGCAGATAGCCAACAAGAACGGCGACCGGCTGCGGATCGACGGCGCCTGGGATTCCTTTCGCGTCAGCGATGCAGCCGGTAAGACAATTTCCATCGCCGCAGGAAATGCACAAGGCAACAACGGGGTGATTCACAAGATTAACCAACTATTCTAAACCTTTCCATTAAGATATGAACAGAATACGTATCAAACTGACGGCATCGGTCGTACTGCTTTTAGGCTTGCTTAACGGTGCATGGGCACAGGAAGTGCTGCGGGGCAAGGTTTATGCCGAAGCCGTGGGTACGCCGCTTTCGGATGTTTCCGTTACCTTGGTCAATGCGAACAACCTGATATTGCGCGGCGGAAAGACAAACAACGATGGGATATTCGAAATAACCCGACACCCTGATGCGGAAAAAATCAGGTTTTCAAATGTTGGGTATCAGTCCCAGGAATTTCGGTTGCAATCGGGGGCAAATCGCACATTTGAGATTGTGCTGGTTTCCGACCACCATGAGCTCGAGGCTGTGGAAATCACTGCGCAGCGGGAACCGAAGGCCGATTTGGGTTTCCTGTCCATAGATCGGCGGGAATTGTCGAGCGCCATTGCCTCCGTAGACCTTACGGGCGTGGAAAATATGCCGGTGGCTTCGGTCGACCAACTGTTGCAGGGGATGGCCCCCGGTCTGCAGGTGGTGGCTGCCAGCGGCGACCCAGGAGCTTCGGCCTCCATCCGCATCCGTGGAATTTCGACCATTTCGGGAATCAATGATCCACTGTGGATCGTAGACGGGTCGGAAGTAATCGGAAGCAATTATCAGGTGGAAAGCATATCGGATTTTGGATTCAGTCCGATCGGCGACCTCGACCCTGCTGATATTGAATCGATCGATATCCTGAAAGATGCATCGGCCACGGCCCTGTATGGCTCACGCGGGGCAAATGGGGTAATCGTCATTAAGACGAAACGGGGCAAGCGGGGCAAACCGCAATTGACATTCAATTCACGCTTTACGCTGACCGAAGTGCCAAGAACCATCCCGATGCTGTCGGGTGATGAACAACGCATTTACTACCTGGAAAAATGGACCGGCGGTGCGGACGATGGGACAGCTCATCCGCAGCTGCGGGGAGATTTGCGGCGCGCCGATGCCTGGATATTCAATAATAATACGGACTGGATGGACGCCATCACGCGTACCGGTATTTACCAGCAATACAATACGGCACTGAGCGGCGGCGGCGAACGGATCAATTACTATTGGGGATTGGGGTATACCAATCAATACGGTACGACCAAGGGAACGGGATACGATCGGTTCAATACCCGGTTCAACCTGAACTATACGGTTTCCGATAAATTGAAGGTATCCGCCGACCTTACCTATACCAACTCGCTGACGGATAAGCGGGGGCAGAACCATCCGGTAAGTGTCGGTAGCCAGGGTGTGAACCCGATTCTGTTTGCACGTGAGACGCCCGCATATTTTCCTATCTACTCAAAAAATGGGTTGAATTACTTTGTGGACCGGAATGCCGGGGTGTCGGATCACTCGCGGTACAACCCGCTGGCACTCATCGATTATTCCACGTACTTAAGCCGGGCTAATCGGTTCATGGCGTCCACGGCGGTGGATTACCGGATACTCGATAACCTGGAATTCCGCACGCAGCTTTCCGCGGATTTCCGCGAATCGGCCGACGAATATTTTCTCCCGGGGTATGCCACGGATGCACGGCCCGGCGAGGTGCTCTACAACGCAGGGCAGCAAACGGAAGGATATCAGCTCATGATCAATAACAACAACCGGTTGGTATGGTCGGCCGTGCAGCACGAAAAGCACCGGCTTACCTTTACCGGTGTATTTAACTTGAATATCGACCGGGACAACTCTATGGAAGTGTCCTACTACAATGGCGGTTCGCCGCAATTGCGCGCGGCAGACGCGTCGGCGGTGATCGATGGGGCAAGGGGCAAATTCGGAATCCGGAAATACCTGGGCATGTTCCTGCAGGGACACTACGCACTGAACGACCGGTATTTCCTTACGGTGACAGGTAAGACGGAGGGCGACTCCCGTTACGGCAGCGATAATCCGTATTCCGTGTTTCCGGCAATCGGTGGTGCCTGGGAGATCGCGAAGGAGCCCTTTTTGGCCGATGCGGAATGGATCAATTCGATCAAGCCGCGTTTTGCCTTTGGGATTACCGGCAATCTGCCGAATGTCCTAAACCTGTATGACATCGCCTACAGTACGGGCGTGGGATATATGGGGGAAACGTACATCTATCCATCCAAGTTCGCCAACGACAACATCCGCGAGGAACGCACGACCGAGTACAACATCGGTGTGGACTGGAGTTTGTTCGATAACCGGCTGACCGGTCAGTTTGACTATTATACGCGTACGACCAACGACCTCCTGTTGCAAGAACGTCTCTCAACCACGTTGGGGTATGAAAATCAATACACGAATTTCGGTCAGGTACGCAACAGCGGATTGGAGTTCGGGGTAACGGCGGTAATCCTGAAAGGTAGCGACACGCGGGTCCGCTGGAAGTCATTCTTCAACATCGCGGCGAACCAGAACAAGCTCATGAGCTTACCCAGCCAGTTTGACGAAGATGCGTTTTCGGCCACTGTCAGCGGATTCTCTTCCAAGCTGCAACCGGGCGACGTCATCGGCGGTTTTTATGCGTATCGGGCACTGGGTGTCTATGCGACGGATGCCGACGCGATACTACGTGCGCCCGATGGAAATATCATCTATGAAGCTGACGGTGTTACGCCGAAATACATGCGTTACGGCTCCAATACCGGCCACCAGTTTAAGGGGGGCGACATGATTTTCGACGACATCAACGGCGACGGCATCATCAATCAACTGGATCGGGTACAGATCGGTGATGCGAACCCGTTGTTTTTCGGGGGATGGAACAATACGGTCAACTACAGAAACTGGGCGCTTACTGTCAATTTCCAATACCAATACGGGAATGACGTCATCAACGGTACAAGGATCCAAATGGAGCAGATGCGTTATTCCCATAACCAATCGCGCTCGTTACTGGCCCGTTGGCGGCGGCAGGGGGATATCACTGACATCCCCCGGGCACTGCCGGACGGCGAATGGAACCGCGTGGCTTCTTCGCGTTGGGTGGAGGATGCGTCTTACCTGCGCCTGAAAACGGTATCGTTAACCTACAATGCCGACCGGGAGTTTACGAACCGTTTGGGATTGGGGATACGCCAGTTGAGCGTATTTGCGACCGGGTATAACCTTTATACCTGGACGAACTACCTCGGTGTGGACCCCGAGGTACCGATTACCGGTGGCGTGCTGTTATTTGGTGTCGACCTGGCTACGACTTCACCGGCGAGACAGTTTACCCTGGGACTGAGGGCAACATTTTAACACGACAATACGAATGATGATGACAGCGAATATAAAATATGGAATCTTAGGGCTGTGCATGGTACTGACCGTCTCCTGCGACCGGATCCTCGAGGTGGACGTGCCGGATAATTTAGTCCACAACGAATTTTGGCAGAACCGGGATCAGGTGTATTCGTCACTGATCGGACTGTACACCTCCCTGCACAATAACCTGAATAGTTACCACGCTTGGGGCGACGTTCGGTCGAGCTTTTATGCCCCCGGTACGGGCGATTCGTTTACCGGCGCTTATGGGCAATTTATGGGACACGACGTCTACCCGGATAACGGATTGCTTTCCTGGGCTTCGGTTTACCGTTCCATCACCTGGATCAATTCGTTCATCAAGAATGCGCCGACCGCACTTGAACACGATAATACATTCAGTCCGGCCGAACTCCAATCGATGATGGGGGAAGCTTATGCCCTCCGGGCGTTGAACTATTTTTACCTGGTACGGGCCTTCAAGGAGGTTCCGATTATCAATGAGCCTTACGAGTCGGACAACCAAAAGTTCGATACGTCCCCTTCTTCCGAGGACGAAGTATTGGATTTTATCGAGGCCGATCTTCAGCAGGCACTCAACGATGCGCCGTCTACTTTTGAAGCGGTAAACCATCGCTACGGACGTATTACGAAGAACGCAGTCAGAGCCCTTTGGGCTGATGTGAAGCTCTGGCGTAACGACTACCAGGGATGTATAGACCTCTGTAACCAGCTGGAAGCACAGTATGCCGGTGCGCTGGTCAGTCCGCTGTCGTGGTATACCATTTTCAATCCCGGAAATTCCACGGAAAGCATTTTTGAGTTCCAATACGGTCAGCTGGGGCCGGCTTCGCCGTTGTATGGTTGGTTCGCGTTGGTCTCGCGAGCAAACGCGGACGGTGAAAAGTACCTGGCCAATGCAACAAACGTCAACATCAACGCGGCCGAAGTACTTTATCCGCCGGTGCTGCCCGGATATGCAAGCTCGGATACCATCCGGCTAAAGGCGTTTTCGTTGGTAAACCCGTCTCCGGTTTCCAACGGTTACGGCGCAGCCATGGAGGTCTATAAGTTTCTTGGGACGGCGCCCTACCAAGTATCTTATCGCCCCGCCAATGCCCGTGATGCTCATTATATCTTCTATCGATATCGGGAAGTATTATTTATGAAGGCCGAGGCCTATGCGATGCTGAACCGGTATACCGAAGCGGAGCAGCAGATCAACATCATTCGCGAACATTGCAACATCCCCGCACTTGCGCCCGGCGAGGGCGGCGAGGGAACCGAGTTTATGACCAGGCTGTTGATGGAGCGCGAATACGAGTTGGGCTTTGAAGGGAAAGAGTGGTTTGCCGCGGTGCGGGTGGCCCGCAGACCGGGATATGAAGGGGTTTTGCGGGAAAAGTCTGCCCTGAACAATTCGATGGGAATATCCTATCAGGTCGTCCGCGCGCGATTGCTCGACCCCGAAAGCTGGTTTCTGCCTTATCATTTGGCGGAGGTAGAGAACAATCCCCAGCTGGATCAGAAACCCTATTATAAAAATAAATAAAGCGCTAAACCATGAAATACGTATATCAATTGTTTGCATTGTGTCTCATCGTGGGCACGCAGGGCTGTGATAAGGAGCTGTCGGGAGCACGGTATGATAGCACCGATCAACTTCAGATTATGGACTACATCGACAGCCGGGAAGACCTGGCTACCTATCGGCAGTTGGTGGATTATGTGGGGCAGCGGAGTTTGCTGAAAACGGCCGGTACCTATACGGTGTTTGTTCCTACCAACGAGGCATTCCAGCGCCTGTTTGCTGAACTTAGGGACGACGGTCAGCCCGTCACTGCCATCGAGGATGCCAGTCCGGAGTTCTGGGTCGCTTATTTCCGGTATCATCTGCTGGATCGGAAGATTAATACCAATGAGTTCACCCATGGTCCGCTGCCTTATCCCACCGTATTCAACGACAAGTACGTCTTGGCCGATATCAGTGATTCGTACCAAGCCATCCGGTTGAATAACCTAGCCACCATCACCGAATACAATATCGAACTGAGTAACGGATACGTCAATATTGTGGACGATGTGCTGGCTCCGCCAACGCGGAGCGTCTACGAAGCCTTGGAAGCTTCGGGGAAATATAGCGTCATGCTGGACTTGATGGAAAAACACGGATACGGTGATTACCTTCGGGACAGCACAGTCACCCTGCTGATCGAAAGCGATGCGGCCTTGCAGCGCAGCGGTTTTTCGCTGGAGACCATTGACAATGTGGACGATTGGCTGAAATACCACATCATTCCTGACTCGGGTTATTTTCTTAACCTATTGACCGCACAGCGGTTTTATCCACTGTTCCGGGATGAGGCGCTAAGCTTCCAGGTAGATGAATTCGGGCAATATTATGTGAACAACGACTACCGGTTTGACCAGTCGCGGGATTTCGGAATCGATAAAGTTTCCAGCAACGGAATCTACCATACACTGGATACACTGCTGGAGGTTGTCGAGGCACGTCCATCGACCATCCGGTTGAATCTCTATCCTCCCGGAAGCCCATATGGTGCACAAAATGTATTTGCGGAGGCGCCTGCACGGATTTTACTGAACACGGGTACACGCAGTTATCACCAGAATCAGGAGTTCCGGATCACACAATTCGACGCGACCCAGGTGGGCGATTTTTTCTGGCTGACGGTACCGGATGTTCCGAAGGGAGATTACCGGATCCGCATCATGCACCGGGGCGGCGGCACGCGGGGAAGGTTCCTCACGATCTATAACGACGAGATCGTAAAGGAGGATATCGTGATGAGTAAGCAGGACGGGGTATTTGAAGAGTGGGATTACCTCATATACAATTATGGCGGTGATATTACCGTGGAAGATCGGGGAGACGTCACGTTGTATTTTGCTTTCGCCGGATTTGGTTCCAATTCAAACCCGGGTTATTGCTGCGATCTCTTGATGGATATGGTGGAGCTGATACCAATAACTAATTGAAGACCTAACAAATGGATATGTCAATGAAATTTTTATACACGAGGTTGGTTGCACTTGCCGTGCTTGCGAACGTGGTAGGATCGGCTTCGGGGCAAACGGGAAGGGATACCGTGGATATGGGCAGATTGCAGGACAGCGTAATCGCTGCTGTGACCCAGGTCCGCATCCCTGTACAAAGCGATGCGGTATCCTTTGCCGAGGCGCTATCGGGAAATGCTAAGATTCAGGTCACGGAATCCGGTGTTGTCGGTTCAGCGCCGCAACCGATGATCAGGGGGATGCATAGCATCCATTTAAATGTCACACCACACGTCTTTGTCGATGGGGTGCCGGTTCGGTATAACCGGGCGCTCCCGTCGTTTCTTTCCATATTCGAGCCTACGCGATTCAGTTTCGTTAACCCGCACGACATCGGTGCGATCTACGTGGCCAATGGTGGGGAGGAACTCGCCGAAATCGGTGGCCGGGGCGCAAACGGAGCCATTTATATCACGACCGAACGGGGTGAGTTTGGCGGCACGCAAATCGACTTTACGGCAAATTACGGTTTGTCAAACGCAAACTATCGGATAGACCGCATGGGTGCCGACGGGTTTAAGCGTTATCTCTGGGAATTCATGCGTGAGAACGGTGCGTCCGATGCCGAGCTGGCGGCAAATCCGGTATTCGATCCGGCTTTGCCGCAATATGCCTATCATACGGACTGGGTGGATATGATTACGAGGAATGCAGCGTTCAACGACTACCACCTGAAATTGAAAGGGGGCGATGCCGATGCGAACTACCTGTTCAGTGTAGGTTACACCGACAAGGAAGGAACGCTGATCGGTAATGATCTGCAGCGCATCAGCATGCGTTTTAACCTGGATTATCAGCTATCCCAGAAATTTAAAATTACCAATAACTTATCCTATGCCAACACGACGGCGGGTTACCTCGAACAGGGCAGCAATTGGGATGTCCATCCCATTTATGCGGCGGCAACCAAGGCACCTTTCATGGAACGCTATGCCTACACGGATGACCACCAGCCAACCAACCTGCTGGCCGGTGTCGATCTATTGGGAAAAAGCAATCCGTGGGCATTGGTAAGCAATATGGCCAACGACAACGAGGAAAACCGCGTGGATGGTTCCATCAGCGCCACGTGGCAGGCCGATGAGCGTACATCGTTGACGTCCGTGATGGCGGTGAATTACTTCAACCTGAAGGAGAAGCAGTACCGGCCTGCATTGGGCATCGTCAACGACCGCCACCGTATCCGACAGAATGCACAGCGATCGTCCAGTGAGTTTACGCTCCTGTGGAATACCCATCTTGATCGGAGGGGCACGATTGCCGACTGGGCACGGTATACGGGGCGTGCGGGAGCCTGGGTGGAACTGTTTGAGGAGAAAGCCGTCTACGCGCGGAAGATCAATGCCGGCACGGACGATTATGAAACCTTGGAGCAGGGAACGGTTGACAGTGCATCCAATAGTAAGTTTCAATCCAATCTGATGCGGTTCTACCTGAGTGGGGATTTGCGGATTTTGGATCGCGCGACGCTTTCGGCCAACGTGAATCTGGAAGGTACGTCCAATTTCGGGCCGCGCGGCCGCTGGAATGTTTACCCAGGCGTCAGTGCCGCGGTGGACCTGCTGCGGCCAAACGGCGTAAACAAAATGCAGTTGCGAGCTTCCTGGGGCCTGAGTGGCAACCACGATGTGCGCGGTTTTTATCATTACAATCTCTATTACCCCGTGGGGTATTTCGGATACGGCGGGGCTTACTTAGGGAACGTTGCCAACGCCGATATCGGTCCCGAAATCACCAATACCGTAGATGGCGGGATATCGGCCACGTTATTCCGAAATCGCGTTACGGTTGACGCGGGCTATTATTACAAGCGGACGCACGATCTCATTACCTCCAAGGCCTTACCTGTCGAAATTGGACTGGGACCTCAATTTGAGAACCGGGGTGTCCTGTATTCGGAGGGGCTGGAGCTCGCTCTGAATGTAAGTCTGCTGCCAGACGCAAGCCGGTTTTCGTGGTCGGTCTTCGGAAACCTTTCTACGCTAAATACGCAGTTGGAATCGCTGGCAAACGGGGAAGTGATCAAGACGTTGGGGAATGTCAACGGCGTGGCGCTGACCGGTTATGGGCTTGGTAGTTTTTACGGATACCGCGTCTTGGGTGTATTCGGTTCGGAGGAAGACGTTTACCTGAATAAGGCCGACGGAACAAGCTATCGGCCGGGCGATTACATCATCGAAGATGTAAACGGGGATTCGAAAATTAACGAGCAGGATCGGCAGGTCATCGGGTCGGCATTACCCAAACTCTTCGGCGGGTTCGGAACCACGGTGGGATGGGGGCGCCTTTCGATGAGTGCACAGTTTGCCTATGCTTACGGGCAGGATGTTTACAACAGCTTTAACCAGCGCATGCATCTGATGAGCGATTATTCCAATCAGTCGCCCGCGGTTGCCGGACGCTGGAAATCCGCAATCGAGCCAGGGGATGGGTTGAGCAGGGCGGCCTATGGCGATCCTTCTTTCAATGGTGTCGCATCGGATCGCTGGATAGCCGACGGCGGTTATCTGCGACTGAAGCATGTGACCCTAAGCTATGAAATCGATACCGAGGCTCACCTCCGGTTTCTGCGTGGGGTCAAGCTCTTTGTGACCGGGGAAAATCTACTAACTGTATCAGGTTACAACGGCTTGGATCCGGAAGTGGTTTCCTACAGCGATCCGTTGATGCGGGGGATTGATTTCGGGGCATCGCCTTTGTCCCGTACGTTCGTAATGGGTGTTAAATTGTCGCTTTAACCTTACATGATTGTTAGCATGAACCCGACATGATTAAAATAATGTTATTCACCTTCGTGCTTATTTCAAAAGGTGTTCATGAATGCTTCGCATTTAAGCACATAGGCAATGATTATTTTAATCATCAAAGGCTCCATCTGACAACTGAGAAGTAAAAATAAACAGATGAAATCAGTTATGAGAAAATTACTATGGATCGGCCTTATAGCGTTGTGCGGATGCTCCGACTTTTTTGAAGTCACCCCCTACAACGCCATTGAAGAAGAGGAATTTTACAAGAACCGGGAAGATCTGAACGCCGCCGCTATCGGCATGTATCAGTCCCTGTCAAAAGAAGTGCACAAATTTCTGCTGTGGGGCGACGCCCGTGCGGATATGGTGACAACCGGACAGCCGGAGCCGGATCCTTATGTCAACGAGTTTGTACGGAACAACGTAACGGTGAACAACCCGTATACCGACTACTCGGGTATATACGAGACGATTGCGCGCTGTAACCGGCAACTGGAACGGGTGTACAGCGTCAAGGAGCTGGACGATAAAATCCTTGATCGGGATGCCGGAGCATACTACGGCGAGGCCTTGCTGCTTCGAGCCTATTGCTATTATCTTCTGGCAAGGACTTTTGATCGCTTTCCGATCATTCGCTCTGACTATGCCGAGGAAATCCGTTTTGTGAATGAACAGGGCGACACGGTGTCCCGGTCGACCATGGCCTTGTCCATTCATGAAATCCGGGGGCTGTATCAATTCCCGGAAAATAAGCAGGAAGTGTGGCTGATGATTTACAACGATGTGCTCACGGTTTTGGGAATCCTGCCGCTGAACTATCAATGGGATCGCAATAGTCTGCCTGCCCAACAGCGATACGGACGGGTATCCCAGCCGATGGCCGCTACGTTCGCCACGGAACTCGCTTTGTGGCTTGGCGAATACCAATCGGCATCGGCCTTTGCCAATTCCCCCGTGCTGAATAATAATCACGGCCTGGGAACTTCGGGTAACTGGATTAACCAATTTACCGGATCTTTTGCGGCGCAGCATTCGATGTTCTTGGCGGGCTATCAGTATGAAAGGAGCTTTGAGACGAACCGGCTTCAGGAATTTACGTCACCGATTCCGGGTGATGGAGGGCGATATCATCTCAAGCCGGTTTCGCACGTTATCGATACGGTATTTTCTTATGAAGGGCCGGACATCCGGACGGATTTCAGCTTTAAGGTAATCGGCCAGGATACGGTCATTTGGAAATACATCGGTATGGACAACGTGTCGTCCAGGCGCCCGCCCTATCAGAGCAGTGCGAGCTGGCACTTTTACCGTAGCGCGGATGCGTACCTGCTCAAGGCGCTGGCCGACCTGATGTTGAACGATTATTCCTCTGCATTTAATTTTCTCAATATGGTACGGGAAGCAAGGGGGCTGCTGCCGCTGTTACCCGAGGAGACGGACTACACCAACAAGACCCTTATGATGGAGCTGCTTTTCCGGGAACGAGCGAGGGAATTTGCGTTCGAAGGGAAGCGCTGGTACGACCTGATGCTTTGGTCGAAATTGTCCGGCGAAAACAAGCTGGCACCGCATGTGGCGTCAAAGTACTCGCCGGAGATGGGGGGACAGATCAGAGATAAACTGCAGTTTGAACAGAACTGGTACATTCCGGTCGATCCGCTGCTTTGGAAATAAAAAGATGGCTATGAATACGAACGTCAAAAAAGTAACAACCATGGGGATTTCTATCGAAGAAAAATACGCCGTTCAGCGGGCTGCGTCTGTCGGTTTACTGCTGTTATTTTGTGCGATTGCCATGCTGTTTTCGGGATGTTATAAGGAGCAGCATTTCGGTTTTCCGGGTCCGTTTGATGAGGAGCAACAGTTGCCGGACAGCTTGCCTTTCCCTTTTGATCCGAATCGGGAGGCCGGGATATGGTTAATGCGAAACGGTGTGCCTGATCACGAACGGGTATTATTCAAGGGATATACCGATTTTTATCCGGCGGGCGATACGCTGTCGTGGGTGCCTGAATCGCAGGGAATGCGCTTGATTCCACACCGGAATTACTATCCGATTACCAACGCGGACCATTTCGGTGGCAATCCGAACAGCTATCAATTCAATTGGGTACACAGCAAATATTTTGTGCCAGTGGGCCCTGGAAAGAGTTTTTATATGTATACGAAGCTGACGGTCGGTACGTTTGCGGGGACTGCCCTTGGCTTGGTTCTGGGGAAAAACTGGGAGACCGGACAGGATTTTGTGTTGGGTATGGATGGATTTTCAGCGATCGCGCCGACTTTTTTCGTGAACCTATACGGAACGACGGTGAACGTGGACCCTAACCAAGGATGGCCTACGGTGAATGAAGTGATTGTGCCGGGCGTTCCCGCGGAAATTGAAGTGGTGATCCACGACAGCTTTTTTTATGTGAAGGTTAACGGGACGTTGTGTTTTCAGTTTAAGCTGCCGGGGGAGACATTTTATTTTACCCCGCACATCAGGCCCTGGCGGAATTTTGTCACGGTACACGATTATTATATCGAAAGCATGGACGCCTTTTCGGTGGATTATGCCATGCACGAGCAGGAGCAGGGCTACAACCGTATACAGGCGCCGGCATTGGCACAGGCAGCAAACGGTGATCTTTTGCTCTTCGCTGAAGGGAGGTCAAATCCGCGCTCCGCAATTGAACGCGTAGCGCAGCAGACCATGCCGGCGGGAAACACGGATATCATCCTGCGCCGATCTACGTCGCAGGGTACTTCGTGGGAAGCGCCACTTTCGGTGGTTGCCGGGCAAGGATCCGATCAAACATTTGCGTTCCCGCAGGTAGTGGCGTCCAACGACGGTCGGATCATTCTTCATTACAGTTCATTGGCGGGGTACGAAGAGAGCGGAAGATATACATACGATACAGGCCAACAGCGTGTTTACCAGGTAATTTCAAGTGATGACGGGCAAACATGGTCTTCGCCGACTGAAATTACCGATTTCCTGAAAACCGATGCGGGGTATTTGAGGAACGGCCCGGGCCACGGCATTCAGCTGGTCTCGCATGCATTTAAGGATCGGTTGGTCATGCCGGTCGCGTACGGCGATCGGCAGGTGCGCGTTGCACTTTCCGACGATGGTGGGCAATCGTGGCGGCTGTCGGAACCTGTATCCGGCAATAACCGCCTTTCCGGTGCGGTCGTAGAGCTTGCCGATTCCCGGTTAATGATGGTGCTTGGACATAACAATACGGCACCCCGGAACAGACTTGTAACCTTCAGTAGCGATGGCGGCGAAACGTGGGCCGCCCCGGAGAACCTCAGTTCAACCGTGGGTACCGGAGATTTCGGGCACATGTTCCATGCAGCACTGGTCCGGTCGGTGGATGGAACTGTGCATTTGATCACGCCCACTAACCGGGAATCCGACACCCAAACCTATAACGGTCCGGCTTACGGGGTCACACCCACCTTGTTTTCGAGCGTAGACGGTGGCCGATCCTTTGAGCAAGGGGTACCCCTGTTCGACCGACCGACGTACCGCACCTACAGTTCACCGATCGGCGCGATGGACGCCGTGGCATTGAGCGATGGAACTGTGGTCGTTGTGGGTGAAGGCGGCGTGGAAAGCCCCAGGGAAGGGATAGTAGTTTATCGGAAATAAAACGAATACGAGTATGAAAGGACTAATCGCGGAAACAGAGACAGACGGGTTTTCACCCTTTCGTGCAGGCAAGAGTTCGCCGGATTCCCGGTGCCAAGCATCCATGCCAGCGTCATTCGATCGATTACCATCGGTTCAACCTGGCTTAGGTAACGGACAGCGCAGAGTAAGGACGCAATTGTGATTATCGCTATCTTGCACGTCCCGAAAGGCAGTGACAAGCAAAAAGTTGAAATTTGATAAGGTTTAAGTTTATTATGAGAAAGAACATGTTAGGAATGAATTCAGTGGCAATCGTCGTGTGTTTGTTGTGTTTGCTACCTGTTGAACGAGCTACTGCCCAAGAAGGTATAAAAGTGTTTGAACCGAAATCGGGAGCATACTCATCGACGCGGATCCCTGCTTTGGTACTCACCAAAAAGGGGACACTCCTCGCCTTTGCAGCCGGCCGGATTGAAAGCGCGAGCGACTGGGCCGATATGGATCTGCTGGTACGGCGAAGTGAAGATGGGGGAAATACCTGGGGACCGATACAGGTTGTGGCCGAACGTGCGGGCAGTAAGCCGACGGACAATCCAACTCCGATTGTCGGGGCCGATGGTACGATACACCTGCTATACCAACGTGATTATGCCTACGCCTACTATACGCAGTCGACCGACGACGGACTCACGTGGTCGCCGGCAGTCAATATTACGCCGACGTTTGATGCATTTAAAGAGGATTACGACTGGAAAGTGCTGGCTCCTGGACCGGGCCACAGTATACAGCTTGAAAACGGCCGCCTGTTGGTTCCCGTTTGGCTTGCCGATTCTGATAAATTGAAACCGCATCGGAGTCACCGGCCTTCACGGATTGCCACCATATACAGCGATGACAACGGAAAAACCTGGCAGCGGGGAGCTCTGGTGCCCGATGCCGAAGGATTTAAAAATCCGAGTGAAACCATGGCTGTAGAGCTTCCCGATGGCCGCGTAATGCTGAGCATTCGAAACGAGTCGGAAAAAAGACGAAAAGGCGTAAGTTACAGTAAGGATGGAATTTCGGATTGGACGACGCCGAGCTATGACGAAGGATTATTCGAACCGATTTGTATGTCCAGTATCCTCGCGACACCCTATAAAGGAACCGATTACCTACTCTTCTTGAATCCAGACAGCGAAAATATCCCCAAGCATCCCCGTCAGAATCTGACGTTGAAAGTAAGTGCGGATAACGGGAAGACCTGGCCCGTGGAACATGTGGTCAATGCAGGAATTTCAGGGTATTCAGACCTTGCCATTGGACCTGATGGCACAATCTATTGCTTGTTTGAAACGAAGCTTAACCCTAAGGATAGCTGGTCGTTGGTATTGAAACGGCTTACGCTGGACAAATTGGTTAAATAATCAATAAGATAATTTTAATAATTATTTGGAACTGTCAAAAAGTATCTCCTATATTTGTTGATATGTTCTACATAAATACCAATTATCCAAAATAAATTAATTGAGCTATGAGGGGTGTTTCATTGTTTATTATGGTCCTTTGCGGCCTGGTATTTTCGAGCCAGAAACTAGCCGCACAGGATCGAAGGGTGACAGGTACCGTCGCTGGGGCTGACGGCAAGCCTTTGCCCGGGGTGACGGTGTCGTTGAAAGATACGGATCTGGAAACGACTACCGACGAGCGGGGTGTTTTTTACATAAACGCACCATCCAACGGGGGAGTCCTTGTTTTTTCGACGATCGGATTTGAAACGAAGGAGGTGACCATTCCGGTGTCGAACGAAGTAACCATTACGTTGGCTGAGGCGAACGAAAGCCTGGATGAGGTCGTAGTGGTGGGATATGGAACCCAATCCCGCCGAACCATTACGTCCGCTATTACAAAAATCGGCGGTGAGGCCTTGCGGGATATTCCCATCAGTACGGTAGGAGAGGGCCTGCGGGGCAAGGTTGCCGGCGCGCGGGTGTATCAATCCAACAACACCCCGGGCGCCGATGCGGTATTCCGGATTCGAGGCGGCTCTTCGATCAATAAATCGAATGATCCACTGGTGTTGGTAGACGGGGTAGAGCGCGCATTCTCCGGTATTAATCCCAATGATGTTGAATCCATTGAGGTGCTGAAAGATGCGGCCTCGACGGCCATCTATGGGTCTCGTGCATCCAACGGGGTCGTCCTGATAACGACCAAGCAGGGATCGGCTTCACAGGCGCCGCGTATTACGTTTGATGCAAGCCTGGCGCACCAACAACCTGAAACGCTGATCGATTTTATGAACGCCAGGGACTATCTAAATACCGTGAGACCGGCCGTGGCGTTGAGTCCAAATCCGCAGTACAACAGTGCTTCTGGATATTCGGCGAGTTCCGGCAACGATGAAAACTCACTCTATTCGACTCGCTACCTGCGGGATGGCGAAGCCGTGCCCGCAGGCTATAGTTCCATGCCGGATCCGCTAGATCCCAGCAAAACACTGATTTATCAGGATAACGATTATCAATCACTCATGTACCGCGACGTGCTCTGGCAAAATTATTACTTGGGCATAGACGGGGGAAATGAATTTCTTCGCTATGCAGCCAGTGGCGGATATACGGATGACGCCGGGGTTGCCTTAGGTACCGGTTATGCGCGTTACAGCGCCCGTGCGAAAGCAGACGTGAAGATATCGGACCGACTGAGTTTGAATACGGCGTTCGACTTTTCGTCGACGAGTTCAAGCCAGTTTGAAAATCAGATGAATGTAATCGCCCGCGGCCTGGCTACGCCGCCGACACAGAAAGTATATTATGCAGATGGTCGCCCAACACCCGGTTACAATGCGACCTCGCCCAATCCGGTTTGGTGGGATTATACCCGCGATGTAGCAAACAAGGATCGTCGGCTTTCCCTGATCGGTGGACTGAACTACCGGATTCTGGATCAGTTGAAGGCCAATGTTCAGATTTCGAGTTATAATCACGTTACGCAATACGATTATTTTGAAAAGGCGCATGAGTTCAGCGGATTGCGGACTACCGAGGCCGAATTCGGTGAGTTGGGAAGAACCAAGCTGGACGCATATCTTTCCTACGATGACACCTTTGGGCGTGCTCATTCCTTGTCTGGGATGGCGGGCTATTCCTATCAGGTGACTGACAACAAGGGGTTTTCAGCCAGTGCTACCGGTGCCAGTTCTGATAAAGTCCCCACGTTGACAGCTGGGCCGAACAAAACCGGTGCCGATAGTAAGTTTGAGAAGGAAGTGCTCATCGGCTATTTCGGACGCCTTTCGTATGACTACCTGAAGAAGTACCTGTTGATGGCCACGTTCCGGGTCGATGGGTCTTCGCTGTTTGCGGCAGAGAACCGCTGGGGCTTTTTTCCGGGGATATCGGGTGGCTGGGTGATTTCAGACGAAAATTTCCTGCAGGACAGCCGTGTCATCAACTACCTGAAGCTACGGGCCAGTTACGGGCAAACCGGTAACAACTCCATCGGGCTGTACGACGCATTGGGCCGGTATGCAACCGATGCGCGGTATAACGGGAATGCGGGTATCGTGCCCACGACCATGCCGAACAGGGACCTGACTTGGGAAACCTCGACGCAACTGGATGTTGGTTTTGATTTCGGTTTTGTCAATAATCGGATCTCGCTGAGTGCAGATTATTTCAATAAGGTCACGGAGGATCTGCTGTTTAGCATGGAACTGCCGAACACATCGGGATTCGATAATGTGCAAACCAACGTCGGCAAGGTGCGCTTCCATGGGTTTGATTTGGAGTTATCATCAAGGAATATCGAGACAGACGCGTTTTCCTGGGATTCCAAGCTTACCTGGAGCTTTGTGAAGAATAAGGTGCTTGAATTGCCGGATAACGGGCGCGACCGGAATCGCATCGGAGGGATCACCCTCGAAGATGGAACCGCTTATGGCGGTACAGCCGAAGGCGAGCCCCTGTACCGGTACTACGGCTATGTGGTAGATTACATTTTGCAGAATGCGGAGCAAGCGGCCAATGCGCGCTACGATGAGCGTGCCCGGGGTTTTGACCCGGCAGATGGGCAAAGTGTGCGCGGCAGAAAGCTGCCGGGCGACTACGAATGGAAGGATCGGGACGGGGATGGACGGATCACGGCCATGGATCAATTTGAGCTTGGGGTTACCGTGCCGCACACGACCGGAGGGTTGAATAACTCCTTTTCCTATAAGAACTTCAGCCTGAATGTATTTGTGGATTGGGCGTTGGGCCATTCAATTAACCACAACGCGTACATGCGCTATTTCATGAACACGTTCGCTAACAACTATACGATTGTAGATGCGGTAAAGGAAACGTGGAAGCAAGAAGGCGACCAGACGAAATATGCCCGGTTTACCGCCAACGACCCCGATGCGGGCAATTCAAATTTCTCGAGGACCTCCGATGTATTCAATTACAAAGGCGATTATCTGTGTTTGCGGGAAGTAACCCTGCAATACCGCATGCCGGAAAAAATGTTCGGTAAGTTGGGCATCAAAGACTTGACGCTGACGTTGTCCGGAAACAATTTGCACTACTTCTCGGCCGTGCAGGGGACTGGTATTTCGCCCGAAGTAGGGGCGGCCACCACCTATTCCAATGCCAGCGGAAATGCCTATTACAACTATCCGCCGATTAGGAGATTCTCGATTGGGGCCAAAATAACCTTATAAATCACAGCGTCATGAAGAATAGTCGATTTTATTATATCTATATAATGGCTGGCTTGCTAGGACTACAGGCTTGCCACGATAAACTGGATGTAGACCAGAAAAGTGCCATTACGGCGAACTCCATGTGGGAAGACGAGGGGGATGCCCAGGCAGCCGTTTACGGGGTGTACAACAAGATGCGCTCTGCATTTTCCGATGCCTACATTTTCTGGGGAGAGTACCGTTCCGGTTTATGGGGACCGGGTCTTGCTACCAACGCTACCTATAGCGATCCGTTTACCAACCAGTTGAACGCAACGCACGCCCATGCCAATTGGCAAAATTTGTATACGACCATCAACGATTGCAATCTTATCTTGAAATACGTACCGGACATTCCTTTTGTCAATGAGGCGGACAAGAATAAGGTACTGGCCAATGCCTTGTTCGTCCGTGCATTTTGTTACTACTGGATTGGCCGGGTTTGGGGCAATGCTCCCGTGCTGTTGAATGGTTTTGAATCGGGGCAACAAGAGGATTTGTATCCGTCGCGCGATCCGGCTGACCGCGTGTTTGATCAGGTTCGAATGGACCTGGAAACGGCCAACTCGCTGATGCCGGAAGATGTGACGGACCGGGATATGGCGTCAAAGGCAGCGATCAATTTGCTGCAGGCTGACTATTATTTATGGATGGCAAAAGTGAGGGGAGCGGGCACTGCGGCGCTGAACCAAGCAAAGCAGGCGGTTGACGCTGTGTTGAACAACGCGGGCTACGCGTTGATGTCGGACTTTTCTAGCGTATTCAGCAGTGAACTCAACCAGGAAATTGTATTTGCATGGAGCTACGTAATGGATGAATATACCGGCGGCTATCCGGCAGATCACTTGGTGCCTTTGCAGTACATATCGACACAGTATGTCGAAAATCCGATCAAGGTAGGGAGCCATCAGCAATGGATCTTTTTGACGGACGACTACAAAGCATTTCTTTCCGAAAACGAAGACGATCAACGGACCAACGTGAGCTTTCAGACCTTTTTTGATGCGCCAAAAAACGCGACCTTCCAATGGATCAATAAATACGCAGGAAGCTGGGAAAATCAGACGCGCGTTTTTGATGCCGATATTGTGGTCTATCGGTATGCCGATGCATTGCTGATGAGTGCAGAGATTGAAAATGCGTTGGGTAATTCTCCCTTGGCCGTGGAACGGTTGAATGCCATCGCCAAACGGGCTTATGACCGTGAAAACTTTTATTCTTCCGCGCTTTCACCGGCTCAGGTGGATCGGCAGATCTTGACCGAGCGTAAAAAGGAGTTCGTCTCCGAAGGAAAAATATGGTGGGATTTAATCCGTTTCGGCGTTGTGTTTGATGAAGTGCCCAGCCTGGCAGGCCATGAAGACGAAGCGCACATCCTGCTTTGGCCTGTACACAACAATTCCATTAATACGAATCCAAACATCAAGCAAACGCCCGGATATTAATAGCCTATGTGCAGGCTCGGAAACAACATAAAAAGGGGATGGTTAGGAGCCGTGCTTATTGTATGGCCGCTAAGCGATGCGATCGGGGGTAAGGCAACGGATCAGGTTCCTCTTGACCGGTTCAATGTGCTCTTTATTGCGGTAGACGATCTGCGGCCGCAATTGGGATGTTATGGAGATTCCATAGCGATTACGCCCAATATCGATCGATTGGCAGCAAGAGGTATGGTTTTTAACCGGGCGTATTGCCAGCAGGCCGTTTGTGCACCATCCCGGGCTTCGGTATTGACAGGCCGGCGGCCGGACGTTACAAAGGTCTGGGATTTGCAAACGCATTTCAGGGAGGCGCTTCCGGATGCGGTTACCTTACCACAGTATTTCAAAAAGCAGGGATATGAAACCCGGGCCGTCGGTAAGATTTACCACGATCCAAAAGATGCACAGGACCCGGTTTCCTGGTCGGTGCCCGAAGTGCTGTCGGTAACCGATGAAGCAGGCGGTAAATATGTCCTAAGCGAAAACCTCGCTTCAAAACGTTCGTGGAAGGCCGCGGCAACGGAGTGTGCCGAGGTACCTGACAGCGCCTACGTAGACGGAAAGGTACGCATAGCTGCCGTGGAGGCTATACAGGCAATGAAGGATACCAATTTCTTCTTGGCGGTGGGATTCAGACGGCCCCATCTACCGTTTTCGGCGCCAAAGAAATATTGGGATCTGTATAAAAATGTTGCCATTCCCAAGCCTACCCAGCCCATGCCCCCGACAGATGTTCCGCAGCTTGCTCTGCATGACGGTGCAGAACTTCGGGGATACACCGACATTCCGGATGTCGGGCCATTATCAGGGGAACTCGTCGAGCAACTGCCCCTGGGCTATTATGCCAGCATCAGTTTTGTCGATGCCCAGATCGGCCATTTGCTGGATGAACTGGAACGGCAGGGATTGCTCGATAAGACGATTATCGTGCTATGGAGCGATCACGGTTTTCACTTGGGCGAACTGGATCTTTGGTGCAAGACAACGAATTTCGAATTGGACACACGCGTGCCGCTGCTGATTTCGGTACCCGGCACGCCCCATCGGGGAAAGCACACGGAAGCCGTTGTCGAGTTAGTCGATATTTACCCGACTTTGGCCGATTTGGCTGGATTACCCGCGCCCCGCGAGGTAGACGGTGTTAGCTTGAAACCCTTGCTGGCCCGGCCGGGCAGGTCGTGGAAAAACAGGGCATTCAGCCAATTTCCGCGCCCTTGGATGTATACGGATACGCCCAACGTGATGGGATACAGTGTGCGGTCGGAAGCGTATCGGTATACGGAATGGCGGAACATCGGTGACAGCGCGGTGATCGCATCGGAACTTTATCGGTATAACGGGATCGGTATTGAAACCGAAAACGTGGTTGCGCAGCCCCGTTATCGAAAGGAATTGCGGAAAATGCGTGCGTTATTAGATTCGATGTGGAAGAAACGGTACTAGCATGCGACATAAATCTTTAACGCAATTCTGGCCGATGCGGACAAACCGAACAGCCCGTTTGAGAACGCTCATGCCGACAGTCTACGCCAATCAGGTGTCAGATATGGAAAAACCAGGTAACGTAAGGCACGTTGAATATGATTCCGCACAAGGTGGTATCACACAAAAAATAAGGTATATGCAACGGAATGTTTTAATAGCCCTAGTTATTTTTTTGCTCATAAGTGCTGTAAACAGCAAGGCATACGGTCGTATTGAATTGCCGGCAGTAATGGGCAACGGGATGATTTTGCAGCAGCAGGCAACCGTGCCGATCTGGGGAACTTCGGATGGTACTTCCATAAGGGCTACAACTTCATGGAACGGCAAAGAGTATCATGCCAAGGTAGGTGACAAGGGGAGGTGGCGGCTGATGATCGAGACCCCGAAAGCTGGCGGCCCGTATGAGATTTTTCTAAGTGACGAACGTGATAAAAGGGTGATAACCGACGTGCTGATCGGTGAAGTTTGGCTGGCTTCGGGTCAGTCCAATATGGGAATGCGGGTAGGAAATCCACCTAGAGACACGGTTTTGCATGCCGGTAAACTGATTGCGGAAGCGGGCAATCCGCTGATCCGTCTATTCCGGGTACCGGTAAAATCCGCGGTCCACCCGCTGGACAACTGTGATGCGGAATGGACGGCTCCCGATTCGGCATCGGTAGCAGCGTTCAGTGCGGTTGCTTATCAATATGCCTTGAACTTACAGCGTGAGCTTGGTGTGCCGGTCGGCATTTTGCAATCGGCCTATGGCGGTACCCAAGTGCAGGCATGGATGGACTCAACCACGCTGAACAGTTTTCCCGAATTGGCCGATCAGCCCGTACCCGGGAAAATTACAAAAAATACACCGACCGTGCTATTCAACGCGATGATCAACCCCATTCTGGGATATGGTATCAAAGGCGCGATATGGTATCAGGGAGAGGGAAACCGCGCCACGGCCAATCGCTACGAAGATTGGTTTGTTGGAATGGTAAGCGGATGGCGGCAACGCTGGAATCAAGGAGATTTTCCGTTTTACTATGCACAGATTGCTCCCTATAAATACGACGGAAAGCAACAGTCGGCTTACCTGCGCGAGGCTCAACTGGCAGCCGCAACAAGCCTATCGAATGCCGGCATGGTAGTCACCATGGACGTGGGTTCCGAACAGACGATCCATCCGCCGGATAAGACAACCGTCGCCCGGCGTTTGTCAGACCTCGCTCTCGCGGAAACGTATAAGCAGCAGCGGGGGGAAGTGCAGAGTCCGGTGGTTAAGCGCATCAAGTGGAAAGGTACGAAGGTGCGATTGTATTTTGACCACGTCGCGGATGGATTAACCGATTCAGGAAATGGGCTGCATGCGTTTGAGCTGGCGGGCGACGACCGCGTATTCTACCCTGCCGAGGCACGTATTGTAGGAAAGCACATTGTTGAGGTGCGCTGCGAAGAAGTCCCTAATCCGGTGAGTGTACGGTACGCGTTTAAGGATTGGGTACGAGGCGATTTATTTAATTCCGCGGGATTGCCTGCCTCGTCCTTCCGGACGGATAATTGGTAAAAAAGATGAGGGTTTAGCTAAAAAATTCACTTAATTTATATAACTATATACGATGATTAGAATACAGGGTCTTATTGCTGCTACATTTGCGACATTTCATGCCGACGGTTCGCTCAACCTGGACGGGATACCCCCTTTGGTTGAGAAACTGGTAGACGACGGATTAAAAGGGGTGTTTATCTGTGGCACAAATGGCGAAGGACCGAACCTGACGATTGAAGAACGGATGGCTGTGGCGGAAGCGTATGTTGCATCGGCAAAAGGAAGGTTGTTGGTGTTCGTGCATGTGGGCCACACGTCGATCGCCGAATGCCGCAAACTTGCTGCGCATGCAGCGGAAATCGGAGCGGATGCCATTTCTGCGGTGGCCGCGTTTTACTTCAAACCGGTTAACGTGGCGAATCTGGTAGATAGCATGGCACAGATAGCTGCTGCAGCACCTAACACTCCATTTTATTATTATCACATCCCTGCGTTGACCGGCGTTGGTATGGATATGGTGGATTTTCTCCGCCTCGGGGAGGAAAAAATACCGAATTTGGCAGGTATCAAATATACGGCGGCGACCATCCACGAATACCAGGCATGCTTGAACTTTAAAGATGGCAAATTTGACGTGTTGTTCGGCTATGACGAATTGCTGCTTCCCGCACTTGCTGTAGGAGCAAAGGGGGCAGTCGGCAGTACCTATAATTTTGCGGCTCCGCTATACCTGCGTGTCATGGAACTTTTTGAGCAGGGTGAGTTACACGAAGCGCAACAACAACAACTGCTGCTTGTCAATATGATCCGGGAGATGGTGAAGTTTTCACCCATACCCGCCCAAAAGGCGATTATGGAAATGATCGGGATGGACCTCGGCCCCTCACGCCTGCCGTTGGTGTCACTTTCCGGACAGGACAGGCAATTACTGCAATCCAGGTTGGAAGCCCTTGGTTTCTTCAATGCCTTGAAGCAGATTAAACCGGTGAACGATCGCGCATGAATCATTTGACACCTGGAAAAAACAGCTGGATAGTTATGATGGCATTGACGATCGGACAGGGCTGCCAGCCCGCCGGATCAGCACGTATTACATGGGAACAAGCCACACAGGTACCGGATGCCGTCGGTTTTGCGGGTGCCTACGCGGGGGTCAGCAACGGACATCTGCTCGTGGCCGGTGGAGCAAATTTCCCCGAAGGGACACGGCCCTGGTCGGGCGGCACCAAGCAATGGAGCGATAAAGTTTTTGCGTTGGCCGAAAAGGACGGGGAATGGAAGGAAGTTGGCCGTTTGCCGCGGCCGATGGGATATGGCGTATCGGTAACGTGGCAAGACCAAATAATCATTTTGGGAGGCGCCGATCAATCGACGCATTATGCGGACGCCTATTTGCTTCGGTATGAAGCGGGAAAGTTGATCACGGAAAGACTGCCTGATCTGCCTGCACCGAATGCCAACGCCTGCGGGGCTTTGTTGGATGGGGTTCTTTACGTGGCGGGCGGATTGACTCACCCGGCCGATACATCTGCTGCACTCACCTTTTGGTCGCTCGATTTGAACCGCCCCCGTACGGAATGGAAATGGTCCGTGCTGGAAAGCTGGCCCGGGCCTTCCCGGATGTTGAGCGTAGCCGGTGTTTTGGACAATGCGTTTTACCTGATGAGTGGCGTGGCGCTGCATGTACCGGAAGGCGATTCGCTGGCCCGTCGCACCTATTTAAACGATGCCTATCGGTATGCGCCGGGACGCGGTTGGGAGCGCATCGCGGATCTACCGCACGCCGTCGCTGCAGCCCCGAGCCCGGGCTTTTCATGCAATGCCGACAAGCTATGGCTATTCGGTGGCGACGACGGTAGTCTTGCCGACCGGAGCAGCGCGCTTCAGGACCGGCACCCGGGCTTCCGCAAAGACATCCTGTCGTATGAAGCAGGATCAGATTCGTGGCAGGCGGTGGGCGAGATGCTTACGGATAAGCAACCCGACCCGGAGAATCGTCCCAATGCCAGTACCTGGGCGCCAGTAACCACGCCGCTGGTGATTTGGAACGGACAGGTAGTTCTTCCGATGGGCGAGGTGCGCCCGGGTGTCCGTACCAACCGCGTGTTGATGGCTACACTAAATAAACAACAACCATGAAAAAAGCACTGAATACCCAATCCTGGTATCCTTGGGTACTGGTCGGCGTACTGTGGATCGTCGCATTCCTGAACTACCTCGACCGGATTTTATTGACCACCATGCGCGACCCCATTGTAGGCGAGTTCTCACTGACAGACGCCCAGTTCGGTTTGCTTACCTCCGTGTTTCTCTGGTCTTACGGGATATTCAGTCCGTTTGGTGGCTTCCTCGCCGATAAATACAGCCGAAGAAATGTGATCATTTTCAGTGTCGGGGTGTGGTCGCTGGCTACCGTATGGACTGGCTATGTGTCTTCATTTGAAGAAATGATTGCCGCACGGATCGTGATGGGGATAAGCGAGGCTTTCTACATTCCTGCGGGGCTGGCATTAATTACCGACTACCACCGCGGAAAGACGAGGTCGTTGGCTACCGGACTCCATTTCAGTGGGCTTTATACCGGATTGGCCCTCGGAGGGGTCGGAGGCTATATCGCTGAGCTGTGGGGATGGCGCTACGGATTCCACATCTTCGGAATTTTTGGTTGCGTCTACGCACTGTTGCTGTTATTCCTCTTGCACGATCGAAAAACAGATGACGTCGTTGTTGCCGATGGCGAGCCAGCAGGTTCGGTAAGGCTGGGAGCGTCCATTCGGTCGTTGTTGAATGAACGTTCTTACCTGGTTTTGCTGGTGTATTTCGTCGTTTTGGGTATCGCCAACTGGCTGATTTATGCGTGGCTTCCTACTTTCCTGAAAGACCGCTTTGCATTGGGACTGGGTGAGGCAGGCATATCGGCTACCTTATACCCCCAAATTGGGTCATTTATCGGCGTGGTGTTAGGCGGGATCTGGGCCGATCGATGGTCCAAGGCGAATCCCCGGGGGCGGATATTGGTGATTGTGCTGGGTTTTACAGTAGGTGCGCCGGCATTGATCTGGATGTCATGGACGAGTGTCTTTGTCATAGCCATCCTGGTGTTGTTGCTTTTCGGCATTGCCCGGGGGTTTAGCGACGCGAACCTAATGCCGGTCGTAAGACAGGTTGTCGACAGCCGTTATGCCGCTACCGCATATGGAATTCTGAATTTCCTGAGCACCCTAGCAGGCGGACTGATGGTTTACGTGGGCGGCGCGCTGAAAGACGCCGATATAAAATTGTCGGCTATCTATATTGTCGCCGCAGGACTTCTTTTATTGGGAACATGGGCACTTCTGCTTGTTAAGGTAAAAAGGGAATCGTAACCATGAGTGGGATTGAACAGTTGACGGCGGTGACTTGCCGGGGAAATTGGGGAACGTTGCTGTTGCCTATTAATGCAGACGAATCGATTGATTTCCATAGGTTGTCTGCCGAAATGGATGCATTGATCGCCGCACGGGTAGATGGTATCTATTCCAACGGAACAGCCGGCGAGTTCCACACGCAGACTGAAGCGGAATTTGATCGCGTAAATGAGTTGCTGGCTACGAAGTGCCAAGCCAGTAACATGCGATTTCAGATCGGAGCATCGCATCCCGTTCCGGTAACGATGGTGGAGCGCATCCGGCGCACGAAACACCTGAATCCGGCCGCATATCAGGTTATCCTGCCCGATTGGGTTCGGGTTACGGAGAAGGAGGCCATTGATTTCCTGACGAAAATAGCAGCCGAAGCAAGCCCCATACCCATTGTATTGTATAACCCACCGCATGCAAAGCACGTGCTGCAACCGGAACAATACCGTGCTTTGGTGGAACGTGTCCCCACACTGATCAGTATCAAATTATTGGATGGCGATGATAACTGGTACAAACGGATGAATCCCGTCGCGGAGAAAGTGGCGGTTTTTGTGCCCGGACATCATCTGGCTACAGGCGTTTCAAAGGGCATTGCCCGGGGTGCTTATTCCAATGTTGCCTGCCTAAACCCGTGGGCGGCACAACGGTGGTGGCAATTGATGCAGGCCGATATGAACGAAGCATTAGCCGTTGAACAGCTTATTCAACAGTTCTTTGCACGCTATATCGTTCCGTTTGCCGAACAGGGATACAGCAATCCCGCATTGGATAAATTGCTGGCTGCTGTGGGCAATTGGGCAGATGTTGGGACACGACTGCGTTGGCCATACCAATGGATATCAACGACGGACGTGTCCCGTATAAGGCGAGCTGCTAAAGAAATGTTACCGAAGTGGTTTCTTGAGACGGGATCCTGAAAGGAAACAAACTGGACCGAATTAATAATTATACCGTTCCACGGAAGCAATCTGGTTACCTTCCTTGGTGAACACCAATACCGGTTGGTAACTGTCGGCTTCCGTTTCGGTAACCTTAAAGAAGCTGAGGATGTGTACCGTGTCGCCTACCTTGGCATGTAATGCTGCGCCGCCATTCATGCAAACTTCGCCGCTGCCGCGTCTGCCGGGAAGCACGTAAGTCATGATGCGACTGCCGTTGATCGCGTTGTTAATATATACCTGTTCGTATTTTTTGATTTGCGCTGCATCCAATAGATCAGCATCTACCGTGATCGATCCATTGTATTCAACGTTTGCCTCGGTTACTTTAACGGTGTGGATTTTTGATTTTAAAATAGTTAACTCCATTTGTTGTTATTGTGTTTTTTTAGTTTGATTGTCATGCGGTCCGGACATAGCTTTCAGCGTGCTCGCACGTCTCCAAAAGAAACGACTGTTCGTGTTGAATCACAACATGCCGCTGATAATGGCAGTCGAACGTAAACCGATACGGCCGGGAAAGGTCTATCCCATCATGGGGCTGACAACGCACCTGATAATCGATCCGGCCATCTATCCCATACTTGACTACCAAGAACGTGCCAGTTTCTGTATCTTGTTCAAGCACGTACCAAGCGCCCTCACCAATGCCGCCTAACCATTGGGCACTTGCAGGTATGGATGCAGGTCTTGTTGGCTCTGCGGTATTGCCCGGATGGCGGTCGCAGGGGAGTTCCTTCGCTTTGGCCGCCGATACGTTGTGAAGCAGTAAATCGATTTGGAAGTGAAGCGATTGCCAGCGGGTCATCCGCTTGGACGTCAAATTGCCCCGGTGGTAGCAATACACCACCTTATCCGGCGACGCATTCACCACATTGCTCATCGGACTCGGTTTGAGGCTTTCGGGAAATTTTACCCGTTGCTTTGCCGGGTTTCCGGTTGCCCACCCGGCTAGCAGTACCTGGGCAACAAACCGCGAGCAGCTGTTATTGCCTTTGGCGACGGCCCCGTAAGGAATGGGCCCTTGATTCACCAGGTGTTCGGCAAACCGTGCGGCTTTTCCGTAAGAGAGGCTGTTGGCGATAGAAAAGAAAAGCCTGCCGCCTCCATGGGTGGCGTTTTCTTTCTGATGGAGTTCCGTTAGAATTTCCTGTAAATTTTGAAGGGTTCCATGCGCGTCGATCTGCGCACGCGTAGCAAGCGCCAGCCTTGGGTCGGATGCTGCCGACCGTGCCCGCCCACATCCACGCGGCGTGATGTACCGACCGAAATCATAATAATTCAGTAATCCATTTCGATGGTTTACCAATACGATTGCAGCGTGGCCTACCTTAAAGTTCAGGTTTTTTACAATTCCAACTCGTTTCAGGACGGCCATCCACTGTTCATCTCCACGTGCAGTTTGGTCAGGCCAAGCAATAACTAATGCTAAGTCTCGGTATTCTTCCAACGTATCCTCCGTTCACTACTTTTTCATCCAACTTGCGTTTTCATCCGCACGATTTACCTCTATCTGCAATGAAACCTGCGTCCGACCACTGCTGCCGCAAGTTGATCACAGATTTCACTGGCAGTGAAGTAACCCTTAGAATCTGTAAAGAATTGGGAATTTCGGGTCCTGCTTGAGGAAAGATAAATTTAATCATCATATTGTCATAGAAATTATCATTTTTGTAACCCAGATATTGCTAACGTGATAAAACCGTAACATGAAACATCTTAGAGCAGATATTGGCCGAATGCCTTTTATTTTTATCCTTGTTTTTGCCATCGTTGGCATAAGCTCTTGCAACAAGCGCAGTGGCAAGCCAAGGATATTGGTGTTCAGCAAAACAGCTGGATTCTATCACGAATCCATCCCAGCGGGTAACGAAGCCATACGCAAGCTTGGCGAAGAAAACGGATTTGAGGTAGATACCACCACAAATGCCGCATGGTTTACCGAAGACAGCCTGAAAAATTACTCGGCGGTGGTATTCCTGAGCACGACGGGTGATGTGCTCGACTATCGTCAAGAGGCAGCATTTGAACGGTATATTCAGGCGGGGGGAGGTTTCGTAGGAATCCACGCCGCATCGGACACCGAATACGATTGGGGTTGGTTCGGCCGTTTGGTTGGGGGGTATTTCGAAGGTCATCCCCATCCCCAGGACGCGAGCTTCCATGTACTTGACACCAACCATATGGCGACCAAAGGGCTGCCCGCAACGTTCCGGTATAACGACGAATGGTATAATTTCAAGAAGCTTCATCCGGACAACAACGTATTGATCACCATTGATGAAAAAAGTTATGAAGGGGGGAAAAACGGTGAAAATCACCCAATGGTTTGGTACCGTGAATACGATGGGGGCCGTTCATTTTACACCGCATTGGGACATTCTTCGGAGTCCTTCCAGGATCCCCTCCACCTGAAATTGATAGCGGGCGGGATTAAGTATGCAATTGGCAAAAACCAAAAGCTCAACTACGGTAAGGCAAAGACGCAGTTGCCACCTGAGCGGCAGCGTTTTACCAAAACACAGTTGCACCAGGGAGGACTTTTTGAACCTACTGAAATGGCTATATTGCCAAATTTTGACATCCTGATTGCTCAACGGCGTGGTGAATTGATGTTATATAAGCAGGAAAGCCGCACCGTGGAACAGGTTGGTTTCCTAAACGTATATCACCAATCCGGCGTACCTAACGTGAATGCCGAGGAGGGGTTCATGGGATTGGCCCTCGATCCGGACTATGAAAACAATAAGTTTATTTATGCTTTTTATAGTCCCGTGGATACATCGGTAAATCGATTGTCGCGGTTTGTTTTTGATAACGGCAAACTTGATTTAGCGTCAGAGAAGGTGGTTCTGCAGTTTTACTCGCAGCGGCAGATTTGCTGCCATACAGGCGGTTCCATTGCCTTTGGAGGCAACGGATTACTGTATCTGTCTGCAGGTGACAATACCACGCCTTTCGATCAGCCGGATCCTTCCAAATACAAAAATCACGGATTTGCACCGTTGGACGGGCGACCGGGCTATGAGCAATATGACGCCCGTCGGTCATCAGGCAATACCAATGATTTGCGGGGCAAAATCCTGCGTATAAAAATATTGCCCGATGGCAGTTATGAAATACCGGACGGCAATCTTTTCCCCAAAGGGACCGATAAAACCCGGCCGGAGATATACGTAATGGGTAACCGTAACCCTTACCGGATTTCGGTTGATCAGAAAACCGGCTATCTTTATTGGGGGGAAGTGGGGCCCGATGCAAACAACGATAGTCTGAGCACACGCGGTCCACGGGGTTACGATGAGGTAAACCAAGCGAGGCAAGCAGGGTTTTTCGGGTGGCCGTTATTTGTGGGCAATAACTACGCATACCGTGCCTTTGATTATACAACCGGCCGATCCGGCGAAGCGTTTGATCCTGAACGACCGGAAAACAACTCGCCCAACAACACCGGACTGACGACCCTTCCACCGGCACAACCGGCCTTTATCTGGTATCCCTATGCGGCATCGCCAGATTTCCCGCAGGTAGGTACCGGCGGCCGGAATGCAATGGCGGGCCCCGTTTATTACACCGACAGGTTCCCGGAAGAAACTCGTTACCCGGATTACTACAACGGTAAGTTGATTATCTATGATTGGATCCGGGGATGGATCAAGGCAGTCACCATGCAGGCTAACGGCGATTTTGACAAAATGGAACCTTTTATGGAGGGCGAGTCGTTCGCGAACCCGATTGACATGGAGGTGGGTAAGGACGGCAGGTTGTACATCCTGGAATACGGCAGGGGCTGGTTCGCTAAAAACAAAGATGCAGGTATCGTGCGGATCGACTACCTCTCGGGTAACTTGCCTCCACAGGTAGGCGAAGTGAGGTTGGAGAAGAAGAACGGTTCGGTTCCATTTACCATCCATGCTACCGTAGAAGCTACCGACCATGAAAACGATAAGCTGACTTATACCTGGAAAATCGGGGAGACCATCCAGGAGACAGCGGATCCGTCGATCACGTATACACTGGATCGATCAGGGGAATATCCCGTAAGCGTCACGGTGAGTGATCCATCAGGTAATCGGACCGAATCAAATCCCGCATCGATCTATGCCGGGAATGAGGAGCCGTCTGTTGAAATTATTTTGTCCAATACGACCGGCTTCTACACGCCGGGAGAACGCATTGAATATGAAGTGAAAGTGGATGATCATGGTCGGGAAATCGATCCGGCTAACTTGGTAGTATCGGTGGATTATGTAAAAGGTACGGATCTCGCCGGCGCTTCATTGGGGCACCAACAGGTATCTGAACTTGTTTTGGGCAGGAGTCTGATGATGGCGTCGGATTGCCAGTCTTGTCACAAAATATCAGAAAAAAGCGTGGGTCCTTCGTTTATGCAGGTAGCCAAAAAATACCAGGGCCAAAAAGATGCTACGTCTTACTTGGTGGATAAAGTTTTGAATGGCGGAAGCGGCGTTTGGGGAGAAGTTGCCATGGCCGCGCATCCGGGCATGAAAGAAGGCGAAGCTAAGCAAATCGTTCAGTGGGTACTGTCGCTCGCAGATGATCAAGCCGCAAAACAGAAATCGCTGCCCGCCAAAGGCGTAATCGTAGCTAAAAAGTCGGATGCAGGTGCTGAAGAAACGGTGCTACGCTTCCACGCCCAATATACAAATACGCCCGGCATGGGAATCCGGCCATTGCCCGGATCGAAGACGGTGGACTTGAAGTTAGCCCCAAAATCAGCTGACTGACGTTGGCTGATGGGGTATGACCGTTAAGGGTATGGTGGCCGGGGGTCGCCCCAAAAAAGGGGGGTGGGCGGCTCGCGGATAGTCCGCTTGTGAGGCTCAGACTACTTTGCAAGGAACTCAGTCGTAGCGATAGCAATACAATCTGCGATCATCGTCTTTACCACAAAGCAGGTAGTTGGCTTCATTGCCCACGAGCGGGCCATAGTAGGACAGTGGACCGCACCCCGTCGGCAAGCTATCGACCGGGCTGTTTTGGGGCGGATATTCATCGATGCCAGCGTTTGCCAAGTTCGCGCGGTTACTCCGAATTTGGAGACGCCTTCCCCGACCATCGAAAGAAAGAATGCGATTGCCTGCTTGTACGTTGATCCGGACGTCGCCGTTGTTCTCATAGGCAGGTGTGGCGCCGCTCTCGGTAGCTCTTTGCGGAAGCTGTAGCGAAAAGCCTGGTAACGGATCCCCCTCGTTGTCGATGCGGTATAACCGCTCGGCGGTGGTGAATAGCAGACTACTGTCGGGAAGCTGGTGTATTTTGCCTACGATGGCACCCGGAAGCTGAGCGTTCCATAATTTTTCGCCATTTGCCGAAACCGCATACAGAATGTGATACGCATCCTGCACCAATACAAACCGGTGGGCATCGTTCAGCAAAAAGACAGCGGGTTCGTTTGCCGGCTCCGCGTTTAAGTCAAAAGTCCATAAGGGAACGGCATGCTGAGCGGTTGCATCTGCTGCCGATGTATCCACATCGGCAATTTCCCCGCCTTCTTGCCAAAGCTGGTCCTTCTTTTCCAGATTCGAGAAATAGACGTACGAGGTGACAACGATGGCAATGAACACAACCGAAGTGATGATGATCAGATTCCTCATTCTTACAAACTTAGTTAAAAAGCCATGCATTCGTGAATATCAATTTAAAAAAACGGCTTCTTGCCGGGCCAAACAAGGTTGTTTTCCCTTAGTAGCAGTATCTTGCATATCCACCTAATTATCGTTATGTTTGGCAAAATAATCTGACATAAATTGGCCTTCAATACATCAATTGAAAAATTATCGACGAATGAATAAACGGATTATACTCACCGCTTCCTTTTTTGGCCTGACCGCTGTGGTACTGGGAGCTTTTGGGGCTCACGGTTTGGAAGGCAAAATCAGTGAAGACCACCTGGAGACCTGGGAGACGGCAGTCGATTACCAATTTTACCACACCGTAGCTTTGTTATTTTTAGCTACTTTCTCACGGGCAAAAAACAGCTACATCAGATTTTCCTTTGTTACGTTTACCTTGGGGATTTTGTTGTTTTCCGGGTCCTTGTATCTTTTGAGTACCTATTCAATCACCGATTTCGGGGCGCCGACCATTTTAGGTCCTGTAACCCCGGTGGGGGGATTGTGTTTCATTCTGGGGTGGACGGGCCTATTTATTGCCACCATAAAAAACAAGGGATAGACCTTATTCCGTTTGCCATGCTCGAATTTACGGAAGGTAATGCCGATATGCGTACTACGTTATTCGTAGAGGTGGTGCTACCTTTGGCCCTTTCCAAAACCTACACCTATCGGGTTCCCAACGCGTGGAATGCAAGGGTAGCGGTAGGTAAGCGGGTTATCGTTCAGTTTGGAAAAAACAAAGTCTATTCAGCGGTCATTTATCAGATAACCCATGAAGCGCCCGAACGTTATGAGGCAAAGTATATCTTGGATATCCTGGACGAGAGTCCGGTAGTGGATCGTGCCCAACTTCGTCTTTGGGAGTGGATGTCGGCTTATTATTTGTGTACACTCGGCGAAGTCATGCAGGCGGCTTTGCCTGCCGCTTTAAAACTGGCGAGCGAAACACGGATCATCGCCGCAGATGTAAGTTCGGTGGATAGGTCGTCGCTTAATGACAAAGAGTTCCTGATTTTGGATGCCTTGGAGATCTCGCCGGAATTGAAGGTAAGCGATATTGTTAAATTGCTTGGCCAAAAGACGGTATTTCCTATATTGAAAAGACTGTTCGACAGGGGGTTGGTGCTGATTTCGGAGGAGATTGCTCCGAAATACAAGCCCAAATTAAAGACCTTTATTTCGCTGCACGCCGACTATGGCGATGATGTGGGGCGAAAGTTGTTGCTGGAAATGCTTAGCAATGCTCCGAAACAACAAGACGCTGTTTTGGCATACCTCCAATTGAATCGGCGCCTTTCCAGGATAACCAAAGCCGATATCCTTGAAGCCAGTGGATGTGGTTCAGCGAGTATTACTGCCTTGATTAAAAAGGGGATATTTATTGCTGAGGAGCGTGCGGTTAGCCGTCTCGCCGGTGAGGATGTTGAACTCACAGGAGACTTTACGCTCAGTGACGTCCAGTTAAAGGCATTCGACGAAGTCAATGATCGGTTTGCGGCAAAGGATGTGGTGCTCTTGCATGGCGTCACGGCCTCAGGAAAAACGCAGGTATACATCCGCCTTATTGAAGAAGCGGTAGCCCAGGAAAAAAATGTGCTGTACTTACTTCCTGAGATCGCACTTACTACCCAGATAACCGAGCGCCTACGGCTACATTTCGGTGGTAAATTAGGCGTCTATCATTCGCGGTTTAACGATAACGAGCGTGCGGAAGTCTGGAACAAGGTGCTCAATAACGAGTACCAGGTGATTGTGGGGGCGCGCTCAGCCGTTTTTTTGCCGTTTCGCGCATTGGGGCTCATTGTTGTCGATGAGGAACACGAGACCTCCTATAAACAGTTTGATCCGGCTCCCCGCTATCACGCCCGTGATACCGCCATTTACCTTGGCCATATTCACGGTGCAAAGGTGTTGTTGGGATCGGCAACGCCTGCCGTAGAAAGCTATTATAATGCCCGGGCGGGAAAATATGGGCTGGTTGAATTGAAACAGCGCTTTGGAGAAGCCAAGCTTCCTGATATTGTGTCCGTGCATATCGGCGAGGAAAACCGGAAGGGCAATATGACTTCCTATTTCAGCAATACGTTGCTTCAGGAAATGGAAAACGCCGTTGCTCAGCGACAACAGGTCATTCTTTTCCAGAACCGGCGCGGGCACACGCCGCTCTTACAATGCAAAACCTGCGGCTATATCGCGAAATGCATTCACTGTGATGTCAGCCTGACCTATCACAAAAGCAGCGGTAAGTTACATTGCCATTATTGCGGATTTTCGGAAGATCCTATACAGGTGTGTCCCGCCTGCGGGTCCACACATATAGAGAGCAAAGGTTTCGGCACTGAAAGGGTGGAGGAGGAGCTGGAAACATTGCTGCCAGAGGCGCGTATCGGTCGCCTGGACTTGGATTCCACGCGGGGGAAACATGGTTTTGATCGGGTATTGAATGCCTTCGATGAGCGCGTTTACGATATTTTGGTAGGCACCCAGATGGTCGCCAAAGGGTTGGATTTCGGAAACGTAAGCATAATCGGTATTATCAATGCCGATGGCTTGATTAACTACCCCGATTTCAGGGCACATGAACGCGCGTTTTCGCTACTGGCCCAGGTCAGCGGAAGGGCGGGCCGCCGGGATAGCAATGGGAAGGTTATCATCCAATCCTATGCACCCCATCACCGCATTATCCAGCAGGTGATCGCCAACGACTACGAAGGTATGTTCATGGCGGAGGTAGCCGAGCGTAAGAATTATGCCTATCCGCCTTTTTTTCGGCTATTCCGGCTGGATGTAAAGCATAAAGAACAACCGATTGCGCACGATGCATCTTACCGATTGGCAACTTCGTTAAGGGAAGCGTTGGGTCATCGGGTGGTAGGCCCTGAGGCCCCCTTGGTAGGGCGTGTTCGCAACCATTACATTTTCAGCATCCTGCTTAAGGTGGAGCGCGTGGGCACAAGTGTAAGCAAGGTAAAGGAATTGGTTAAGGCCATCCTGCAACAATTCGAAAGCCACAAGTCCAACCGAGGTGTCCGTGTGCAGGTAGATGTAGATCCCTATTGATTGAGTATACCGAAGCTGTATTGCAGCGTGACGGCTGCCACAGGCCCAAAAAAATACTCCCATCGGTAACGCTTTGTTTGATTGGGCGCACCGGTAAAGGAATGGTCGCTGTAGTTGTTTACTTTCTGGTAGGTATACGCAATGTTAAAATTGGCCTCGGCACTGACGGCTATCCGTGGAACAATGTATAATTTTGCACCGACGAAAGGAGAAAATAACAGGGCATTCTTATTGTCTTCAGCAAATACAGGAGAATTCTCAAATCCTTTGGTGCTAAACTTTTGGACCATAAATCCCAGATCTGCTCCAAAATAGGGCTGAAACCGGGAATAATTCAGATTTTTTTCTGCCCCAACCTTAACCGCTGTGTTTTGCAATTTTCCCGTTACCTTGGGAAAACAGCCCTCGCACTCGTTATCAAACTCGATGTCGTTGTTAAAATGGGCTGCCTGCAGCCGATAACTGATTTGATTGTCGTTTATTTTGAATAATAGGCCATTGAAATAAGAAGTGTGGAAAGGCTGGCCTGAAGGCTGGTTAAGCAACTGTGGAAATTGCTCATAGGCATACGTGCGAACGGCAATCGTATACCAATAATCTGTGTTGAAATGATACCTCTTTTTCTTGGGGACGACGATAGCGGGGTAATCCACCGTATCAATTCTCGTTACCTGTGCGGACAGCTGACCAGCTCCGAAACACAATAAGAGCGTTAAAAGAATATACCTCATCCGCAATAGTCGTATTTGTCTCCTGCGAAAATAGAAATTTTTCACCTAATCTACGTATTTTTGGAGCATAATGGCATATAAGTTTATTGACAATTACCGTGAACGGGGAGCGAGGAAGCAGTTGGTCGAGCTATTAAAACGGCGGGGGATAGAGGACAAAAACGTGCTGGCTGCCATCGGCAAGGTTCCACGGCATTTTTTTTTCGATGAAACTTTCTGGAACCAGGCGTACAAAGACATTGCTTTTCCAATCGGCGATGGACAGACCATTTCTCAGCCTTATACCGTTGCATACCAGACGGAGCTGCTGCATATCCAGCGTGGGGACAAGGTGTTGGAAATAGGGACGGGTTCCGGTTACCAAACCTGTATTTTGCTTGAATTAGGCGCCGACGTGTATACGATCGAACGTCAACGCAGTTTATACGATCGAACCATCCGGGTGCTGCCGTACATGGGGTATAGGCCGCACTTTTTCTTAGGCGACGGTTCCAAGGGGATACCCGAACATGCACCGTATGACAAGATACTGGTCACGGCTGGGGCACCGTTTGTGCCCGATGTTATGCTGAAGCAAATTCGAATAGGGGGGGTGATGGTTATACCGGTTGGAAGCGAAAAAGAGCAGAAAATGGTGACCATTCTTCGTGTTGGGGAGCAGGAATACGAACGGATTGAATTGGATACGTTTCGGTTCGTTCCGTTGGTAGGCGACCAAGCGTGGTAGTAGGGAACAAGTGATAGCGGATGGAAAATATTTTTGATGCATATCATAGGAATATAACGGACAGCCATTCGCAGCTGGCTGGCTTGCGCCGATCCATTAATCGTAACTCGCTGCTGCGCCTTGCTGCGATTATCGGAGGCGGAGCAGCGTTGTTCATGGCTGTGCAGTCGGAGCAGGTGGGATTGGTAACCGGAGTTTTTTTTGCGGTTATCGTGCTGTTTGCTGGATTGGTATGGCGACAGAGCAAGCTGGAAAAACGGAAAGTGGAGCTGGAGAGTTTTCTGGCGGTCAATCAAAATGAAATTGACCTTTTGGAAGGGAAACCTAATCGGTACTCTGACGGTCGGGCATACATGGATAGTCGCCATCCTTACAGCGGTGATCTGGATATTTTCGGACCTTCGTCGCTCTTTGCATTGCTTAACCGTGCGGCTACCCCTCAAGCCAATGCCTCATTGGCTGGATGGTTGTCAGCACCGGCGGGTACCGACGATATCAAGGTTCGGCAGCAGGCAGTCGCAGAGTTGGCAGATGACCTGGATTGGTGTCAGAAGTTTCAGTCCCGGTTGTGGTTTAACCTGCATCATCCGATAGATTTTAAGCATCAATTTGCGCAGTTTTTGCGCAATTCTGATACGCCGTTCGGCAACCGGGGCTTGCGGCTGTATGTCAAAGCGGTGCCTTGGCTGATGGCGACGCTTATCATTGCCGCAGGGTTCATTCCGGTGTTTTCGGGAGTCGCTCTGTTCTTCGCCCTTATGCACCTGTTGGCTGCCATTGGATACGGCAGAAAAGTAAACCGGATAGCGGGATTGACCGACCGGGCGGGCCGTCTATTAAGTGAGTTTGCCGCGGCATTTGAATTGATCGAGAATAAAGCATGGCAGAGCGAGCGTGGCAGGGAACTGAGTCTGTCTTTGCGATCGGCCGAGAACCATACACCCGTTTCGGTAATATTCAGGGAATTGGCCACACTGATCGATCGGCTGGATTATCGGTTGAACATGTTGGTGGGGGCCGTACTCAACATGGCGGCCCTTTGGGATTTCAGGCAGGTGTTTGCACTGATTGAGTGGCGTAAAAAGTACGGCACGGACGTTCTCGAGGCGTTTAATGCCGTCGCTGAGTTCGAAGTGTTGGGAAGCTTGGCAGCGTTGCGAAGGAATCACCCCGGATGGGTGTTCCCCCTAATTATGGAAACCGAAACCCCGTTTTTTGCCGCGGAAGCACTTGCACATCCCCTGATTCCGGTGAGAAATGCTGTGCCCAATGACTACCAAATGGACGGCCACCGGATCGCCCTGATTACGGGATCGAATATGGCCGGTAAAAGTACCTTCCTTCGTACAGTCGGAATCAATGCGGTGCTGGCATTCTGCGGGGCACCTATTTGCGGTAAAGAGATGCGGGTGTCCGTTTTCTACTTGATTACCTATATGCGCATTGCGGATTCGCTGAATGAAAGTACTTCTACATTCAAGGCCGAATTGAATCGCATACAAACGGTCCTGAGAACGGTGGAAAGCCAATCGGATACATTTTTTCTTATTGACGAGATGCTGCGAGGAACCAACTCGGTCGACAAATACCGTGGATCCAAAGCCATTATCAAAAAGCTAATCGCTTATCGCGGGGTTGGCATGGTCGCTACACACGACCTTCAGTTGGCGAAATTGGCCGATGAATATCCCGGCGTGGTACATAATTTCCACTTCGATATCCAGGTGCGCAGTGGCGAGATGCTTTTTGATTATAAACTAAAAGAAGGGGCATGCACGATTTTCAACGCGTCGTTACTTTTAAAAGGAATCGGCGTAGACGTAGACTGACGTCGTGCTAACCTTTTATTACCCGCGCCAATTCCCGTTTCGTATCCCGCTCTTTTATGGTTTCCCGTTTGTCAAAGTCCTTTTTCCCCTGGGCCAGTGCGATCTCGATTTTGGCAAAGCCCCGGTTACCGATAAAAATGCGCAACGGAATAATGGTAAATCCCCGTTCTTCGCTTTTGGTCTTCAATTTTTTGAGTTCCTTTTTGGTCAAGAGCAGCTGCCGGTCCCGTTTCGCCTCATGGTTATAAAACGATCCGTGCGAGTATTCTGCGATGTGCATGTTACGGATATAGAGACCGTCGTCGAAGAACGAACAAAAGGAATCGTTGATGTTGGTTTTTCCTTCGCGAATGGATTTGATTTCCGTGCCAAGAAGCCGGATACCTGCCACATACGTGTCGAGTATGTGATATTCGAAGAAGGCCTTTTTATTTTTGATATTGATATCTGAAGAGAATGCCATGATTTTCTTTTTTTGCAGGGAATCAGCTTCGCTGATATGCCCCGGTGTGCAACGCTTATACCGGTTTGCAATAAATGTTCTGCGCTACCTTATCCGAGATATTGACGGTCTTGCCGTCGATATCCAGCGCCATGGAGTGATCGAACGCATATTTCTGTATCACATGGACCTGGCTGTGTATGCTCATACCGATTTCGCTGACGTATTGCAGAAAAGACGGACTGTTATCTTTTACAGCGATAATGATATAGGATTGCTGCTCTGTCGCTTCGGTTAACGTGAGGCGGGCTTCATTGACGTAGTCACCTTCGGCCGTTGGAATGGCGTCTCCATGTGGGTCGAATTGGGGAAATCCCAGGAATCGATCCAGCCGTTCCACCAGTTTGTCAGATTTAATATGTTCCAGTTGTTCCGCAACCTCATGTACCTCATCCCAGCTGAATCCTAATTTATCGAATAGAAAAGTTTCCCAGAGCCGGTGTTTGCGTATAATGGCAACCGCTAGATCGCGTCCGGTATCGGTGAGTGATATTTTTCCGTATTTTTCGTAATTGACAAGCTGTTTCTCCCTGAGTTTCTTGAGCATATCGGTGGCGGTAGCCGGACGTACATTTAGTCGTCCCGCCAATTGATTGGTGCCAGCTTCGCCGCCACTGCCTTGCTCGCCGGTGATCCGGAGCAGGGCTTTTAAGTAATTTTCCTCGGTATCGGATAGCATAATCACAAACTTAGGCAACTTGCATGGTATATGCAAAATAGAAAAGGCACCTAACAGGTGCCTAAAAGCCATTTTATATTCTGATTGAAAATTACCCTGTTAAACGTTGACACCCAATTCTTCCGCCATTGCCTTGCCGATCTCTGCAGGAGATTCTACCACACGGATGCCGCACTCCCGCATGATTTTCATTTTTGCCGCAGCCGTATCGTCAGCGCCGCCAACAATAGCTCCTGCGTGCCCCATACGACGTCCCGGAGGAGCGGTTTGCCCGGCAATAAAGCCGACAACCGGTTTTGTGCCATGGTCTTTGATCCAACGGGCAGCTTCGGCTTCCATTCCCCCGCCGATTTCCCCGATTACAATGATTCCTTCTGTCTCAGGGTCGTTCATGAGCAATTCGACGGCCTCTTTCGTGGTCGTGCCAATAATCGGATCGCCACCGATGCCAATGGCGGTCGTGATACCCAGCCCGGCTTTTACGGTTTGATCCACCGCTTCGTAAGTAAGCGTTCCTGATTTGGAGACGACACCGACTTTTCCCTTCTTAAAAATGAAACCGGGCATGATGCCAATTTTGGCCTCGTCTGCTGTGATAATGCCTGGGCAGTTCGGCCCGATTAGCCGAGATTTTTTATCGCTTAGGTAAGACTTTACCTGAATCATGTCTTTGGTAGGAATTCCTTCCGTAATGCAGACGATGACTTCGATGCCGGCAGCAGCAGCTTCCATGATCGCATCTGCAGCAAATGCAGGGGGAACGAAGATGATGGATACATTGGCGCCGGTCTTTTCGACGGCATCCTGCACCGTATTGAATACCGGGCGATCCAAATGCGTCTGGCCTCCTTTACCGGGGGTTACGCCACCAACCACCTGAGTTCCATACTCGATCATCTGTGATGCATGGTAGGTGCCTTCGTTGCCCGTAAAACCTTGTACGATTACTTTGGAATCTTTATTTACTAGTACGCTCATGGTTCTGATTTTTTGCACCGCAAACTTAGGTAAAATTGGGTTTTTTCACAAGTGTTTATTTTCAGCGGTGTTCAAGAGATCGCTTCGCGAGTTTTTCACAAGAGTTTATTTTTAGCGGTGTTCAAGAGATCGCTTTGCTAGTTTTTCACAAGTGTTTATTTTTAGCGGTGTTCAAGAGATCGCTTCGCGAGTTTTTCACAAGAGTTTATTTTTAGCGGTGTTCAACCTTCCGAGGTAGCGATGCACAAGGTGTTCAATCTGCTTTGGGAAGGTAGCATTTCGCATAGATATCCCATAGCACAATGCCGATGGATACGGAGATGTTCAAAGAATGTTTGGTGCCGGATTGGGGGATTTCAATGCATGTATCTATAAATTCCATCACCTGGTCGGCCACACCGTGTACTTCGTTTCCGAATATCAATGCGTATTTTTCGGTCTGTGTGGGTATAAACTGCTGGAGTGAGAGGCTCTGCTTGGCTTGCTCGATAGCGATGAGCCGGTATCCGTCTTGTCGGAGTTGCCGTAATGCACCAAGGGTGTCGGACACGTGTTCCCAAGCTACCGAGTGTGTAGCCCCTAACGCGGTTTTTTCAATTTCACGGTGAGGGGGGCGGCCGGTGATTCCACATAAAATGATCCGTTCAACGGCAAATGCATCCGATGTGCGAAAAGCCGAGCCTACATTATGCAGGCTCCGTACATTGTCAAGCACCAACGTAACGGGAAGTTTGGGCTGGGTTTTGAATGTTTCGACAGACGGTCGCCCGAGTTCATCCATGGATAACTTTTGCATGGGGCAAAGATACGCGTTAAAAATATCTCCAATATATTTTGAATATAAAAAAGAACGTGGTATCTTTGCGGACTGAAAAATTGAAGAAAAAATTAGCTAAATAAATGGCAAATCATAAATCAGCACTTAAGAGAATCCGCGCGAACGCTGCGAAGCGCCTGCGGAACCGTTACCAGGCTAAAACGACCCGCAATGCAATTAAAAAATTGAGGGGTACCACGAATCCCGAAGAAGCAAAGACGTTATTGCCGCGGGTGATTTCGATGCTTGATCGCTTGGCCAAGAAGAATGTCATTCACAAAAACAAGGCTTCCAACAACAAATCGAAGTTGACGAAGTACGTAAACAGCTTGTCATAATAATACTACAGATACATTAAAAAAAGCCGCTCTGATCAGTCAGGGCGGCTTTTTTTAATGTACCTGTAACCAGCTAGTTGACTTGTTTCTTCCTCAATTGCCCAAGAACCTGCTGTAATTTTGCAGAGTCTTCCCAATACGGTTCGAGATTCAGCAATTCCACGCGACGGAAATCGATCGGATGGCTTTCACTTTGCAGCGAGATATATCCACTTTTTAGGGGTTTGCCATCCACTTTTATCGCTGGATCATAGTTTGATACGTTACCTCCACCTATCTGAGGTTTATAATAGGTAAGTACCGTATCACCTTCCAGAATATGATGTACCACCGAGTCGCCTAATACAAGAAACTCGGCAGTTACCCATTGATCGCCATGGTAGGTTTTTGATGAAGAATTGGTGCAATGAGGGGTAAACAGCTCGCCATCTACTTCCATAAATACGTTGGTTCCAGGCGTACATAGGTTGCTGGTGGTCCGTTCATTGGTTCCGTCTCCGCCAAGTAGTTGTCCTTCTATGGATATCGGAAAGTCTTGATCCTTTAACATGGTATTTGGATCCTGGCCATGTAGCATTGCCCCGCTGTTCCGCCAAGCCCACCCTTCACCCCCGGGAGCTTGTTCGTCGACGAAACGGTACTCCACACGCAGCAGATAGGCAGAATACGGTGTGTTGTAATGGATATGGCCATACTGAAAATCGAAATCAGTATAGCCGTCGTAGCGGACCTTGAGTAAGCTATCTTCAACCCGGAAGGTGTTCGCGTAATTGTCTCCGACCTCGTGTTTGGCGATTTTTACCGTCCAATCGTTGAGGTCTTTTCCATTGAAGAGCTGGATCCACTCTAACGGAGTGTCGGTTTCCTTGCCCGCATTGGTGCATGCGGTTGTTGATAAAATCATCGCTGAGGCGATAATAAGGGTTGTTTTCATTGATTCTCTAGTTGAATTATCATTCGGTTAGTTTATCGGTCCCAAAGACTTCTGTGTTTTACATATTCGCTTGGTCGTACACCCACAATTTTCGTAAACGTATTGCTGAATGTGGGTAAACTGCTGTAACCTACTTTCGCTGCCACTTCGTTTATGCTCAATTTATCGTCAAGCAACAGTTTTAACCCTTTTAACATCCGCAAAATAGTAAAATATTGGATAAAAGACATATTAAGTTCTCGTTGGAAAAGCCGGGCGAGCGATCGTTCACTGATACCGAAGCGATCGGCGATTTGTTTGAAACCGATGCTGTCGGAGACGTGCTCGTCCAAGTATTCGACAATCTTTAACAGCCGACTGTCATCCGGATATGGCAACGCCAGTGGCAGTGCACCTTTACTCAGTTCAGGTAGCAGCATTTTGAATGCCTTGGCGATCGCATAACGGCTCTCCTCTTCCGGACGGATGTTTCCATTCCAGCGATTGGTAAACATCATCAGTTCCATCAGCAGGTCGTTAACCGGATAGATGGCGGTTTGTGTGAAAAATGCATCGTCGTATTCGTATACCGGAAAATAGAGATTTCGCATGATCACCTCCGGTGTACTCGGATGGATGCTATGCCGGACGCCTGCGGGGATCCAGATGTAATGCCTGGCCGGTAGGAAATACGACTGCTGGGGGGTGTTTAGGTAGACGACACCACCTTCGGTGTACAGAAATTGGCCCTTTTTATGTTCGTGCTCCGGTATGAATTTCTCACCCATGACGGCGTGATGGCAGTAAATGGTATCTACATATCGGTCTACCTCCGTAATGTAATAGCGGTTTACGTAATGCTCCATTGTTTCGTAAAGCAGGGAAACGGTATATTCTCCTGAATTGTGGGCTAAAATAATGAAAATATGGTGAATTGTCTAAAATGGATAAATTTGTGACCTAATGTGATAAGATTAAGCCGGCTATAACAACTAATATTGTATTTCAGCTTAGTGGATTAGCTGATGTAAAATTCTTCGCTATGTCGTACGATAGAATCAGGGCAACGCAATTAATTGATAAGGTAACCACTGCTGAGCAGGCCGCACAATTATTTAGCCAGGGCATGGTGGTGGGGTCGAGTGGATTTACCAAAGCTGGCGATAGCAAAGCCGTGCTGGATGCTTTTGCCAAACGGGCGGAAAAGGAGAATTTGCAAATTACCCTCATGACCGGTGCGTCGTTGGGACACGATACAGACGCGAAATTAACCCGGGCCGGTGCCTTGGCAAAGCGAATGCCCTTCCAGGTTGATCGCGTGCTCCGGGATGCAATTAATCGGGGCGAGGTATTATTTGTAGACCAGCACCTCAGCGAAAGCGCCGAACTGCTGCATAACCATTGCCTTCCCCCGGTGGATATTGCGGTGATCGAAGCGGCGTTTATCGAAGCCGACGGCAGTATTGTGCCTACTACTTCTGTAGGGAATTCGGTAACTTTTGCTGCGTTGGCAAAAAAAGTTATTATCGAGATTAATACGCGAGTTCCGGAATCTATTTACGGCTTGCATGATATCTTTCAGCCGGAGAATTATCCCTACCGCAATGTCATCCCGATTGTGGCGCCTGAAAACCGGATTGGCCGTAGGTCTATTCCACTCGATATCAATAAAATCGAGGCTATCGTATTTACCGATATTCAGGATAGTCCGGCTGATATTGCACCACCGGACGCAAAAACCATTGCCATTGCGGGACATTTACTGGAATTTTTTGAAAGCGAGGTGAAAAAAGGCCACCTCACTGATAGACTGCTGCCTTTACAAGCAGGGATTGGCAAAGTTGCCAATGCGGTGTTATCCGGTTTCAAGGATAGTAATTTCTATGACCTTCGCATGTTTTCGGAGGTGTTGCAGGACAGTGCCTTTGATCTGCTAGACAGTGGTAAAATGAGTTTTGCGTCTGCTTCATCTATCACCGTTTCCGCGGCATACTACGACCGGGTGTTCGGTAGCCTTCAAAAATACAAAGACAAGGTTGTATTAAGGCCTCAAAACATTAGCAACACACCCGGCCTCATCCGGCGGCTTGGGGTTATCGCTATTAATACAGCCATCGAATTCGATATCTATGGCAATGTGAATTCCACCCACATCGGCGGTACCAACATTATGAACGGTATCGGTGGCTCGGGCGACTTTGCGCGTAATGCTTACTTAAGTATATTTGTTACCCAGGCTGCCTCTAAGGATAACCGGATATCTCACGTGTTGCCGATGGTCTCCCACGTAGACCATACCGAGCACGATGTCGACATCCTCGTGACAGACATCGGACTGGCAGATCTGCGGGGACTTGCTCCCCGCGAGCGGGCAGTTCATATTATCCGCAATTGTGTGCATCCCAATTACCGGGAAGCATTGCAGTCCTATTTTGACCGGGCATGCCGGTTGCGCGGCGGACATACGCCGCACATTCTTGAAGAGGCATTTGGTTGGCACACCCGGTTTCGGGAAACGGGAAGCATGGAATGAAGCGATGCGTATATTACACGATTATCTGGAAATAAAACCTGCCGTGGCGGATGCACTCCGAAAGGGTAGACCGGTTGTCGCCCTCGAGTCGACCATTATATCCCATGGTATGCCCTATCCGAGAAATGTTGAGACTGCGCTGCGTGTGGAGCAAATCATCCGGGAAGAAGGTGCGGAACCCGCTACCATAGCGATATGGAACGGAAAATTGAAGGTAGGGCTCACCGAAGCGGAAATTTTCGAACTTGGCAAGGCATCCGGTGTAGTAAAAGCCTCTCGGCGTGATATTCCGTTTGTATTGGCAAAAAAGGGGCATGGGGCAACGACGGTTGCTGCAACGATGATTATTGCCGCAATGGCAGGAATACGCGTATTCGTGACAGGAGGGATCGGGGGTGTGCACAGGGGGGCTTCTCAAACCTTTGATATATCCGCCGATCTTGAAGAATTAGCCCGGACGGACGTCGCTGTCGTCTGCGCAGGTATTAAGTCAATGCTGGATATCGGACTCACCCTGGAATACCTCGAAACAAAGGGTGTCCCCGTTATTGGCTATCAAACGGATGAACTTCCGGCATTTTATACCCGGAAAAGTGGGTTTAACGTGGATTACCGCGTTGATTCAGTTGATGAACTCGCCAACGCCTTGAAGACGAAGTGGGATTTGGGATTGGCCGGCGGAGTGGTGGTCGCCAATCCGATTCCGGAAAAGGATGCCATGGATTCCGAGCTGATCAACCGGACAATTCTTCAAGCACTTGACGAAATGAATGCACGAGGCATTGCAGGAAAGGAAGCAACCCCCTTTCTGCTCGGTAAAATCAAAGACTTTACCGGCGACGCTAGCCTGATGGCCAATATCCAGTTGGTATATAACAACGCCAAACTGGGCGCCCAGCTGGCCAAAGCACTTGTGGCCGCGTACTGATCATTTGCCCCCTTACTTTTACTTTCTATCTTTGTACAGATTTCTCATACTATGACCCTTACACAATTGGAATATATTATAGCGGTTGACACGTATCGCAGTTTTGTCGCGGCCGCTGAGAAATGTTTTGTGACCCAACCAACGTTGAGTATGCAAATCCAAAAGCTGGAAGAGTCTATCGGCGCGCGTATTTTTGATCGCAGCCGGCAGCCGATTGTCCCAACAGACGTAGGGGTTGAAATTATCAAACAAGCTCGTGTGGTGCTTACAGAAAGCCGGAAAATCAATGAGCTTGTGCAATTGAAAAAGGGTGAATTGGAAGGTGAATTTCGCGTTGGCGTGATTCCCACCATTGCGCCGTACTTGTTGCCCAAAGTGCTGGGGAAATTTATGCAGCGATTTCCGAAGTTGCAATTGCAGATTTGGGAATACACCACGGAGATCATTATCCGTGAATTGAAAGCGGGATTGCTGGATTGCGGAATATTATCGACCCCGGTTTACGATGCGGCCTTGGTTGAGCGGCCAATGTTCTATGAGCCATTTGTCGCCTATGTGTCTTCCGAAAGCTCCATGATTGCCAAGAAAGAAGTGACTTCCGACGACGTATTGGGTGATAAACTGTGGCTCCTAACGGAAGGACATTGCATGCGCGGTCAGGTCTTGAACATTTGCCAGCGAAAGCGAAACATGGAGCCTGAAGGCACCTTTGAATACAACACAGGCAGTGTGGAAACGTTGAAACGGATGGTCGATAGTAACGCTGGAACTACCATTCTGCCGGAGTTGAGCATAGAAGATTTCGACGAAGACCAGTTGGCTCGTGTCCGCTACTTCAGGGCACCCGAACCGGTGCGGGAAATCAGTTTGGTGACCACCCATAACTTCTTGAAAAAGGCAGCGATAGATGCACTGGAGAAAGAAATACGGGAATCTGTCCCAAAGCGTTTTAAATCAAGGAAGAAGAAAGATGTAGTGGGATTTGATTGACATGAAAAGGCAGCAACGGCATATCATTCACCGGCTCAACCAATGGCGGATGCAGAAAATCTCTAACCGCAATTTTATGGTGCTGCTAGCTGTTGTGGTAGGGGTGGTGGGCGGACTGGCAGCTGCGGCCCTTAAGGGGCTTACGCATTCCATAGCGGCCTTTTTGCAGGACGACCTGCAATGGCAATATAAAATTTACCTTTATCTGTTTTTTCCACTTATCGGTATTTTGCTGAGCGTGCTTTATATACGCCGGTTTATCAAAAAGGGGACATTCGAACACGGAATGACGCCTATTATCTATGCAATTTCGCGCAAATCCAGTCGTATTCAGGTTCATAATGTGTATTCGCAAATTATTACGAGTGCACTGACGGTGGGTTTTGGCGGGTCTGCCGGATTGGAGGCGCCGATCGCCTATAGCGGATCTGCTATCGGTGCTAATGTGGGGCGTTTTTTCGGCCTAAATTACCGTGAAGTAACCATGCTCCTGGCCTGCGGAGCCGCTGCGGGCATAGCCGGAGCATTTAATAGTCCCGTAGCCGGAATGATCTTCGCTATCGAGATTCTCCTGCCGGAGTTTTCCATCCCGGCGTTCATCCCCTTGTTGATGGCCGCCGCGACGGCCTCCGTCGTCTCTAAACTGATCTACAGTGAACCGCTCTTTCACTTGGTTACGGACGACTGGGAATTTCAGGCGTTGTTTTTCTACCTCCTGTTAGCCGTTCTGATCGGACTTTTTTCTATTTACTTCGCTAAAGTCAGCGTTTGGGTGAAAAGTGCGTTTGCCAGAATTAAAAACCCTTACCAAAAGGTATGGGTAAGCGGCCTGAGCCTTGGACTGCTGATTTTTTTATTTCCGTCACTCTATGGCGAAGGGTATATTGCCATCCAACAGATTCTTGACGGGCGGACCGATTCCCTGCTGGCAAACAGCATTTTTGCCGACTATCGGCACTTGGGAGGCTTGGTGATGGTATATGCGCTGGTTACGGTATTCGCCAAGTCGCTCGCTTCGCTGATTACACTCAACAGTGGGGGCAACGGCGGCGTGTTCGGACCGAGCCTGGTGATGGGCGGGCTATTGGGGTTCGCATTTTCCTATGGGATAAACCTCACAGGATTGATCGACTTGAATGTCGCAAATTTTGTAGTCGCCGGTATGGCGGGCGCACTCAGTGGGATTATGCACGCACCTTTGACCGGTATTTTCCTCATTGCAGAGATTACCGGTGGATATGCATTGATGGTGCCCCTGATGCTGGTCACGGCGATTTCCTATCTGATCAACCGAACGATATTGAAGTACTCCATCTATACCAAGGTGCTAGCTGAACAGGGAGATTTGCTTACCCACGAGGATAAGGACCGTACCGTATTGAGCATGATGAAATTGCGATATGTGTTGGAACGAAACTTTACCATACTCCGTCCGGATGAACGGCCCGCGGACCGCCGATATGACATTATCCATACCAAACGTAATATTTTTCCTGTGGTCGATCCGGAAGGTAAGTTACTGGGTATTATTTACAGTGAACGACTTTTTGAAATTTTGCTGGGAGAAAATCCGGAAAAAAAAGATTACACCATGCGCGAGCTGGCTGAAAAGCCCGCGGATATTATACAGATGGATGCCAATATGGAAGCTGTGATGCAGAAAATGAACCGGGAAGATATCTGGATTCTGCCTGTGGTAGACGCTGAAGGTAACTATATGGGATTTGTCTCCAAATCCGCAGTATTCAATAAGTATCGCGCATTGCTGATGCGCCAGGCGACCTATCTCGAATAATCGGGGGGCGGTCAAGGTTAATTGCCAATTGGGCGTCTGCTTGCATTGGCAATTAACCGTTCACCTTAACCACCCATCATGACTACAGTTCTTTGATGCGGATGTTGCGATAGGCAACGACATTTCCGTGATCCTGCAGTGCTATTTTTCCCTTGGGATATTTGGCAAAGCCTTCCCAATCTTTAAACTTGCTGGCATTCAGCACCTGTTCCCATTCAGGGGTCCCGATGGTGACATCCGCGGTTTGTACGCCATTTAGCCATAAGGTAATCTGTCCGTTGTTTTTACGAATGCGCGCTTGATTCCATTCGCCGACGGGCTTGGGTTTGGATACTTCCTTACTGCCAATCATGTCATAAAGCGAACCGGCCAGGTGGTTTTCGATTTTGTTGTCGCCCGCATCGATGTTGTCTAATACCTGCATCTCGATGCCGGTTTGGTAAGTTGCGCTAAATTTAGGGTCTTCGTGGACACCGAAGATAATTCCGCTGTTCCCACCGGACGATATCTGCCATTCCAGTTCAAGCTCGTAATTTTCATATTCGCCATCGGTAACGATATCACCCCGTTGTTCACGAGGCACGTCGGGATTGAAAGTCAACGCGCCGTCTTTGACTGTCCACGCTTGGGATACGGTATCCCGCAGGTATGTGTGCCAACCGTTGGTGGTTTGTCCGTCAAATAAGGATACCCAACCGTCGTTCTCCGAAGCAGTTTCGGTAGCCGTCGTATCCTGTCCCCCGTCCGCTTTTTGGCCGGATCCGCATGCAGCCATGACAGCGGCTGTCAAAGCTACTGATAACGTTTTTTTGAAATTTTTCATGTTTGAATTCTGAGATGTTTGATTTACAAGTTTGTTCGGTTTCAATACTACAAACTTATTTTCAAAAACGCATATTTTGGCGGTTTATTTTTGCGAAAATCGGGAGCATGGTTTTTTTTAAAAGTTTTCTTATTATTGTCAGATATTTAAAACTAACTAATGAATTGATAACCTAAACGTTGACTTAACTACTTAACCTATGTCTGAACTGTTTCGAAAATTGCATATGATCGCCGTATGCTCCCTTATACCCGTACTATGCGCGGCTCAATCGGCTGAAATACCTGATCGGGAGTTTGAGTTTGGGAAAGTGCCAAAGGAAGAATTTGCCTTAACGGCTTCCGGTGCGGATACAGCCGCGGCAGCGTTGCGGATCTTTGATGTCGGACGATGCGATTTTAAAATTTCCGACACACGGGGATTCACTTACGTGTTCAGGCGCCACGTCAGGTACAAGATTTTAACAAAAAGTGGGTATGATTTGGCCAATTTAGATATCCCGCTATATCGGTCGTCTAACACTGCGAAAGAAAATATCGTATCGATGAGCGCGGCTACTTACAATCTGGAAGCGGGCGAAATTATAGAGAGCAAGTTGGATAAGGATGCCAAGTTTACCGAAGCGTTGGATAAAAATTATACCATCAAGAAATACGCCTTGCCGAACGTAAAAGAGGGATCTATTATCGAGTTCAGGTATACCATCGAGTCAGATTTTATTTTTAATCTGCGTGGCTGGGCATTCCAGAGTGATATCCCAACACTTTGGTCTGAATATAATGTCCGCATTCCGGAATATTTTCGCTACAAGGTCAACATGACCGGTTATTGGCCGGTTGAGCGCGCCGTCAGCAAAGCGGAGACGGCGAATTACATCCCCGGGCTGGCATCCAAGGCACAGTACACAAAATGGGTCGCGCAAAATGTGCCGGCGTTGAAGGATGAGCCGTTTGTAACCACGTTAAACGATTACCGGTCGAAGATTGACTTCGAATTACAGGGAACTAATTTCCCGAACGAATCCTTTAAGGATTACACCGGTACGTGGCCTAAGATAATCGCCGGCCTGATGGAGGATAAGAACTTTGGACAATATCTAAACAAAAAGGCACACGCAAAGGCATTGCTGGAGAATGTGCCGCTCGATGGTGCAGACAGTATCGCACGAATCGGGCAGATTTATCGATACGTCCGGGATAATGTCAAGTGGGACGATGAATATAGCTTATATACCGAACACCCAAGTCCGAAGACGCTGTTTGAAAAGCGAGTTGGAAATTCGTCCGATATTAACTTAGCATTAATCTGCTTGTTAAAAGCTGCTGGATTCGCGGCTTATCCCGTATTGGTAAGCACCCGTGAAAACGGAATGCACCCGGGTTATCCAGTGATATCCAAGTTTAATAACGTAGTCGTACTCACGGTTGTAAACAGTACTACCTTGCTATTGGATGCATGTGAACCGTTGATGCCCGTAAACATGCTATCCTTCCAGAACCTTTCCCATCAGGGTTTCCTTTTCGACATGGATAAATTAGAAGGGCAATGGATATCGACAGAGACGGAGACCCCGGGCGAATCCAGTTATTTTTACAATTTTACACTCGGCGAGGACCATACACTGACCGGGACTATCCAGGAATCCCACAAAGGTTACAACGGGTTAATGAGACGAACCCAATATCGCTCGAAAGGTACCGAGTCTGAATACCTAAAGGATTATAAAGAAAAGAGAGCAGGGCTTGAGGTCAATCAGTATGAGGCCGTGAACATGGATTCGGTCGAGGACGCACTGGTGGAAAAATTGGATGTTGTGATTCTGGATAATGTAGAAACGGCCGGTAATTTGGTGTATTTCTCGCCATTGCTTTATGAACGGACAAAAGAAAACCCATTTAAACACGATACGCGTAATTTTCCGGTTGATTTTGGCTTTCCAACAAAGGAATATTTTAAAATTATGTTGAAATTTCCGGATAGTTACGTCGTCGATAAACTTCCAAAGAGTATCCTCTACAAACTTCCTGAAGATCGCGCAAGCTTTAAGATATCTTACCTGTCAGAGGGTAAGGCGTTGCTGGTGACCAGTGTGATTGACTTGAAAAAGGGAGTATATACCGCAGAGGAGTATTTCGAACTAAAGGAATTATTTAAAATTATCGTTGAACGACAAGCGGAGCAGATCGTATTTAAAAAGAACTAAATGGCCAGGAAACTTACATTGCTTTTTCCCTTTATTCTGCTGTCCACCGTCCTAACAAAGGGACAGTCCGACTACGATGCCGATCGCATTCCGGCCGGACTGAAGGAAGACGCCGTTGCCGTTGTCCGGACGGAGGAACAGGCGTTTGATATTAGCAGCGCGACAAAGGCACATCTAACGTATCGCATTGCCATTACGATTTTGAATAAAGCCGGCGATCGCTACGCCGAAATGGCGGAGGTCTATGACCGATTTTCGAATATTTCGGATATCCGCGGAGCATTGTACGATGCTTCGGGAAAAAAAATCAAGGACTACAAGAAAACGGACATTAAGGACCGGAGTTTGATATCTGACTTTTCAATGTATGAAGACAACCGGTTAAAATACCTCACTTTCTCCCATACTTCTTATCCGTATACGGTTGAGTACAGTTATACCAAAGAATTTAAGGGGTTCCTTTCAATTCCATCGTGGCGACCTGTCCCAACCTTCGGAATTGCCGTGGAACAGTCTACGTATGTCGTCCAATGCCCGACTTCTTATGAACTAAAAAAAATGACAAGCAATGGGCTTCGGACAGATTCTGCAACGGTGGGGGGCAAAACCCAATATCGATGGACATGCAGCAATGTACCGGCGGTCGTACACGAACCTTACAGTGTCGGACTGGGTGATCTGGTGCCTTGGGTCTCTGCTTCACCTACGGATTTTGAATACGATGGCACACGTGGAAGTGTAAAGAACTGGAATGAGCTTGGTAAGTGGTTGTATGCGCTTGCCGACGGCGAAAGCGTGCTCAATGGTGCGATAAAAAGTCAGGTAGCGGATCTTCTCAAGGGGGCCACAACGAATCCTGAAAAAATAAAGATTCTGTACGACTATCTTCAACAACATACACGCTACGTAAGCGTACAGCTCGGTATCGGCGGATTTAAACCCGTGAATGCCGATAAAGTTGCACAAGTAAATTACGGCGATTGCAAGGCGCTTTCGAACTTTATGAAGGCCTTGCTTAACGAAGCGGGAATAGCTTCCAATCTGGTGGTTATCGGAAGCGGCATGCCGAGCCTTAATGCCGCCTATGCGAGTTTTGGGCAGGCAAATCACATGATTTTGTGCATTCCCGGGGCTGGAGATACGACCTTCCTCGAATGTACGAGCCAGCACTATCCCATGGGGTTCGTCGGCGGCAGCAATGCCAACCGAACGGCACTGATGGTCGGTGCAGACGGTGGAAAGCTGATCGCTACCCCCCGGTATGGTGCCAGCGATAATTACCTGAAACGTACGGCGGAGGTGAACTTTGATGGTGATCTGGTGGCCAGCGTCAACATTACCACCTCCTATGGCCATGCGCAGTTCGAAGATTACTTAGGGGTGCTTCTGCAAGAGCCCATCGAACAGCGGAAAAGTATTCAGGAAAATCTGGGAATCCCCGGCATGGAGCTCGTCAATTATTCCTATTTGCAACCCGATCCATCGAGGCCCGAGCTCACGGAAACGATACAGGTGTCCAGCAAGCAGTTGCTCAGCAGGGGTGGTGACCGCGTATTCCTTACCGCTAACCTGTTGAACAGGAGGGAAACGGTGCCGGCTCAGGTTGCAGACAGAAAAACCCATTTCGCAGTCGCGTTCGACTACTTGGATGAAGACGAGATCAGGTATCACTTGCCGGATGGTTATGCCGCGGAGTACTTGCCCGAGGATGTCGAATTAGAATCCGAGTTCGGTACCTATACCGCGAAGTATGTAGTGGAAGCAGGAGACATTGTGTATCGGCGTACACAGGTCATGAACGGTAAACGTTATCCCCCTGAAAAGTATAACGATTTCGTAACCTTTTGTAAAAAGGTTTATCAGTCTGATAAACAGAAGGTTGTGTTGGTGAAATCGCTCTAGGCAGTCGAATCGCCAAGAAATCTCTTTTTACCGGCGGTTAATTGGCATAAAGCATGTAATATTGTAGGCATGTCGCTTACTCGATTTTGCAGGTACTGTTTTATCGTTATTACAACACTTGCCGCCTTTCCCTTTTTTGTATTTTGCCAGGCTTCTTATACAATAAGTGGCCACGTTCGTGATGCCGGAACCGGCGAAACGCTTATCGGTGCGAGTATTCGGCTGAAGGGACAACCTGCCATTGGTACGCGAACCAATAATTATGGTTTTTTTTCGCTTAAAATACCCGGAGAGCCTCAGGTATTGGTCATTTCGCACGTAGGGTATCAGGAGCAGGAGATGCCGGTGAACCTGACAGGAGACATAACCGTTGAAATTGATCTCAGTAGTGGTGAATTGTTGGAAGAGGTGGTGATTAGTCAATCTTCACATCGGGAAAACGTGCGTAGTCCGCAGATGGGAGTCGCTCGGGTCGACGTGAACGAAATTAAGCATGTACCTGTGTTGATGGGCGAGAAAGACGTACTGAAAACCATTCAGTTGCTGCCAGGAGTTCTTTCCGGCGGCGAGGGTAGCAGTAGTTTCTACGTACGGGGTGGAACCGGCGACCAGAATCTGATTTTATTGGATGAAGCAATGGTGTATAATGCCTCTCATCTTTTTGGCTTTTTCTCCACGTTCAATTCCGATGCAATCAAAGAAGTGAACTTGTATAAAGGCGGGATGCCGGCTCAATATGGCGGAAGGATTGCTTCGGTATTGGATATTACCATGCTGGATGGCAATAAGAAGAGCTTCGGGGCAGAGGGTGGCGTCGGCTTGATTGCGTCGCGCCTGAAAGTGGATGGGCCGATTGTGAAAGACCGGGGATCGTTTATGATCAGTGGACGCCGGACGTATGCCGACCTGTTTCTGAAGCTTTCGAACGACGAAGATGTCAATAATAGCCGGCTTTATTTCTATGACTTGAATGCCAAAGCGAACTACCGATTTGACGAGAAGAATACCGTGTTTCTTTCGGGTTATTTTGGGAGGGATGTGTTGGGGTATGCCAATCTTTTTGGTTTCGATTGGGGCAACGCGACGGGAACGCTCCGCTGGAATCACGTATTGAACAACCGGTTGTTTTCCAACACCACGTTTGTGTATAGCAATTTCAATTACAACGTCAATATCGAAAACGATGACTTCAATTTTGTCATTGCCTCCCGTATACAGAATTACAATTTAAAACAGGACTTTCAGCTTTTTTCATCCAGCAAGAGCACATGGCGTTTTGGCGTAAACCTGCTGCAACAGGGTATTTCGCCGGCAAATATAGACGCCGACGAAAATACGGCGGTAAACAGCTTGCGCTTGGAAGATCGAAAGGGGTTGGAACTGGCGGCCTATCTTTCGCACGAATGGAAGCCAACCGACCGATTGAGCTTGATTTATGGGCTCCGCCTGAATAATTTTCTGCTATTTGGTCCGGGTATGTTCTATACGTACGACGACGACGGGGATGTTGTGGAGGGAACCGAATACCAACGGGGAGACGTGGTACAACGTTATCTGAATCTAGAGCCTCGTTTATCGTTGAGTTACCAGTTGCAGGGAAACAACAGTGTCAAGCTTTCGTACAATCGGAACACGCAGCATCTGCACCAATTGTCCAACTCCACTTCCAGTCTGCCGACGGATGCATGGGTAATGAGCAGTAACAATATCAAGCCTCAAATTGCGGATCAGGCTGCACTGGGTTATTACCAGAATTTTGGCGATGACCGGTATGAATTTTCGGTGGAGTCGTATTATAAATACATGCAAAACCAGATCGACTATCGCAACGGAGCGGATTTGCAGGCGAATGAGCATATTGAAGCCGAACTCCTGTTCGGTACAGGTAGGGCTTACGGTCTGGAGGTATTTTTGAAAAGGCGTGAAGGGCGGTTGAATGGATGGATAAGCTATGCGCTATCCCGTAGCGAACGACGGTTTGCAGGTATTAATGAGGGAAACTGGTTTGCCGCACGTCAAGACCGAACGCATGATGCATCGGTTGTCGGCATGTATCAACTGTCGCCCCGGTGGAATTTTTCGGCCACTTTTGTATACAGTACGGGCAATGCAGTGACGTTCCCCAGTGGTAAATACACGGTGGATGGCCGCACCCTTTGGTATTATACCGAACGGAATGGTTACCGGATGCCCGATTACCACAGGCTGGATTTGGGCGCTACCTGGGAAGCGGCGGCATCGAAACGTTTTAAGTCCAGTTGGACATTTGGAATTTATAATGTATACAACCGGAAAAACGCGTTTATCATTGACTTCAGGGAGAAGGAGGGCAATCCGAATGCCACCGAGGCCTATCAAATCGCGTTGTTTGGGATTATCCCGTCGATTACGTGGAATTTTAAGTTTTAACAATGAACAAGTGGAATCCATATAGCTATCTAATCGGGGCGTCGATGCTGCTTCTGGGGATGGGATGTGAGGATGTTATTGACATAGATCTGAAGGATGCCAAGCCTCAACTGGTAATCGTCGGAGAAGTAAGTAACCGACTGGAAGACCAACAGGTGACCATCAGTCGCACCGTTGCCTTCAGTGCCGATAATGCGTTTGATCCGGTATCTGGCGCGGAGGTCACGGTGTCGGATGAAAGCGGCGGGTCATTCGAATTGATTGAGCAGACCCCCGGAAAATACCGTAGCAGGTTCAAGGGAGAAACCGGACACCTGTATGAGCTACGGGTACGCGTCGATGGGCAGGAATTTAAGGCAACTTCGCGTATGCCAAGCTCCGTATTGCCGGATTCGGTTGGGACGGGCGTCCGAAACATCTTCAATGAGGAGCAAAAATTTATTAGCGTCAAATACCAGGACCCGGGTGGTGTGCCGAATTACTATCGCTATTTGTGGAGTGTAAATGGAGCGCCGCTTAAAGTGGTTCGGGTTACAAACGACAAATTTAACGACGGTAAATATGTGAGTGAGGATGTGACCGACTTCGAAACGGACTTGGTTACCGGTGATGTCGTATCCATCTGGATGCAATGCACGGATAAAGCGACGTTCGATTTCTGGAATGTCGTGCAGTCCAACAACCCGGGCACCGCCGCTCCGGCTAACCCGCCTTCCGTTTTTGGCAAAGGAGCTTTGGGATATTTCAGCGCACAGGCCGTCGCGGAGTATATGATAACGGTTCAATAAAAATTGGACCCCTACAGCACCCCAAATTCATACCCCTCAGCCAACCAATGTTCAATGGCGCGTGGCAGCGCATACGTAACACGGGGAATCGCTTTGATGTTATCGTGAAACACAATGATTGATCCGTTTTGCGTATATTTCAACACATTGCTCAGGCATTTTTCGGGCGGGAGCTTGAGGTCGAAATCACCGCTGAGGACATCCCACATGATGATACGGTAACGATTGAGTTTGGCGTATTGTGAACGTCTGCCACGACCATACGGAGGACGGAAGAGCGAGGTCCCCGTCAGTTGTTCGCATTGGTCCACGTTTTGCAGGTAAATATCATCCGATGTCTTCCAACCGTTGAGGTGGTTGTAGGTATGGTTGCCGATTTGATGGCCATTTTCCAGAAGCCGATCGAACAAATCAGGATGTTTTTTTATATTTTCGCCCACACAGAAGAACGTAGCCTTGACGCCATAATTATTTAAGGTATTTATGATAAACGGTGTAACATCCGGTATCGGACCGTCGTCAAAGGTGAGAAAAATGCGTTTTTCGGTGCGACTGCGGTGCCATATGAGGGTAGGATAGAGCCATCGCAGAACGAAGGGGACTTTGACAGTATACATGGATATTAATAAAAGAAGGAAGTAAAGATACAATTTTGGAGCCAATGAAAAGAAGTTTCTCATGCCTTACCTGTTTGATAGTGTGTTTATGCAGTATGCTATTATCGCCCAAACAAAGTGCAGCACAAAAATTGGTTCCGATTAAAGTGGCTATTTATCACGCGCTGGACAATAACCTCCAGGTAAAGCAGGCCCGGTTTCAAGCGGCCTTATCAGAAGAAGATTTAAAGCAGGCCAAAAGTCAGTTTTATCCATCGTTAAACGCACAAGTAGGTGGCAACATGCGTTTTGGTAGGTATTTCGATCAATACTCAGGTCAATTGGTGCCCTCGGTAAATACGGCCAACGCAGGGGCTTCCGCGGACGTCCCGATTTTTCAAGGGTTTCAACGTGTCAATCAGATTCTTGCGAATAAGAATCAGCTTGCTGCCGATCAAAGTAACGTCGAGAAAGTAAAAAACGATCTGGTATTATCCGTTGCGACCACCTATCTGGAAGCGTTGACAAATCAGGATCTGTTGACTGCTGCCAATCAGCAATTGAAGCTTTCCCAACAGCAACTGGAAGTAGCAGAGGCAAATTATGAGGTCGGAAACAACACCCTGGCCGATTTATCCCAGGCGAAAAGCCAAGTGGCTACCGATGAATTGAATGTGACCTCTGCCCAAAATGCCTTTGAGTTATCCATGTTGAATTTAAAACAGCTCATGGAAATGGATCCCGCCGAAGACATTGCGTTGGAGAAGCCGGCGGTTGCCGACGTCGAGCAGAGCGAAACGCCCCACACAGCCGTCGAAGTTTATCAGCAGGCGTTGAAAGTGCAACCGGATATTGAAGGAGCAACCTTCGCAACGGCAGTAGCCAAAAGCAACATCGACATTGCAAAGGGGAATTATTATCCCACATTGGATTTCGGAGCCGGCTACGGAACCAGTGTATCTTCCGTGGCATCACAGCCGATCGCATTTGATCCAGACGGTCGACCGACTGAATATGGGCGGGTATCGTTCCGCGATCAATTGCGTAATAACGAAAGCCCATACATCGGGTTGACGCTTACCATTCCGATTTTTAACCGGTTTCAGGTCAGAACAGCTGTTAACAAGGCAAAAATTAATTATCAAAACGCCCTGACGAATGAACAGTTGGCTAAAAATAACTTAAATAAGATCGTTAACCAAGCGGTATTGGATCTCCGCTCTGCCGGCAAACGCTATGCCTCCACGGCGACGGCTTTTGAATCGGCCAAGGATGCCTTTGAAGTTATCAGCCAGCGTTATGAGGTAGGCTTGGCCAATTCCGTTGAGCTTTTTACCGCACAAACGACGATGAATAAGGCTGAGTTTGATCATATTCAGGCCAAATATGACCTGGTGTTCAGAAGCAAAGTGATAGATTTTTACCTGGGCAATGAAATCAATTTCGAAAACTAAGCGATAACAAGCAACAGAGATGGCAAAGAAAAAAAATACACTTAAATACGTGCTGATCGGCGCAGGAATTCTGGTAGTAGGGGTAATCATTGCCAATAAAATGGGGTGGATCGGTCAAGGAGACGTGATCAAAGTGGCTACGGACAAGGCGGAGAAGAAAACGGTAAACGAGCAGGTATCGGCGAGCGGTAAAATTCATCCTGAAGTGGAGGTTAAGTTGAGTTCCGAAGTTTCCGGTGAAATCGTCGAGCTGACGGTGAAAGAGGGGGATGTCGTAACCAAGGGGCAGATACTTTGTCGCATACGCCCGGATATTTTGCAATCCGGTTATGAGCGGGCCGTCGCTTCGTTGAATGCTCAGCGTGCCAGTTTGGCTATGGCCGAGCAGCAGCTGAAGCAGCAGGAAGTGAATTTTGCTAACATCGAAGCCAATTTCAAGCGTAACCGGGAATTGTTCGAACGGAAGGTGATTTCTGTTGCTGAATTTGATCAGATCCGGGCCGACTACGAGAGCGCACGGGCAAATCTGGAAGGTCAACGGCAAAATGTTTTGGCTACACGCTACGGGATCGACCAATCTCAGGCATCCGTAAAAGAGGCAGGTGATAACTTGGCCCGGACTACGATTTATGCGCCGGTGGATGGCGTCGTCTCGTTACTTCAGGTAGAGCTCGGCGAACGCGTAGTGGGAACAGCGCAGATGGCGGGTACCGAAATTATGCGTATTGCAAATATGGAAACCATGGAGGTGGTAGTCGAAGTCAACGAAAATGACATCAACCGGGTAGCGCTCAATAACGAGGCTTCGATTGAAATCGATGCGTTTCAAAACCGGAAATTCAAAGGGATTGTTACGGAGATCGCCAGCTCGTCAACCACAGCAGCAACAACTACAACCACCACGGCCGGAACAGATCAAGTAACCAATTTTAACGTAAAGGTTCGCATTTTGCCGGAGTCGTACGCTGATTTATTGAAAAAAGGGCAACCCAATCCGTCGCCTTTCCGTCCCGGTTTGTCGGCTACGGTGGATATCCATACGCAACAAGATACCGGTTTGTCTGTGCCGATACAGGCGGTCACAACCCGTGAATCAGGGGCTACGGACACGGCTAAGGCTGCCAATGCCGCAGCAGGAACTTCCACTGGCGGAATGCCAAAGATGAAGGAATACGTCTTTGTATACAATGGGGCGACAGTGAAGCAGGTTGAGGTGACCACCGGTATCCAGGATGATACGTATATCCGCATCCTTTCCGGACTTAACGAAGGTGATGAGGTGGTTTCCCGGCCATTCAATGCAGTCAGCAAGTTGTTGAAAGATGGCAGCAAAGTTGAAAAAGTAGACAAGAATAGCTTACTCTAGGGGGTGACCTGCCTGACCGCAGGGTCGAGGTGAAGCCGTACGATTCCGTCACTATCGTGCTGGAGCAGTGCCGCACATTCAATTTCCAATACTTCGGCAATCTGAAAGAGTCTTTCCAACGACATTTTATGGAATCCAAGTTCTAGTTTGCTGTAAGCGTTTTGGGATATACCGATTTTCCGGGCGACGTAGTCTTGGGTATAGTTTCTGAACTCCCGCACACGCCGGATATTATTAGCGACCGATTTTGCTTTGGCGTTAGGTTTCATCAGCGTATAATTTTATTCCTTTTCTATTGCGTATAAAAATAGAAAGCCGAAGTAAAAGTTATTAGGCATTTCTTGTTTATTTCATTCATGCCGATCGTCCTGCTGCCTGTATTCCTTCCGGTTGTATTGTATTCCTTTGGGTTGTTTGATTTAATAATGCCTTTATATGATTTCAATCGTAAATTGGCGTTATTTGCCGTATTGATACACTGATTTACAAAGTGTGTCGAAGGGGACGCTGAAAACCTTAAATCAGAGTAAGCACAATTTCTAACTTAATTATCTATGAAACTTCAAGAATTAAATGAGCAAGAACTGAAGGAAACCAATGGCGGTTTATTAAGCCTGAACATTGGCGCAAATCAAAATTCGATCGACGTGGATGCTTCTGTGGATCTGGGTTCAGTAAACAATCTGCTCGGCGGCGTATTGGGCAATGGAAGCGGCTTGTTGGGCGGTCTCCTGGGTACCGTGAATGGTTTGTTAGGTGGTTTGCTCGGCAGACTATAATATCATTCAAGCCATCGATTAGTGCAGGTTGCCGATATGGCAACCGTATGATTGACATCGATTGTATAAGGGGGGGATTTGACTAGGTAAAATCCCCCCATTTTTTTATTCCATGGATGAAAAGTTCTTTCCGGCTGAAATCGTTAGGTATACGACCGAATACCACTACCAACGGTATAACACGAAGACCGTCGTGATCTATCAAATTCTGCTGGCACTTGTACTGATATTTTTTTTATCGCTTTTTTTTGTCAAGGTAGACGTCAGCGTCAAAGCGCTTGGCATACTAAGAGCGGTTTCTGAGAACCACGTGGTCAAATCCATTATTTCAGGGAGAATAGAAGAAGTTTTCGTGAAAGAGAGTCAGGCTGTGGAAGCCGGGCAGGTGTTGGCTCGGATCAAGGCCGATATGCTGGATCAGGAACGCAACATGCTTTCTACCCAACAGCAGGATTTGCTTAACCAGCTTGCGGATTTGCAAAAGCTGACGGCATTGGCATCGAAGCGGGCATTTTCGGGGCGTCCGCCCCTTGCATCCGCTGTATACAGTCAGCAATTTACGTTTTTTTGGCAGAAAGTAACCAAACTTCAGAACCAATTGGCCTTAGCCAAGCGGAATTTTGAACGTTACAAAACGTTGTATGAAAGCCGGGTTATTTCAGCGGCTGAGTATGAGGAAGCACAATTTGTTTATCAGCAGGCGAATACTGACCTGGAATTGTCTTACGACGAACAAGGGGCCGTTTGGCAGCAGGAGTTGAGTGCACTACGGTTAAAAACGGGAGAACTCAGTTCCCGAATAGAACAAGTCGGGGAACAACGTGGCTACTATACGTTGCAATCACCCTCAACCGGGACCGTGCAAGCCATGAAGGGACTCAAAGCTGGTAGTATGGTTAGTGCCAACGAAGTCCTTGCTGAAATTTCGCCAGACTCCGGGATGATCGTGGAGACATACGTTCCGCCTAAGGACATCGGCTATCTGGCGGTTGGTACGCCGGTTAACCTGCAGATAGACGCTTACAATTACAACCAGTGGGGAATGGCTTCGGGTAAAGTGACGTCCATTTCCGCTGATGTTTTCACGGGCCGGGGACAACCTTATTTCAAGGTTCGGTGTCAGCTCAATGATGATAAGCTCATGCTGAAAAATGGATACGAGGGAACGTTAAAGAAGGGGATGACCCTACAGGCGAGGTTTTTCGTAACCAAGCGTACACTCTTTCAATTGTTGTATGACAAAGCGGACGACTGGCTGAATCCAAATGTTATTCCTGCCGCTCAGCAGGCTGGCATTCAACTAGGCAGTCATTAATTGGCATGAATATGCAATTATTCAATTTCGGTCATCTAAAAAAACACATACAGGTTAAACAACACGACCTTACCGATTGTGCGGCGGCCTGTTTGGCATCTGTATTGGGCTGGTATAAGAAGGAGGTGCCAATCGCACGGATCCGGCAGTTAGCGGCTACCGATCAAAAAGGGACAACAGCATGGGGGATCATCCAAGCCGCCCGCAGTCTTGAGCTTTCGGCCAAGGGGGTAAGGGGAGGCGTGGACGACTTGCAGGGGCTCCCATTGCCGGCGATCGCGCATGTGGTGGTCAAAGGCCTGTTGCATCACTATGTTGTCATCTATGCAGTCACCGCCAATCGGATCCAATTGATGGATCCGGCGACCGGTAAGTTGGAATGGTTGGAGATTTCGCGATTTAACGAATCGTGGTCGGGCGTGCTGGTCATCTTAAGTCCCCAGGAAGGGTTCAAGACGGGCAGCGAAAAAATGGGGATATTGAGCCGTTTCAACTACCTGTTGCGACCGCATCGTTCGATCTTATTCCAAGTGGTATTGGGGGCGATGATGTTTACCTTGTTAGGACTCTCCACCGCCATCTTTCTTCAAAAGATCGTTGACTACGTCATCCCCGACGGTAACCGAAACCTATTGAACCTATTGGGGGTGGCAATGATCGCTATTTTGGTGGTAAAGGTGTTGTTGAACCATGCCCAGGTATTGCTGACCATAAAAACCGGGCAGCAAATTGACAGCCGGCTTATCCTCGGCTATTACAAACACTTGCTGAAGCTGCCCCAACACTTCTTTGACAATATGCGTGTCGGCGAAATTATCTCGCGGATGAATGATGCGGTCAAAATCCGGGCGTTTATAAACGAAGCGCTTGTCGGCACTGCAGTAAATGTGTTCATCGTATTATTTTCCTTCGGCTTGATGTTTACCTATTACTGGAAACTCGCTTTCGCTATTTTCCTGATCATTCCGGTTTATGGTTTGATTTATTACGTTTCCAACGTTGTAAACCGAAAAACGCAACGTAAGCTCATGGAAGATAACGCCGACCTCGAGGCGCAATTGGTGGAATCCATTCAGGCCGCCGGAACGATAAAGCGGTTCGGTTTAGAGGAATTTGCCAACCTAAAAACGGAAACACGTTTTATCCAGCTCTTAAGAAGTGTGTATCGCTCGGCTACCAATAGTTTGTGGATCGTAAATGCGAATCAGTTGGCCACGGGTGGCGTTACCTTATTGCTGTTGTGGCTGGGGACTACCTTTGTGCTGGAAAAAATAATTACTCCCGGAGAGTTGCTTTCCTTTTATGCAATCATCGGGTATTTCACCGGGCCTATCGGTACATTGATCGGCATGAATAAAACCGTGCAGGATGCCGTGATCGCCGCCGACCGGCTTTTCGAGGTCATGGATCTGGACCGGGAGGAAGAGACCAATAAAAGCCAGCTCACAGCTGAAATGGTGGGTGATATTGCGTTTGTGGATGTTCATTTCGAGTATGGGTCCCGCACTACGGTTTTCCAAAAACTCAATCTGCATATTCCCAAGGGTAAATTAGTGGCGATCGTAGGGGAAAGTGGATCAGGAAAGACCACATTAATGGCCTTACTTCAGCGTATTTATTCCGTCAGCTCGGGTAAGATTGTCATCGGTGATTATGATATCCGCTATTTGACGAATGACAGTTTGCGCCGAGTGATTGGCGTGGTTCCTCAAGACATCCATCTTTTCTCGGGTAATATTATCGATAATATCGCGCTGGGAGACGCCAATCCGGATATGAGTTCGCTATTGACGCTATGCAAAGAATTGGGGATTTTAGAGTTTATTGAGACGTTGCCTGCCGGGTTCAATACGTACATTGGCGAAAATGGTACTCAGCTTTCGGGGGGACAGCGGCAGCGGATCGCCATTGCGCGGGCCTTATACCGGCGCCCGGAAATTTTGGTGCTTGATGAGGCCACCTCATCTCTTGATTCGATCTCGGAAAATCATATCCAACGTGCCGTCGCCAGCTTTAACGGGCAGGGGAAAACCGTCATTCTTATTGCCCACCGGCTAAGTACGGTCATGGGGGCCGACAAAATTATTGTGCTCGATAAAGGCGAGGTCGTGGAAGAGGGGGATCACACCGGGCTGATGAATATCAAGGGCTATTATTACAACCTGTGGCAGCAGCAGTTCCCACCGGAATTCGCGTTACTGAGTAAGCGGCTGCAAAAAAACTAATCTTAATTAAGTTGGACTGATTATAAATAATACGTATATTCGCCTCCGTTAATTAAAAAGGTTTGACCATGGTTTGCCCTTTGGCTAATTTTGAGGAGGTTTACCGGACGGATCACGGCGCAGTGTACCAATGCAGCCGGCAGAATTGCTATTGGCTCGAGTTTGCGGGGGATACGACGGCGTTCAAGGTTAACGACTTTTTTGCCTTTAAGAAAAAGATTGATGCCATTGACATTTCCGCGATGATTATCGATCCCTCAAGAACGGCTGATTTTACCATTCTCATGCCTTTCCGCACACCCCGGTGTTTTGTTCTGGACATTAACGACGTCTTAAATCTCAGGGAGTTGATGAACGGGGCGAAGTTTATGATCGAGCTAAATAGCGTAGTGAACGCATGCCTGAAAGCCATACCGGTCGGATGCGCTAAACCATAATTTAGACTGAATTTGTATTGTTTTTATTTTGAGTGTTTTACCGCTCATTTTCTGTATTTTTGTATGGAAGGATGAGCGATTAGTGCTCATTGATTGAACTTATAAATATACGTATCATGAAAGATCTATTGCGATTAAAGACATCGTTGAACGAAGAGATAGAAAACATATTGAATGCGCAAATTAAGGTTGAAGCACATTCATCCTCTATTTACCTGGCCATGTCATCGTGGTGCGATGATCAAGGGTACGATTTCAGCTCGGATTTCTTTGCTAAGCAGTCAGAGGAAGAGCGGAAGCATATGTTGAAGCTTTTTAACTATGTAAATGACCGCGGTGGCAAAGCCATTTCTCCCGAGATTGTGAACGTTCCGACTGATTTCGAATCATTCCGCAGTGTGTTTGAGCAAATGCTGGAGCAAGAAATGTATGTAACCCAGCAATTCAACAACATCGCTGAAAAATGTATAAAATTAAAGGATTTTGTGACCTTCCAATTTATTCAATGGTTCCTCGAAGAGCAAATCGAAGAAGAATATGTGGCAAGGCGTATCCTGGAAATGTTTGATGTGATCGGCGAAGAAGGTACCGGACGCTGGGAGATCGACAAACACATTCCCAAAGTGAGTTACGAAGGGTAATAAGCCAGCGTAATCTGCGCTTGGTGCGGGCGGTCTTTTGCAAAAGGACTGCCCGTTTTTTTTGCACACATACGGATAATGTGCTATCTTTCGTTCCTTATATGAGGAGCAGAAATATCAGTTAGTTAGCTATCCCGACATAAATTTGCCATCGATAACCATCCATAGGCTATTCATTCTTGCATTGCTTTTTGTGTCGTTGCAGGCATTTGCGCAACACCAGCGAAAAGAAATCAGCGGCGTTGTGATTGACACCGCCGGGATGCCCCTGTCGGGCGTCAACGTGAGACTCACCACAATATTGGATACCGCATTGGTTATTACGGACGTGAAAGGCGCCTACCGGTTTACGAATATTATCGCTCCCGAGTTTCGGCTTACGTTTAGTATGATTGGGTACAAGATATTGGATAAATCTTATCCGTCGGATTTTCCGGGACCGGTTGTGCAGCTACTCCCCACAGTGCTGCCCCCGCAACAGACGTTGCTAAAGGAGATTGTGATCAATCGTGTACAGCCGATTGTTATCAAGGAAGATACGGTTCAGTATAACATGGACGCTTTTAACGTGCGGCAGAATTCGTTGCTTGAAGAAGCATTAAAATTGCTTCCTAATGTACAGGTGCGGCGAGATGGGACGGTGATTGCGCACGGCAAGCAGATAAGCAGGGTGCAGGTGGACAGCAAGAACTTTTTCGGAGGAGAAGTACTAACCGCGACCCGCAATCTGCCCGCCGATTTTATCCAATCTGTACAAGTGATCGATTATTACGGAGACATGGCGAACAGCACCGGTATCAAGGATTCGGAACCGGAAAAGATCCTCAACATCGTGTTGAAGGAAGATAAAAAACGCATTCTTTTCGGACAGGTGACCGGCGGCGGCGGTACGGTAGACCGTTATATCGGTAGCTTAGGGATTAATAACTTTAACGACGGCCAGGAGTTTTCGGTACTTGGGTCACTCAACAATACCAACACCAGTCTTTTCAGCTATGGTGCACCCACGGGAGCCGGGGTGAGGGAGCGTGGCAATTCGGATCTGACAGGGATGATGGATTCAGAAGATGGTGTAAACACAACCAATTCGGTTGGCTTAAGCTATTCGGATGACCTCTCGGATAAGGTGAGCGTCTACGGAAAATACACTTTTACAAACCGGAAGAACCGTACCCTTGGCAATTCGGTCCTGCAAAGCGTATATGATTCCTATACCATTATCAATCAGGAAAACAAAGAAATTAATACGGATAACATCAATCATTTGATGGCCTGGGATATTGAGGCACAGTTAGATGCACATAATTATTTGAAGATTAGTCCGAACATATCCTACAGCCGAGCGGGATCTGCGCATTTGAGCGAAGACACCATCAAACGGAAAAATATAGTCAGCGAACGTATTTACGAAGCGGAGGAAAATGTGGTTACTCCGAATTTTGATATGGATGTCCTGTATTCAAGAAACTTTCAAAAGCCGGGGCGCAAATTTGTGCTTAATATGCAGGGAAGATATTCACAGCGGGATAAAATTGAAAACATCGACGACTTTTCAGAGAGTACGAATGTAATAACGGGTGATCCGGTGCTGGACGGAGCGTATCGCCTATCACAGAAAGTCGAAAGCGACAATCAAAACCGGGTAGGGAGGGTAAAGGCTTCCTACGTGGAGCCTATTGATAATACCAGCCTCCTCGAAGTGAGCTATGAGTACAATTATACGGCAATAGATAGCTATCGCAGTGTATGGGACCAACTTGGCAAGCAATCTTTTGTCGACTCACTAAGCTTGGATTATGCGTATTTCTTCGAGAGCAACCGGGTGGGGCTGGTTTACCAGATGGAACAAAGCAAGCGATTCAGGTATACCTTGGGGTTTGCCGTGCAGCCGTTACTTTTACAGGGACAAACCGTCGATATCGATACGATCACCCGGCATCGGAACGTCAATTTGATACCCAGTGCGGGTTTCCGCTTTCGTATCAACGACGAGAGCGAATGGTCTATTGAATATTTGGGCACGAATAATCAGCCCAATTTTTCGCAGATACAGCCTATCCGTGACCTGACCAACTCACAAAACATCATTATTGGAAATGCCGAATTGAAGGCAGAATTCGTCAATCGGATTACCACACGTTTCCGCCAAACCAAATTGGGGAAAAACCGATTTTTCGAAGCACAGCTGGCACTCAATCAGGTCCAGAATAAAATTGTCACAAACCGGACAAATCCGAGCAGTACGGTGCAGGAAACTAGTTTTCGGAATACGTCGGGATATTTTGACGCGCGGGGATATTATATGTACAGCACCGCGGTGTTTAACGATAATTTCCAGCTCAACCTCAATGGTACGACCGACTATGTGAATAACGTGTCTTACATCGATGATGTAAAGAATTTTGGGCGTAACTTTATCTATTCCCAAGCCGTGCAAATGCGCTTCATGATGGAGGACGTTATTGAGACGGAGCTGAATACGAGTTATACATTTAATCGTACCCGCTATTCCCTGCGTCAGGGGTATGGATCGATAAATGGCAATGATGCCAATTCCTTTTTGGTCGGCTTAGCGGGCAAAGGATATCTGTCGGACAATTGGGCATTTGGATTCGATCTCTCGCATCGGTTTAACAGTGGTTATAGTTTTGTCAATGCGAACCCAACGCTGCTTAACGCATATATCGAGTGTACTTTTCTGAATAATAACATGGCATTATTGCGGTTGCAGGGTTTTGACCTATTCAATCAGAATACGGGAATTACGCGGGAAGTACTCGGTACAGATATTTTGGACGTGCGGAACAATCGGCTGGCACGCTACTTCATGCTGTCTCTAAATATCCGTTTGCAACGGTATCCAAAGAAGTCCGGATAGCGCCGTTATGCAGCGATAGGAAACAAACAAACGAAGGAATGAATGCAATAGTGATAACAGCCCACGGCGGCATAGAGGGCTTAGCGCTTGCCGACCGACCGAAACCGCTACCCTTTGATAACGAGGTGTTGATTAGGGTACATGCGGCAGGCATCAACCGTCCGGATATTTTTCAGCGCAAAGGTCACTACCCGGCGCCTGCCGGTGTGGTGCCGGATATCCCCGGACTGGAGGTGGCTGGTGTGGTTGAGGTATGTGGCAGTGAAGTAACGCAGTGGAAGCCGGGCGATCGGGTCTGCGCCCTCTTACCCGGTGGCGGATATGCCGAATATGCATCAGCGGTTGCCACGCATTGCCTGCCTATCCCCGATCACCTCAGCTTTGCGGAAGCTGCCGGCCTGCCGGAAGCGCTATTTACGGTCTGGCACAACGTATTCCAGCGTGGTAGACTGCAGGCGGGAGAGGCGTTGTTAGTCCAAGGCGGCAGTGGTGGAATTGGTACGACAGCTATCCAATTAGCGGTGCGGTTTGGTGCTACGGTATACGCTACTGCCGGGTCGGACGAAAAGTGTCGCTTCTGCGAACAACTTGGTGCAATTCGGTGCATTAACTACCGGAAGACAGACTTTGCCGAAGCGTTGTCCGGTATTCCGATCGACGTGGTGTTGGACAGCATCGGTGCGCCTTACTTTGAACGCCATGTGTCGTTATTAACCGAGGAGGGTAGGCTCGTATTTATAAATGCGATGGAGGGGAAATATGCACAGCTGGACGTCATCAAGCTGATGCAGCTTCGGCTTACACTGACCGGCAGTACACTCCGGGCACGTGATGCTGAATTCAAACGTGCGTTGCGAGAATCCATCGCCCAGCATGTATGGCCGCTGGTGGATGCAGGGACCCTCCGACCGGTGATTCATCAAACCTTTCCGTTGGAACAGGCCTCCAAAGCCCATGAATTAATGGAGTCTGGTGATTTTGTGGGTAAGTTGGTGCTTACTATGTAGTATTTATGTTGCTAAACACTTTTAGCATTCCGTTTTTTCATTATTTTTCTCATATTAGCAACCGAGTATAACGTATTATAAACCCCGCAAGCGAATTCGTTGAAATGAGGCAATCATTGATTTTGTTATTTACCCTGGTTACGCAAGCCCTTCAGGCGCAGGATGTAACCCATGTCGAACGTCCACTGGATTATGTAAATGTATTAATGGGTACCCAGTCGGTACATTTATTGTCCAATGGAAATACATACCCCGCTATTGCACGTCCATGGGGTATGAATTTTTGGTCGCCCCAAACGGGAAAAATGGGTGATGGGTGGATGTATACCTATACGGCCGATAAGATCCGCGGATTCAAGCAAACCCACCAGCCATCGCCGTGGATGAACGACTACGGCCAGTTTGCCCTTATGCCCATCACGGGGCGGCGGACTTTTGATGAAAACGAACGTGCCAGCTGGTTTTCGCATAAAGCTGAGGTAGCCCAGCCGCATTATTACAGTGTTTACCTTGCCGATTACGACGTAACGACAGAGCTCACCCCAACGCAACGGGCCGCTCGGTTTCGTTTTACCTTTCCCAAAACGGACAGCGCATATGTGGTGGTCGATGCGTTCGATAAGGGTTCATATGTTAAAGTTGTTCCAGGGGAAAATAAAATTGTCGGATATACCACCCGCAACAGCGGCGGCGTGCCGGATAATTTCAAAAACTATTTTGTAATCGTATTCGATCGCCCATTTGCCAATGTGGGCACGTTTGCCGATTCGGTATTGGTGGATGACCGACTGGAGATTCAGGCCGACCACGTGGGGACCATCGTCGGTTTCCAAATTGGCGACCGGGGCGAACAGGTGGAAGCGAAGGTTGCGTCTTCGTTTATTAGCATAGAGCAGGCCGAGCTGAACCTACGGGAAATCGGGAATAAGGACTTTGAAACGATTAAGCAGGAGGGGGCAGACCAATGGAATGCCGAACTCGGGAAGGTATCCGTAGCGGGCGGTACGATCGATCAGGTACGTACATTTTACTCCTGCCTATACCGGACCATTCTATTCCCCCGCATGTTTTATGAATACGATGCCGATGGCAATGTGATTCACTACAGTCCCTATAATGGAAAGGTGTTGCCCGGCTATATGTTTACCGATACCGGATTCTGGGACACCTTCCGGGCATTGTTCCCCTTCCTCAATCTGGTATATCCGGAAATGAACCGACAGATGCAGGAAGGGTTGGTAAACGCCTACAAAGAAGGTGGTTGGCTACCCGAATGGGCAAGCCCGGGATACCGAAATATTATGGTGGGTAACAATTCGGCCTCTGTGGTGGCCGATGCGTATATCAAGGGGCTGCGGGGCTATGACATCGAAAAATTGTATGAAGGCTTATTGAAAGGCGCCAATAACGCCGGACCGATTACCGCGGTGGGCCGCGCGGGTGCGGAGTACTATACGACGCTTGGCTACGTGCCCTATGATGTGAAGATCAATGAGAATGCTGCCCGTACGCTCGAGTACGCCTACGACGACTTTGCGATTTACCAGTTAGCAAAAGCGCTGGGTCGTCCTGCAGATGAAATCGCGTTATATCGCGAACGCAGCTTCAACTACCGGAAACTATTTGATAAAGAGACCGGCTTAATGCGGGGAAAAAATAAAGATGGGAATTTTCAGCGTCCATTTAATCCGTTTAAATGGGGAGATGCGTTTACCGAGGGGAATAGCTGGCATTATTCGTGGTCGGTATTTCAGGATGTGGAAGGATTGGCACAGCTGATGGGCGGCCATGCGGCATTTGTGCAGAAACTTGATTCTGTATTTTCGTTGCCGCCGGTATTTGACCACAGTTATTACGGATTCACGATTCATGAAATCCGCGAAATGCAGATTGCCAATATGGGTCAATATGCGCATGGTAACCAGCCCATTCAACACATGATCTATCTGTACAATTATGCCGGTGCACCCTGGAAAGCCCAGCATTGGGTGCGGGAAACGATGGAGCGGATGTATCTGCCTACTCCCGACGGCTACTGCGGTGACGAGGATAATGGACAGACCTCTGCCTGGTATGTGTTTTCTGCCCTGGGATTTTACCCGGTTACACCGGCCACGGATGAATATGTACTGGGAGCCCCCTTGTTTAAAAAGGCAACCATCCAATTAGCGGACGGTAAGACCATCGAAATCCAAGCGCCCAATAACGGTAAGGAAAATCGGTATATCCGATCGGCGAAATTCAACGGTCAGGAGTATGGCAAGAATTACCTCACGCACAGCGAATTGGTTAAGGGCGCGTTGTTGCAGTTCGATATGGGCGATGAGCCGAATTTGACACGGGGAACGAAGCCCGGCGATTTTCCGTTTTCGTTAAGCCTAAACGAGGAGCGATAAAACGAAACGTAAATGGTCGGCTACTTCAAATAGGCCCGTTGATAATTTAGTGGACTTTTACCCGTAATCTGTTTGAAATATTTATGGAAACCGGCAAAATTGTGAAAGCCGCTTTCATAGCAGATTTGCTTGACGTTCAAATTGTTTTCGATGAGTAATTTACAAGCATGCCCTACGCGTATTTCGATAAGAAACTGTGAGAAGGTTTTGCCGGTACGCGACTTGAAATAGCGGCAAAACGCATTGCTGCTCATGCCCGCAACTTCGGCCACTTCATCCAGTGCGATCCGTTGCTTGAAGTGCTGAAGGGCGAAATCGTAAATATTATTGATCCGGTCCTTTTCACCGTGCTGAAAATGCGGATTGAATCCAACAGACGATAGCAATTGGGTGGGTTTGGCCTGAGCAATCGCCGTGAGCGCTTCAATCAATAAAACGATCCGTTTGGTGCCTTCTGTGGTGATCAATTCCTCAAGTAGCTTGCTTACGCGCATCCGCGCGATACCCTGCACGGAAATACCTTGCTTGGCTTGCTGTACCAACAGCTTGATGTGTGTGTTTTCCGGAAGGTTAAGAAAGTCCAAACCCCAGAAGTCTTCATTGAAATGCGCCACCCGTACGTCTGCCGCCTCTTGGTTTGCAGGATCCAAATAGCTGTGATCGAAACTCCAGTAATGCGGTAAGTTGGAACCGATGAGCACGACATCTCCCGATGAGAAATTGCGGATACTATCGCCAATGAATTGGGTGCCCCGGCCTTTTTCAAAATGAATGAGCTCAATCTCACGGTGATAATGCCAACGGTTGTTTGCATAAGGCACGGTGTCCCGCCGGACACTGAAAGAGTGAGCGGGACCGGTACTTACCTTTAGTAATTGTGGTTTCATCCGTAAACCGAATTTTCCTTGAATTCAACCAAAAGAACACAATATTCGATAATTTTTATAAAGATACGCTAATATAGCTGAATATATCGCTAATATGCGGGTAACTTTTGAATACTTTGTTTGCTTACTTTGTGGTCTTAACGTTCGAACCAGTTATCGATAAGCACTTATGGCAAAACGACAAATGACGATTCCGGTGATTTTGGTTATTGCTTTGTTTTTCCTGTGGGGATTTGCGCATAACCTGAATCCCATTTTAATTCCTCACCTCAAAAAAGCGTGTCAGTTATCCGACTTCCAATCGGCCTTCATCGACTCGGCCTTTTTTATCGCTTACTTTGCCGTGGCGCTCCCTGCCGGTTATTTCATGAAGCGATTTGGGTACAAACAGGGCATTGTTTTTGGCCTGTTGTTGTTCGCGGTAGGTGCCTTCCTGTTTTTTCCTGCGGCCAATACCCGCGAATACGGATTTTTCCTCGGAGCACTGTTTGTCATTGCCAGTGGACTGACATTTCTGGAAACGGCAGCCAATCCCTATATTAATGCGCTTGGCAATCCAGAGACCGCTACCCAACGGTTGAATCTAGCGCAATCATTCAATGGACTGGCGGCTACTTTAGCCCCCTTTATTGGCGGGCAATTCATACTGTCCGGTAAGACGTTAAGTGCGGAAGATAAAGTGAGCATGTCTGCAACTGATCTGGCTGCCTATCTGCAATCGGAGGCCGATGCCGTTAAAATGCCGTATATTGTGATCGGTGTAATCGTGTTGCTGGTGGCCATCCTGGTAAGCCGTACGTCACTGCCTGAAATCAACGAAGAAATGCAAGTGGATGACGGTTCTGCAGGTGGGAAATCACTTTGGCAAAATAGCAATTTTTTGTTTGGTGTGATCGCGTTGTTTCTGTATGTGGGTGCACAGGTGGGCGTAGTTAGCTTCTTTATCCGCTTTTCGGAACAGGTTGCCGGCGTGCAGGAAAAAGCCGCAGCTAATATGTTATCCGTTGCGTTATTAGGTTTTATGTTGGGACGCTTTGTCGGCACGTTCCTGATGCGCTATGTTACCCCCGCCAGAATGTTGGCAATCTTCGCATTGCTCAGCGTGGTCTTCACCTTGATTTCAGCGGGGGTGGAGGGTATGTTTGCCGTTTATGCCATGGTAGGCGTTACATTTCTGATGTCTATCATGTTTCCCACAATTTTCTCGCTCGCAATCGGCGGGCTGGGGAAAAACACCAAACAGGGATCCTCCATCTTGATCATGGCGATCGTAGGGGGCGCCATCGTTCCGCTGGCCATGGGCCGATTGTCCGATTGGTTTAGCATGCAGAGTGCATATGGTGTGCCTGCTGTTTGTTTTGCAGTTGTATTGCTGTTTGCGCTACGGAATATAAATAGCAAGGTCACGCAGGTCGCTGTGGTACCTTAAACGATAAAAATGATGAATATGAAACGATATGCATTAGCGTTGGACTTGCGGGACGATGAGCGGCTGATAGCCGAATACGAGCGTTTGCACCAAGCCGTCGCACCGGAAATTCAGCAATCCATCAAGGCTGCAGGCATAACCCGGATGGATATTTACCGGTTCGCCGATCGGATGTTTATGATCATCGAAGCAACGGATGACTTCTCATTCGAGGCCAAGGCCGCTGCCGATGCGGCGGATCCCAAGGTCCAGGAATGGGAGCGGCTTACCTGGAAATACCAAAAGGCCATACCCGGCGCTAAGCCGGGTGAGAAATGGGTGGTGATGAAAAAAATTTTTGAACTTAACGGTACTGAGCGGAACGATGGATAAACGACTTTTTTTGCAGATTCATCCCGATGATAACGTATTGGTTGCCTTGCAGGATCTCGCTCCCGGCCTCGAAATTGCATTTGAGGGTCGGCATTTTTCGGTGGTGAGCGGGGTGAAGGCGAAGCATAAATTTACCTTGGAGCCTTTGGAGGCCGGTGCAGAGGTGCGGATGTACGGTGTACTGGTCGGCAAAACCCGTTTCTTCCTGCCACAGGGGGAAACCATCACTACCGAAAACGTTTACCATGCCGCAAATCCGTTCACGTTAGGTGAGCGTAAACTGGATTGGAAGCGGCCGGATGTGTCGGCATTCCAGTACCGGACTTTCCTGGGGTATCACCGTACGAATGGAACCGTCGGTACGGCCAATTATTGGTTGGTCATTCCCTTGGTGTTCTGTGAAAATCGCAATGTGCTGGTTATGAAACAGGCATTGGAAGAAAAACTCGGATATAGTCAGCAGTCGCGTGACTACGAACCGGAAGTGGACCGGTTGATCAAGCTGTATCGCGCCGGTGCAACCGTCGAGGATATTTTGAACGCTGATATTGCCGCCGACCGTGAGCAGATCAACGGGAAGCGGCTGTTTGAAAATGTAGATGGGGTTAAATTCCTGAACCATGAAATGGGTTGCGGCGGTACGCGGATCGATTCGGATGCGCTTTGCGGGCTACTTGCAGGGTACATCACGCATCCAAATGTAGCCGGCGCTACCATCCTGAGCTTGGGTTGCCAACATGCGCAGTCTTCCATACTTCGCGAAGAAATTGCCAAAAGAGACCCGAATTTTGACCGCCCGCTCTATATTTTTGAACAACAACTAATGGGCACGGAGACTAACCTGATACAGGAAGCACTGAAACATACGTTTGCGGGACTGATGGAAGCGAACGAGCAAAGACGCGCGCCCGCACCACTGAGTAAGCTGTGTATCGGTTTAGAGTGCGGCGGATCGGACGGTTTTTCAGGTATCTCGGCCAATCCGGCGTTGGGTTATGTGTCTGATATGCTGGTCACATTGGGAGGGGCGGTCATCTTATCGGAGTTTCCAGAGTTGTGTGGCGTCGAACAGGAACTGAGTGACCGGTGCGTGGACGAGACTACGGCTCTGCGATTCATGGAACTTATGAAGACTTATAATGCGAAGGCGGAAGCGGACGGATCGGGCTTTTACGCCAATCCTTCACCAGGCAATATACGCGATGGACTGATTACTGATGCCATTAAATCGGCGGGCGCTGCAAAAAAAGGGGGAACTTCTCCCGTGACTGCCGTGGTGGATTATCCCGGGGTAGCCAATAACCCTGGATTGAACCTGTTATGCACACCGGGCAACGATGTGGAGAGCACGACGGCAGAGGTGGCAGCGGGGGCGAATGTGGTATTGTTTACTACCGGACTGGGTACACCGACAGGCAATCCGATTGCACCGGTGGTCAAATTAGCTACGAATACCGAATTGTTTGAACGGATGCCCGATATCATCGATATCAATTGCGGTGCAATTATCGAAGGTGTAGAAACCATTGAGCAAACGGCACACCGGATACTCGATTTTGTCATCCTGGTAGCCAGCGGAATTGCGCAACCCAAGGCTGTACAACTGGGTCAAGATGACTTTATCCCGTGGAGAAGAGGCGTATCTTTATAGTTGGTCGTTACGATTTATCTTACTAGATTTAGCAAATTTTAACCGATGTCAAATAAAAGATTAACTGGAAAAACCGCCGTCATCACGGGTGGCGGAAGTGGAATAGGACGGGCAATCAGCCTGTTATTTGCTAAAGAAGGAGCGTTCGTACATATCTTGGAATTGAACACGGAAGGTGCCGATACGTTAGTAGCCGAAATCCAGGCCTCTGGCGGTCAGGCGCAAGCCCATGTATGTGACGTGAGCAACCAGCAATCGGTGTTGGAAGTTGTCGATCGCATTGATTCCATCAATATATTGGTAAACAATGCGGGCATAGCCCATGTCGGCGACGTTGAACACACGAGTGAAACGGATTTCGACCGCATTTATGCGGTCAATGTCAAAGGGGCCTATAATATGCTGTATGCGGTCGTGCCCCGAATGAAAGAACAGGGCGGAGGCGCCATCCTTAACATGGCATCGATCGCTGCTTTGGTAGGAATTACGGACCGATTTGCGTATTCAACAAGCAAGGGAGCCATTTATGCAATGACCTTATCCATCGCCCGGGATTACCTGCATCAGGGTATCCGGTGCAACAGCATTTCACCCGCTCGCGTACACACACCTTTTGTGGATGGGTTCATCGCCAAGAATTATCCGGGTAAAGAGGAAGAAATGTTTGAAAAACTGGCTAAAACCCAACCCATCGGCCGCATGGCGCAGCCTGAGGAGATCGCCGCCATGGCGTTGTTTCTTTGCTCAGATGAAGCCGGATTTATTACTGGAAACGATTATCCCGTCGACGGCGGATTTGTTAAGCTGAATAATTAAACTATGAAATTGATCCGATACGGCGATCCCGGCCGTGAAAATATAGGGATACAATTAGCGGGTGTCAACTACGATGTTTCTGCGTTCGGAGGCGATTACAACGAGGAATTTTTTGAGAATGACGGACTGGCGAGGCTGGAAAAGTTTGTCAAAGCAAATGCCGGCAAACTCGTGGCTGTCCCTGAGGGGACGCGCTTGGGAAGTCCCATTGCCCGACCTTCGAAAATTCTTTGTATTGGACTCAATTACCGCGATCATGCCGCAGAAACCGGAGCAGCCATTCCAAAAGAGCCGATTATCTTTATGAAATCGACTACCTCGCTGAGTGGTCCGTTTGACGACATCGTAATCCCACGAAATTCAACGAAAACCGATTGGGAAGTAGAATTTGGTGTAGTTATCAATAAAAAAGCCAGTTATGTGGATAAAGCGGATGCATTTGATTATGTCGCAGGGTATGTTTTGCATAACGATGTCTCGGAGCGCGAATTCCAATTGGAAAGGGGCGGCACGTGGGATAAAGGGAAAGGATGTGATACATTTGCCCCGATAGGCCCTTTTTTAGCTACCAAAGATGAGATTGCCGATATCAACGACGTCCGGCTATGGCTCAAGGTAAATGGCAAGACGTACCAGGATGGTACGACCCGGGATTTGATTTTTGACGTGCCGTTTATCATCAGCTACGTAAGTCAGTTTATGACGCTGCTTCCCGGTGATGTCATCTCGACGGGAACACCGGCAGGTGTCGGATTAGGGTTCAGTCCCCCGATTTATCTTAAACCGGGAGACGTGGTTGAATTGGGCGCTGACGGATTGGGAACTTCACGGCAGGTTGTAAAGGCATACCACAGCTAAAGAGGTAGCAACTTCGCATGGAACGAATCGACGCGCATCAACACTTTTGGGAGTATCATAGGGTACGGGACGCGTGGATAACGGAGGAAATGGCAGCCATTCGGCGGAATTTCTTTCCGGACGACCTGAAATTCGTATTGGATGCCAATGGTGTATCGGGTTGCGTGGCCGTTCAAACAGATTCATCGGAAGAAGAAACACACTTTCTACTCGAGCTTGCTGCGCAATACACATTTATAAAAGGTGTAGTGGGGTGGGTGGATTTACAAGCGGCGAATGTTGCCGATCGATTGCAGTATTTCAGCCGCTTTCCCAAGCTAAAGGGATTCCGGCACATTGTGCAGGGCGAACAGGATCCCCGATTCCTGTTGCGCCCTGCATTCCTCCACGGCGTCGAATCGTTGGGGAAATTTGGGTATACCTACGATCTACTGATCAAGCCGCATCAATTGGAGGCAGCGATTGAGTTCGTACGCTCATTGCCCCCGCAACCACTGGTGATTGATCACTTGGCTAAACCGTATATTCAAGCGGGAGAAAGGGAACCGTGGGCGACGCAGCTATCAGCCATCGCCCAGTATCCGCATGTGTATTGCAAATTATCGGGTATGGTAACCGAAGCGGATTGGCGCGGTTGGAAACCAATGGACTTCCAGTTTTACATCCGGCATATACTTCAGGCGTTTGGGCCGAAACGGGTAATGTTTGGATCGGACTGGCCGGTATGCTTGGTTGCTGCAGATTATGAGCAAGTGGCTGAGCTGGTGTCAGAGGCAATTGGTGATTTGACAGAGGATGATCGACAGTCGATCTGGTATCAAAGCGCAACCGAGTTTTATGGATTGAATAAGTAATTATGGACTTACAACTAAAAGACAAAGTAGTGATGGTTACCGGTGGCGCCAAAGGGATCGGCAGGGGAATTGCCATGGCATTGGCGGCTGAAGAAGCCATTCCGGTAATTGTGGGTCGGCGCCAACCCGACAACCTGCGCACGCAACAGGAAATCGAGGCCTCCGGTGGAAAAGCGTATAGCGTCGAAGCTGAACTGACCCGGCCAGATGACTGTGAACGGGCCGTCAGAAAGACCCTGGAAGCGTTTGGGCGCATCGACGGGTTGGTAAACAATGCGGGGGTTAATGACGGAGTGGGGTTGGAAGGTGGAAATTACCAGAAATTTATGGATAGTTTGCATAAATCACTCGTTCATTATTACCTTATGGCTCATCATGCACTCCCGGCATTGAAGGAAAGCAAGGGGAGTATTGTAAATATCGGCTCAAAAACGGCGGAGACGGGCCAGGGAAATACTTCTGCTTATGCCGCTGCCAACGGTGGACGCAATGCATTGACGCGGGAGTGGGCCGTCGAACTGCGGAAATACGACATTCGTGTTAATGCGGTAATTGTGGCGGAGTGTTATACGCCATTATATGACACCTGGATTAAAACTTTACCAAATCCGGAAGAAACCCTTTCAAAAATCAACCAACGAATCCCACTGGGCAACCGCATGACTACGGCTGAAGAAATAGCGGATATGGTAGTCTTTCTTTTATCCGACCGGTCCAGCCACACAACCGGCCAATTGATCCACGTGGATGGGGGATATGTACATCTGGACCGCGCGATCGATTGAGAACAAACCGCCGGTCTCGTTGATTATTCGATTACTACCCCCATTTTGCTGAACTTCTCGATGCGTTCAGCAACCAATTGGTTTGCCGGCAAGGCCTTTAGGGTAGCGAGGTCGGCAAGCAGCTGTAGCTTAACGGTTTCAGCTATTTCCTTCGGATTATGGTGAGCACCTCCTAACGGCTCGCGGATGATGCCATCGATGAGGCGATTTTTTAACATGTCATCCGCAGTCAATTTCAAGGCTTCGGCTGCCCTTTCTTTGTAGTCCCAGCTTCTCCAGAGAATCGATGAACACGATTCGGGAGATATAACGGAATACCAAGTATGTTCAAGCATATAGACACGGTCGCCTACGCCGATCCCCAAGGCACCGCCGGAAGCACCTTCACCGATGATGATGCAGATAATTGGTACCTTTAATACCGACATCTCCATTAAATTACGGGCAATTGCTTCGCCCTGGCCCCGCTCTTCTGCCTCAATACCCGGATAAGCACCCATTGTATCAATCAGTGTTATCACCGGCTTATTGAATTTTTCCGCCAGTTTCATTAACCGGAGGGCCTTGCGATAGCCCTCAGGATTGGCCATGCCAAAATTGCGGAATTGTCTTTCTTTCGTGTTCTTGCCCTTTTGATGACCGATAATTACGACCGACTGGCCGTCAATGGACGCGAACCCACCGACGATAGCCTTGTCGTCTTTCACGTTTCGATCCCCGTGCAGCTCTATGAAGTCTTCACAGATCTGATTGACATAGTCCAATGTCTGAGGTCTGTCGGGGTGTCTCGACATCTGAACCTTTTGCCAACCAGTCATGTTCGTATAGATTTCATGTTTGGTCTTTTCCAACTTTTCTTGCAACTCAGCCAAAGTAGCGCTCATGTCCACTTTTGTTTTTTCAGCAACCTGACGCACTTTCTCGATCTGCATTTGCAAATCAGCGATTGGCTTCTCGAAATCAAACGTTGTCTCCATATAAGGTTGTTTGCAAAATCAGGGCGCTAAGTTAGGGAATTGTATTGATTATTTAAAAAGCAGATCAGCGGTATCAACTTTCAACTTTCAATTTTACGTTTCGACTTTCAATTCTCCACTAGATGGCTTGGTTTTTGCGAAGGTATATCCGATTTAAAACGATCGACAGAATTCAATCAAGCTTATGATTAGAACGATTACTTTACTCTCCCTGTTTTTTTTAAAAGGTACATCGCTGGTTATAGCCGATACGTATCCCCAAGTTTTGTTCGAAAACAGTATACTAGGTGGCAATTATGCGTATAGCCGGGTGGATTACAGCGCGGATAGCTGGGTGGAAAATGTGGGCGGAAAATTGCCCGTTTCAGATTCCGTATTCTTTACTCCCGGTAACGCCCTATCGCTCAGATATAATTCGGCAATAAACGGTGCCTGGCGTGCGCAGATTCATTACGCGCCTGGTTCGCGTGGCTATCAGCCCCGGGCGGGTTACGTATTGACTTTCAAAATATTTGTGGTTTCCAATACAAGTATCACTTCGTTGCCCCGAATGGCGTTGACGCAAAAGGGCCAGGCAAGTAACGTAATGGATCTCAGTAAATACATCCGCGATTTTCAACCGAACATGTGGTTGAATGTACAAGTGCCCTTAAACGATATTGCAGGGGTGGATCCCGGTATGCCCATCGATGGGATACAGTTTCTGCAAGGCGAGGCAGACAATAAAACTCACTGGCTTTATATCGATCAGATAGAGTTTTTGCCGGCCAACCCGCCACGTGTGAAGCTCTCTTCGCCGGCGGTTTTGTCGACCGCAGTGGCGTACGACCGGCACGTGGACTTAACGTGGCAGCTGCCCCTGACGCCAAGCATCCGGTATATAAAGATTTACCGGTCGGAAGACAATGAGCATTTTCATCCCGTAGCGATCCGACCGATTTTTGTGCAAAAATGTACAGATTTTGTACCGTATTCAGATCGTACCTACTATTATAAAATAGCGTGGGTCGACTATGGATACCTGGAATCTCCTTTTTCCAACGTGCTCGAAGCATCGCCTAAAACCGCTAGCGATGAAGCGATGGTGGACTTCATACAAGCTGCGCATTTGAATTATTTTATAGAGCGGACGGAAATCAACAGCGGCATGCACGCGATTCACTTTGGTGTGGATGATGCTACGGTTTCTGTAAAGGAAACCGGATTGAGTATATTGGCGTACCTAGTGGGTGTAGAACGCGGGCTCCTGCCCCGTACAGCTGCAATAGGCAGACTCCAACGGATCGTTGACTTTCTGGGGAAGGTCGACCGATACCATGGCGCGTTTCCCGAGAAAATTGACGGCCGCACCGGCGAGGGGATTTTCACGGTCGACACGGTACCCGAAGGGAATCTAACGTCTACCGCATTTTTGATGCAGGGACTGCTCGCGGCGCAGCAGTATTTCGAGGCCGATAGCGGAGAAGCAGACGTACTGACGGCAAAAATTGACACCTTGTGGAATTCGGTCGAATGGGACCGATTTACCATCGAAGGTCAGGAACATATCCTTCTGGACCGATGGTCGCCAACTGTCGGATTCCGGGATGCGTCTCCTCTGGGCGGCTTCGGAGATGATTTTATCTGCTATGTGCTTGCTTTGGCGTCTCCCCAACATGCTCTTCCCGGCAACGCATATACTGCCGGACTAGGATTTCGGAGGGAATTGGCCGATTCGTCTCACGTAATGGAATTGGCTAACAATACATCTTTTGCCGTTAAAGTCGAAGCGACGAACGTAAGTGCTGTACCGGCTTACGTTGAATATCCGTATGCAAAAGATACCACATTGTATAGCCTTCCGGTCACTGTCGGAGCTATAGACACGTCGCTGATGGAGGCTTATAAACCTTTCCTGGCATTCGACCCGCGAGCAAAGCGTGATACATTTGCGGATTATTTTGCCAATCACAGGAATCTGACCCAGGCGTATAAACGACGTGATACGGAAAAGGGCTACGGCGGATTTTCGCGGGATATATGGGGTGCAGAATTATCCGTAGATTCGCTGGATACGCTATGTACAATCAACCCCGCAATTCCCTGTGCAAGTTATGCTTATCTTCCACAAGAAGCGGTACAGTCCATGAGAGCGTTTTATGATAAATTTGGACAAGCGCTGTTTACGGAGTATGGATTCCGCCGGGGAATCGGAATCGATAACAACGCCGTGGCTGACACCTATGACGCCGCAAATCAGGCCGCCGTCGTGGTTATGATTGAAAACGGCCGTAGCGGGTTGATCTGGGATTTGTTTTCGCGAAATCCGGGTATACAGAAGGTTGTTGAAAATTATTTTAACATCGAGTAAATTTTTTTATTTTTGGACTTTTCACAGTTAAGCATGAAGCTCTATCCATTCCTTATATCCGCATTGATTGGTTCCGTGACCATCACTTCTTGTAAGAATAAACAAATGGCTGTTAATCCAGGGGCGCAGGTCAGCATCGATGGTACCCAAGATGGTTTAAAACATGTACAACGCGACTTTGAGGATGCGGCAATGACCGACCGGGGGATCACCGTCACCTTTGATTCGGACGTGCTGTTCCCGCTTAATTCATCCTATCTGACGGATCAGGCAAAAAAGGAACTTGATAAATTGGTGGCACTTCTGGATGAGTATCCGGGAGCCTCATTGATTGTGGACGGACATACCGACGCGACCGGTACCGCAGAATATAACCAGTGGCTGTCTGAAAAGCGGGCCGAATCCGTAAAAAAGTACGCGGTTGACAAAGGACTTGGTGAAAACCGGATTACTACATACGGGCATGGGCAAACCAAACCGATAGCTCCCAATAATACCAAAGAAGGCCGGCAGCAAAACCGCCGGGTCGAGGTCACGATCGTGACCGGTAAGAAAGGTAAGAACTAGGTTAAATCAGTACATTCAGCTCCGAGGCTTTGACCGGCTGGCCGTAAAATCTAGTGGTCTTTTCTTCAAAATCAGCCGCATTGTCCGTTGTGAAAAATTGGACATCGCCGCCTTTCGTACACAACCTTTCGATTTCCCCGTGGCGCTTTAGGTAATCTGCCAGACTGTTGGCAACTAATTGTCCCTGGGCCAATACCCGGATGTGAGGAGGCATGAAACGTTTGATGAGTGGAAGAAGCAGGGGATAATGCGTGCACGCGAGTATAACCGTATCGATATCCGGCGATTGCTGCAGGAGTTGCTTTATGTCCTTCTCTACAAAGTAGGCGGCGCCAGCTGAGTCCAGCTCGTTGTTTTCAACCAGCGGAACCCACAGCGGACAGGCGTGCTGGTATACCCTGATGTCGGGAAAAAATTTTTGGATTTCAATTGGGTAGGAACCGGACTTTACTGTACCCCGAGTGGCCAAAATCCCGATTTGCCGCGTACGCGTGTAATCACCGATAACTTCTGTCGTAGGGCGGATCACACCCAGTACTTTGCGGAGATCCGCATACAACGGCAGATCGTGCTGCTGGATGGTCCGCAGTGCTTTAGCCGAAGCTGTGTTGCAGGCCAGTACAACGAGGTGACAGTTCATGGCGAAAAGCTTTTCGACACATTCCTTGGTATATGCATAAACGGTTTCAAACGATCGGGTGCCGTAAGGCACCCGTGCATTATCACCCAAATACACGTAATCATATTCGGGTAGTCGGGCAACGATTTCCCGGAATACCGTGAGCCCTCCGTAACCTGAATCAAATATACCTATCGGTCCCATTTCGTACCTCAAATCTCTTTCAGCAAAGATGGCCTTTCTCTGTAAGTTTTCCATAAAAATTCACCAAATAATGTATTTGCCCAGGCAAACCATTTACGTGTAAATTTTTTGGGATCATCTTTATGAAAGGATTCGTGCATGAATCCCGTGTCGCCATGCGTACGTTTCAGCGACCCGATGCAGGCCCGTATCTCATTGTCGTCGGTAGATGTCAGTCCCCTCATGGTAATGGCCATGGGCCAAATCATATCCCGGCCGATATGAGGCCCTCCGATACCTTCGGCTGCAGAACCTTTGAAGAAAAACGGGTTATTTTCTGATAGGACAAAGGCACGGGTGCGCTGGTATATGGGATCATTGGTGTCCACGGCACCCAGATACGGCAAGGATAAAAGACTTGGGATGTTGGCATCGTCCATGGTGATGAAGCTCCCGAAACCATCTACCTCGTATGCGTAGATACGGCCGTGTGTTGGATGGTCGATGATGCCGTATGTATTGATTGCCGTCTCCACTTCGCTAGCCAATTTAAGCATCTCTTCAGCCAACGCGGATTCATTGGCTACCTCCTTGAGCAACGTAGCCGATTGCCGTAAACTGACCACTGCAAACAGGTTGGAAGGAATCAGAAATGACAGCAGCGTGGCGTCGTCGCTTGGCCGGAAGCCAGAGCAGATCAAACCGACGGGATTAACGGGGTATCCATACCCGTCAACCTGGAGCGTATCCGAACCGCGTGCCGTGGTACGTTCGAAGCGGTAGGGGCCCAGGTTTTCCTTGCGTTGCTGCTCCTTAAACGTTTTGAGGATGTTCCGTTGCGCAGAGACCCATGCGGCGTCAAAAGGAGATTTATCGCCGGTCTCACGCCAATATCCATGCGCCAGACGGATGGTATAACAGAGCGAATCGATTTCCCACTTGCGTTCGTGGATGCCGGGTTTCATGTCAGTATGATCGCTGCCCCATTCTCCCACACGGGTGGGATCGTTGTAAAATGCATTGGCGTAAGGATCGATGTTAATACATTGACTTTGTTTATTGACTAAACCGGCAATAAGCCGTTGCAGCTGGCCATCTTGCTTCATGAAGGGCAAATATGGCCAAACCTGGGCACAGCTGTCGCGGAGCCACATGGCATCAATATCACCGGTGATTACATAGGTGTATGGCTTTCCATCCCCTTCTTCCGGAAACACCGTTGTGTCCAACGTGTTTGGAAAACAATTCCCGAATAACCAGCCCAGTTCCCTGTCTTTTACCTGCTGCTTAAATGCTTCGATGGCGCCTTCTATGGCCTCGCTAGAAAAATGCCGCTGATCTTTGGGGACACGGACCACCGGATAGTCCTGGGTGGTGGATGCAAGCGAAAGCTTGCTGGCCCACATACCTGCGCCCAATGCTGCGGTCTGCTGAATGAATGTTCTTCGTTTCATGCGAATTCCTCCCGTTATACTGTTTATTTATCTGGATGCAATATGCAAAAAAAAATGAGATATCCGCACGTGCATATCCGTTTTAGCACGGTGGTTTTGGACGTTTTATGGGTCATTATTTGCTTGGGATCGTTTTAAGGTCCATGAATGGCTCAATTCTTGGTAAGCAATCGTATCTTTGCTGACTGATTTTTTGTACAATGATAAAACGTTTACTTGGGAACTATTTACGGGTAATGGGGATACTGACAGCGCTATGCGGTTGTGTATACAGCGGGAGGGCCCAATCGACTTACCAACCTTATTCCTATCATTTTTACCAAAAATTAAATAGTGTATTATATAATACCGATACGAGGCTTCATACCTCGGTAAAGCCGATGATCGTGGATGATTCCCTCCAACCGAAGTATGATGCGCTGATGCAACTGGGCGTAGCAGAACGGTATTCGTGGGGCGGGCGCAAGCTCTACAACGAACATTTGATCGACATCAAAGAAGATGACTACACATTTTATGCGGACTTCCTTCCGGATTTTCAGGTGGGGCGCGATTTTGCCGGGAATGGGCGCACCACTTGGCTAAATACCAGGGGGGCACAGGCCGGCGTAACCATCGAGGATAAATTTTCACTGTATGTGAATTTCTTTGAAAATCAAGCTGTTTTCCCGCAGTACTTGGATGAGTATATTTTTACCCGTACCGTTACCCCGGGACAGGGGTATGGAAAATCCCTTGAAAACGGAAGAAAAAAGGATTGGATGTACGGATCGGCCGTTTTATCCTATGCCGTTAATACGTACCTTAACGTGACGTTGGCCTATGATAAAAACTTTATAGGCGACGGATACCGGTCCATGCTACTTTCGGATGTTTCGTCGAACTATACCGCTTTAAAGTTAACGGGTAAGTTGGGCAATGTGCAGTATTTAAGTATGTGGACCTACATGCTGGATCCGATGCATCCGCGTTCACTTGATTCCCTCCAACGTGCTGGCGATAATTGGAAATGGGGGGCTTTCCAATACCTGGACTGGAATGTGGATAACCGGTTTTCGGTGGGACTTTTCCAATCGGTGGTCTGGGGGAGCCGAAATGCAGCAGGGCGAAGGGGATTTGATTTCAATTATTTCAATCCCATCATCTTTATGCGACCCATTGAGTTGACAAACACGTCTTCGCCCGACAAAATGCATTTGGGGTTAAATACCAAATACAAAGCGTTGAAAAACCTGACGGTATACGGGCAATTCCTGCTGGGGGAATTTACGGCCAAAGAGTTTTTCGCCGGAAATGGTCATGTCAACAACAAATGGGCGGCGCAGTTCGGCTTCCGGGGGTTCGATGCGTTTGGAATCAAGGACTTGAATTTCCTTGCTGAATATAATACGGCGCGCCCGTATACGTACGCGCATTTTGATCCGGTAAGCAACTACAGCAATTACGGACAACCCTTGGCGCATCCTTGGGGCGCTAATTTCAGGGAACTGGTTGGCATACTGAATTATTCTTACAGCCGGTTTGATTTCTCCTTTCAGGGCACTTGGGGGCAATTTGGTACCGATCCGAATTCGAGCAGCAATTTTGGCGGGGATATTTTCCAACCTTACGGTACGCACCAACGGGTATATGGGAACTACATTGGCCAGGGAGTCGAAAACAATCTGCTGTACGCCGACGGTAGGGTGTCGTATCTGTTCAATCCAAAGTACAACCTACGGATCGAAGCGGGAGCTTTATATCGGAGACATGGCGTCCCCGAGCAAGGTATCCATCATCAGACCGGCATGTTGACACTCGGTCTCCGGGCCTCGTTTCGTAATTTTTACTACGATTTTTAAAAGCTGGTATGCGTCTTCGCGATCCGTATGCAATTTTGAAACGAGCAGATTGTTTCCTAAGTTTGCAGGCATATGAGCAACATTGTCATCATCAACGGGCCCAACTTAAATTTGTTGGGGATACGGGAAAAAGGCATCTATGGAGACCGCGATTTCCTGACCTATTTTGAAACACTCCGGCAATCGTATGGGGACGTCATGTTGACGTATTTTCAAAGCAATCACGAAGGGGCGATTATTGACAAAATACACGAGGTAGGGTTTTCAGCGGATGGAATTGTGCTCAACGCAGGAGCGTATACGCATACTTCGCTGGCTATTGCCGATGCCATCGCAGCCGTTACAGCGCCCGTGGTTGAAGTACACATTTCAAATGTATATTCCCGTGAATCGTTCCGCCATCATTCGTACCTTGCCAAGAACTGTAAAGGAGTTATCTGCGGATTTGGGCTGGATGGTTACCGACTGGCCGTGGAGAGCCTGTTAGCAAAATAAACAGACTCAAGGTAGCGCACCCGGCCATCACCGCTGCCATGGGGACGGTGGTCCCGTTGTGAAGATAGCTGACCAATCCCGATGATAAGGCGCCACAAGCCATTTGCAGCCCACCCAGCAATGCTGAAGCACTGCCTGCCAGCTCGCTAAACGGAGCAAGTGCCAACGCAGAGGTATTCGGGAAGACGAACCCCTGCGAGCCGAGGAATAGGAAGATCAGCGCGACCATTACAAAGAGGTTCATGATCCCGGCAACACAGCAGGCGGCAAGCACCAATCCGATGGACGATTGGACGATCAACGCTATTCTGGCAACCGACTCACTGCTGTGCGAACTAAGTAAATAGCGGTTCAGCTGACTCGCCGCGATCAGCGCCGACGCGATCAGGGCAAACACCAACCCATACTGCTTTTCATTAAGGCCGTAGAGTGTAATCATGATATAAGGCGATCCAGCTAGGTACGCATACAATCCGGAAGAGGCCAGGCCGCCGGCAAAAGCGTAGGTAAAAAACTGCCGGGTTCTGAATACCCGCCAATAAGATTGGATAATGGGCCGGGGCATGAGGGATAGATTGGAATTGGCACCCTTGCTTTCGGGAAGGAAAAAGATGACCGCCAATAGTATGCAGGTAGTAATTGCAGCCAATACGAGAAATATGCCGTGCCAGTCCCAATGGGCAATTACAAAACTGCCCAGGGTGGGAGCCACAATCGGTGAAACGCCGATGACCAGCATCAGCAGGGAAAAAATCTTCGCGCTTTCCGTCGGACCATAAAAGTCTCTGACCATTGCTCTTGATGCCACCATACCTCCACAGCTACCCAGTGCTTGGATAAAGCGGTAAGCGATCAGGTGGTCGGCCGAATTGGTCAGCGCGCAACTTAGGGACGTCACAATGTAAATTACCAACCCGACGATTAAGGGGATTTTGCGGCCGAAGCGATCAAGCAGCGGGCCGTATATGATTTGACCGGAAGCGATGCCGACGAAAAAGGACGTAAGTGATAACTGAATATGCGCAACGGTGGTCTGCAGGCTGTGGGCAATCGAATCGAACCCGGGAAGGTACATGTCAATGGAAAAAGGACCAATGGCAGACAATAACCCCAGGATAAGCAAGGTAAAAAAGCCGTGTCTTTGAGAAGATCTCATCAAGATCACAAAATTACGGCTTTGTTCCGGCTTTGGAAAAATTACCTACTTCTTTATCGTTCGAGACGGACGGAATAGAAAATAAACCCCTAAAGCAACAAACGGTATGCTTAATAATTGCCCCATGTTGAACTTCATTCCTTCTTCAAACGCTTCTTGATTTTCTTTGACAAATTCAAGGCCGAATCGTGCGCCGAACAGCAGGATTAAGAAAATGCCAAAGATAAACCCGGGCTTCAGAAAACTCTTCCGATGATAGATGGTCCAAAGCAAGATAAAGATAAGCACATAACTGAGGGCTTCATACAGCTGAGCCGGATGCCGCGGAATCTGATCTACTTGTTCGAAAACCACCGCCCAGGGAAGGTCTGAGGGTAAACCGATGATTTCGGAGTTAAAAAAGTTTCCGACACGAACAAATGCGCCGGCCAGCGGAATGACAATAACGAGCCGGTCCGTAATCCAAAGAAAATCGGTTTTGGTCTTTCGGCAAAAGAGGAAGATGCCCGCCAATATACCGATCGCTCCGCCATGACTGGCCAATCCGTGGAAACCCGTAAGTTTGAATTCGCCATTTACATAGGTGAAGGGGAGCAGCATCTCCAACGGGTGATCTTTGTAATAGTCAAACTCGTAAAATAAACAGTGACCGAGGCGCGCTCCCAGCAATGTGCCCAGGAAAATATAGATGCTCAGTTGGTCCAGCAACTCCTGTGGTTTATTCTCACGCTTAAATATGCGGAGCATCAACACGTAACTGCTAACAAATGCTAGAAGAAAACACAACGTATAATACCGGAGTTCGAAACTTCCAATACTGAATATTTCCGGGCGAACATTCCAATGGATTGCCGCTAGCAGGGTGTCTATCATGGTTATGATCCGTTTGGGTCGGTAAACTTAGATAAATTTGCTTTTATATGCAATTATAATCGCGTTCACGATAAAAGCAAATCATAACTTTTGCCCGGCCTTCGCTTTTCGGTCTTTTCGGTTCTGCTGCTTGAGGATGTATTGCTTTTCAACAAATGCGATCACTTCACTGGCAATGTCTTTTTGCGTAGCTTTTTCAATACCCTCCAGCCCCGGAGAGGAATTGACTTCGAGTACTAATGGTCCACGGTCGGAAGGCAGCATATCCACTCCGCATACCGTTAATCCCAATTCTTTAGCCGCGCGCACGGCAGTTTCGCGTTCGGCTTTATTGAGTTTGATGATTTCTGCGCTGCCTCCGCGATGCAGGTTGGAGCGAAATTCACCTTCCTTGGCTGTACGCTTCATCGCGCCAACCACTCGTCCGTCCACTACAAATGCACGGATGTCGGTACCCCGTGATTCTTTGATGTATTCCTGGATGAGGATGTTGTTACCCAAACCATAAAAAGCTTCTATAACCGATGAGGCTGCTTTTTTGGTTTCCGCCAGTACAACGCCGATGCCCTGTGTGCCCTCGAGTAATTTGATTACAAGCGGCGGACCTCCCACCATCTTGATCAGATCGTCGACGTCGCGGGTTCTGCGGGCAAATCCCGTGATGGGCATTCCGATCCCTGCTCCAGAGAGAATTTGCATACACCGCAGTTTGTCACGCGATCGTGTAATGGATTGACTGGGATTAGCCGATATGACTCCCATTACTTCGAACTGGCGCACGATGGCCGATCCGTAAAAAGTAACGGAGGCTCCGATTCGCGGAATAACCGCGTCAATGTCGGATAGATCCTGTCCTTTGTAGTGCATGCTGGGTTTACCCTGTTTGATGCCCACATAACATTGGCTATGGTCAATAACGACGCATTCATGTCCACGCATCCGCGCGGCCTCTACCAACCTGCGCGTCGAATAGAGGTTTTTGATGGTTGATAAAACTGCAATCTTCACGTGTACTGAAATAAGTCAATAAGTCCTTGATGGATAGAAACACTTATTTTTTCGAAAGGTTTGCCCGCGAAACATCAACGAGAAATTTTCTGCGGATAAACGACCGTCCCAGTAGAACAGGAAATTCCATCCCTGAGCGATCCCGTAGCGAAAGCTCGATGGTATGGATTTCATTAAATAGCCGGATCGTGGTGTTTATGATATATCGATTTTCCTCCTGTCCGAAAGAATTCCGGATTTTACGCTCGCTATGGAAAGGTAATGTGTAGTGTGTTTGCGGCGATCCGAATCGCTCATCCAATGGGCGAAACTCAACATACTGTTTCCGCCCTTTTTTTACCAGTTGGATGTGGGAGCAATGCAATACCGATGTACGCGCTCCCGTATCCACTTTTGCGGAGATACCGGAGAGGCCTAAATCCGGTAAATCTATCGTTTCCTTCCAACCTATGGTCTTCAGCATGACGTTGGTCAGTGATAGATATACTCACCCAAAGCGGATTTAACGGTTACCTGCTTTACGCTGGCTGACTCCACGCGGCCAATGACCTGGGCGGCAATACCGCATTGTTCCGAGATCTGGATAATGTCATCGGCAATGGCAGCCGGTACGTATAACTCCATGCGGTGGCCCATATTGAATACCTTATACATTTCCTGCCAATCCGTTCCGGATTCTTCCTGGATAAGCCTGAATAGGGGAGGGACATCAAATAGATTGTCTTTGATAACGTGCAGGTTATCGATAAAATGGAGAACTTTGGTTTGCGCGCCGCCACTGCAGTGTACCATGCCATGGATATCGGAGCGATGCCTGTCAAGCACCTGCTTAATGACGGGCGCATACGTCCGTGTAGGCGACAGGATAAGTTTGCCCGCAGTGACTGTTCCGTATCCCGGAATTTCGATTTCGTCGGTCAATCGTTTCGTGCCTGAAAACACCAATTCATCGGGAACCGAAGGATCGTAGCTTTCAGGAAACCGTTCAGCAACTGACCTGTGAAACACGTCATGCCTTGCGGAGGTCAACCCGTTGGATCCCATACCACCGTTGTATTCGCGTTCGTAATCCGCCTGGCCAAAGGAAGCCAGTCCGACGATAACATCGCCCGATTGGATACGATGATTGGAAATGACATCGTCGCGTTTCATGCGGCAGGTAACCGTGCTATCCACAATAACGGTACGCACGAGATCGCCGACATCTGCGGTTTCTCCTCCTGTGGAGTGGATCCCGATGCCAAGATCACGAAGCTCTGCCAATATTTCTTCTGTGCCATTAATGATCTCTGCAATAACCTCTCCCGGGATAAGATTTTTATTACGTCCGATCGTCGATGAAAGCAGGATATTATCGGTCGCTCCCACGCACAGAAGATCATCGAGGTTCATGACAATGGCATCCTGAGCGATGCCCCTCCATACGGAAAGATCGCCGGTTTCCCGCCAATAAACATAAGCCAACGATGATTTCGTGCCAGCTCCGTCAGCATGCATAATGTTGCACCATGCCTCATCACCCGTTAGGATATCGGGTATGATTTTACAGAATGCCTTTGGGAATAATCCCTTGTCAAGGTTCTTGATGGCGTTGTGTACGTCTTCCTTGGCAGCGGATACTCCCCGCAGGTTGTATTTAAAATCAGCCATTCCCGCCTTTTACTCTACATGCCTGATTTCTACCCGTCGGTTTTGCGCCCTTCCAGACTCTGAATCATTGGAAGCAATGGGTTTTGTGGCACCGTACCCCTTTACGGTTAGGTTATTTCCATCGATGCCGGAGTTGACCAAATAGAGTTTCACAGCGTTGGCCCTATCGATAGACAACTCCATGTTGTAGGCCGCCGTGCCTTCGACGGACGCATGGCCGTCAATGATGAATTTGGCATCGGGATCTTTTTGCATTTCCCGGCCGATTTGGTCGAGAACGGCGTATGATTCGGTTTTCAGTACCGATGAATCAAATTCGAACTGAATGTTTCTAAAATTATAATTCGGCGGAGACACCGGACTGGGCGTCGATTGTGTAGGTGCGGGGGTTGCCTCTTTTTTCTGGGGTTCGGCTACGACCCGCTCTTCGGGGACGTCTCGTTCAACAACTTCTGCCGAAGGCTGAAGAACAACTTGTTTAGGCTTGCAACCTTGGTAAGAGATGGCTAATGCGCCAATGCATGACATTAATATACAATTACTTACAATTTTCATGTTTAATAACTTTACAGCGGTAAACATAGGAAATATCTGTTAATTTTTCCTATACTTGGCATTTAATAATGTTTCTATGAATACAATGATGGTGCCAACCCTTCGTTTTTTAACCGTATTTTTCGCGATCCCACTGTTACTTGGCGGAGCTGTGGCGCAGGAGCGCCTTAAGGTAGCAGTCGCTGGATTGAGCCACGATCACGTACATACGTTGCTGCGCGCTTACCAGGAACGGAGGATAGAGGTCGTAGGAATTGCTGAGGCAAATACCCGATTGGTGGATCGTTACCGAAAAAATTATGAGTTGCCTGATTCCCTGTTTTTTAGTACCGTAGGCGAGATGCTGAACGTCATTCATCCCGATGTGGTGTTAGCCTATAATGCCATTTCCGAACACGTGGATGTCGCCGAGGTTTGCCTGCCCCTGAAGGTGCCACTGATGGTAGAAAAGCCGTTGGCCGTCAACAACGAACAGGCGCGGCGAATTGCGCAGTTGGCCGCGGAACACCGCACTCCCGTATTTACCAATTATGAAACCACCTGGTATGACAGTAACCAAACCTTAAAACAATTGGTGGAAAAGGGAACTATCGGTCCTTTGAAAAAAGTAATGGTGAAAGATGGCCATCAGGGGCCAAAGGAAATCGGATGCAGCGAAGATTTTCTGAATTGGCTTACCGATCCCACGAAAAACGGAGGCGGCGCATTGATTGATTTCGGCTGCTATGGTGCCAATTTGATGACTTGGCTTATGAATGGCGAACGTCCGGTAGCGGTTACCGCCGTGACGAGGCAGCTCAAACCAGCTACCTATCCTCGGGTGGATGATGACGCAACCCTCATTTTGGAATACAAAAACGGCACAACGGGTATTATTCAAGCTTCGTGGGACTGGCCCTATAGCATCAAGGACTTGCAGGTGTACGGTGAAGCCACTTCGCTTCATGCGGTGGACGCCCACACACTGCTCCGGTATTCCAGTGCACGTGAACAGGAATCCTTGCCATTGGAGACGACGTACTTCAATGACCATCTGTCGTACCTAACGGCCCTGCTGAACGGCGATGCCGATGGAACGGATGATTTGTCTTCGCTGTCAAACAACCTGATCGTTGTTGAAATTCTGCAAGCGGCAAGGGAATCCGCGATGCGCGGCGAACGGGTTCTGTTGGATAGTCCGCAGCGGTAGGGGTTATTCAATCCGGCTTTGCAGTAAGGCATCGCGCCATTGCTGCCGCAATTCGGGGGTAAACCGTTCCTGCGGAATCGCCAACTCAACGGTATGCAGCGCCGTAGGCCCTTCCGCCACGTAGGTAAGTAATACCGTTGATCCACAGTCCCCTTCCGGTGATTTGGTGGACCCGACGGCATACAGAATGGAGGTACGGCCTTCTACGGTCGTTCTGTCGACAATATCCAGTGTCGCTTCGGGACAACCGGCTTTTTCAAACTCCCATTTCTCTTCGGGAGTTCCTTCTGCTTTCATCGGATAGTAACGGCGGTCGATGGTAGTCACCGTAACGGTCTTCACGGGTGCATTTTGTGCCTTACCTTCCTTTACGGTGTATGCAATACCTCGGATGCCTTTTGTGTCTTTGGGAATCTTGGTGCTTTTCCAGCGGGATTCGCCGGGGAAACTGATCACAATTTTTTCCTTGCCGGGCGTGGGTTGGGCGTTTCCGCTCAGCACCCAGCAGGAGCAAATGACGAATGCATATAATGATTTATAGAATATCCGTAATACCATGTTCCCTCTCAGTTAAATTATGGGCTCAAAGCGCATAGCAAATTTATCCCGGTACGCCTTTGGCGTCATGCCGGTATTTTCCTTGAACAGTTGCCGGAAATTTTTCATGTCGTTGTATCCCGCACACAGCATAATCTCAAACAACCCCTTCTCCGTGTTTTCCAGCAATCGTTTCGCCGCTTCTATTTTGGTCTTTTGCAGGTACCGTATGGGAGTTAACCCCGTTGCCTGTTTAAATCTTCTTACAAAATTACGTCTGCTGGCGGGAATGTCAGCAATCGCCTCCTCGATGCTCTTAATTTCGGGAAATTGATTTTTGATTTTGTGCTGGACGCGCATGACCAATTCGTCATCGTGTGTTTCCATGGGTGAAAAATGCCCGAAATATGCCTGGTTTTCGCGGTCCATGTCAATGGCAAAACTTTTCGCAATGCGTATGGCCATCTCCCTGCCACAGCATTTCTGTATCAACGCCAGCATAACGTGAAACCCGCTGGTCGCGCCCCCGCTTGTATAAATATTGGCATCGTGCGTTACCACCGCATCCTGTTCCAGTTTGATTTTTGGGAAATATGCCGCCAATTTCTCCACCGCATCCACGTGTGTGGTAGCACGACGATCGTCGAGCAATCCGGAAGCGGCCAATAAAAAGGCTCCCGTGCAGTTGCTAGCCAATATAGCACCCCGTGCATACTGCTCATGAAGCCAGGGAATAAAGCACCGGTTGTCTTCCAGCGTCTTCGCCATATCGACCTGTCCGAAAGCGGGAATAAAAATCAGATCGTAGGATTGGCCTCTGCCGATCGGCACATAGGCAATATGGCTAAGGCTGTCTGGAATCACTTCTGTATCGGAGGCACCCGCGAAGCTGATCTCAAACAATTCCGATTTACCTTCTTCGTGCAAGAAGCGGTTGACCGTTTCAAATACGTCCACGATCGCAGCAAGGCTCAATAATCGGTATTTACTTGTCAGAAGAATGGACAATCGCATAGCATCACCTGATTAATTTCACCTCAAAGATACAAACCCATCCGTAAATATTCTCTCAAAAAACTATCTTTGCCGTTTGAAGTCGATTTGCATGAATCCCGTCTATCAGCGCCAACGCGAAGCGATGAGTAGCGGTTTCACAAAGCCGCTTCTGCTAAAATTATTTTCGAATGAACCATATTCGCAATTTTTGTATCATTGCGCACATAGACCACGGTAAAAGTACACTGGCAGATAGGTTGTTGGAGTTTACGAATACCATTACCCAACGGGAGGCCCAGGCCCAGCTTTTGGATAACATGGACTTGGAGCGGGAGCGGGGCATCACCATCAAAAGCCACGCCATTCAGATGAATTATGTAAAAGACGGGCAGGAGTATGTGTTGAATCTCATAGATACCCCCGGGCACGTGGATTTTTCATACGAAGTATCCCGGTCCATTGCCGCCTGTGAGGGAGCCTTGCTTATTGTGGATGCTTCGCAAGGGATTCAGGCGCAGACCATCTCCAATTTATACCTGGCGCTGGAACACGATCTGGAAATCATTCCCGTACTTAACAAGATGGACCTGCCCGGAGCAATGCCTGAGGAAGTGAAAGACCAGATTGTGGATCTGATAGGTGGTAAGCGGGAAGATATCATTCCGGCTTCGGGAAAAACCGGCCTCGGTGTGGTAGATATCCTGAACGCGATTGTAGATCGCATCCCGTCGCCCGTCGGCGATCCGGGTGCACCTTTGCAAGCTTTGATTTTTGATTCCGTATTTAACTCCTTTCGGGGCATCATGGCTTATTTCAAAGTAGAAAACGGAGAAATACGCAAGGGTGATAAGGTAAAGTTTATGGCTACTGGCCGAGAATATATTGCCGACGAAATAGGTACATTGCGTCTCAATCAAGTGCCCAAAGAGGTTATCCGCACGGGCGACGTGGGTTACATCATCTCCGGTATCAAAGAGGCAAGGGAGGTAAAAGTGGGGGATACCATTACCCATGTTGCGCGCCCGAGCAAGGACGCAATAAAGGGATTTGAAGAGGTAAAGCCGATGGTATTTGCCGGAATCTATCCGGTAGATACGGAGGATTTTGAAGAATTGCGCGAGAGCATGCATCGCCTGCAGCTTAACGATGCTTCGCTGGTGTTTGAACCGGAGTCCTCCGCCGCGCTTGGGTTTGGCTTTCGTTGCGGCTTTCTCGGCATGCTGCACATGGAAATTATCCAGGAACGCCTCGAACGGGAATTTGACATGACGGTGATTACCACGGTGCCGAACGTTTCCTACAAGGCTTATCTTACGAAAGACCAGCAAGAAATTGTTGTGCATAACCCATCGGACCTGCCCGATCCCAGCAAATTGGACTATGTGGAGGAGCCCTATATCAAAGCCAACATCATCACGAAGGCTGAATTTGTGGGGCCTGTGATGTCTCTCTGTATCCAGAAGCGCGGGATCATCATCAATCAATCCTACCTCACGGCAGACCGCGTGGAGCTGGTGTTCGAAATGCCTATGGGCGAAATCGTCTTTGATTTTTACGATAAGCTGAAAACCATATCGAAGGGATACGCTTCTTTTGATTATCATCAAATCGGCTATCGGCAGTCGGATCTGGTTAAGCTGGATATCCGCTTGAACGGTGAACCCGTTGACGCCCTGTCGTCGCTTATCCACCGGAGCAATTCCTACGAATTCGGAAAGAAAATATGCGAAAAGTTAAAAGAGCTGCTACCGCGGCAACAGTTTGAAATCGCCATACAAGCTTCAATCGGTGCAAAAATCATCGCCCGCGAAAATATCCGGGCGTTACGCAAAGATGTGACCGCTAAATGTTACGGAGGGGATATTTCCCGTAAACGTAAGCTGCTCGAAAAGCAAAAGAAAGGTAAGAAGCGAATGCGTCAAGTTGGGAATGTGGAAATTCCCCAGTCGGCATTCATGGCCGTGCTGAAGTTGGATTAGCCGCATAACGTTCAACTTTCAATTTCAACTTTCAATTTTCAATTATCATGAATCTATTAGACGGTAAACTCGTATCAGCGAAAATCAAGGAAGATATCAAACAGGAGGCTGCGGCCTTTCTAACAAAGACTGGTCGGAAACCTCATCTTGTTGCTATATTGGTCGGTAACGACGGCGCAAGCGAAACCTATGTGGCCAGCAAAATGCGTAACTGTGAACAAGTGGGATTTGAGTCGACCAATATTCATTTCGATACCAGCATTTCGGAAGACGAACTCCTGGCTAAAATCAAAGAGCTCAACGCAGATAGTCGAGTGGACGGAGTGATTGTTCAGCTTCCCCTGCCCAAACACATCGATCCGGAACGGGTAACCGAAGCAATTGACTATCGGAGGGACGTTGATGGATTTCATCCGGTTAACCTCGGCCGCATGCAACGCAACTTGCCTTGCTTCATTCCGGCTACCCCTTATGGTATTCTGCTAATGCTTACCCATTATGGCATTGACACATCCGGTATGCATGCAGTGGTAGTGGGAAGGAGCAACATCGTAGGCAGTCCCATGAGCATCCTACTGGCGCGGAACAGCAAACCGGGAAATTGTACGGTGACGCTTACCCATAGCCGTACCCGGGATATCAAAGAAGAGGTATTGCGGGCTGACATCGTGGTTGCCGCCGTTGGCAAAAAGAACTTTATCACCGCTGATATGGTGAAGGAAGGAGCGATCGTGATTGACGTAGGTATGAATAGAGAGGTAAGTAGCTTAACCAAATCAGGTTATAAGCTTTATGGCGATGTCGATTTCGAGCAGGTTGCACCCAAATCGTCATGGATAACGCCAGTACCGGGGGGCGTTGGATTAATGACCATTGTGGGGCTACTAAAAAATACATTAGAAGCCGCAAAGGGAAGTATTTATTGAAATTGAAAGTGAATACCATTTTTAATAGTTCAGCGGCCTCCGGGCCGAAAGTGGACTGCCAAAAACCGTACGCGATAGCGCAAAAAACATTTTGGTATAACAATTGTTTCTACAGCATTCATAAAAATTTATTAAACATGAAAAAAATAGCATTGACAGCCTTATTTGCCGGAGCTTTGTTTTTTGCCGCCTGCAACAATGGTACGTCCGGAACCGAAACACACGACCATGACCATGCGGAACATGATCACCATCACGATGGGCATGATCACGACCATACCGTAGGCGAACAAGTAGACTCCGTATTGGACACATTGGAGGAAGCGGGTGATACGATTGGTGCGAAGGCAGAAGAATTGGGAGACAACGCCAAATCCACGTTTGAAGATGCAAAAGAGGGTATCAAAGCGGGCGTGAAAAACGCGAAAGAAGAAGTACAGGAAGCTTCGAAAGCTGCCGCTACCGACGTAAAGAACGCGGCCAAGAGGGTAGGCGAAAAGATCGATGAAACCGCGAAAGAAGTAAAGGAAGACCTAAAGAAGTAAAGGGCTAGTGTTTTTCGGCCTACTGCTCGCAAGCTGGGACCCGCCGCGCCTCGCTTACGTCTCCGAGGCTTGATTTGCCGTAGGCCGAAAACACCAGCAATGAACGTACCTATTACCATTATTTACCCCCCCCCCCAATTGGTTAGGATACGCAACACAACTGTAACGCTCCCTGCGGTCCGCGTCACTAGGTTGCTTTTGCGTATCCTAACCAATCTTCTTCCTCCAGCCTTTTTACAGATTTTCGTGATATCTTTGAGACATGAAGCTACTTATCATCGAAGACGAGCAGGGCTTGCGGGATAATATTGTCCAATTTTTGCAGAAGGAGCAATATATTGTCGAGTCAGCCGCGGATTTTCACTCCGCCATGGAGAAAATCGCATTGTATGATTACGATTGTATTTTGCTGGACGTGGGCTTGCCCGATGGAAACGGCCTGAATTTACTGCGAGCATTGAAGTCCAAGCAGAAGCGGGATAATGTGATTATTATTTCGGCCAAAGATTCGTTGGATGATAAGTTGGAGGGATTGAATCTGGGTGCGGATGACTATCTGACAAAGCCTTTCCATTTGGCCGAACTCAACGCACGCATTAAAGCGGTTTTGCGGCGGAAAGCACTGGATGGGGGGAACGTCGTCAAATTGAATAACATGGAGTTGGATTTCAACGGGCGAGCATTGAGCGTGGATGGTGAGGCGATTCACCTTAACCGGAAGGAATTCGATATATTAGCTTTTTTTGTTGTCAATAAGAACCGATTAATCTATAAATCTGCGTTGGCAGAACACGTCTGGGGAGACCATATGGACAATGCGGACAATTTCGATTTTATTTATTCCCAAATCAAGAACCTGCGGAAAAAGTTAAAGGACCACGGCGCTAACCTGGAGATTCAGGCAATCTATGGAGTCGGTTATAAGTTAACCGTATAGATGAAGCTGCTCAATCATACGCTGCTGTACCTGTCGGCTTCGCTGGTGTTTATACTGAGCATCTGGGCTGTGGTTTTTTATTTCAGCATGATGGATGAAGTGTATGATAGCATTGACGATGGCCTGGAAAATTACAAAATGCTCATCATAAAGAAAGCCAGCCGTGATACGTCGTTGTTAGCCAAAAGCCGATTTGACGAAAGCAACTATGCAATACGTCCTGTGGATCGCGAATTCGCCTTGCAGGCTACCGAGGAGTTCAGGGACACCGCCATGTACATGGAGTATGAAGAGGACTACGAAATTATGCGTATGCTCACCACGTATTTTTCCACGCCGCAGTCACAATATTACGAGTTAAAGATCATCACCTCCATGGTCGAGGGCGATGATCTGGTTGCTGACCTACTGCACGCGCTGCTGTGGCTCTATGTCGCGGTGATTGCAAGCGCATTCATTATCAACAATTGGGTACTTCGCAAAATATGGCGCCCATTCTATCAATTACAACATGCGTTGAGAGGGTTTAAGCTAGGGGAGGATAAGACATTTAATCCACCACAGACCAAAGTGACGGAATTTCAGGATATGAATAATACGGTTGCGGAGCTGCTCAAAGCCAATATTGCGGTATTCCAACAGCAGAAACAATTTATTGAAAATGCTTCACATGAACTGCAAACGCCCTTGGCCATCGCTATAAATAAGCTGGAGCTATTGCTTGAACAATCCCAGGGGAAGGAAGGGCAGGCACAATTACTGGCAAATGCCATCCAATACCTGGAGCGGATGACCCGGCTCAACAAGTCGCTGCTGCTGCTCTCCAAAATTGAGAACCGGCAATTCCCGAAGGAAGAGATGGTGGATTTCAACGAGCGATTACGGCTTCACGTCGATGACTTTGAGGAACTTCTCCATTATCGGAATATCACCTTAGACAGAATTGAAAAAGCAAAATTCCAACGGCTTTTTAATGGGGATCTCGCCGATGTGTTGATTTCGAACCTGTTAAAGAATGCAATTGTCCATAACCATGACGGGGGGCGGGTTACCGTTACCATCGAAAAAGACGGATTTGAAATCGCCAACACCGGCAAGCCACAACCGTTGGATTCCGAAAAAATGTTTGCCCGTTTTTATCGGTCGGCAGACCAGTCGTCTTCTACCGGTCTCGGACTGGCCGTGGTTAAAGCGATTGCCCAGCTGTATCAGGCAGAAGTAGGGTACCGTTACGCTAACGGGCTGCACCACGTGTATTTCCGTCTGCCTCACCTGATGTAATCCTCGTCCGCCGGATCCAGGGGCTTGTTGACTTCGAAGCTCGGGTCGGCCGCAGGTTCCTCCAGATTTCGCTGTTTTCTTTTGGGGCGTCCCAACAGATACCCCACAATCACACCAATGAAGAACATGGTACCCAACACGGCCAGTTTTGGGACGGTACGGGTTCCGAATATCCAAAAATTCACTTCATCCATGTTTTTCATGAGTACGACCGTGACCAATACGGTTACTACGATGATGAAAATGGTTTTTGCACGCATGGCTTCTTTTAAATTATTGTAACGAAAGTACTAAAAATCTTTTTGGATATCAGCCTCCTACATGAATTAACATTTTTTAACTTTTTTTTTTGAATTTTTTGCTGTTGAAAGATTATGTTGTATTTTTGGCGCAGCGATAACTAACACACACATAGAAAACAGCACACGTAGACACAAACTATTGGGTAATTTTTACGCGACAAGCACTTGTAATTGGCATCTACCAAATCGATACAAACATATCGGTGTTCGGCCAAATTAATTACCCGTAAGATTTCGACATTTATCATTGTGGCTACCTATTTAAGGAGAGTAAAGTGATGTATCGGACAAGGACCATAGAAAGTAGACGGTACCGGCTCGTCATTAAACCAGGAGAGTAATTCACGATTTTTTGCTTTTTTATTCGCGCCCCCCTGTCGACGATATGCAGGACTATTGGGGTAATTCAACACTTTTTTTAACGACTATTTTTTAACCAAATTCACAAACACATGAAACAAAAATTACTATGTTTCTTTATGTTGGGGATACTGCTGATTGGATCAGCCTATGCCCAAGACAGGAGAATCAGTGGTAGAGTGACTTCAGCGACGGACGGTGCCCCGATATCAGGGGTTTCGGTAATGGCTGTTGGTGGCAGTGCCTTGACACAAACGGATGAGTTAGGGATGTTTTCGATTGACGTTCCGGCGTCGATATCCCAACTTGAATTCCGTTTTTTGGGATATGCCACGCAGCAAGTAACGATAGGAAGCCAGTCGACTATTAATATTCAGTTGGCGGAAGATGCTTCTACGTTGGAAGAAGTGGTGGTTACGGCACTCGGTATTTCTCGGGAATCGAAAAGTTTGGGGTATTCAGCTACGAAAGTCGATTCGGAAGACATTACCAGGACCTCGCCGGTTAGTATGTTCGACGGTTTACAGGGTAAAATTGCTGGTGCAAATATTACTTCGCAATCTGGCGCACCCGGTGCATCAACAAAAGTGGTTTTACGTGGATATTCTTCGATTACAGGAAATAACCAACCCCTGTATGTAATCGATGGGGTTCCCGTAAATAACAGTACGTTTGGAGAAGCGGAGCCCGTCAATCGTTCTACGGACTTCGGGAACAATGCGAATGATATCAATCCCGCGGACATTGAATCTATTAACGTATTAAAAGGAGCAGGAGCAACGAGTTTATATGGTTCTCGTGCTGCTAATGGTGTTATTGTTATAACAACCAAGAAGGGGAAGGCCGGCAAGATTTCCGTCGACCTGAATCATTCAACCACGCTATCGTCCATATTAATGCTACCTAGACTCCAAAATACCTTCGGACAAGGCTGGAGCGGCATATTTGATCCAATTGAGCAGGGAAGCTGGGGGCCGCGTCTTGACGGAGCCAACAGACTTTGGGGAAATACGGTAGACAATGCACGTCTCGTAAAACCTTTCGTAGCATTGGAGGATAATATCCGTGATTTTTATACCACGGGGACGGAACTAAATACCAACTTAGCAATCAGTGGGGGTAATGAACGTTCTACGTTTTATTTATCCTATGGAAACATTTCAAGCGACGGTATTGTCCCCACCGATGCGGATTCCTACAAGCGGAATACGGTAAGCCTTCGGGGTTCTACAAAATATGAGAAATTTACGGCCTCTGGGTCACTCAATTATGTTGGCCGAAAAGCCAAATTTATAGCAACCGGGCAAGGCACTAATACAGGGGCGACTATGTTCCAGGAACTTATCCAGTTTCCGCGGGATATCAGCATTGTGGATGGCAAAGATTACAAAGCAAAATTTTATGACATTAACACCTTCTATACGCCTTATGCACAGAACCCGTACTTCGTGTTAAACGAAAACGGCAACGACTTTAATAGCGATCGGGTTTATGGAAATGCCGAACTCGGATATGAATTTGCCAATTGGCTTTCTTCAACCGTCCGAGTCGGAGGTGATTTCACAAATTCACGCCTGAAAGACTGGCAGGCCATCAACAGACCTGATGGCAATAGTCCGAACGCGTCCCGTCAGGCGGATGTCGGCGGGGTTATGGAAGAAGCCCGGTATTACGGCGAATTCAACACGGACATATTGTTGAATTTCAACGCTCCGATCAATGAGGATTTTACGTTCGACGGCTTATTAGGTTGGAACTACAACCAACGTGAGACCCGAGTACAGACGTCCTCTATTGCGAATCTTACGGTACCAGGATTTTACAACCTTTCCAATTCATCTGCGCCTCCTACAACTTCGGCAGATTATACAAAGAGAAGGTTGTTTGGTGCGTATGCTCAAGCAAACTTTGGTTTTCGCGATTATTTATTCCTCTCGCTGAATGCAAGAAACGACTGGTCTTCAACGTTACCGATCGGCAAGAATTCTTTCTTTTATCCAGCCGCAAACTTAAGCTTGGTCCTGACAGATTTAGCCCCTTCATTGAAAGACAACGGCATCAGCTTTGCTAAATTAAGGGCTAGTTTGGGGCAAACCGGTAACGACGCCGGGGTTTATTTGCTGAGTTCGTTACTCACCGGTGGCGATGTGCTGCTTGGTTTCGGTAATATTACCTTCCCCTTAGGTGGCGTCGGTTCATTCGAGGTCGCAAATCAGATTGGCAACAGTGCCTTAGAGCCAGAAATAACTACGGAATACGAATTAGGTGCTGATGTACGGTTTCTGAATAATCGCCTTGGTTTTGACTTTAGTTATTACAACAAACGTACAGACGGACAGATACTACCAGTGCCGATCGCACATACATCCGGATACGGCTTTCTCGTAATGAACTTCGGTTTGGTGGAAAACAAAGGGATCGAATTGGCTTTCAATGTGACACCTGTTAAGTCAGATATCTTTTCATGGGATTTGAACTATGTATTTGCGCGTAACCGCAATAAAGTAATAGAACTGCCGGAAGGCCTTAATGAAGTGGTGATTGCCAGCGGTTATGATGTCGACTTCGTTGCTGTCAAAGGACAACCGCTAGGAGTGTATAAAGGGCCAGTTGAAAAACGCGATCCGAATGGTAATGTTATTGTTAATCCGTCAAATGGTATTCCGCTTCAAGCAGACGACAAAGAGGTTTTCGGAAATAGCCAGCGTGATTTTACCATGGGGTTAACCAATACCCTCCGATTGAACAGCTGGAGTTTAGGCTTCGCATTTGACTACCGCAAAGGAGGGAAATTTTGGAGTTATACGTCCCAACTTACTGACTTTATAGGAAACTCAGTGAGAACCACGTATAACGATAGAAATCCGTATGTTTTCCCGAACTCGGTTAATGAAATAACGGATTCCGAAGGTAATGTTTCTTATGTAGAGAACACAACGCCTATATCTGTAGAAAACTATTATTCGCTATTCAACAACGGTTCCACCACGCAAACCGAGTCTCGCAGGACGGTATTGGATAAAACGTCCTTACGCTTACGGGATGTGACGCTATCTTATGCGTTCCCGAAAACAATTGCGTCTCGTATCGGCTTGGATGGGCTATCTCTAACGGCATTTGGTCGCAATCTGTTGTTGTGGGTGCCTGCAGAAAACGGATTTATAGATCCCGATGTTAGTACGTATAACAATGACCTTAGGGGCGATTTAGGTGAGTTCGCAGGCGGACCAACCACTAGGTCTTATGGTTTATCATTAAGGGCAACGTTTTAATTGACTGAAAGATGAAAATAGATATAAAGAGTTTGAAGGGAAGGATAGCCACCATTGGTTTGGGCTCCCTACTAACATTCAGTGCTTGCGAAAAGGCATTGGATATTAATCAGGATCCCAATAATCCTGAGGTAGATAAAGGTACACCAGAATTAGTATTTCCTGCAGCTGTAGCTTCTACTGCGGGTGCTTTGGGAGGGGAATATGCCATATTGGGCGGTATTTGGGCACAGTATTGGACACAAAGCTCAGTTTCGAACCAATATCGGGATTTTGATTCATATAATGTAAATCAAAGTAATCTGAACGGCCGGTTCAATGAAGTATTTTCGGGTGCGCTGAATGACTATCATTTTGTTATTCAAAAAGCGCAGGAAACCGAAGATTGGCACTACCTTTTGATGGGCACAGTGATGAAGGCGTATACCTATCAAGTGATGGTCGACCTTTATGATACACTTCCTTATGACGAGGCTTTTCAAGGAGTAGAAAACCTAACACCTGCCTATGAGGAGGGTTATCAGATTTATCAGAAGTTGATTGCAGAACTAGATAACGCGCTTGCATTACAAGCGGGTGCAGATCCGGTGGATCCCAACATGGAAGATGAAGAGAAGGCTTTAGATGTGGTTTTTAAATTTGACATGGCCAATTGGGTGAAATTTGCTAATACCTTGAAGTTAAAGTTATACCTTAGAATGGTCTATGCCCAGCCAGCGGAAGCAGAGGCAGGAATACGAGCCATGTATGACAATGGTGCACAGTTTTTAGATACCGATGCCGAACTGGCGATTTTTGAAGGTACCCAAGACAAAAGCAATCCGTTTTACGAGTTCAACTTCAGGAGATTGAATACAACAACGAATCTACGGGCAAGTGTTACCTTTTTGTCCTTTTTAGAGGCGAATGACGACCCTAGAATCGGCTCATATTTTACGACGACTGCGGGAGCATCAACGTATTCAGGAAACCATCAAGGTGACTACAACAACCCAGATCCGGATTTAGCTGATATATCTGTTGCCAAAGCAGCGGCAGTTGACCCAGTTTACTTTATTTCGGAAGCTGAGTCTTATTTTTTGCAAGCTGAGGCATTGGAGCGTTATTACGAGGGTGAAGGGGCAATCGAGCTCTACAACCGAGGTGTTGAAGCCGCGTTTGCGCAATACGGGGTTGGGGATCGAGCAGCTGATTTTACTGCCCCCGACGGTGTATATGCTTACCCTACGTCCGGTAACTTTGAAGCGAAATTGGAAGCAATTATTGTGCAGAAATGGGCCTCATTTCCCGGAGCTCATGCACTAGAAGGCTTTATTGAAAAGAATAGAACAGGATATCCGAGAACCAGCCCCGTATATTCAACAGACCTGTCATATGTAGCCGGACAGTTTGTTTATCCGAAGAATGGTGTAACAGGCGGGCAATATCCCAAAAGGTTAATTATTCCGCAGGATGAGCGGAATCGCAATCCGAATGTTCCTGCTATCGTACCTATCACAACCAAAGTTTGGTGGGACAAGAAATAGTTTTGTGTTATTAAACAGAAATGACAATGAGAAAATATATATGGGGCTTGGTAGCGACAATTGTGGCGCTGCAAGGCTGCGAAAAATTAGAATCGGAAGGAGTCTCTTTCGAAACCCAGTTTGTGGATATCCAATTAAACGGTGATGCATACATGTCGGTTCCGCTCGGAGAGGAGTTTGTTGATGAGGGAGCGGTAGCTAAGGAGGGTGAGGAAGAAAAACCGGTAACTGTTAGCGGAAATGTGAACGTTAACACCGTTGGTGTATATGAAGTAAAATATTCTGCGGTTAATAATGATGGTTACCCCGGATCTGTGACAAGGATCGTTGCGGTAATTCCAGCGGCGGAACAAGAAGGTGTCAACATAGCGGGCAGTTATAAATATAACGGTAATGTCTACGTTGGTACAATAACAAAATATGCTCCGGGTTTTTATTACATGAATAATCTCTGGGGCCCTAGTCCCGTCCCTTGTTATATATTGACAAGCAATGGCAAAGATTTGATACTCCCACTTACAAATACATCATTTGGCAGAGTGTTGGGTTCTGGTACATTGACAGGTAATGCTCTGGCATTAACGGTTTCGTTGCTGGATCAAAACGGACTAATAGATGTGCCGAGAAATTGGACGAAACAATAACCGCTATTAGAAAATATTCATATGAAAAAGATAGTAAGTATTTTTATTTTATCGACACTGGTCTTCACTTCCTGCCAAAAGGAAGAAGAGGTGGGGGGAACGGCTGTAGAAGCTATGGCAGGTGAATGGTATGTGACCGCGTCGAGGGGAGGTGACTCCTATGATGCGCATTTCTCAACGTATAACACTGCAGCAAATAGTGCCACAGAAATGTGGTTGGATGATTTGGAATCTTTCTGGGAAACAAAAGGAAAAGTAAGTGTTGATCTTGCTAACATGACTTTTTCTACGTCTACACCTGCTCAAAATGAGTATTACGATATGACATTTGAAGTCGCAAATGGTAAGATTCTTAAAGGCGCAGCGAGAGGCCCTGGATCGAACACGCCAACAGATTCCATTTATTTCGAACTGAAATTTAGTGACGATGTTGATGAAGATGGCGTGCAAATAGAAACGCCCTGGATAATATCTGGATATAAGCGGACCGGCTTTTTGGAGGATGAGCCGTAATTGGCTTGTCGACAGAGCCTGAAACCAAAATGGCAAAGCGGTTTTAAATCGCTTTGCCATTTTTTTTGAATTACAAATATTTGCTCTTTCGCTATTCCAATAGGTTATTACAACGAATCATAATATTCGATAAGAGCTGCAAGAACACGATCGTCTTTTAAGTTGGCATGACGTTCGTTCACATAGCTTTTTAAAGCAGATTTTTTATCAGCCAACGCATCTAATATCCCTTTTTCAGTGGCCGACACTTTTCGTAGCTCATTTCCTTTAACCAGATAATAATCTGTCCTTGGTACGAAATTGATTTCGGTGTTGCCCGTAAAATGGTCTTCCCGCTGAATTTTAGATTTTTTGGTGTGCTTCAGCAGAGTGGTGTTTCCTTCATATAAGACTTCAACTAATGTTTGGTCCTCCGGTAGATAGCCGCTTTTAAAAGCCACGGTATCTCCGTTATCCAAGTACGTAAACTTTTTTACCTGCCTATTCGGAGCATATGTGTTGCCGTTTACTTCAATGACAAGTGATTCGGAGGCTTGGTCGTAGTTAAACTTGACGTTCTGATATGTTTTTCCGTCGTCCAGGACTACATCTCCGACTAGCCAATCTGCACTTAAAAACGGAGACGCTCGTAAATCCGTTTTTTTATTGATTAGCATTGGAGCGTAAGTGGGCGAGAGGTAATCCCCAATGGATATCTCTCGTTGCGCAAGTGTGGTTGCAGCGTAGGTTAGCAATAACATGCTAAACATTGAATTGATTAAGAATTTTTTCATGACTTGGGATTTTTATTTTACAAAATTAAAGATACGACTGCTTTAATTATAAAACAAAAGGATATCCGTGTCCATTGCGGAGACTAAACCCAGTCCTGACTTTTAGTTCTTGTTCGACCTGAAAGGAAACAGAATCGGGTGAAACGTATCCGCCGCCGACCAACTGTATATTTTCTGATCAATCGGTCTTTGGCTTTACTCTCAGAATATTAAGGATATGAAAGAGTATAAAGAATACCAGTCTGCCCTGGTCTGTCAACGGCTGGAGAGAGGATTAACGCGGAAGGAATTCTGCACACAGTACAGCATCACGCTGGGGAAACGGGGCTTTTCGATTACAGCCCAGTCCGGCACAGCAGCACCCCGTTGCCCACATTTGGCAGCTCCAGGGATTATCTCCAGACGGAGGGGGATGCGAAAACACCGAGACCATAAATTATAAAAACTTAAAAGAACGATCTCCGGAACTATAAAAATCTGGTTCAAAAATCAAATATATAGTTTATAGGGCGGATACGGTGAACTTCTAGGGGTGCGTAGGAATCTCGTTCGAGTGGCCAAATCATATCCAACCGATTTTTCTTTTGCACGTTAAAGGGAGACTGTACTATTATAACAATCAAAGGAGAGAAGTTATTTTAAATGGAATAAGCCCGGTATTTTATCGGGCTTATTCTGGTAAAACAATATGATATTAAACCAATAACTTTAGAATCACTTTATACATTTTAGACTCCTTCGCGTGCGTAAAATCAACTTTTATTTAAGGACAGGCCGTTGCGTTGTTGGTGTAGAATGTAATAGTTTTAGTAATAGAACCACATCCGTTGGTAATAGTCAAATTATACGTTGCTTGACCAGATCTCATGCCGATATGATATAGACGGCCAGAGCCTGTTATCTGTGCATTAACTCCGCCGCCAACTCGTGTCCAAGTAACGGTGCCGTCTAACGGTTGCTCAATCTGAATATCTCCTTCATACCAATTAGCCATATCTCCTTCTTGAAGATTAGCACAATTAGTGATCGAACGGTGAACAAAAATCCCTGAATTGTAGGAAACAGACATTGGACCGGTTCCCACTATCACAGATTTGGTGACGGAGATGGTACCACATGACGTTGTGATTTGCGCGGTAATTGAACCTGGGCCATCTGAAATTTTGGCTACACTTACAGTGCTATTATTAGTTGGGCCGGAAATGTTGATATTTCCGCTTACGCTCCAGGTAATAGCAGCACCAGAGGGAAAATTGCTTATGCTGTAAGTTCCGGTTGTACAAACAATGTTAGGACCGGTAATTTGACTCATCGCGTTTCTTAGGATTGCACTATTATCAATCGCCGTATGCATCCTGGCTATTTGCAGTGGCGTAAAACTCTGTAAACAACTTGGTAACACATAGGACATTGCATTGTCCGTTAATGGCGAGTAATGCGCGCCATTTGCGTCAGTACCGGTACCGATGTAAGCACAACTAGAAATTGACCATTGCTTGGGGTCGGCAGGTGTATCTGTAACATAATCACCACAGGTGGACGAATTGCTGCCATTGACCAACTCAGGACATTGAGCTGGCCCACCTCCTAGCTCAATGCCAGCGGTTCCTCGATGAGTGTGAAAAAGTCCTAGGCAATGACCGAACTCATGAGCAACTACCGGGGTCAACACATATGACCCGGAAAGTACCAAAGCATTTGAAGGAATCCCGTCTGCTTTACCGAATGAAATTGCGCCCGTAGGTAGCAAATAAACATTTATTGCATTGCTTTGTCTGTTGGTGGCCACAATATTATCAAAGTTCGCGTCGGGATTACCGGAGAAGAATGTATTGTTATCAATGAAGGACCGCCCTTTTTCAACTATACATATGCTTGTCTGTTCCATCCCAATTTGCAGGTTAGACAGAACCTGATTTACCTGAGAAGTGGTTAACCCTCCTGTCCCATCACTTTTGCGAATAACGTGGAAATAGACCATAAAGATCTTATCTGTTATAGAGCTAAGATTATAAGTTTTAATGCCTAGACGTTCGGTTAAGAAATCTTGGGAGGCAATTGTTCCACAATTTAATCCAACTGAATCCTGCAATATATACCGGCTGTTTTGCGTTAGTTCACTAACGTCCGATAAAATGGGTTCGTTTATTTCTATCTTGTGACAGGCCGTGGCGAGCGATATAATAAATATATAGGTGATATAAATGCCTATTTGTCGGAATTTAAAAAATAAATTCATAGCTGTATTAGTTAATAGTAATTTTGATTTAGTTTCGTGGATATCAGAACGGATGACGGATACCTTATTAACCAAATCTTATATTTTCGGAATACATTAATAATTTTAAGTGGGGTGACATTACAAAATGTTCGAGCCAAATATATGATAGCATACGAATACAGGTATGGAGTAAATGTTCCAAGCAGGGTAAAGCTTCGTCCACGCCCCTATAAATTTGTTAAACTTCGGTAGTGTTTATTTAATTGGTAGATGTTAACTTTTATTATAAGCAGCCTAATTGTTGTACTATTCTATAAGGATTAGGCAATATCATCCTAACTTGGTTTATTAAAGTTATTAGTCTGGTAAATTTAAATAATAAATGTTAATATCCAAATGTTTGACTTCCCCGTGTAATCGGTAAATAAGAATACACAACTTTTGGCAAATAAGAGTACACAATAATCGGCAACAATACCTACACAACTTCGGCAACAACTAGTGCAGAATGATTGCAGGCTGCTTCGGTGTTATTCACC
>NZ_JBHTDN010000010.1:0-128546 GCF_042666505.1 Parapedobacter sp. GCM10030251 | reverse complement strand
TGTACGACCCCAAGGTTTCCGCCGAACAGGTCTATCAGGACCTGGACTACCTGGGCACCCGGACCCCCGGCGAAAACCGCAGGCTGGTCACCGTGGCGGATGATCCCTATGAGGCCGCAGCACGGGCACACGCCATCGCCGTGCTCACCGAGTGGGACGAGTTCAGGACCTACGACTGGGCGCGAATCAAGGACAACATGATGAAACCCGCTTTCCTGTTCGACGGAAGGAAACTGCTCGCCGCAAACCGCCTCGCAGATCTCGGATTCGCCTATTACGCCATCGGGGAATAGCTGGAACACTTCGGCGCCCGACGTTTTTCAATCGGTTGTTTCCGCCGAAGCCAGGAACGTTTCAGGGCGGCCGATGATTTTGTATTCTCCCTCACCGGCAAGAATGCCGTAATATTCGGTTGTGCCACCGCTGAGTAGCGCCTTGGCACGTTGTAAGGGGTGATCATATTTGAAGGAGAAAGCAGTCTGTCCATTTTTATAATAATACCGGGACACGATTTCACTGCCTAGTATCTCCTTGATTTCTTCACGATGTACAAAGAGATCCTGTTCTTTGCTTCTATAAATTTTTTTCGCTAATGTTCCTAACTCTTCAATGAGTTCCTCGGACGTTTTTTCGATTTCGGCAAGGGCCTTCAATTCATTAAGCGATGACTCAGTTTTTGTGGAATACTGATAATCCTTGGCTTTGAGAAAACGGATAAAATCGGAATACAGTGCCTCATCGACTTCAAATTTCTCTGCATCGACGATCCGGGCATGCGCGTGCCTGAAAGCCGTGGCATAATCAAAGATGAGATATTGTTCAGAAAGGGTCCGAGCAATGGTGCTGTATTGCGGTTCCGGTACAGCAATATCCGGATAAATGCCACTGCCATCGTAGACGACCCGCCCACTTTTTGTATGAAAAGCGTTAAGCAACGAATCCGATACCCGTATATAAGCGCCGTTGTCATCACGATGGACAAAGTCCAATGCTTGTATACACCTTCCCGAGGGGGTGTAGTATTTCGCCACTGTTACCTTCACCAGATTGTTGTAGGGAACGGTAAATGTTTGCTGCACAAGTCCTTTGCCAAAACTTCTTTCACCAACGATAACCGCTCTGTCTAAGTCCTGCAAAGCGCCAGCGACAATTTCAGCGGCGGAAGCCGAACGGCCATTGATTAATACCGCTAACGGAATGTCAGGCGCTATAGGTTTAGCCATCGTGCGGTAGCTATGAGTTTTTGTCGCATTTTTCCCTTTCTGACTAACGACCAGCTCTCCCTGGGCAATAAACAAATTAACAATTTTGACGGCCTCTTGTAGAATTCCTCCGCCATTGTCGCGTAAGTCGATAATCAGGCCCTTGAATTCGCCCTTTTCCCCTAAGTTGCGGAGGGCTATTTCCATTTCTTTTGCCGACTGCTCGAGAAACTTGTCTAACTTGATGTAACCGATTCCCTTGTCCAATAAAACGGCATGACTCACATTGGGTTGCCGGATAATCTTACGGGTGAGTTTCAATGTGAACGGTTCGGCTTTTCCCGGTTTTCTTACTTGGAGCTGTATCTCACTGTGCTCGGCGCCCCGGAGTAGATGACTCACCTCATTTGTCGATTTATTCGTCAACCAAACGCCGTTTATGCTCACTACCTCGTCGCCTGCCGCCAAGCCCGCTTCGTCTGCCGGATATCCAGCATATAATTCAGACAGAAAAATGCGTCCATCACGTTCAAAAATTGTAGCACCGATGCCTCCGTATTTGGTATCCACATACCTCAATTTGTATTCTTCGATCTCTGTTTCCTGCACGTATTCCGTATAAGGATCGAGGTCGTCTAACATGGCATTCACCGCGGTCTTGATGAGTTGATTAGGATCGGTTTCATCCACGTAGTTAAGGCTGATCTGTCGGTATACCGCCGAAAAAATATCCAGATTTTTACTGATGAGAAACAAATCATCTTTGACCGCAACGAAAGCAGAACAAAACAATACAACAACCGCTAAAACGGTGATTCGCTTTGCATTTACTGTGTGTTTGCGTGGATTCATCCGTAAAATGAAAAATCAAAAAAGTAAATAAAGTTAAGAGAATTTGCAAGCAATGTCAATAGCAGAAGCGACTGTGCCGGCATTTTTGACTACCGACCTTTTATATTTCATTTTTATTTTATTAATTCTTCCGTACTTTTGGAAAAACAGGCCGCTTCGTTAAATGGCCGGGAAAGATGTCCCGGCGCCAAAAGCTCGAATCGCCGTTACTGACCATTGCATGAACGCTGCTTTCGCTTAGTTATGTCCCATCAGATAAACAGAAGAACGTTTTTGAAAACAGGATCATTGACGACCGCTGGCGTATTGCTGGCCAAGGGTTCGTATCCTGAAATTAGTGGGATTGAGCCTGCTTTTGTCCCGTATGATCTCATGCAGGAAGTTCGAAAATACAGAAAACTGGATGCGTATTGTACCGCCCCATTTAATATGGAACAGGCGGAACGACTCGGAATAGACCGCATGTACACCGGAAAGCCCATGATATGGGCCGATTGGACGCCGGATCAATTCATAGCTGCTAACGACGAAATGATTGCGTTGATGAAAAGATACCCTGGCAAGGTGGTCGGGCAGATTACGCTTAATCCGAAATACGGCAAAGAGTCGCTGGCCGAAATTGATCGGTGTGTAGATCAAGGTATGGTTGGGACAAGACTTTATTATCAAGTCAAGATAAATGACCCACTTTATTTTCCCGTGATCGAAAAGCTGACGGACTTAAAGATGATGATCTTCGTTCACGGAGAAGCGCAGTTGGGGGTGGGGGGATATGAGATGAAATACGATGTTGGCCGGCCGCCCACGGTTTCCCGGCCTGAAGATTTTGTAGAGGCAGCGATTCGCTATCCGGAAGCCATGTTCCAGTTTGCACACATCGGAGGCGGGAGCGACTGGGAGTATATGTGCAAGTGTTTCGCCGACTATCCGAACATCTTTGTGGATACTGGCGGAAGTAATAACGAGGCCGACCTGATCGATTTCGCGGTGAAACTCCTAGGAGAGGACAGGTTATTTTTTGGTACGGACAACAGCTATTTCCAAGGAGTGGGAAAAATCTTGGCAGCAGAACTTACGGAACGGCAAAAAGAGAAATTGTTTTTCGACAACTACAATGCAGTGTTGAAGAAAGGGGGATACGATGTTCATTGACATTAACGCCCGCGTGGGGCATTGGCCCTTTCAAAAACTCCGGTACGCCAGTTGTGCTGCCTTGTTGGAACGCATGAACCGCTTCCGTGTAAGCCAGGCCGTTGTGAGTTCCCTTAACGGTATCTTCTATAAAAACACGCAATCAGCCAATGAAGAACTGATCGGTGAACTTCGATCCAATCCGCGCTTTGGGGGCCGGTTTATCCCATTTGCGGTGATCAATCCCCTTTATGCTGCCTGGGAGAAGGATCTCGACACCTGCCACCGTAAGTTGGGTATGCAGGGCGTGTGTGTATACCCGCAATACCACGACTACGATATCCATCATCCTTCGTTGATCAAGCTGGCAGAAGCAGCCCGCGATCGTGGTTTACCGCTGGCCCTCACCGTGCGGATGGTGGACACCCGGCAGCGGTTTTGGATGGATATTCAGAAGGAATGGACATTAAATGAATTGATGCCCATCGCCGGGTACGTGCCCGATGGCAAATATATGTTCTTAAATATTGCCTCTGGTTACCGGTTGAACGAAGAAAATGCCCGGATCGCACATCAGACAAACCTTTTGCTTGATACGTCAGGCCGTGGAATGTCTGACATGCCGGATATCATTCGTACTTACGGAAGAACCAAGATCGCGTTCGGATCGCATTCGCCGATACTGGACTACCTGACCGGGCAGCTGCGTATTGCCTATCTGTCTGCTGAGGAAGCGGACGACGAAACGAAGCGCTTACTTCAATACCGGAATGCCCAAACGTTTCTTGGATTAAAAAAATGACACCTGCAGGAGCTGTTGCTAAAAAGCAAATTTAAACCGATGAAACTGCCATGTCAGCGCCTAACAAAAGGCTATAAAGGTGTAGGTTCCATGAGGCAATTGAAGAGCGTGCTTAACGAAGCGATCTCGTTGATACCGCTAAAAACAAATGACAATAATTCTTTACGAATGAAAATAAAAAAGTATCAAAAACCAATCCGGGCACTCCTCGTGCTGATTATCCTTTACGGCACAGGGCTTGAAGCAGATGGGGCAGCAACCGATTCGGCCAGGACGATCGCTCTTGAAGCAGTCAGCGGTATGCAATACAACGTGGTACGGTTTCAGGTAAAGCCCGAGGAAACGGTCACATTGAGCCTCACCAATAAAGACGATATGGCGCATAACCTGGTGATTACCGAGCCAAAGGCACGCGAAGCTGTGGTGAATGCCGCATTAGCGCTTGGGGCGAAAGGTCCGGAGCGGGACTACATTCCCGAGTCGGAGCAAGTGCTCTGGACCATTCCCGTGACTTATCCCGGCGAAAAGAAGGCGGTTACTTTTCGGGCGCCGAAGAAAGAAGGTGCTTATCCCTATGTGTGTACCTATCCGGGTCATGGATTTCTGATGTATGGCGTTATGTATGTGACAAAGTCGGGCGATGGGATGCCTGATTTGGCGAAGGACACGAATATACCGGAAGCGCGCCGCCAAGAACAGCGACCCGCGCGGCCACATCCTTACGAGCTTTCCCCGCCTTATTGGTATCGCGCGTTTTTGGAAGGCACCAGTTTGGCGTCAATCGCTGTTCACCTGCCCCAACAACTTTCCTATTGCTGGGATATGGAGTTTTGCCAGTTACGGTATGCCTGGGAGGGCGGATTTTTGGACAACGCGGATCTGTGGCATGGCCATAAGAATGCGTACGCAAAGATACTGGGAACGGTCTTTTTCAGCGACCGGATAACGAAGCCCATCCGGATCGGGGAACCGGGGGCCATCCCGCGGGTCGATTATAAGGGCTATCGTGTACGCGATCGGTATCCTGAATTTCATTATACGGTGGGCGATAGCGATGTTTTCGAACTTATCAAAGAGTTGCCGGGGAAAAGAGGATTCATACGGACGATCCGGATACCCGATGCCACCGAACCGGTATGGTATCTCTTTGACGACGCATCCGGCGCAACCTATGAATTTTCCGCCGGGGTAATGCAGAAGGGCAAAGTTGTCCTTACGCCGGCAGAGGCCCGTGAGTTCACCATACAAATGATCAAAAAAGAAAACCCGTAAAAAGATGAATCCTGTTCTTACCCTAGCATTTGTTGGCCTGGCGCTCATTACCGTGGCCACTTCCTGTTCCCACGACGACCCACAGTCACCCTCCTACGTCATTGAGACCATTCCCATGCCCGCGGATCTCGAGGCGGAAACGGGCGGCTTGGCTTTTCTGCCTGACGGCCGCCTGGCGGCCTGTTTTACCCGGGGGGAAGTCATGATCTACGATCCGGCACAGCGCAACTGGGAAGTGTTTGCAAAGGGATTGCACGAACCCCTGGGACTATGGGTGGTCAATGCGAGGGAACTCTTGGTAATGCAGCGGCCCGAACTGACCCGATTGGTGGATACAGATGGCGACGGCGAGGCTGATCTTTATGAAAAGGTAGCGGACGATTTTGGTTTGTCGGGGAATTACCACGAGTTTAACTATGGACCGGTCAAGGATAAAAACGGCAACCTGTTTATTGCGCTGAATACCGCCTCATACGGTGGAAAGATTCAGCCGAACACGCGAGGTGTGGTGAATACGTTGGGCAGAGACGGCGCAGACGGTCGCCGTCAGATGTTTTCGGCCGTACCTTATCGGGGTTGGGTAATGAAACAAACCCCGCAAGGAGCCTTGGAGCCGTACGCATCCGGGTTCCGGTCGCCTAATGGAATTGGCATTGATCCGGACGGCAATCTATTCGTGACCGACAACCAAAGCGACTGGGTCGAAACCAGCACTTTGTATCACGTCAAAGAAGGACACTTTTATGGGCACCCGGCAAGCTTGGTTTGGAAAGAAGGCTGGAACCGGGGAAGCCCGTTTGATCTTCCCATAGAAGAGTTGGATCATATGCGTACCCAAGCATCGGTATACTTTCCGCACGGCATCATTGCCAATTCTCCCGCTCAACCCGTCTGGGACACGACCGACGGCAAATTCGGACCGTTTGCTGGTCAGCTGTTCGTTGGGGAGATGAATCACAAGCGCATTGTCCGTGTCATGCTAGAGAAAGTAAAGGGGGAGTTTCAGGGAGCTTGTATTCCGTTTCTGGATAATCAAGGGTTGCCCATTGGCAATAACCGGCTTGCCTTTGCTCCTGATGGCAGTCTTTGGATCGGGCAAATTGCACATGGCTGGTCGGGTGACAAAGGCATCCGGCGAGTAACATTTACAGGTAAACAGCCGATGGACATCTATCGGATGAGCTTGACGACGAAAGGATTTGATGTGTCTTTTACCCGCCCGTTGGATGCTGCTACTGCCCTGAACAAAGACCATTATCGGATCAGGCATTACTACTATGCATATCGGAAGAAGCCATTCGACGAACCGATCGACCACTCTCAACAAAGCAATATCCAACAAATTGGGATCAAACGCTTGCATTTGTCTCCCGACGGGAGAACCGTGTCGATGGAGCTCGACTCCCTGAAAGCGGGTTATGTGTACGAGCTTGAACTCCATAACGTAAAGAGCAAAGACGGCATGCCTGCGGAAAATCAGACGATTTGTTATACGTTAAACAACTTGTTGGAATAGGTTTGGCACTTATTTTCGATTCAACTCCGATGCGGTTTTAAACGTATTTATGGCCTATTGTGGAGAGAAGGAGAAATTAATCGTATGCCCGCGGATTGCATATGACAACAATTTTGTCTAAGTTTGCCTTCCAAAAATTTGTAATCTATAACTGTTGAAATGAGTTCGACACCGATAAAGAAAGAGACCTACCTGGAGTGGTATAAGTTAATGCTACTCATGCGTAAATTCGAAGAAAAAGCCGGTCAGCTGTATGGGCAGCAGAAGATTAGGGGGTTTTGCCACCTCTATATAGGCCAGGAAGCCGTAGTGGCAGGCGCCATGTCGGTGTTACGGCCCGCCGATTCGATGATTACTGCTTATCGCGACCATGCTCACGCACTCGCGAAAGGTGTGTCCGCAAATGCAGCCATGGCGGAACTTTTCGGTAAAATAACCGGTTGTTCGAAAGGCAAAGGAGGCTCAATGCACTTTTTTAGCAAAGAGCACAAATTTATGGGCGGTCATGGCATCGTCGGCGGTCAGATTCCACTCGGTGCCGGTATTGCATTCGCTGAAAAATACAACGGGACTGATAACGTGTGCGTATGTTATATGGGTGATGGTGCGGTACGGCAAGGCGCCTTTAACGAGGCACTCAATATGGCCATGCTATGGAAGCTACCCGTGATTTTCGTTTGCGAAAACAACGGGTACGCGATGGGTACGTCAGTAGCCCGTACGACCAATATGATTGATATTTACAAGATGGGGCTCGGTTTTGATATGCCCAGCGCGCCGGTTGATGGCATGGACGTTATCGCCGTACACAATGCGATGGACGAAGCTGTACAGCGTGCCCGAAGCGGTGACGGGCCAACGTTCCTGGAAATGCGGACGTACCGTTATAAAGGCCACTCCATGTCCGATCCCGCAAAATACCGTACCAAAGAAGAACTCGACGAATACAAAGGACGGGACCCGCTGATTACGACTAAGGCGGCTATCATGGAAAAAAAATATGCCAATGAGGAGTGGTTTGCGGAAGTGGAAGCCGATGTAAAAAAGACCATCGAAGAATGCGTCAAATTTGCCGAAGAATCGCCTTATCCCGAACCGGATGAGCTGTACAAAGATGTGTATGTACAAGCTGATTATCCCTATATCACGGATTGAACAAGTTGAAGTAGTTACGTAAAAGATTAACCGCAATAAAACATGGCTGAAGTAGTAAAAATGCCAAAAATGAGCGATACCATGACCGAAGGGGTGATCGCAAAATGGCACAAAAAAGTAGGCGATAAGGTCAGTTCCGGCGATCTGATAGCGGAGGTGGAAACCGATAAAGCCACCATGGACTTCGAATCCTATCAGGAAGGAACGTTGTTATATATCGGCCCCAAAGAAGGTGAAGCTGTTCCTGTTGACGCAGTAATCGCCGTTCTCGGCGAAGAGGGAGAAGATTATCAGGCATTATTGGACGGCAAAAGCGATGCCGGCAACAATAAATCAGAGAAAAAAGAAGCTGCCCCCGAGGAAAAGACCGCGGAAAGTGCCGAACCGGAAGCGGACGGAGGCCCGGAGGTAACGGCCGAATCGCTGGGTGCCACGGTGATTACCATGCCCCTATTGAGTGATACGATGACCGAGGGCGTCATCGCGGAGTGGCACTTCAAGGTCGGTGATGCAATCAAAAGCGATGATGTCATTGCTGATGTAGAAACCGATAAAGCCACGATGGAGGTGACCGCCTATGCAGAAGGAACGCTACTATACGTAGGTGTGGAAAAAGGACAGGCGGCTAAAGTCAATGACATCATCGCCATTGTAGGAAAAGAAGGCACGGATGTTACGCCTCTTCTCAAAAGTCCGGCGGCTAAATCCGGCAAAAACGAAAAGCCCGCTGAAAGCGCGGATGATCAGGCGGTGAAACCGACTGAGTCCAAAGCGCAACAGCCCACTGAAAAGCAGGAGCCTCAAACATCGGCATCAGACGATTCGCGTGTTAAGGCTTCACCATTGGCGAGGAAAATTGCCAAGGATAAAGGCATTAGCCTTAGCGACGTAAAAGGTACGGGCGACGGTGGTCGCATTATCAGGAAAGACGTCGAATCATACACGCCTGCCGCCAAGGCCGATGCAGCTCCAACCGCTGCCGCAAAGGCCGAGGCTCCCGCTGCCGCGACAACCATCAGTATACCGCAGTATGTGGGTGAAGAACGATATACGGAAAAACCGGTTACCCAAATGCGGAAAACCATCAGCCGAAGGCTGTCCGAGACGTTTATCATCCCGCATTTTTACCTCACCATGAAAATTGATATGGATAACGCTATCCAAGCAAGAGCCAAAATCAATGACGTGGCACCCGTAAAAGTATCGTTTAATGACCTCGTGATTAAAGCAGCGGCGGTGGCGCTGAAACAACATCCCGCCATCAACGCTTCCTGGCAGGGAGATAAAATCCGTTACAACGAGCACGTGAATATAGGCGTGGCTGTAGCCGTTGACGAGGGATTATTGGTGCCTGTTGTCCGTTTCGCCGACGGTAAGTCGTTGTCACACATTTCGGCCGAGGTAAAGGAATTTGCACAACGGGCAAAAGCCAAAAAATTGCAGCCTGCGGATTGGGAGGGCTCTACATTTACGGTATCCAACCTGGGTATGTTTGGCATCGACGAATTTACCGCGATTATCAATGCGCCTGATTCCTGCATTCTAGCGATCGGAGGCATTGATCAGGTACCCGTTGTGAAAAACGGTCAGATTGTCCCCGGTAATATCATGAAGGTAACGCTTACATGTGATCATCGTGTAGTAGACGGTGCTACAGGCGCTGCCTTCCTGCAGACGCTTAAGTCGTTGCTGGAAGAACCCGTAAGGATATTGGCTTAATACAAGTTCAAGAAAATCACGGAAGTCGGGTGCCGGTCAAGGCATGGAGGCTTCCGTGATTTTTTTTGTAGCGAAATGCGCCGGTCATTCGTTTCTTCATCAGAACCGATTATAGAATTAAATCATGTCTCTGATGAAAAAGGTAATGTTAGTTCTTGTTGTAGCGGCGATGACGCCATCCATCTGGGGGTGCAGTAAAAGTAATCATGCATCGGTGGTCAAGCCGGTCATATCGCTTCGTACACTCGCGGGCTGGTGTGCGATAAACGATAGTCTTTCCGTCGATAAGAACAATATGCGCTATATTGCATACGAAAGATGCACCGATGAGATTCGGTATAACAAAGAGGTAGCAACCACTGAGGCCGACTATCAAGCGTTGTTGCAGATTCTTCGCACCGGTGATTTTACGCAGTTGGATATCCAAGAAGGCGGGCTTGCCTACGATGGCTATGCTTATATTATTACCGTACGGGACCATGCCTGGGAACACACCATTAGTTTAGAAAACGAAAATTCTGAAGCTGCACAACAGCAAAACGCACTGGCTGTCAGACTGCTTCGTAAGTTGAAGGACATCCGGGACAGGCTGTCCGAAGCCAACGCTAACGAGTAAATTTGCCCCAACATCGCTTTTTATTTCCTGCTCCAAATCCGTATCTTTGCACGCGAAAAGCTACCGTTTGCTTGCTGGCAAGCACCATGGCTGCACCCAGGTAGCGCACACCCACATGAGTACGATATATTTTCAGGAAAAATTTGAAGAACGGCACATTGGCCCCAGCGCTGATGAAACCGCAGCGATGTTGGAAACCCTCGGCCTCCGGCATCTGGATGAATTGATTGACGAAACCTTACCTGTACAGATCCGGTTTACCCGATCGCTGCGGCTGCCTGACGCGCAGACGGAGACGGCCTACCTGCGCAAGATGAAAGTGGTGGCAGATAAAAATAAGGTGTTCAAATCTTACATCGGGCAGGGATACTATGACGTCATTCTGCCGGGCGTAATCCAGCGCAATGTGTTCGAAAACCCCGGTTGGTATACCCAATATACGCCTTATCAGGCAGAGATCGCCCAAGGGCGATTGCAGGCATTGTTGAATTTCCAAACCATGGTCATTGACCTTACCGGAATGGAAATTGCTAATGCCTCTCTGTTGGATGAAGCGACGGCTGCTGCCGAGGCCATGTTTATGCAGTACGGGTTGCGTAAGAACAAAACAGCCAACGCTTATTTGGTTTCTTCGAAAATTTTCCCCCAGACTCTAGACGTGCTACGCACCCGGGCGCAATCATACGGCATTGAACTGCTCGTGGGCAATCCGTTTGAGGAGCCCGTTACGGATGCGGTCTTTGGAGCCTTGCTTCAGTATCCCGCCGAGGATGGCACCTTGTCCGATTACCGGACACTCGTAGACCAACTGCACGCACGCGATATCACAGTATGCGTGGCGGCCGACCTGTTGAGTTTAACCTTATTAACTTCGCCCGGCGAATGGGGTGCCGATGTGGTAGTGGGCAGTACGCAGCGGTTCGGGATCCCGATGGGATTTGGAGGACCCCATGCAGCCTTTTTTGCGACCAAGGAAGCATATAAACGTAATATTCCCGGTCGGATTATCGGCGTGACGATCGATTCTACGGGGGAGTATGCACTGCGCATGGCGCTGCAGACTCGTGAACAACATATCCGACGCGATAAAGCGTCTTCCAACATCTGCACTGCGCAGGCGCTGCTCGCCATCATGGCGGGATTTTATGCGGCCTACCATGGGCCAAAAGGCCTGCGGCGGATCGCTGAACGTATACACGGGTTGGCCGCGTTGACAGACCGTGCGCTGCAACAGTTGGGCTATAGCCAGCTTAATACCAGTTACTTTGATACCCTTAGGATAGAAATGGGCGAGCTCGTCGGGCCTTTGCACGCCGAGGCGCTCAACAATGAAATAAACTTATTGTATCGTGGAACCGTTGTAGGTATCTCGATTGACGAAACGACGACGTATGAAGACGTCGAATGCCTGATCCGGATATTCGCTAAATTGAAAGGCAGATCTATTAATGATTTGGATTTGGCCGCCTTGGCAGACGATACCGTTTCAACCATACCACAGCCTTTGTACCGAACTTCGGAGTACCTGACTCATCCTGTGTTCAACAGTTTTCATTCCGAACACGAGATGCTGCGTTATATCAAATCACTGGAAGCAAAAGACCTTTCTTTGTGCCATTCCATGATCCCATTGGGATCATGCACAATGAAATTGAATGCTACAAGTGAAATGATTCCGGTTACCTGGCCCGAGTTTGGCGGGCTGCATCCGTTTGCCCCCGCTGACCAAACCGGAGGATACATGCAGGTTATCAGCGAATTAAATGAATGGTTGAGTGAAATTACGGGATTTGCAAAAGTAAGCTTTCAACCCAATTCGGGTGCGCAGGGTGAGTATGCCGGATTGATGGTCATTCGGGCTTATCATGCCAGCCGGGGTGAAGACCACCGGAACGTTGTGCTTATTCCGGCATCCGCCCATGGCACGAATCCGGCGTCGGCTAGTATGGCAGGAATGCAGGTGGTTGTCGTCAGATGCGATGAGCGAGGTAACATCGATGTGGAAGATTTACGTGCGAAGGCAGAAACGCACACCGCCAATCTTGGCGCATTAATGGTCACGTATCCATCTACGCATGGAGTGTTTGAGGAGCCCATTGTCGAAATATGTAACATCATCCACCGGTACGGCGGCCAGGTTTACATGGACGGGGCAAATATGAATGCTCAGGTGGGACTAACCAGCCCCGGCTTGATCGGAGCGGATGTATGCCACCTCAACTTGCACAAAACCTTCTGCATTCCGCATGGTGGCGGTGGCCCGGGCATGGGACCCATCGGAGTTGCCGATCACTTGGTTCCTTTTTTGCCGAATCATCCCGTTATTGAGGTGAGCGGCACACAAGGCATCCGTGCGGTTTCAGCCGCTCCCTGGGGTTCGGCTTCTATCCTTCTGATTTCACATGCTTACATCGCGATGATGGGCGGCGAGGGGCTTACCCGCGCAACCAAGTATGCCATTTTGAATGCGAATTATATCAAAACCCGTTTGGAGAGCCATTATCCCATACTATATGCTGGGGCCAACGGCCGTTGTGCACATGAGTTGATTCTAGACTGCCGCGCATTCAAGTCGGCGGGTATCGAGGTGGGAGATATTGCAAAACGGTTGATGGATTACGGTTTTCACGCACCTACCGTTTCCTTCCCGGTCGCCGGTACGCTGATGATCGAGCCCACGGAATCCGAGTCCAAGGCGGAATTAGACCGTTTTTGCGATGCACTTATTGCCATCCGCGAGGAGATTGCCGCCATTGAGCAAGGTCAGTCTGACCGGACGAATAACCTATTGAAAGGTGCTCCCCATACCATTGCTGCCGTGAGTGCCGATGGCTGGGAAAAGCCCTATACACGATCCCAGGCAGCCTTTCCGCTCCCATTCGTACGTGATCATAAGTTTTGGCCAAGCGTAGGACGGGTTAACGATTCGCAAGGTGATAGAATGCTTATCTGCGCCTGCCCGCCTATGGATGCTTATGAGGAAATAGCCTAACAAAAAAAAATCCCTATTCCAGCCATAGCCGGAATAGGGTTTGTACAACATTTGTTGTACGTAATGTGCTTTCCTGCGCTGGCATTATCCAGATCAGGTTCTGGGATGTAATCTCAGCCTGATTGGCTCAAGCACTCCCCGCACATCTTACTGAGAAGACAAACAAGTAGTCAAAAAGTTTTCAAAGTTTTTATGTAAATTTGATTAATTGCTTTTACCCTACCGATTATGAAAATTTTTAACATCTTATTTTGCATTCTATTTCTAATCAGCGCAGCCCTTCAGTATAACGATGCCGACCCGTACATCTGGATACCGATTTATTTATATGGCGCTTGGATATGTTACATGGCAACAAAAGGCAGATATCTCCCTTGGACCTACGCGCTTGGTGTTGTCGTTTATTTGGGTTTTGCTGGCTATTACCTCATATTTAAACATGGCGTGCTCGATTGGTTCCAGCATCATCACACAGGCGACCTGGTACAAAGCATGAAAGCCGACAAACCTTGGATTGAGGAGACACGGGAAGTGGGAGGGCTATTGATCCTGCTGATTGTATTGGCTATAAACTGGCTGACAGCCGGAAGGAAATCGGCGAAAATCCTAAAAAATGCGTGATGTTTTTCATGTATGAAATCGCATTGAAAATGGAATGTTGACAAATTTTAGGCACGTTGCTCTATGCGGCTAATTTTACAAAAAAACCCACTTAATTCATTGATTAATAGGGGTGTATTTGATATTTTAATTTTTAATTTTTTAGCTGATTTTTTTTTGCCATCTTCGTTTCACGGAGAAGTTATCAACATTTTTTCGATCATTTATTGTAAATCAACTTATTAAGAATTAGCGAATGGAAAAAACGAGCACGAGTGTATGGAATAGTTGTCTGCAAATCATAAAAGATAATATTCCGGCACAAAGTTATAAGACCTGGTTTGAGCCCGTTAAGGCTGTACGATTGGAAGGCAACGTTTTGACTATTCAAGTACCGAGTTTGTTTTTCTATGAATGGCTTGAGGAACATTATGTGGGGCTGCTTCGCAAGACGATTAAAAAACATCTCGGCGAAAATGGACGACTGGAATACAATATTGTCGTTGAGAAATCATCTACCAGCAATCCCTATACAACCAATATTCCTTCGAGCGGAAACGGAGCTGAGGCAAAGAAGCAGTCTATTCCCATTCCTGTTGCGCTCAATAAGGATATTAAAAATCCATTTGTTATTCCGGGGCTCAAAAAGTTGCAGGTGGACCCCCAATTGAATCAGCATTACACCTTTGATAATTTCATTGAAGGGGAGTGTAACCGATTGGCGCGGTCCGCGGGTTTTGCCGTGGCGAGTAAGCCAGGTGGTACATCATTTAATCCACTGATGATTTATGGAGGTGTGGGATTGGGTAAAACCCATTTGGCTCAGGCAATAGGTAACGAAATTAAACGCAACCTGCCCGATAAACTGGTGATCTATGTATCTTGTGAGAAGTTCTGCCAACAATTTGTTGATTCCCTGAAAAACAATACCATTAACGATTTTGTCAATTTTTACCAAGCAATGGACGTGATCATCATGGACGATGTGCATAATTTTGCTGGTAAGGAACGGACACAGGACATCTTCTTTCACATTTTCAATCATTTGCATCAATCGAGCAAACAGATTATTCTCACTTCAGACAAGCCGCCCAAGGATCTTGCAGGACTGGAAGAGCGCCTATTGAGCCGATTTAAATGGGGGCTCTCCGCTGACATGCAGGTGCCGGATCTGGAAACGCGGATGGCCATTTTGAAGAAAAAAATGTATACGGACGGGATCGAATTGCCCGACAATGTGATTGAATATGTCGCCCATCAAATCGATAACAGCGTCCGGGAGTTAGAAGGTGCGATGGTTTCTTTGCTAGCTCAAGCCACCTTAAACAAAAAGGAGATCGATCTTAACCTGGCCAAATCCATGCTGAAAAATTTCATCAAGAATACCCATAAGGAGATCTCGATGGATTACATTCAGAAGTTGGTATGTGACTATTTTGAGGTGCCTGTTGAAATGGTCAAATCAAAGGTGAGGAAAAGGGAGATTGTCCAGGCACGGCAGATTTCGATGTATTTGGCCAAAAACCATACGAAAACCTCGCTGAAATCCATTGGAGCTTTTTTTGGAGGCCGTGACCATTCCACCGTTATCTATGCTTGCCAGACCGTTGAAGACCTGATTGAAACGGACAAAAAATTCAAGGCATATGTGCAAGATATCCAAAAGAAATTAAAGACCAGTTGAGAGGGCAAAAGGCGGTCGACGGAAAATGGCCGCCTTTGCTTTTTCCTAGGGCGCATTCCGGTACAATTGTGGCATTTCGGTATAATTAAAGCAGCAATTTGGCTACTTCCTGCCAATTGTTTACCCGTTCATATCCGGTAATAAGCAAATTATGAGGGGAGGAAAAGAGCAACTTCCGACCCGGGAAGTGAGCCAGGTTTTTTATTCGATCGTCAATCATGATGTCTGCCGCGATAATTTTATCGCCTGTAAAGGCAATATTTGTCCAGGGAATGAAGGGAAAATGCTCCGCTAACCAATCCAATTTATCTTCCAGTGAATTTCTAAATTCGATTGCAGCCGATACAATGTAAACGTGATAGCGAGCCTGCAAGGCTTTTACGATTTCGATTGCACCCGGCATCGGTGGAATGTCCCTAAAAAAACCCTTTTGATGGGCATATATTTCCCATTGGCCGTTTAGATGTTCGGGAAGATTTTCATGCAGTTCCTTTCCCGGTTCCTGATGAATGTCCATGCGGATTCCATAATCGCGATTATAAAGGAATAAAAATTTATGTAAGGTGTCCGCCAGCACCTCATCCATATCGATTATCAAGCGGGGCTTTTCATCATTTGCATTCATAGCGCAAAAATAACCTTTATTCACGACTTTCAATTTGCAGGTCAGCCGGTTGCCAGTGCTTCACGGCAATAGGTTAACACCGTTTGTTGGAAGAGTCGTTCATCCGGGGGGTCAAAAACCACCTGAATGGGGATGACATAGATCGGGAGGTCGGCCAACAAATTAACGAGGGAAGGAATCAGGAGACGTTGGGCGTCTTTTTCAGTGGTTACAATAAGTTTATGGGGATTCGCTATTTCGCCGAATCGGCGAATCAGGTTTTGGACATCGGCCGGCGTATACGAGTGGTGATCGGAAAAGCGCAACTCGACCACTTCCCCGGTGTTTGCGGCAATGTATTCGTGTAAGGGCGCCGGATTGGCAATGCCCAACAGAAGGAGAACAGAAAGGTCTGCTTCAAGGATAGCCCCGGGCATTTCCGGATGGGGACGCAGGGGGGTGAGCTGCCGGTAACCTATGGCGGAAAACAAGACCGGTACATTTCGCTTTTCGCCGAGTAGGTGCCGGAGTTTTATTTTTTTGTTTTCGTCGGAAAACATAGGAGCTTTTGAAACAATTATGAGGTCGGCGCGCCGGCGCTCCGAAAAATGATCCCGATAATTGCCCGCTGGCAGCAACCATTTGGGCTTATCGACCGACTGGTAGTCAAAAAGCAGGATAGCTAGGCCGGGTCGCAATGCGCGGTGCTGGTATGCATCATCCAGCAGGATGACTTCATGGCCTTCAGCGATCAGCCGCTTTACACCCGCAACACGGCTTTCACATACGGCCACGGTTATATACGGAAATTTGCGCTTAAACTGAAGGGGCTCGTCGCCACTGGTAGCGGGGTTGTCGTCCGCTTTAACCGCTAAAAATCCACGCGTTTTCCGACCATAGCCCCGACTTAGGGTGGCCACTTTGTAATGCGGAGAGAGCAATTGGATAAGGTATTCGGTCATCGGGCTTTTTCCCGTACCGCCTACCGCGAGATTGCCGACAACGATGACAGGTTTTTCAAATGCCGTGACTTTCATCCATCCCCAATCGTAAAGTCGATTGCGTATCCATATGGCTAATCCATATAGTAATGAAAAAGGCAGCAACAGCGCTCGCAGGTAAGCCATCGTTGGCAAACTTAGAAAAGTTTGCAAATGAAAGCAAGCTTTTCGATGTCTCACGATCTATTAAAAAGCAATCAACGCTTGATGAAAACTTCGCTAAATGGGCTGATTTTCCGTATATTCGTGGTCAAAAGCGAATGAATACATTGCTTATTGCGGCCACAGAAGGAGAAGTTGGTCCCTTTCTTCGAATTCCGGAATGGCAGCGGGCGGGAACAGACGTGCTCATAACCGGGGCCGGCATGGTTGCCACGGCCTTTGCGTTGGGTAACAAACTGGCTACTGCCCACTATGATCTGATACTGAATGTTGGGATTGCGGGCAGTTTTGATCGCTCAATTCCGTTAGGCGAGGTGGTATGCATATACCGAGATACCTTTGCTGAACTAGGTGCGGAAGACGGAGGTGATTTTCTAGACAGCGAGCAACTGGGGCTCGGACGGCATACCTTTGAGGGAATCCGTCAAGGGTGCCCAGCGCTGAACGGGTTACTCAAGTGCCAGGGCATTACGGTCAACAAGGTACATGGTAATGCAGTGACGATATCCGAAATTGTGCGACGGTTAAATCCGCAGACCGAGAGTATGGAAGGAGCGGCGGTCTTTTATGTTGCTGATCAGTTGGGTATACCTGCCATGCAGGTGCGCGCGGTTTCAAATTATGTCGAACGCCGTAACAAAGCTGGCTGGGAAATCCCACGCGCGATCGAAAACCTTAATGGCTGGATACAGGCATTTTTCAACCCGTAATGGCGCTAAAACACAAAAATTTGACACGCAGAAGTGGTTAAAATATCAATAATTTGTAGTAGGTTTGCGTGCTGGAAAATAACGACACGATATACAACGGATGAGAGAAATACAATTCAGAGAAGCGCTTCGCGAAGCCATGAGCGAAGAAATGCGTAAAGATGAGAAGATCTTTTTGATGGGGGAAGAAGTAGCGGAGTACAACGGTGCCTATAAGGTGAGCCAAGGTATGCTGGAAGAATTCGGTGCCAAACGGGTCATTGATACGCCTATCGCCGAACTTGGCTTTGCCGGTATCGGTATCGGAGCCGCTATGAACGGTCTGAAACCCATCATTGAATTCATGACGTTCAATTTCTCATTGGTTGCCATTGATCAGGTAATCAACTCTGCCGCAAAAATGTATTCTATGAGCGGAGGCCAATTTCCCATTCCAATGGTATTTCGTGGCCCTACGGGCAATGCCGGTCAATTGGCTGCCCAGCACTCCCAAAATTTTGAAAATTGGTATGCCAATACGCCCGGGCTCAAGGTGGTGGTTCCGGCAAACCCATACGATGCGAAGGGGCTGCTGAAACAGTCCATTATCGATCCGGATCCAGTCATTTTTATGGAGTCCGAAGTGATGTATGGCGATAAAGGCGAAGTTCCGGAAGAAGAATATTACCTCGAACTGGGGAAAGCCCATACCGTGAAGGAAGGGAAGGACGTTACCATCGTAACATTTGGAAAAATGCTGCCCCGTGTTGTACAGCCCGCGGTGGAAGAGTTGACAAAAGAGGGAATAGATGTAAATCTTATCAACCTGCGTACGGTACGTCCAATCGATTACGGAGCAATAATCCAATCGGTAAAAAAGACAAATCGCTTGGTGATTGTAGAGGAAGCATGGCCATTGGCGTCAATATCTTCAGAAATCGCCTATAAAGTACAACGTGACGCGTTTGATTACTTAGATGCTCCCGTTGTGCGGATTACTTCCGCAGATGTGCCCCTGCCTTATGCTCCTACGCTCCTTCAAGCTGCTTTGCCTAATATAGATCGGGTAGTGAAAGCGGTTAAAGAAGTAATGTATATCAAAAAATAGGTTACATACAGTCTGTTTTTTTTGACATCGGCCTGTCTCAAACAAAAGACAGGCTTTTTTGTTTATTCCTCTGATTAACGTCCGGTTAACGTTGCCTGAGAGGGGCGATTTACGGACGCCAATAATGGTAACATACCGATTAAAATTACCCGTTTAACCTGAAAGGAGGTCAATATGAATGTCATCGAACGAATTGAACATTGGGGTGACGCACATCATCCCCGGTGGTTGGATCTACTCCGTATTGTATTGGGCGTTGTTATCTTTCTTAAAGGCGTTACTTTCCTTGCTGATACAGAGTCGTTGCGGCGCTTGATTGAACAGACCCCTGTACAGATTTATACCTGGGGAGTTGTGCATTATGTTGCGTTCGCACATTTGGTAGGCGGAATACTGATTGCCATCGGATTGCTCACACGCGTCGCTGTTGGATTTCAGCTGCCGGTGTTGGTCGGAGCCGTCTTTTTGGTCAACATTACACGCGGGCTGTCATTTCTCAACTCCGAATTGTGGATTTCGCTCGTGGTCCTGGTTTTATTGCTTGTATTTTTTGTGATCGGATCGGGCCCGTATTCATTGGACTACCAGATGCGAGGAAGACGTCAAGACGCTTAGAAAGCCACGTGCTTTGCGCCTTTGCGAGAATTTGCATATCCCCGCAACTTTGGCTAATTTTGTCTGACGAAATTTGGACATGAACGAACAGACAAAGGCCATCCGTGAGCAGGCCGACCGCTCTCCCTACCGGGAACATGCCGTACCTCTTTACTTGACTTCCAGCTTCATTTTTGACAACGCCGAACAGGGCAGGGCGATTTTTGCCGAAGAGGAGACAGGAAACGTATACTCCCGGTATTCAAATCCGAACACCACGGAATTCATCAATAAAGTGTGTGCCATGGAAGGAGCTGAAGCGGGGTTGGCTTTTTCATCGGGTATGGCTGCTGTATTCGCGTCGTTTGCCGCATTGCTCAAAAGCGGTGATCACATTGTTTCCTGTCGGGCGATATTCGGTTCCACACACCAATTGCTTACTAAGCTACTTCCCCGATGGGGGATTACCACTACCTATGTAGACGCTGCCAAACCAGAAGATTGGGAGAAAGCCATTCAACCCAATACGCGAATGATCTTTTTAGAAACCCCTTCCAACCCCGGTCTCGAATTAGTCGATTTGGAATGGTTGGGTAAATTCAAAGAAAAATATCCGGAGATCATTCTCAACGTTGACAATTGTTTTGCGACGCCTTACCTACAGAAGCCCATTCAATATGGGTTTGACCTCGTGAGTCATTCGGCAACTAAATACATGGATGGCCAGGGCCGTGTGCTGGGAGGGGTGGTTGTAGGGAAAAAGGCATTGATTGATGAATTAATGTTTTTTATACGCAATACCGGCCCATCCCTGTCGCCGTTCAACGCTTGGGTGCTGTCCAAGAGTCTGGAAACCCTGGGCTTGCGGATGGACCGTCATTGTAGCAATGCGCTGCGTGTCGCCGAGGCGTTGGAAGCCCATGCGGAGGTGGAAGCCGTGCGCTATCCCTACCTGGCATCCCATCCCCAATACGAATTGGCCACTAGGCAGATGAAAGCCGGAGGGGGAATCGTCACCTTTGTCATTAAAGGTGGATTTGACCGGGCTAAGCGCTTTCTCGATGCATTGAAGATGACCCGTATTACCTCAAACCTGGGTGATTCACGTACCATTGCGACCCATCCGGCCTCTACCACCCATTCAAAATTAGCAGAGGAGGAGCGTTTGCAGCTCGGCATCCAGCCCGGTAGCATACGTATATCAGTAGGATTGGAAGACGTGGAGGATATCATTACGGACATTACGCAGGCTCTGGATAACGTGTAGTAGTCAATAAAAACGCTATGAACATATCTCTTCAACGAATAAATAATGCGGTGCACTTCGAGGGGACCGGTGATTCCGCGAATGTAAAAGTACACATCGACGGCTCACCCAGCATCGGCGGCGAAGGCTTGGGGGTACGTCCCATGGAGCTGGTGCTGATGGCACTGGGTTCCTGCAGCGCTTTGGATCTGGTCAATATACTTAAAAAGCAACGTCAGCAGATCGACGACGTTAAAATTGATGTAGAAGGCCAGCGCAGGGAGGCGATTCCCAACATTTTCACGGATATCCACATCTCCTTTCGCTTAATAGGAGATATCGATCAAACAAAAGCTGAAAAGGCAGCCGAACTTGCCGTAAAGAAATACTGTTCCGTACACGATATGCTGGCTGCGGGCGGCGTAAACATCACATACTCCATCGAAATCCATTAATTGTTGTTTTCTAAAGGGGCTCCCGGGGAAAAGCTAAGCGACCAAAAAATTAACTTAGTTCAATGAATGTTTAAACATTGACAAGTATTTTTGTGTTGTATATAAAAACTAAGGCTTATGGCAACGACATGGAAATTAGATCCTACCCATTCCGAGGTAGCATTCAAAGTAAAGCATTTGGTCATTACAACCGTTACCGGCTATTTCCGTTCCTTTGACGGAACGGTTGTAACGGATGATGAAACGGACTTTACCACGGGTAAAGTGGATTTCAGTATCGATACAACCAGTATTGATACCAACCAATCACAGCGGGATGAGCACTTGAAATCGGCAGATTTCTTCAATGCTCAACAATATCCTCAGATCACATTCACCTCAACGTCTATCGAAGGAAAAGGTAGTGATGAGTTTCTCCTCAATGGTGACTTAACGGTTGGCAATGTGACAAAGCCCGTTACCTTCAAGGTGGAATTTGGTGGTACGGTGATGGATCCATATGGTAATTTTAAGGCCGGCTTTGAAGTATCCGGCAAAATCAGCCGTAAAGAATTCGGCCTTACCTGGAGCGCAGTGACCGAAGCGGGTGCCGTGGTTGTCAGCGATGAGGTGAAAATACAAGCGAGTGTACAGTTCGTAAAACAGTAATCGTCGCATCTTATTTTTCCGGGCCCTTGTAAGTTTGTTGAACGGCAGACTTAAAGGGCTTTCTTTTTTCGCTTTTACTCCAAATGCGCTCCGCCCAACGGCCAATGTACCAAAACGAAACGGCCAATAATAGAAAGAAAACTGTTCGGTTAAGACTGTCCCATAAATATTCAAAAAAACGTGTGTATAGGTTAATGATCAAAAAGACAATGCCAAATTCCCGTGCAATATAGTCGCCGCGTTTGAGCCCATACCAAGCCAGGGCAAGCGATACGGCCGTAGATAATAAGCCCCAATAGAAAATATGCCATTGGCGTATTTCGGCCCATTTATCCAGATCGCTGTAGTTGCCAAAAATGGAGAGCAGCCATAAGGCCACGAGCAAATAAACGAGGCCAATAATGTAGGTGATTGACTGAAAAGGGGCAATCGGCTTAATGTGCTGTTGCCAGAGGAGTGCAAATGCGGTAACGATTGCCCCGAATAGGGTAAAACGAAGGGGGTAATTCATACCCCAGAACCGGAACCCCCAATTGCTATGATAAGCCGTTTCCGTAGCAAACCAAATACCGAAACTAATCAGTGTGAATATCCAAATGAGTTTCGATGTCAATTTAACCGATAGCAGGCCATATATAACCACCGACGCAAGGAATAGCAAGGAGAAATGGCCCGACCCCTTGTCTATGATTTTGCCTAGGTAGCCTATACATGTGGCGGTAGCAAAAACACCCAATGCCATAAGCGCCTCGTTGCTAAATGTTTTTTGTGGATGTTTGCGTTTGTTTTTGAATCCCCATCCATAAAACAATACGGCCAACGCGAAGCAGAAAATACAAATTACGGCATCTGGTGTATCGTAGAGCTTCTCGATCCATTGCAACACCATTTTATCCGCAAATAACGAAAGAAAGGCAAGGACCACACACGATAGCGCCACCCAAAAGGCATATTGCGCCAATCGCTTCCAATCGAACCCTTTCAGCTCGTAGGAGTTACCCAGTTCAATGGCCTGTGTCTTTTCAATCAAACCGTGTTCTTGCCAATAACGAATGGCCTCATCCAGCGTTTCCTTTTCATGCCTGTTGACATCCAGTTTTTTCACAGTAGACAATTTATAAAATTTACAAAACACTCAATAGCTTTAGGGGAATTTCGATCAACTCTTCTTCGCGCCGGATGATCAACTTTACCTGCTTTTTTGCAGACATCAGTGCCTTTTTATACTGCATAAAATCTTGGCTCGCATTGTTATCGATGGCAATCAAGACATCCCCTTCTTTAAGTCCTGCGAGTTCTGCAGGAGAACCTTTGACGATTGAGCCAATAACAGTCACGTTGTTCATAAAGTAAAGTTCCATGCCGGAATAAGAATACTCGAAAGGCTCGCGGTACAGCGTATTGGGTTTCAGGTAAATCTCCCGCCGCTGATAGTTGAAAATCACATTGAAGCGTTTGAGGATCTGGTTGCCGATTAATCCGCCAAGGTAGGGATAGGATGTCACGTTAAATTCATCGGCAAACACCATCGTAGGAACTTTGCGGAAGCGGTACGGCCCCAACCGGAAATCTTTTACGAGTGTCATATCCATTGTCAGCTTTCCACCTACGCCGTGAGCTTGTATGGGAAATCGCTTGCGCTTCTTGCGAAGAACCAGGCTGTCCTGCTCGAAATCCTCCGACAACACCAGGGATAAGCCGGCTCCGATATCGAACAAAAAGCGGGAGGTTATTTTTCGATGGTCGCGGATACGCGCCGACTGAACCGGAAGTGTCCGGATAAAGGGCTTCAGCAGGTGTCCCCCCCGGGGATATCGGAGGGTTCCTTGAGAGCAAATCTCGATCTCACGGATATCGTAATCGATTTTCAGAATGTACCTACTCAGCAAGGAGTAACCGATCACGCCGTCTATCCGTACACCATAGACGTACGATAAAAATTCATAGTCGTTGATGTGAAAATTCAGGCTGTCGACCGTCAAATCATTTAATTTTAGCTTTTTATTGTAAATAAATTCTGCCTTCCGCACGCCAGCGATCCCCCTTATGTTTATTTCCGATGCCACGGGTGTCAGCCCGAGTGAACCAGCGGTCGCGGAATCCAGCGAAATGCCACTGCTACCGGTATCCAGAATAAATGTCAGCGTATCCGCATGGCCAACCAGGGTTGCTTTTATGAGGATTACACTTTCGGCAGCCAGTGAAAAAGGAACAATGGTAAGGGTTTGTGAGGGAGCGGAGACATACTCTTCTTGAGCGACTGCTGAAAGCCAGCTGGTCATTACCCATGGAAGCAGAAATAAGGAGGCTTTCATGTGAGCCCGTTATTTGTAAGTTAATTTCAAACTTACGCTTTCTCGCGGTCATACACAACATCACCGCACGTTTCCTAGTGTCCGCTGCAATCCGTATCTTCATCCCCAAATTGAAAAACGCCTGATGATCGAACAACGTACTATCCACGGAGGTGCCTCCGATCAAGAAGCAAACCACCCCGCTAAATCGCTGATTCTGCTCTTGCTATTGGCATTCTCGGGGGCAATTGTGCTGGGAGCAATTTCCGTTTTCATAGGATTGCTCGCTATGGGGATTTCCGCGGGAAATCTGGGGGATGCGTTGTCGGTAAGCACGGGCAATGTGGGATTCCTGAAAATCGTACAGGCTGGGTCGAGCATCGGCATGTTTGTTTTGCCCGCACTATTGTTGGGGATTGCCGAAAAGCGGCGACATACCTATTTGGACTTTAAAACAAGCGTGAACCCTTCTCTGTGGTTCATGGTGGTTGCCATTATGTTCTTCGCTGCCCCCATCTTTGAACAAGCCATTAAGTTAAATGAGCAGATGCGGCTTCCAGGGGCACTCTCGGAAATAGAAAATTGGATGAAGGCCAAGGAGGCAGAGCAGGAGCGATTGACGAATCTGCTATTGTCTGACACAACGTATTCCGGACTGCTAACCAGCTTGATTGTCGTCGCGGTTATCGCCGCGGTGGGCGAGGAATTCCTCTTTCGGGGCTGTGTTCAAGGTATCCTTACACGTTGGTTTAAAAGTCCCCACACGGCTATCTGGATAACGGCCATTATCTTCAGTGCCATCCACCTGCAATTTTATGGTTTTCTGCCAAGGATGTTACTGGGAGCCCTATTTGGATACTTGTTATTTTGGGGAAAAAGTATCTGGCTTCCTGTGTTGGCTCACTTTATCAACAACGCCACCGCTACCATTGCGGCGTTTTACTTAAAAAGACAAGGAAAGTCGCTCGACGAATTGGACTTTTCACAGCAAGTTCCCAATTATCTTTATTTTATGAGTTTTGTACTTACCGTTGTCCTGCTGTACCAATACCATAAAATCGCTACCCAACAAACCACACGGAGTTATGGAAAAACACTGGATTAAATTGTTTGCAACTCCCAACCCCATTGAGGCGGAGATTATCAAACAAATGCTGGAAGCGCATGAGGTACCTGCCGTGATCATCAATAAGCAAGATTCGTCTTATCGGTTTGGCCAGATTGAATTGTACGTGCATCAGTCGAATGAGTCACTTGCGCGGGAGTTGTTGGCGGATAGCGATTACAGGGCTAATGAAGAAGGATAAGCAGCCATGAGAACACGAGCAATTACTGCCCTTTTTTTTGTTATTGTTGTCCTTGCTTCGATCGTACTGAATGCCTATCTATTCGCCGGTTTTTTTGTGGTACTGAGCGCTTGCTGCCTTTATGAGTTTTATCGGATTGTGGCGGGTGCCCATGATAAACCCGATTCCTTGCTCGGCGTTTCGTTAGGAGTGCTTACATTCGGACTGTATGCAGGGTATCAGTTAGGTGATCTTTCGCCTAATTTCCTTTTTGGGATCGTCCCGCTAGCCACTGTTATATTTATTACTGCGCTTTACAAAAAGGGGTTAGATAAACCCTTTGCAAGCATTGCGTGCACCTTTTTAGGTGTTATCTATGTCGTTTTACCTTTTTTGGCGTTTTTCTCGTTGGGTTTTCTCAGCGGTACTTACGACTATCGGCTTCCTTTGGGTTTCATGTTGATTCTGTGGGGTAATGATACAGGAGCTTATCTTGTGGGAAGATTTCTGGGAAGGCGGCGACTTTTCGAACGGATTTCGCCGAAAAAAACCTGGGAAGGGCTTATCGGGGGTATCCTCCTTGCGCTGGTTGTCTCGCTGATATTGGGCCATTATTTTACTGCCCTGAATGTTTGGCAATGGACGGGCATGGCATTGTTTGTTTCGATATTCGGCACGTTTGGCGATTTGGTCGAATCCATGCTTAAGCGAAGCCAACAGGTAAAGGATTCGGGAGCGATGTTACCGGGACATGGGGGACTGCTCGACCGCTTTGACGGATTGTTGTTGGCTGCTCCAGCAGTATTCGCGTTACTTAAGATCTTCATGTCTGCTTAAGGTTTCATGTCATTGCAAAGCGTCGGCTAATTTTAAAAAATAAGAGTTATGCAATTATCCATACATCCGGACACGTTCGGTTTTCTTGCGGCTATCAAGGAAAACAACGATCGAGAATGGTTCCAACAAAACCGTGACGTTTATGAAAAGGCCTGGCAGAATATGAAAGACTTTACCCAAGCAATCATAACAGGTCTTGCCGAAAGTGACCGGTACATTTCGGAAGATATCCCCGTATCGAAGTGTTTGTTCCGGATTTATCGCGACACGCGGTTCAGCAAGGATAAAACACCTTATAAGACCTGGCTTGGCGCTGGTATATCCACCGCGGGCCGTAAACTGAACGGTCCGGAATACTATCTTCATATCCAACCCGGTAATAGCTTTGCCGCCGGTGGGTATTGGCGACCGGAAAAGGATCATTTGGCGGCCATCCGACAGGAAATTGACTATAACGGCGCCGAGCTTTCGGACATCCTGGAGGAGGCAGCCTTTAAAGCACATTGTCGACTGGATTTACAGGATAAACTGAAACGGGCACCGGCAGGATATGATGAGGACCATCCTTACATAGAATGGATCAAACTGAAGAGTTTTACGGCCTTCGAATCCTTCAAAGACACTGAGCTATCGAATGCGGACGGGCTGAACAGGGTTCTTCAGGCGTTCCGCCGGATGTACCGGTTTAAGCTATTCCTTCATCAGGCGTTGGGCCACGAATAAAGCGCCCACATTTGCTGACTATTCGGGAAAACTAATTTTCCCCATGCATACCGCAGGAGCATTAGCGAGCGCTTCGGCATTTGCCGCATTGCCTGCTACCGTTTCATTCGCCAATATTGCAAACAGCGCAGCCTCCTTAGCGTCCGGAAGCAATCCAAGCCGGTCGAAGGGGGCAATCGAGAAATCGGTAAGCCCGGCCTTGATCTGTTGCATCAGTGTCGGATTATGCAACCCGCCGCCGCTTACATAGATTCGCGGAACGCCGGCAAGGGGCAGTATCCGCCGGATAGCCGCAACGATAGCGGTTGCCGAAAAAGCACACAGTGTGGCCATTACGTCTTTTTCGGGGAGATCCGCCGTTCTAGTAACTTGCTGTGCTTCGAAGAGGTAACGAAGATTAAATAACTCGGGGCCGGTGGTTTTCGGAAAGGGAAGATCGAAGAAAGGATGACTGAGCAGCGTTTGAAGGAGGGGTTTACAGACCGTTCCGGCGGCTGCGATACGACCATCCTCGTCCATCTCCATACCTAGTCTCATCTGCATATATTGATTCATTAAGGTATTTCCCGGCCCTACGTCCGTGGCGAAACAGGCTTTTTTGGAATTGGATGCGGGGAGGAACGTAAAATTGGCAATGCCACCGATGTTGAGTAATACGCGGGTTTCTTTTTCGGCCGTGAATAATAAATAGTCGCCATAGGCAGCCAAAGGAGCTCCTTCCCCACCTGCAGCGACGTGCTTCTGCCGAAAGTCGGACACCGTAATGATTCCGATAGTCACAGCCAAATGGTCGCCATCGCCGATCTGTAAGGTGCTGTTCGGATAATCAAGGTTACCGGTGAAGGTTTGGGGAGCGTGATAAACCGTTTGTCCATGACTGGCGAGTAGGTCGACGTCTCTGTAGTGAACGCCCCAGTCATTCAACGTTTCTTTAACCATTTCGCCGTGTACCTGACCGACCCATGCATGTAATCCGCTGAATACCTGTTGGTCGATCGTTCGTTTGGCAAATATTTCCCGGATACGGTTCCGAAATAAGTCATCGTAAGGTTTGGTGTCGAATCGGAGTAGGGATAGCCTTGTGTCAATACCTTCTCCGGTGACACGGCAAAGGGCAATATCCAGCCCGTCAAGGGAAGTACCCGACATCAGGCCGACAATCACGCGTTGTTTACCCTCGGCAATCGCGTATAATTTCTCGATCCACTTATTCATTCGGGAATAAAGGTAGCTATTTTGCAGTTTCATGATATAATTCTATTTTTGGGAAAGTTTAATCTTGTTTAGAAGATCGTACACATCAAATTATATTTCCATGACTTTTCCGACAGATTTAAAATACACCAAAGATCACGAATGGATTCGTATTGAAGGCGATGAAGCCGTTGTTGGCATTACCGATTTTGCTCAACGTGAGCTCGGCGATATCGTATTTATCGATATAAACACAATTGGTGAGGAGGTGGCTCAGGATCAGGTATTCGGCACGATAGAGGCAGTGAAAACCGTATCGGACTTGTTCATGCCCGTATCGGCTACCGTGCTGTCTGTCAACGAAAAAATAGATGGTTCGCCGGAGTTGGTTAACCAAGACCCTTATGGCGAAGGTTGGTTGGTGCGCGTAAAATTGAATGATACAGCAGATGTTGCGGGACTACTTTCAGCCGCCGACTACGAAGCGCAGGTATCTGCCTAAGAATACGAATGATGAACCCTGCGGAATCGAAAGCTTCATTGCCACTTAAAACAAACGGTGCAAATGAAAATGCAGGCTCCATCAGGCCTTTAGGAACAAATTTATTTTCTGATGAAGAACGCGGGTATTTGTCAACCAACAAGCCGAGCGTTTTTTTGGCATTATAATGGATGCCTAGCAGTCAAAACAGAGCGTATGAAGCATTATGGTTGGGCGATGCTATGGGCAGTGGTTGTCTTGATACTGTGCGGCATCCCATCTGAGAGCACTGACAGTGTCCCAAAATTCCCTGGAATCGATAAACTGGTTCATAGCGGTTTCTTTTTTGTCTTCACGGTGTTGCTGTATTATGGGGCCATCCGGCAAGCGGGTACATCCCGACCGTCTTGGGGAATTACGATCCGCGTCATTATTTTTTCTTCTTTGTTTGCGCTGTTCACAGAGTTCTTGCAATGGAAAATATTCACGTACCGTTCTGCTGAGGTTTGGGACCTTTTTGCCGACGGGGTAGGTACGGGAATGGGTGTGTTTGCTTATCTATTACTACACAACTCGTATCGCGTAAATACCCGTGTAATTCCTTTTGCAATCGGTGCGGTAGTCATGGTGAATTTGTCGGCGTGCGGGATTTTTCGCAAGGGATGCAAGTGCCCGCCTGTTCATCGTTATTCGCCGCTCACTGCCCATCGCACGTCGCTACAAAGCTTTGGCGATGGTGACGGCGTTTACTTGAGTCGCTCCGCCCATCAGGAGAACGGTAGAGCAGGCTTCCAAGGTCGCTCCTGTGGTCAGTACATCGTCAACCAATAGCACATGTTTTCCGACAGGTGCTTCCGCCTCATTAAGCCGGAAGGCGGCTTCCATATTCTCGTGTCGCTGATATCGATTTTTCGTGGTTTGACTTGGCGTGGCCCGATGTCGAACTAAACACCGTTCAGCAAGGGGCTTCTGCATGGAATGCGAAAGTCCCAGAGCGAAAAAGGCACTTTGGTTATATCCCCGTTTACGAAGTTTTATGGGGTGCAAGGGCACGGGTACGATCACATCGGCCTCGTTAAAAGGCGGTATTTCACACAGCAGGATACCGTACTTCTCACCAAGAAAGCTGCCAATTTCAGGGCGGTTTCGGTATTTTAGCTGGTAAATAATCCGTTGCACACGTGAGGAATCCAGAAATGAAAAGAACGAAGCGCATTGCCCCGTACTAAGGTTGTCGGTCCCGTTATGTAAGAGAGTAAATGGCAGATGATACCAGCAGGATGTGCAAATGAGCTTTTCCCCATAAACCAGCGGGGTATCACAGCCTGCACACGTTCTTGGAAAAAAAAGCGAGGTTAGGTCGGTTAGGTAGCGGCTGATCATGATCTGTATTTCTCACACTAACGGTTTTTCTTAGGCCAATGGTTTTTCCGTTTCCTTAATAGCTAATTGGCCGCATGCTGCATCAATATCTTTGCCCCTGCTCCGTCGGATGTTTGTGATAATGCCTTTTTTACGTAAATGGTCGGCAAAACGATCTATTTTATCCGCAGATGCGTTTTCAAAGTCTGCAAAAGCAATCGGATTATACTCAATGATGTTTACCTTGCAGGGAAGATGCTTACAAAACGCAGCTAATTCTTGCGCGTCAGTAAGGTCATCATTGAATCCGTTGAATACAATGTATTCGTAAGTAACGGGATTTTTAGTCTTCGCGTAATAATATTTCAGTGCTTCCGCCAACGCCCGCAATGAATTCTGTTCGTTGATGGGCATAATTTCATTACGTTTCCGGTCGTTAGCCGCATGTAAGGACAAGGCAAGGTTGAAACGAACCTGGTCATCACCCAGTTTTTTGATCATCTTGGCAATCCCCGCAGTGGATACCGTAATTCGCTTCGCGGCCATATTCAATCCGTCTACGGCTGTAATGCGTTCAATGGATGCAAGTACGTTGGCGTAATTGAGCAGAGGTTCCCCCATGCCCATATAGACGATGTTGGTGAGCGGTTGCCCATAATGCGCTTGGGCTTGCTTGCCAATGAGCACTACCTGATCATAGATCTCGTCGGCGTTGAGGTTACGTTTACGGTCCATATAGCCCGTTGCGCAAAATTTACAAGTGAGGCTGCAGCCAACCTGTGAACTCACGCAGGCCGTCATCCGGTCGGGTGCAGGAATCAACACTCCCTCCACAATGTTGCCGTCATACAACACAAAGCTGCTTTTGATCGTACTATCTGCACTATGCTGCGCTTGCCTTACGCTAACCGCGTTAATCGCAAAACTCTGTTTCAATAAATCACGCAGCGATTTGCCTAGATTGCTCATGTGGTCGAAATCGGTGCACGACTTCTTCCAAAGCCATTCATAAACTTGTTTGGCCCGAAACACGGGTTCTCCCATGGAAGCCAAATGGCCGCGGATTTGATCCTGGGTCAGCTTGCGAATATCAATTTTGGATTTTCCTTCAACCACGGTACAAAGATACGGCTTTTTCCATTTTGTTAAACTTTTTGGTTAAACACCAAAAAAAACGCATATTTGCGATTGGTTGTTTTTCAAATTAAACCTAGCCTGAATGACGCGATATATAGTTGGCTATACCATGGACATCGCTTTTGGAGGTAACTTCCGAAGGACAGGAAAACCGAGCATGCTATGAACACTTTTTTTTCTGCGGATTATATCGTGCCCGTTACCAGCGAAGCCATCAAGAATGGCGTTGTCGAAGTAACGGAAGACGGCGTCATTGAAGGGGTTTATCTCCCGAACCACCCCAACCTTCAGGGTCGGGCGATCAACCGGAAAGAAGGGATTATAGTACCTGGGTTTGTCAATGCACATTGTCACTTGGAACTGTCGCATATGTTGGGAGTTATTCCCAAAGGTACCGGGCTGGTTCCTTTTCTTCAGCGGGTTATTTCTTTGCGTGCGGCCGACGAGCGCCTAGTCCAAAAGGCTATGGAAGCAGCCGATGCCCAGCTTTATAACAATGGAATTGTAGCAGTTGGAGATCATGCAAATACAAACCTGTCGGCTGCGGTAAAAGCCCGTAGCAGCATTCACTATCATACGTTTATAGAAGTTATCGGATTCGAACCCGATACCGCCTCCCAAAAACTGGCTGAAGCCCGGAAAATCCGTCATCTTTTTTCTAATGAAGCGGTTTCTATCACGGCGCATGCACCCTACTCGGTGTCCAAGGAGTTGTTTCGGCTGCTCAACGAGGAGGCCATTCGATCAAATAAATCCCTCAGTGTGCACAATCAGGAAAGCGAGGAGGAAAATCGACTGTTCCGCTATAAGGTTGGCCAGTTTTTAGATTTCTATCAAGCGCTTGGCCGGGACATTTCCGGATTCAGGGCTCAGGCGCGGAACTCCCTGCAAACCTTTATGTCCTATATATCACCTGAGACACCGGTTTTATTGGTACACAACACGTACACCTCGCCCAAGGATATTTTTTTTATCGAACGTCTCGAACGAAATGTCTCCTGGTGTTTTTGCCCCAATGCAAATCTGTATATCGAAGGTGTTCTCCCAAAGTTGAGAAATTTTGTGGCCTATCGTCATAAAATCACTTTGGGTACGGACAGCCTCGCTTCCAATGATCGTCTTTGTATCCTGTCCGAACTGAAAACTTTGCACCAACATTTTCCTGAACTTCTTTTTAGCGAAACAATCAAGTGGGCTACGCTCAATGGAGCTCTGTTTCTGGGGATTGCCGGAAAATACGGATCATTGGAAATCGGTAAAGCGCCCGGACTTAATCTGCTTACGGAAACCGATGGGCTTACCATCACACCTGACACGGAAGTCGTGCGTCTGATTTAGAGATTAATAAATTTAATTCACGAGCCAAAAGGCAGCTCCCAATACCGCTCCAAGGATAACACCGACGACGATTTCTTTCCATACATGGCGTTTCAGATGAATTCTCGACCACGCGAGCAGCGGAGCAAATAGCAAAAAGGCAATCCCTGCAATCCCGTTGAAATGGAGAATCAAAAAGCCGAGAAAAACGTGGAAAGCCAGGTGCATGGAAGCTTTTACGCGGGTATTAACCACTTGGGCCATGACCAGCAGAACCAACGCGCATGTTACCGCTAACCGTAACGTCCTGTCCTGGTTGGTTAACCAAATGATTAACGTAACCACGAACAATAGGAGCGTTGTGGTAATAAACCATTTTTGCCGCTGGGCTTGGTCCGATACATCCAGGTTGGTATACCTTCCTTTACGTACCCCCCGCAACGTAGTGATTCCGATCGGGACAAAAATACCGCCAATAATCAGTAGGGAAAGGTAAGTGGCTTGTCGGGCCGATTCGATGCTGAACAACAGAAAAACGACAAACACCGGAACGGTCAAAAACGGATGACCAAGCGTAGAAATCAATTTTGCGATTGTTGTCTTCAATTGTGTACCATTGCTAAAGCTGTTGCCCGACTTTGCGAAGGTAACCAAACTTTTGTAAGTTGGCAATCTTACCCATATTTCCGCAGGCATCCGCTCGCGTGCGGCAAGTACGACAAACCGGTTGATCGAGTCGCTTCGACGGTATGCTTGTTATTTCATCGCGCGCAGCGATACGTACATCGTGTCAATTGCTGCCGCAGGTAACATACGTGTGAGGGGCACGGGCTTATCCAAAGGAAAGGAATATGCGGTATCGGGAGCAACTACTCGCCGTAAGATATTCCGATAGCTGAATTGCTCGTGTCCGCCAAACGGACTTTGGAAGGCCGCAGTGAGCGTGTTAAGTACCGAAGCTGGGCGAAAGCGAACTTCGTCTTTTGCGGCATCCATGTTGGTATTCACAATGTTGATACAAATAAACCGCACTTTGAAAGGTGCATTGGGTTTGGCATTTTGATGACGGCGCAGTGTTTCATAGATTTCAAGTGTGGTTGTTGTGCCGGAATTCTCATAGATTCCGCCGTCGATCAGCCGACCCGCTCCATCCAGGTAGTTGTATGCATTGATAATCGGGAAGGCCTGGCTTTGGTTTACACAGGCGATCAGAGGAATTTGATAGTCAGGATGATATTGTCTAAATAGCGCATATAGGTCCGTTCCCAGACTGAAGCTCTCCAGATTTACCGGAGCGAATACACCGCGTTGTCCGGTTTCCACGATAGCGCAATTGATAAAAAAGAGCGGCAAGGCCGTGTCGAATTTCATCGAGTCGCTCATCAACCCTGATGGTGTGTTCTTTCTAGTCAGGTAGGGCGAGAGATAGTCGCTTTTGAAAAAGGCGTTAGCTTGGTCCGCATCCAATGCGGGCGTGGCTTCTGTATAGCCCCGTATCTCCTCTTGCTGGAAAAAGTAATTTCGGTCTTTTGGAAATGCTTGTTGACTCCCCCATAATCGGCGTGAAACCTCGTATTTGATTCCCTCGAAACCATCGCCGATCAATGCGCCCCAAAAGGAGCTGCTCAGGTAATTCCGGGCGTACAGAGTTTTCATACGCGGGGCTACGGATGCTGGCCTTGCGGGTACGTTCAGGTAACGATCGGCCAGGTACATCGCCGCACCGGACGTTGATCCGGAGACAGTAGATATGGAAAACACATTTTCGGCAAACCGATGGGAAGGCGTGCTTTTTAAGCTGTCTAGGTAGTTCATGGCCATAAAAAGCCACACGGCAGCGCGCGACCCACCCCCTTGTCCGGATACAAGGTATACGTCCAGCGTGTCCCCGGCACGGGCCGCTCGATCTTGCAACCACTGGTCGAAGTATGCGGTCAGAGAAGGTCTGACATCTGTAGTGAACACCTGACCGGAATGGATGAACTGTTTGCGGATGCGATGTGAATTAACGGAGTTAAAGAAGAACAGGAATATGAAACCCAGCGCAACGATCCGAATCAGGGGGCTGTACCAGATCCATACGGGACGGCCTGACGGTTGCCCATTGTGAATCCAAGTGAGATTAAGTTGTGCTGTAATGAAGATATCTGCAAAAAAGAGGAATAGGGAGATTGCCGTGATCAAAATAAAGATAGGGGAAAAAAAGCCGATTTCGACCGGCCACCCGCGACTATTGCTGGATTGCAGCAGCACAGCCAGCAACAGCATGCAGGACAACGAACAGATATGGATGTATTTGCTTACATAGTAGGACAAACTGATGGTTTTTACATCCACATTTTCCGCGAATTTCATATACGCATAGTTTAGCAGGATACCGATGAAGTTGGCACCTACAATTAAGGCTGTCGATCCCATCCGGCTGGAACGCAGTCCATAACCAATAAAGCCGATCAAAAAAAGGAAAAGCAAAAAAAGCAGCGCCATTGACGCGACGTATTGGCGCGCCTTGCTACGGGCCGCCCTAACATTTCCATCCGTCGCATTATCCCAAAGACGTTGAAAGACACGCGGTACCCGTTTATTCCGGTATCGCCAATCCAATAGAAAAATTCCAGCCATCAACAGGACAAGGACCCCTATTCCAATAAAGGGCCGGGTAGGAAAAAAAGATACAACGGTTACGTAGAGAAAAATTACCCAGGGAAGACTAGCAAAATAGCGTATTGGGAATTGTTGCTTACCTTCTACCGAGTCGCCATTGTACAGTGCGATGAGGCCGCTGTACAACGATTGTGGGTTGGCATGCCTCCGGGTTAGGATCCGCCAGATGTCGATTGCCAACACGGGGATTGCCCAATTGCTCAGCGCCAATAGCGAAAACGAGGCGATCAGCAGCGGGAGATTAACATAGCCGTGTTGCGGAGGCTCCGCCAAACTCACGACAATATCCCTGCCCACCTGAACCTTCCATAGGATGACTGGCACTAGGAGCGACAGCAAAACATAAAATAGGTTAAGCTTGATGGTGTTGTATAATTTCAGTAGGAATTTATATAACCTGTTCATTTTAATTTGGATTCATTACCCACTTATCATTACTGCATGGGGTGATATGCCGTCGGTTTATATGCCGATCCCGGCTTAGTCTTTGGTCAGAGGTTCGTCAAGAACTGGCCGGTACACGTACCGACCAGTGGGTTTACCCATTTCTGGGTCTCGCAAACCAACAAACGCTTAGTGATCAAGAAGATTACTTTAAAATCAAAATAAAATTCGGGGATAAGAGACAAAAAAGCAATACCTAAAAATCGGTATTTGAGAGGCGATTTTAGAAGCCAACTGCCAGGCCTGACCCCAGCAACGGTGAATAAAATTTTCTGTTAAAAACGAATATGATTAAGTTTGTCTAGTGAGAGATAGGGTGGTTACCGCCGCTCGCCCAAGAAAAGGATTCTTGATCAATTCTACGTTTCGTGTCGCGACTGTCAGGGTGAAAAACAGCACGTTACTACACGGATAACGCGTAGACGGCGTTAGATAATTGAAATAAACGACGGCTATCAGCCGGAAAAAGATACCAAACGACATGATCAGCGGAGATGCATTTACCAAAATGGCGTTGTCTTTCCCTGGGACGGAGCAGCGGCCTCATTTTGAACGGACCGGATTCCGTGTCATCGGAAAGCGTATGTTTGCCAGCTATCTGGCTGCGGACAATACGGCCAATATCTTCCTTACGCCCAGTGAGCAAGCTTTATTTTGTTCGATGGATACGGTTAACATCTATCCCGTTCCCAATAAGTGGGGCGAAAAAGGTGCCACTACATTCAATCTGAACGATGTCGCCAGGGAGGTGGTAATGGAAGCGCTGATGTCCGCTTACGAAGACGTGCTCCGGCAAAAGAAGTAAGATAGCGATTTGTGGCCATTGGCGGACCATGCCCAACCTAGCATACATTCAAGTAACGATCATGCGAAAGCTGCACATATTTTCCTTTTTTCTCAGCATATTCCTGTTCTGTGGACAAGATGCCCAGGCGGAGACAAGCAAAGACAGCCTGGTATCCGATGACCTGATTATCCGGAAGGTTGCCGACGGTGTCTATATGCATACCTGTTTTCTGGAGACCAACGACTTCGGCAAGGTACCCTGCAATGGCATGATCGCGATGCATATGGGTGAAGCCGTAATCTTTGACACGCCCACCACCGACAGCGTATCGGCGGTGCTGATTCGATGGGTGCAAAATCAGTTAGAATGCCACATCAAGGCGGTGGTTGCGACCCATTTTCACTGGGATTGTTTGGGTGGATTGGAGGAATTTCACCGCCAAGGCATTCCTTCTTATGCTAATAAGCTGACGATACAACTCGCTCGGGCAAGTCAATCGCCCGTTCCCCAACATGGGTTTACCGGACAGCTTGAACTAAAAATCGGGGATGAGAACGTAGTGGCGGATTTTATCGGCGAAGGGCACACCAAAGATAATGTAGTCGGTTACTTCCCGGCGGCGCGTGTCCTCTTTGGAGGCTGTTTGGTCAAGGAACTCGGCGCTTCGGAGGGAAATTTGGAAGATGCAACAGTCAGTCACTGGGCACTGACCGGTATTAAGGTGAAGGCTAAATATCCGGACGCTAAGCTTATCATTCCCGGCCACGGTACTCCCGGAGGAACCTCTCTTTTGGATTACACCATCGAGCTGTTTAAGCGTTATCGCGACGATTGATCATCAAATCCAGCGCTTCACCCGCGTTTTATAGGTGAGATACGCTTCGCCGAACCGTTTTTGAAGGTAGTACTCTTCGACCGGAATAACGCGCCGATGTACCAAAACCGTAAAAATTATCGGAAAAATAAAGGCCGATAACGATCCCAATACCGTAGCTATGCCAATCAGGACAACGGTCATCCCCATGTATATCGGATTGCGGCTCCATTTGAAGGGCCCCGTGGTGATCAATACGGTTGGTCTGCCGAAAGGTCGTGTGGACGTCTTCTTTTTCAGCAAGACAAAATTGGTCGCATAAACTAGTAAGGCTCCGGCGGCGATCAGTAAGACGCCTACCCAGGCATACCGATCAGGAATGAGTTCCCATATAGGGATAATCGAATCAAAAAAAATGGATAGCGCAATTGAACCGATAAAGTAGATGTCGGGTGTTAGTTTGGATTTCATCACTCAAGAGCCGATTGCGCTTTCTTAATCGTCTTTTTCAAATCGATTCCTTTTTCCAGTACCCCGCTAAAAAGATCGCCGGTTTCCTTCATGCGATCGTGGGCATTGTGAATGGTAAAATCTTTCATTTTCAGGCCCGGCTTTACCTCATCCCATGCCAACGGCATGGAAACCGTAGCGCCCGGCTTCGGGCGTAACGAATACGGCCCGGCAATGGTAGCCCCCGGTCTATTCTGCAAAAAATCCAGGTACATTTTACCTTTGCGGCTGCTCACTTTTCGCTCCAGCGTAGTGAAGTCGGGCAGCTGTTCGTGTACAAGGTTAACGATTATCTTGGCAAAAAGCTGAGATTGATCGTATGTATATTTCGCGCCCAGTGGAATATAGACGTGGATGCCCGTGGAACCGGATGTTTTTGCATATCCGGGCACTTCCAAGGCGTCCAGCACTTTTTTGACTTCCTGTGCAGCTTGGATTACCTGCTCAAAGGTGTTTTTGTCGGGATCAAGGTCGATTACGCAATAGTCCGGATTGTCCGGCGACTGGATGCGGCTGAACCAAGGATTCATCTCGATGCAGGCCAAGGAAGCCATCCACAGTAACGTGGCCTCATCATCGCCTACGAGGTATTCTTTGTGTTCGCCTTCACTGGTCACATAGGGGAACGTCTTGGTAACCCATTCCGGAGCCTTTCCCTTCACATCTTTTTGATAGAAGCTAGGCCCGTTGATGCCATTTGGAAAGCGGTTTAATGACATCGGGCGGTCTTTCAGGTAAGGCAGGATGTATTCCGCCATGCGGTAATAGTAGTTGAACAGGTCGCGCTTGGTGATGCCTTCGCCGGGCCAGTATACCTTACTCAGGTGGGTAAACTTCAGCTCCTTGCCATTGATTTTACGGGTTTGCGTTTCTTCCCGCGGGTTCAAAAGAGTGCGTCGGTCCGTTGGTGCCTTGCTTTCTGCCTCTGCCACAGTCTTATCGGCATCAGCCGGTTTTTCCAATACCACCTTATCGGCATCTTTATCTTCGCGCATGCCCTTGAAGGAAGCCTGGCGGAACACCCCTTCGCTGGTCACCTCGGCATAATTGACCTCGCACACCAGTTTGGGTTTCAACCAGGTTGGCTTGGCACCCAGGCGGCGGGGTCGGAAACGGGAAGGCTTGTCCACGTCCGGTACGGTATCGAAAGGACTTTCAGGTGTGATCAGCGGCTTGAATAGCTTCATCATATCCTGCTGCTGTTTGTCTGAAAATCCAGTTCCCACTTTACCCGCATAGCGTAGCGTCTTTCCGTCGTACACGCCTAATACCAGGGCGCTGAATGCCTTGGAGGTACCTTCGTTTCGTGTGAATCCTGCGATCACGACTTCCTGACGCCGCTGTACTTTTATTTTCAACCACTCTTTCGACCGGAGATCGGAGGTGTACCTGCTATCGGCTTTTTTGGCCATGATCCCCTCCAACCCTACCTGTTCAGCAGCGTCGAAAAACTCAATGCCGCGTGCGGCAAACACCTTGCTCAGACGCATGCGCTTATCGTCGGTGGGCAAAATGTCCTGCAGAATGGCCTGCCGTTCAAAAAGAGGCAAATCCATCAGATTTTTTCCTTCGTACCACAGGATGTCAAAAACATAGTACACCAAGTTTCCATCCGCTTCACTCCGCCAGTTCTGCAACGCACCGAAGTCTGATAGCCCTTTGTCATCCAATACGACGATTTCACCGTCAATTACGGCATTGATGCGCCATGTTTTCAGCAGATCAAGAATGGGGTAATATTTGTCAAATGGAATGCTATTCCGTGAGACCAGCTTTACGCCGGTTTTCGTAACCCGGGCAATCGCCCGGTAACCATCCCATTTCACCTCGTATACCCAATCTGGATCATCAAAAGGTTCGTCAATAAGGGTGGCCTTCATGGGTTTGACGTTTTCGGGAGCGGAGGATTTCGGTGCGTTTTTTAATAAGGCAGCCACATCGAGTTTTTTCGGTACGGTGCTTTCGTCGACATCCTCCGCAAGATGCTCGTCGGCATCCTTCGTGGTTTTCTTAACGGTTTTCCTGTTTGTTCTGGGCTTTTTAGCATCCGTTTCACGTCCATTTAGCCATACCTTGTCACTGCTTTTTTCCACGGCAGCGATGGTTTTTCCGGAAAGCACTGATTTGTCCTTTTTCGTGACATCAGATTTGTGAGCGTACTCGTCTTTGTGCTTGATCAGCAGCCAGCCATTTTCGCCCATGCCCGATGTCTTGACCAGCGCATATTCCCCTTTCAGCTTTTGGCCGTGCAGCCGGATTTTTAGCGAACCTTTGTGAAGTTGTTCCAGCAAGTGTTTTTCCTGCGCTTTCTTGGTCTTCAATGGCTCAATCGGTTCATACGTGCCCTCATCCCATACGATGACCGTGCCTCCACCATATTCGCCTTTGGGGATAATGCCCTCAAATAACCGATAATCCATGGGATGATCTTCCACCTGCATGGCTAGCCTTTTGGTCTGTGGATCCGTAGAAGGACCTTTAGGTACTGCCCAGCTTTTCAACACACCGCCCATTTCGAGGCGGAAGTCATAGTGCAACCTTGAAGCGTCGTGTTTTTGCACGACAAAGGTAAGTAGCTTCCTGTCGGGACTTTTACCTGCCCTTGGTTCGCTGGTTTTTTTAAAATCCCTCTTTTTCCGGTACTGATCGAGCGTCATAGCCTCTTAATAACAGAAGTAGGACGATTCAGTTTTAAGAAAAGTGGATCGGGTATTCTTCAGCGTCTCGCCATAAGAGCTCGTCTTATGCATAAACCGGGAGGCCGCTATTGAAGGGCCTCGCCAAATCGGTAATCGATTACCACATCACCGGCCAATAACTTGCCATTTTCCTGTCGGAGTTCGGCTCCCGTAGGCACCACTACTAAGACGGCCGCCCCTTCAGGGAGAAGTCTCACTTTTGCCTTGCCGGATACGTTATGGGCGATGAAACGGGCCTGTACTGCATCGTAAAGGTCTACCGCGCCACTTTCGGGGGGCAACGAAAGGGTTACCTCCCGGTTTTCACCGTAGGGATTATAACAGAGGTAAGTGGGGTAGGCCCGATCCCTGAAAAAATCAGTAGCCAACAGGTCGAGCTGTAGGATGCCTTCGACATCGGTACGGTGGATGATGCTTCCGAATACGCCGGCATGGGCGCTGCCATATACACTGAACTGGGATACGTCGGGGTTTTTGCCAGGCACCCAGTTGGGGCCATCGCCTTGGGCGAGAGGAGCCGGAATGTGTTTATAGCGGTCAAATGTCGATTCCTTTACCAGTCCTTCATATCCGATGACACCTTTGGTCACGGAGGCAAGCTGGGGAATGGTCTGATGCCCGGCCGGAATGTATTGCGGATAGAAGAGGCGGGCGGCATTGGCGGCATGAAGCATCCATTTGCCGATGGCCGTGGCATAAGACTGGTCATACCGGACCATCGGCACCAGCGGGATTGCGGTGTCAAAGGTGTTCATCAAAAACCCATATCCGCCGTGGTCTACGGTGCTACCTACAATGCCGGAGATGTCAAACCCGTTCCATTGTCCCACCAAAACACCCCATCCCTTGCGGCATACCGATGTGCCGTTAAATGTCCATTCCAGAATCTTTTGAACGTCAAAATCTGTACTCTGTTCGGCGTTCATCCGTGCAGCGGTATAGGCCCCATACGGCATCAGAATTTCGTAAAAGCGGTTTTCGGGTTGCGATTCGAGTGCCCGTTGGGCCCGTTGTGCGGCTTCCAGGTAGCGGCGATCGCCGAACTTCCGGTAGGCTGCGTACAATACCCACGCATGTCCGGCGGCGGCATCTTCCTGCGCACAGATCCAATTGGATTCCGGCTTCAACCGTGCATAATCGAAGAATGTATGGCTGTAATTACCTGCAAGTACCGAATCGGCCCGGTAAAACTGTTCGGCAATCCGATATGCTAACGTATCGAAACCCGCTTCGTCGGGGTAACGGTCGCAGATTGCGTAAAACAGCATATTGGGATACACATCATACCACCAGTCGCGCCCATAGCCGCCGCCCAGCAGCGCAACTTCCGGAGCGGTGTTGTTCATCATGATGTTCCACCCGTTGTCTTTATTGAAGTAATTGCGAAGCATGCCCACGTAGTTCATGCCATCCTGGTTTTGTTTATCGATGCCAACCAACGTCGCTCCCAGCACGCCGCCCATCGTCGCCAGCGATTCATGAAACATACCCTTGTTGTTTTGTAAACCCTGGCGTGCATCGCCCATGGCGGTGTATAATCCCAACGTGGGCTGATCGAAATTCTTGTTTGTACTATCCATCCAAATCAAGGGCCAATATTCGCCTTGAGCCTTAAAATCATATACGGTACTGTCATAAGCCTCGGCCATCATTCGCCAATCGATGACATTGAGTGGCTGCGGAAGTTGCGCCATGGAGTCGATACGCGGCAGCCGCCGTTGTGCGACGGCCGTGCCTTGGATCGCCGGAGATTTGAAGCAGGACACCAGCCAAAGACCGGCGATGAATAAAAAGATGGAATTTCGAAACATAATCAATAGGGTTTATCGGCCGGCAACTGCTTGCTCAGCTCGGTGTTGCCGCGCAAAAGGCGTTTGGCAACAAAAATAGAACATAATTGTAACAATGCGATCAGGATAATGGCGTACCGGAGGGCTGCTTCTTCACTTATGTAGACAGCCAGTGCGATGAAGGTAAATGCCCCAAGCAGCCTGCCGGTATAGAGCCCGGCTTCGTGGTTGAGAATGTAGGCAAATTCATGCCGGTTTTCAATGCGTTTGAGGATGTCGATTACACGGAATTGAATCGGGAAATAGGCCAGATCCAGCAAGGGTTTGGCGATCAGCAAAAATAGCATGAACAGCAGTACGCCGAAGGCATTAAAAAGCAGACCGTTGATCAGGGCGGCCAATGTGAAACACCCCAATCCGATGCCGAAGATGAGTAAGCGGTGTGACGGTTGGGTTCGGCGACCGAGGATATACATAGTGATCGCGGCGACAATGGCTCCCACGGATTGCGCGGTACCGAGAGCACCTTCCTGTCCCACCAACCGCATAATCAACATGGCCGGTGCCGTAACCAGAAACCCCTGAGCGAGTCCTTTCAGGGATGCGAGTAACAGCAAACGGTACCATTGCGGGTGAAATTTGAAATAAATGAAACGCTGCCGGGCTGGATTGCTGAACGTGCCGCGGAAACACATGACCGACGCGATCACCGTTGTGATGAACACCGCCAGTGTTACGATGCGGTAGGCCGCATTAGCCTCGCCGCCCGTATGGCCCACCCATTCAATGAACCATCCGATCCCAATGGGAACCAATACGGCGATAAGGGTATAGAAAAAGGTTTCCAGTCCATAGTAGTAATTGCGGTTCCCGTCATGCGTAATAGCCAGAGCCAGGTAATCCCGATTGGCCCAGTAAAATCCAAAAGACATGCCCATGGTCAGTCCGGCGACCGCGATACCGGCAATGTCCAAGGTTTTCAGTGACATCATAATCGTCATGGACACCGCGCTGAGCATCATCCCAACTGAATACAGCGTTTTGATGTTGATGCGGTTGAGCAAATACCCGTTGAGCAGGAATGTGAGTGGAATACCGGTATAGATGGTCAATTGATAAACCACCACCTTGACCGGGTCGTTGGAATTGCGCATTACGTATGCAGCGACGAAGATATCGATGACCGGCAGGACAAATGCATAAATGAGGTTGGTTAACACCAGCACCCGGAAGTTACGCGGTTGCTGCCGGAAATGGGCGGCCTCTGCCCGAAGTTTATTGAACATATTGCAGCGGATTAAGTCAGAGGGTATCGAGAATCTCACGAATGGAAAAATGGGCACCGCAAACATGTTCGTCTGCGGCGCCATAGTAGATCGTCAGCCGATCCCCATCGACCACATGCCCATTGGTAAACACCACGTGCCCAAAAAAGCCGGTCGTCTCATAAGGCGCAGTGGGCTCCATAATGGGCTGCTCGCTACGGCCGAGGACGATCGATGGATCTTCGAGGTCGAGCAGCAGTGCCCCCAGACAATAGCGGTGATTGGCATCGGCACCGTGGTAGATGGCTAACCATCCCCGATCGGTACGGATGGGAGCAGCACCCGCACCCACCCGTCGACTGTCCCAATATCCACTCCGCGTACGCGCGATGAGCTTATGTTCGCCCCAATGAATGCCGTTAGGCGAACGGGCGAGCCAGATGTAGTTGCCGCCGAGGTCGACGCTGCTGGGACGGTGGAAAGCGTAATAGTAGCCGTCGATTTTAGCCTCGAACAAGGCACAATCCTTATTGTGGGGCGGGAAAATCAGTCCGTGGCTCATAAAATCCTGCCAGTTTTGGGTGGTGCTCAGCCCCACAGCCACGCCATTCGGCGATACCGCGGTAAAGGTCAGGTAATACCCGGTGTCCAACTGGCTTACGCGGCAATCTTCAATGCCGAAGGTTTCATAAATTCCTTTGCCCCACAACGGACCATAGCCAGGTTCTTCGCGGAACGTAATGCCGTCTTGGCTACTCAATAACCGGAAATGCGAAAGTGTGGTGAGGTAATCAACGCCCCGGAAGTTAATTACCCGAGGATCCGAAGCATCCAAGTCGGGATCATTGGCCGGAAGGGTAATGATTTCGATACCGCCTTCGGGTTTCAACACCGGGAAGGAGAGTGTACCCTCCCGCTGAGGAGGGCGCTCGGCAACCCGGACGATGAGCCAGGTCTTACCTTGATACCGGAATACGCCAGGATTGAGTAGGCAGGCAATCTCCAGCCCCGGTGTAGAGGGCTGAAGATCTGCTGGAGATAACAGAGGATTTTGTTCAAAACGGATAGAAATATCGGAATTCGTCAGCATTTTCTAGTAACCTTGGTTTTGCGTGATGGTGCCCGCCGATTTATCTATTTCGCCCTGCGGGATGGGATAGAGATAATTGCGATCCTGAAAATTTTTGCCCAGGGCGGTCAGCACCGCCTTGGCTGTGCCCCAACGGCGGAGATCGCTGAACCGATGACCTTCAAAACCCAGCTCCACGCGGCGCTCATGGTCAATCCACTGCTGTATCTGTGCTTTGTCGGTTACGGCCACGTTGCGATCAGGCAGTGTACCGGCCGGTACGGTACCTCCACCAAGGACCGGTGTAGTACGCGCCCGTGCACGGATCTCGTTGATAATACCGATAGCTTCCGTGTAGTCGCCGAGTTCATTATAAGCTTCGGCTTTCCACAGTAAAACGTCGGCCCACCGGATATAAATCCGGTTATTGGGTGCGTCCTCGTTGCCTTTGTTTCCATCGTTGGTGGCGCCCAGCAACTTATAGACGTTTCGGTTTTCGGTATCCACGGTGTAGGCCAGTCGCGGATCGTTGGCTTCAAATTCCGAAAGGAAATCTTCAGAAGGTGCAATAAATCCCCAGCCCATCAGCGCCGTAAGACCGTTGCCCCGGCGGGGAACCACTCCCGGTCGGTGGTCATACGCAAAAATCACCTCATTTTCGGAAAATTCTTTGCTGACGTCGAATGCATCGAAATAGTTGACATTCAGTTGATAGTAACCTGATTGGTCTAACGCATTTACTTTGTCTATTACGGTTTGCCATTGTTGATTATAAAGTGCAGCTTTCGCCTGCAACGCCAGTACGGCGCCGTGCGAGACGCGCCACCGAGCGTCGGTATCGGAGTATTTACCCGCAGGAAGCAGGCCCTCGGCGTTGTCAAGGTCAACGGTTATTTGTCGCCATACCTCGTCCTTGGGCGCCCGTTTGGCCGCTTCATAAATTTCGTTGAAATCCGTAAACGGTTTCAATAACAGCGGAACGTCGCCGTAGTTGACAACCAATCCGAAGTAGTTGAAAGCCCGTATAAAGTACATTTCGCCCAATAACCGGTTTCGCAATGCCATGTTCATGCCGATCTGGGTCATCAATGCTTCATTTTCCAACTGGGCGATGGCACGATTGGCCCGCGCGATTCCCTCAAACGCATACATCCATGTGCCGTTGAACGCCGGATTCACCGCAGTGAAATTGAACGTGCTGATCTGATCCATCCACACCTGATCCCCGTCTGGCGCCCACTTTTTGAGCATATCGCCCGAAGCAATATCTTCCATAACGAAATCGTTGCGGATGACCAGACCGTTGTCCCAATCCCAGTTGCCGAGGATGTTCAACGTGGACGATAACGGAATGTAAGCCGCATCAGCTAATGAACTGACGGTAGTAATGGATGGATCGGTCGTAATCATACCTTCGTCGATCAGTCCAATGGGCGGACGGTCCAGGTACTTGTCGCAACTGCTCAATAGAAGGGCCACAAAAAGAAGAGCCACACCAGCCAGAGCGGCATTTATCGGGAAAGTCTTTTTTATCGTTTTCATGGTTTTTCTGATTAAAACGTAACATGTATACCAAAAAGAAAGGCCCGGGAAAGGGGATACGTACCCATATCCATCAAATCAGTCGATTCCGGGTCCAGTCCGGTGTACTTGGTCTGCGTAAACAGGTTTTGCCCCGACGCATATAACCGGATGTTCTGAATACCCCATCCGGTTTGTTGTAATAAGCCGCCGAATGAATACCCCAGCTCCACGTTTTTCAGTCGCAGATAAGAGGCATCTTCCACAAAAATGCTGGACACGTGACTGCTGCCATTGTCGGTAAAGCTGACCCGCGGAATGCGGTTGGTGCTGCCTTCGCCGTTCCAGCTCCCTAATACCGCCGTAGTGTAGTTAAAGGGGCGCGTGTCATAGTCCAGGATTTTTTTGGCGTCGTTATAACGATCGATTCCCGAAACACCTTGAACCAATACCGCCAGATCAAACCCCTTCCATGCGGCCGATAGATTAACGCCGTAGGTAAGGTCCGGAATGGGGCTGCCGATGAACGTGCGGTCGAGGTCGTTAATCACGCCGTCTTCATTAAGGTCCTTAAAACGGATATCACCCGGCATCGCAGCTGGATTTGGGGTGCCGTGGAGGTGTTGGGCGATTTCCGTGGTATTTTGGTAAATGCCCTCCATCAGGTAACCGTAATAGGCATTCAGCGGCTGGCCAAGGGTAGTGTTGCTCACGCGTCCCGGTATATTCGGCCGATTCGCGTGTAATTTTTTAACCTCATTGGTCAACGTGGCCAGGTTGGCATTGACGGCATATCCAAATCCTCCGGAAGTAGTGTTGCGGTATCCGATCCCTAGCTCAAATCCTGCATTTCGTACCTCGCCGGCATTGACTACGGTAGGGTCTACGTCGCCCGCCAGACCCGGCAGGTCAATGGGCAGCAAGATATCTTTGGTCTGCTTGATGAAATAGTCAGCCGAAAGACTGAATGCATGGTTAAAGAATCCCACATCCAACCCGATGTTGTGCTGGATGGTGGTTTCCCACCGCAGGTCGGGGTTACCGTAACGGGACACGACAAAGTTGTCGCCATCTTTGCGATACAGGGTCAGATAGTCGTAATTTCCCAACGATGCCTGATTTCCCAGCGATCCGGTGCTCACACGCAATTTCAGGTTGGATAGCCAATCTACCTGTTGCATGAATGCTTCGCGTGAAATGACCCACCCCGCCGATACGGAAGGGAAATACCCCCATTTGTTATTTTGCCCGAAACGCGATGACGCATCGGCGCGGAGGTTAGCGGTCAGGAGGTAACGTCCGTCGTACACGTACGTAGCTGTGCCAAATAACGAAAACAATGCCCACTCGGAACCAATGCCACCGTTCCATAAGTCGAGTTCCGTGCCACCGAGGTCGATGTAGCGGAAATCATCGTCTTCGTATTCGAAGCGTGATCGCGAGGCATTGAGGGAAGAGCCCGTAAATCGGATAAATTCCGTCCCTGCCAGGGCATTGAGGGAATGTTTGCCGCCGAAGATCTTGTCGTAGCTAAGTGTGTTATTCCAGGTGAATGTGAAATCGTCGCCACGGTCCTCATTGAGCGTATTAGGCCGGTTCTGGCGGCCCAACCCTTTGTCGACCTCATTTCCGCCGCCATCGTCATCGCCGAAATTACGGAAAAAGGCTTTATTGTGGTTGAAGTTGAGGTCGACACCGAAATTGGTTTTGAAAGTTAACGACTTATCGCGCAGCACGTCGAATTCGGCAAACACGTTTCCGAAGGTCTTAAACTGCGAACGGGTGTTATCGGTAAAGTATGCTAGAGCGATTGGGTTCGATGTCAACTCGTATTTGCTTCGCTGGTCGGCGCCCACTCCCTGGTAAAAGGGCAGATCGGTAAATGGATCTTCCGCTGTGTAGGTTGGATCCGAGGGATCTTTATAGACGCTCAGCACCGGAGGTCGCAGCAGGGCATGCCGGATAATTCCCGGCGCATCACCGCGGGACGAAAGCGGATTGCGCTGTTCATAAGATAACTGCAAGTTGGTTCCGACCCGCAGGCGGTCCGTAAGGTCGCTATTGACGTTGGACCGGAAGTTGACCCGCTCGTATTTGTCGTTGTCATATACGACGATGCCGTTCTGCCGGTAATACCCGCCGGAAAGCAGATATCTTGCTTTATCGGTTCCGCCGCTGGCGGTAAGCTGTACGTTCTGTGAATGGCCGGTCTCAAAAAGCTCATCCAGCCAATCGGTGTTGGCGAGATCCGTCCGGCTTTTGTCGGCGGTATAGGGGTTGGTGCCACTGTAGCCGGCGTTATTCCAAGCCTCTTCCAACTTGGCTAGGTATTGCTGGGTGTTCAGCATCTGGGGAAGATCTGCTACACGCTGCACGCCGTTGAAGTAGTTAATATCTAAGCTCGTTTTGCCTGACTTACCCTGCTTCGTGGTAATCACCACGACCCCGGCCGCCGCACGTGCACCGTACATTGCCGCCGCAGAGGCATCTTTCAAGACATTCATTGACTCGATATCCTGCGGATTGATGAACGTGAAATTGGTGGAAGGTACACCGTCGATAATATACAATGGGTCATTGCTGCCGATGGTACCTATACCACGGATGCGAATATCGATGGGATCACCCGGAGCACCGGTGGCTTGGCTCACCTGCACGCCGGCCACCTGGCCCTGCAGTATCTGTCCGATATCGGGTACCCGCCGCTTTGCCGCGGCTGCCATATCCACGCTGCCCACTGCACCGGAAATATCCGTGCGGCGTTGGCTGGTGTAACCCACCACGACCACTTCATCCAGGTCGTTTGCCGAGGGCTGCAGAGTCACGGAAACCGTAGTCGCGTTGCCAACGGTTATCTCTTGAGGAACATAACCGATGAAGCTTACCAGCAGGATGTCTCCCGGCGAAGCCGGTATGGTAAATACTCCGTCATTATCCGTACTCGTTTTTTGTGTGCCCCCCTTTAGTTCCACGGTAGCTCCGGCTAGTGGAAGGCCCTGTTCATCCATCACACGCCCATTGATAGGTTGCTGTGCCGCATAGGTAAAACCCAGCGTAACTACCAGTACGAACAGTGACATGGACAGCTTGTTAAGGAGTTGATTAATTGGTTCCATTCGTCATAAATTTAATACAGTACAATTGGTAACGGCAAATGTAACCCTATGGCTGGAGTAGCCGCTGTACTATGGTTTCAATTTTATGTACAGCTTAACAAATCAATTGTAAATGAGTGGATTAGGCATTAATCTGCATGCGAGATCGATACTCGTTCGGCGAACACCCGTAATGTTTCTTGAATTCGCGGAAGAAGTAAGATTGATTGTTGAATCCGGTTTGATAAAAGATCTCGTTGACGGTGAGCGTAGTGGTGGCCAAAAGCTGCGTGGCTTGCTTGAGCCGGATGTGGCGGATAAATTCGGAAGGCGTCATGCCGCTGATGGTCTTGAGCTTCCGATAGAGCTGCATTTTGCTCATCGACAACGCTTGCTCTAATACGCTGGCATTCAATTCGGGGTCTTCGAGGTGGTTCATAATTTGAGCAACCAATGGCTCTAGGAAGCTTTCTTCTTCGGGGTTGCCGGTACGGATGACTCCTTCGATGGAATCGGCTTGCCGGAATCGTTTATGTAGCCGTGCTTGCTGCTCAAAAAGATTTTTCACGCGGATCAGCAGATGGCTGGCATGGAAGGGCTTGGCGATATAAGCATCGGCACCCACCTGGTAGCCTTCGTTGCGCTGTTCCAGCGTACCCTTTGCAGAAAGGATGATAAAGGGGATGTGGCAGGTAGCGGGCGCGTTTTTTACTTTGTCACAAAGGGTAAGACCATCCATGCCCGGCATCATTACGTCGCTGATAATCAGGTCTGGCGGATGTTGCTGGAGCACGCCAATGGCTTCCACGCCATCAGCGGCTTCGTAAACGATGTAGTGTGCCTTAAGTACTTCTCGGATCAGGAACCGAATGTCTTGCTCGTCCTCGACTACCAGTACGGATTTTTTATGGGCTTCGGTGAGCTTTTCCAGCAAGGCCACCTTATTGTAGGCGGATGAATCGAGCGAGTGGGTAGCCGGTGTGGCCATTTCTGTATAAATCGGCGCAATGGCCGGATGGGGTGCAGTCGCGAGGAGTGATTGCTCGCTGGCGGGAATGGGCAGTGTGACATCGAAGGTGATCCAGCCTTCTTCGATGGTGGCACGGATCGTGCCCCCCAGTACACCGACGAGCTCCCGGGTAAAGGCCAAGCCAATGCCGGTGCTATGGGTGCCCGAAACTCCGGAACGTCTGCTTTGGAATTGCTCGAAAATGCGCTCATTGTCGTCCGGCGCCAAGCGGCATCCCGAGTTTGAAACCTGCAGGTGTAACCTCGACAAACGGGTATCCCAACGCGCGTTGAACGTAACGTGTTCAAACATCCCGCCGTGTTTAAAAGCGTTGGATAAGAGATTGAAAACAATTTTTTCAAGTTTGTCATTATCCACGGCGAACTGCATGCCATCGGGTATATGCAATTCGTATGTATTCTGTTGCCGTGCGCTTAAGGGTCTGAATACCTCCCCCAGCCGAAGCAGAAGTGCTGAAACATCCTGTAGCTGGTAATCGGCGGCGAGGTGTCCGGCCTGGGCCTTACGAAATTCAAGCAGCTGGTGTACCAGATAAGTGAGCCGCGAAGTTTGTTGTTTCAGCAGTGCAACCAAGGGCTGCGACTTGGTAGGACGGGGTGCCGGGTCTCCCTGCAGGCTCTCCATCTGTTCGGCCACACCCACAAGCAGGGTGAGCGGTGTCTGCAGCTCATGGGCGATGTGGGTGAAAAAGGTCAGTTGGTTCTCGTGCAGGGCTTCATCTTTTTCGCGTAGGCTTTGCTCCAATTGTAACCGGTGCCGGATGTTGAGTTTGTTTTTTCGGCCTAGATACCACCAATAGGCAAAGCCAGCCAGCGTAAACAAGGCGGTCAACAGGAAGGGCCAGGTCTGCCACCAATAGGGATTTATTTGCAGGGTCATTACCGGCGTAGCTTCGGTCCACATGCCACTGCCATTGGACCACTTGATCAACAACCGGTATGTACCCGGTGGAACGTTGCTATAACTGAGGTGGCCGTCTGAACGGTCGTATTGCCACGTTTGATCGTGCCCTTCCAGCATCCACGCAAACTGGCATCTGTCCGCGTACAGATAACTGAGGGCATGGACTTCTGCCGAAAAATAATTGTCTTTGCGCGATAATGTAAATTGGTGTTCCAGCCCTTCTTTGGGGTGCAACACGAAATATTGGCCGTCGGCGAGTCCTTGGTTACCGAGCCGCAGACTCCGAACGATTGCATTGGGAAGCAAGGTATCCTGGGGGATCTGCTGGGGATGGAAATAGCTGAAGCCATAGATTCCGCCGAAGTAAAGAAATCCAAGTGGATCTTTCCATACCGCACCATCGCTGAATTCCGCCCGATGCAAGCCATCGTTCTCCTGGAACTGAACAACCTGGCCGTTAGCGGGATCGATCCGGGCCAACCCCCGGTTAGTACTGACCCAGATCTGGCCCAGCCCATCGGAGGTGATAGCGTGAATGGTATTGTTGGGTAGCCCTTCGGTCGACGTCATGCGTTGAAAGACCGGCTCGGGGTCGATGTCTTCGGTAAGTGACAGTCCATTCAATCCGTAGCTGGTACCGACCCAAAGGCGATCATGGGTATCGCGGTAAAGCGAGAGGACGTCGTTGTTGCTAAGGCTGCCTTCGTAGGTGAAAGCCTTGAAGTTGGTAATCCGGCCGCTTGTTTTGTCTAATAACGATAACCCTCCGTAGCGACAGGCTACCCAAAGTTGATTGCCCCGGCCGAAACACAACGAATAGACAATGTCATTAGCCAATCCCTGACCCGGGTTTTGATACCGGTATTGTTGGATGAACTGCGCACGGAGACGGCCATGTGCCGACCGGACAATCCGCAGATGCAGCAACCCGTAGCCGCTGGTGCCCACCCAAAGTGTGCCGTCGGAATCTTCAAGAATGGCATACACCGAACCAAATAGCGGAAAATCGGCATGTCCATCCAGCTGTGTCCAGTTGATTAATTGTTTCCTGCGCCGGTCGTATATACTGAGGCCACTTCCGTCTGTACCAATGTACACGAGATCGCTCTGTATGCCGCGCACAATGGCGAATACATCCCGGTTGGCCAGCTTTTCGGTCAGGCGGTTGTCCCAAGCGGCTTCGCCGCTGTTTTGGGGAACAAAGTCGGACAGGACGGATATGCCACCTCCCTTTGTGCCTATCCAGAGATTCCCGTCGACCTCGGCAAAAGCCCGTACCGGGGGGCGAGACGATGCGTTGGAAGGAGATAACGTGCGGAAGGGCGTATTGTACTGTGAAACCCGTACAAAGCCGTTGCCGTCGGTCGCAACCCAAAGCAGCGGTTCCTGCCCGGATGCTGCCCATCCGCGTATTTTCATCCCTTCCAGCGGTTGTAAGCCCATAGCCAGGGGCTGGGATGCAAAGGATGCATCGAATGTCCGTAAGCCTTGCGCAACCAGCGCGATGTAATAGCGACCGCCATACCATGTGATGGCACTCATGGCACTTCCCAGGTCGGCAATTTGTTCCAGGTCCAATGTTCGTGGATTGATTCGGAAAAGCGAACCTTCAGAACTGCTTAAAAATAAGAAGCCATTGGCTGTGTGCAGGCCTGACACAGATATTTCGGCTGTTTCAAGGCGACGGGCCAAACGAAAGCCCCTAGGGGTGGGCAGGTAGGCGGCTATTTCGCCATCTTCCGAACGTATCCAGAGCCGATTGGCCGCGTCGACACAGAAATCCGAAAGGCTGCCGGAAACCCCGGGCAGCGAGCAGTTCACAAATGTGTCGCGTGCGGCGTCGTAACGCATCAATGTCTCGGTCGGTGTACGGGCAAATAAGTGACCGCTCGTATCGGCGATTAAGCTAAAGCCATTTTCGCCAATACCCTGCTTCGGACTTGCATCATAGAAATAATGTCTGAACGTGCCGGTTGCCTTATCATAACGGGAAATGCCTTCGACCGTACTGATCCAAATGCGATGATCCTGATCTTCGAGCAGTCCCCGGACAATGTTGCTGATGAGTCCTCGTTGGACATCGCTGCCGCCCACATTGAAGACGTGAAACTCCTGCCCATCATATCGATTAAGACCATCCCAAGTACCGATCCAAAGCATTCCGTCGCTGTCTTGCAGCAGGCAGTTAACCGCACTGTTGGACAGACCAAAGCGGTTGTCCAGCTGCAATAAGCTGTACGCCGGTTCACTGGACTGGGCATAGCTGGGTAACCAACTTGCCAAAGCAAGTACGTAAGCCAAGACGAAGGTTACCATCCAACGGAAATGCATAGTCAAAGTTACACATTCCTCCTAAATCCACATGTATACAAGCTCCGCGCTTCAGCCGGTCGCTACGCTTGCTTCTCGACTGCTACTTATTCAATAGTTCAACTACCGGTTGCCCGATATTCCCGTTCGGTTCTTCGATATGGAGCAGTGCGGCCACAGTAGGAGCAATATCGGTCATGTGAGTTTCGCGGTTGGTACTGCCGTGTTTAATCCCCCAGCCCATCATTACGAAGGGAATATGCGCATCATAAGAAGCCCAGGTGCCGTGGGTTGTACCTCTTGCCCGCGGCGATCCACTGTACCATTGGGGCTCGAGGATGATTTGGATGCAACCGCTTCGTTTGGGATTGTATCCGTTCGCAATCCGCTCGCGGATGCGTTCGGGAATACTGGACGAGCCTGCCTTTTCCATATCCGTTACAAACGCTACGCCCTCCAGTGTCCGGAGGTATTTAATTGCCGTTTCCTTGATGTCTTCTTCATCCAGGTCAGCCGCTTGAATGGCGTCGTAATCCAAGTGTACCTGGTAATTCATGAGGCTACGGACGATCTTTTCGGGTCCGAATTTTTCGGCCAGTAAGGCATTGAGGCCTGTCAGGGCGTTACGCTCATCAAAATAACCCGCATTACCGCGCTTATCCATAAAAAATAGCGGGTTGTGGGAAGCTCCGTGATCAGCGGTAAGAAATACCGTATAATCGTCTTTGCCCACGTGTGCATCCAGGTAGGAGAAGAAAGCAGCTAGTTCCTTGTCCAACCGGAGGTAAGTGTCCTCTATCTCAATGGCGTTGACCGAAAACTGATGGCCGATGTAGTCTGTGGAGGAAAGGCTAACGGCTAGAAAGTCCGTAAAGCCTGCCGGATTCCGGCCCATCTGCTCGTTGTCGATGGCCGCCTTGGCCAAATCTAGTGTAAGCGTATTGCCAAAAGGGGTCGTACGGATCAGGCCCAAGCCATTATCTTTGACCAAGGCGCGCAGTTTTTTGGGAAAAACCGGCGCCTCTTCACCCCGATAAGTCGCCTCGTAAGCATTGTCGTCTTCGATACTCTGTGTATACGTTTCGATCGGATAGAGTGTATTCCAATCCTGTTGGAGGTATTTTTCGGCCAGCTTCTGCGCATTGAACTTTTTTACCCACCCGGGAAGTTCCTGCATATAGAATGTGCTCGAGATCCAATTACCCGATTTTCCCTCAAACCAATACGCTGCATCAGCAAAATGCCCCGCAGGCAAGATGCCGCCACGATCTTTAATGGCGATGCCAATGACCTTAGCGCGGAAATTGGTTGCCAGCTTGAGCTGGTCGGTAATGGTCGATACGAGTAGATTTCTTGGCGACTGCTTTCCTTCGGCCTGATCCGTTCCAACGCCGTTTACGTTATCATCCTGGGTGCAGTACATGCGCTGCCCCGTTTGCTGGATGATGAAATCGTTGCCTGCAATTCCATGAATGGCGGGGACACTGCCCGTGTACACGCAGCTATGGCCGATCGCTGTATACGTAGGGACATAGGGGATATAGGTATTCTCACAGGAAAAACCTTCGTTCAATAAGCGTTTGAATCCGCCTTCGCCATAACGGTCATAAAAACGGTAAAGATAGTCCCAACGCATTTGATCGACCATAATACCGACGACCAGTTTGGGGCGCGGAACGGATTGCTGTGCCTGTGCATGCAAAGCAAAGAGGCCTAAGGCCAAAATTGCTATACGTAATTTCATTGATTTCACTGTTAGGGTATGGGCGGCTAAGTTAATAAATCCTGATACGAAATAAAAAGCAACAGGTAACAAGCCTGTTGCATACAGCTATATTCGGAAAACCAGTGCCCAGTTAAGGTAATCGGCCTGCATCCGGTGCATATAAAGGGTGCTTTGCAACCCGACATTCGGGGTTAGGTAGTAGCGCAGCGCAGACGTCCAATACCATTGGATGCCATGGAAACTGCGGTAATGGAGGTACTTGCCCAACATTCCATTTACGGCAAAGCGGCCCAGTCTTACCTCCGCACCGGCGCTAGCCCCCAGGCGAATACGGTCGTACGACGATCCATAATACTGAAAGGTTGCGTCAAAGTTTTCCAGATCGAATACTTGGTGGTAATATACGAGGTCTAAACCCGCTTTGAAACCAAAACCTTGGTTCAAGAAATAATTGTAACCTCCATAAATCCCAGTACGCCAGAAGCCGTCGTCGGTGCGATATTTACCCCTTCGGCCTGCACCGACAACGAGTTCAGCGCTGCCGTCGGTTATCGGTTGGAAATCGCTATGGTCAATCGGCGATGTTGCAGGCTGCGCATGGCCCAACGAGGCTTTGATACCGATTGAACCATTGACCGTATTAATTCCGCCATTAGGGATTTTTAATCCACCATTGGAATAGTGGAGTATGCTGGCCGCAGCCAAAAAGCTGGTACGGTCATTTATCGGCAATTCAAGTCCCAGCTCAGCGGTCAGTGCGAGGTTCAGGTGACTCCCGACTGTAGTGGTCTCTGGCTGGGTATCAATGGTTTCGGTAATGTATGTCAAACCTACGCCCGGCGTAAACAGAAACTTCAGCGATCCAATTTGTACCAGTTGGAAATCCACTTCGCTTAGCATGCCAATAGCCATACCATGTGCGTACGACTGTCCACCGATCATTTCCCGCATGTGGGCCATGTTATGCCACAAAAATCCGAATGATAACCCCTTGACGTTGAGTAGGTCTACCCAAGGTCGGTTGTTTCCAGATAAGTCGCGATCGTAACCGACATGAAATCCATATAGGTAATTACGCGGGCCTTTTACCGCATGGGCCATATCGGCGCCAACTGTCGGTTTAATCGAAATCGCGTGTATTGACGAAGTTTTCTGTGCCCGAAGATGAACCGGGTATAAAGCCAACCAAAGGATCGCGGTCGCCGAGAATCGCAAGTACCCCCCGTAATTGGTTTTCATGGTAGTAAAATGGTTTCTAACTCACCATTGTGTTTGTTTTGCGGCTCACTGCCATATTTCGAACGGTGTGGGCAATGGCCTTGCTATCATACCCACAAAACGCCCAAAGCTCTTGCTGCTCGCCGTGTTCAATGACAGCGTCCGGAATACCCAAGCGCACCACAGTAGCTTGATAGCCGTGGTCTGCCATGAATTCCAGAACCGCACTGCCCATCCCTCCTTGGACACAACCGTCCTCGATGGTGATTACTTTTTTGAATTTGCCGAAAATTTCATGCAAAAGATCTTCGTCTAACGGTTTTACGAAACGTAGATCATAATGTGCCGGGTATATACCTTCTTGATTGAGCGTGATGCAAGCTTTGACCGCTTCGTTGCCGATGTGGCCAATGCTGATAAGGGCGAGTTCTTCCCCGTCGCATATTTTACGGCCTTTGCCAACCTCGATAGCGTCAAGCGGTCTTCTCCAATCGGGCATAACGCCCTGTCCACGGGGATACCGAATAACGAACGGACCCATGCCTTCTTGCTGTGCCGTGTACATCAGATTGCGCAATTCTGCCTCGTTCATCGGGGCGGCCACCGTCAAGTTGGGGACACACCGCATATACGCCAGGTCATAGGCGCCATGATGTGTCGGGCCATCGGCACCGGCTATTCCGGCACGATCCAGGCAAAACACCACATGGAGATTCTGAATGGCTACATCGTGTATCACTTGGTCGTATGCTCGCTGCATGAAACTGGAATAGATATTGCAAAACGGCACCATTCCTTGCGTGGCTAAACCTGCGGAAAAGGTGACCGCATGCTGTTCGGCAATGCCCACATCGAAAGCCCGATTTGGCATAGCTTTCATCATGATGTTCATGGAAGATCCCGACGGCATAGCGGGTGTGATACCGATGATTTTGTCATTTTTCTCCGCCAGTTCCACCAACGTATGACCAAATACATCCTGATATTTCGGCGCAACGGGTTTGTCGCTCTTTGATTTCTTGATTTCGCCCGTAATCTTGTCAAACAGACCGGGAGCGTGCCAAGTGGTCTGGTCTTTTTCAGCCAGTGCGTAGCCTTTGCCTTTTACGGTGATGCAGTGAAGGAGTTTCGGCCCCGGAATGCCGCGAAGGTCATCCAAGGTCTGGATAAGTCGTTTGACATCATGCCCGTCTACTGGGCCGAAATAGCGGAAATTGAGTGACTCAAATAGGTTGCTGTTTTTTAGTAGTGTACCTTTGATGCTCTTCTCGATCTTTTTGGCGATGCCCAAGGCATCGGGACCTATTTCAGAGATTTTGGTAAGTACATGGGCAATGTCATCCCGGAAGCGGTTCCACGACCTTGAAGTGGTAATGCTCGTCAGGTAATCCTTAAGTGCACCGACATTCGGGTCAATGGACATGCAATTATCATTCAGGATAACCAGCAGATTGGATTTCTCAATACCGGCGTGGTTAAGTGCTTCAAAAGCCATTCCTGCGGTCATCGCGCCATCGCCGATAACAGCCACGTGCTGCCGATCCGTTTCCCCTTTATAGTTGGAAGCCACCGCCATACCCAATGCCGCCGAAATGGACGTGGAAGAATGGCCCACACCAAAGGTGTCATATTCACTCTCTCCCCGTTTCGGAAATCCGCTGATGCCTCCCAATACGCGATTTGTATGGAATACTTCACGCCTGCCTGTCAGAATTTTATGGCCGTAAGCTTGATGCCCCACATCCCAGACCAGCTGATCGTAGGGCGTATTGAGAACGTAGTGCAACGCCACGGTCAATTCCACAACCCCCAAGCTCGCGGCAAAATGGCCCCCGTGTACGGAGACGGTGTCAATGATGTATTGACGCAATTCATTGCACAACCTAATCAACTCGGCTTGGCTGAGCTGTTTTAGGTCCGCAGGGGTGTTTATTTTTTTAAGCAGTTCTCCGGCTTCAATCTCCATAGCGCCCGGTTTGGAAAAATCGATACAAATTAAGTAATAATTATTGAGACCCCGTGTCGTAAATTTCTTACACCCTTAATAATTGCCAAGTCATAATTAGGAACAACCGATTTGAGAAATTGTTGCTCGCCCGGTTGCCTGAATATTTTTGAGCTATCAAGGAAGGGATTTCTCTTGCCTATTTATAAAAATTAATGCAATTTTATCGTTATGAAACCAAGGATTATGCCATTCTTTCTTAAACCGGTTTTTTTAGGGTTAACAGTTGTCATGACGACGGGAACTCATGCGTTTGCCCAACCGGGGAAAACCGGTTTGATGACGCATGAAGTTTTCAAGGATTCCACGCGGAAAATCACCGAGATCAAAATTGCCAAAACCTGGAAACGGTCATTGATTTTACCGGGCTGGGGACAATATACGAACGGTGGGCTGTGGTGGCTGAAGGTTCCTGTAATCTATGGCGGGCTTGCCGCAGCGATATGGGCTGTCAATCAAAATAACGGTTACTACCGGATGTACCTCGACGAGGCACGATATCGGATCAGATACAACGACGCTTACCCTGTCGGCACCCGCTATCCGCGTGCAGACGCACAAACGACACAGGCTTTCGTCAACGGAAAGGATTACTACCGGCGTAACAGGGACCTGATGATGTTAACCACCGTGGGTTGGTATGCATTGAACGCAGTAGAAGCGTATGTCCATTCCATGTTTAAATACAAGTGGAATGTCGACAACGATGTTTCGGTCCGCATATCACCGGCAACCCAATCGGTATGGAACCAAACGGCGGTTGGACTCCGGGTTGCAGTAATGTTGCCCTAGTTCTTATCTTTGGGACCGTATGACGGAAGTTGAAGGATATGAAATAAAGCTGCCGCAATTTGAGGGGCCGTTTGATTTGTTGCTTTTTTTCATCGAACGCGATGAATTGAATATACACGACATCCCCATTGCCAAGATTACCAACGATTTCTTAGATTACATCCTGCATATGCAGGCACTTAATATCGAGCTGGCCAGCGAATTTATATTTGTCGCAGCCACATTGATGCGTATTAAGGCCAAGATGCTGTTGCCCCGGCCGGAATTGGACGAGGAAGGTAATGAAATCGACCCCAAGCAAGACCTGGTGCAGAAGCTGGTGCTTTATAAACAGTTCAAGGAAATCTCGGAAGAACTGCGTTTGCTCGAAGAACAGCGGCTCATGCAGTTCAAGCGGGGCAATATTGCCGCTGATCTGCACCGGGCAGGCGAACATGCGGGCCAAGGAGAGGAGTTGACGACCTTCGACCTGTACAAGCTGATGCTGGTGTATGAGAAACTGATGTACAACTACACCTCACGGAATAATGAAGTACGGCACACGGTGGTCAAATACCCTTATACGATCGAACAGCAAAAAAAGGCAATTGCCTCGTTGGTGGCCATCAATAAAAAGCTCGATTTCGGCACCATCGTTAAAAATTCCGAAAATAAGGTGCAGTTTGTTTACAACTTCCTAGCCATTCTGGAAATGCTCCAACAGCAGCTTTTGGAATTGCAGAGCGGGTTGGGCTTCAATAATTTTTGGGTATCTGAGCGGAAAACCTCATGAATTTGCCTACCTTTAAGTCCAGTTAAACCGAAGGTGGACAGATGGGCTATATCGAAGCTACGCGACGGCAGAAGGCCATTTTCTTAACGGGCATGTCGGGGAGGCGTGCCGTGGTGCCCTTTCACGCGAACGAACTGCGCGAGGCGGCAAAAAAACGCTTATCCAAGCAAGCATGGGCATATCTAGCGGGAGGGGCGGGTGACGAGCTAACGATGGCCGCCAATCGGGATGCGTTTTCAAAAGTCGCCATCTTGCCCCATGTAATGCGGGGCGATGCATCGATTGATTTTTCGACCCAGTTATTTGGACAAAATTTGGTGTTTCCCTTATTGCTGGCCCCCATCGGGGTCCTCGATCTGGTCTGCCCCGAGGCGGATCGTGTAGTAGCCCGGGCCTGCCGGAATGTAGGAGTTCCCTTTATCTTCTCTAACCAAGCGGGTACACCGATGGAGATTTGCGCACAAGACATGGGCCCTGCACAGCGTTGGTTCCAGCTTTATTGGAGTAAGTCGGATGAGCTGGTGCTTTCGTTGGTACGGCGGGCCGAGGCTTGCGGTTGCGGCGCGATCGTTCTCACGGTCGATACCACCTTGCTGGGATGGCGTAACCGCGATCTGAAATTAGGCTATTTACCCTTTTTGCGGGGTATGGGAATAGCACAGTATACTTCCGATCCGGTATTTACAGCGCTGCTCGACAAAGGAGAAGGCGCCGCAATATCGGGAACACCCAGACCTGGGGTGACCTTGCATACGATCGGCAATTTGCTGCGGCTCAAGGCGAATTATCCGGGCGGAATTTTTAAAAACCTCCTTCGCAAGACGCCGTTGGAAGCGGTGCGTTTGTTTGTTAATATTTATTCCAATCCTGCATTGAGTTGGGAGCAGGTTCGTTGGCTGCGTCAGCAAACCACGCTACCTATTCTCATCAAAGGGATCTTGCGTGCAGATGATGCCCATAAGGCCGTGGATGCAGGAGCCGATGGCATCGTCGTGTCTAACCATGGCGGAAGGCAGGTGGACGGCGCGATACCCGCCCTCGATGCCTTGGCGGCTATCCGAAAAGCGGTCTCCAAACCTTATCCGGTGCTTCTTGACAGCGGTATCCGTAGCGGCAGCGATCTATTCAAGGCGCTGGCCCTTGGTGCTGACGCGGTGCTGTTGGGGAGACCTTATGCTTACGGTCTGGCGATAGCCGGGCAGCAAGGCGTGGAGACTGTTATACAAAACCTGCTCAATGATTTTGAACTCACGGCGCGCTTAGCCGGCTGCTCAAAGGTGAGTGAAATCGATACGGATATGGTATTGCGCACGTAAGGGCGCTTAGGTTTGGATGAGTAGCGACATATAAATCGCTCGTGATACCATCCGGGCACCCAAGGTGGCCAGATGGTCGGTATACACCTGACAGTCAATCAACCGGTAGGTATTGGATTGGCAAAGTGCCGCCAGCGCTGTTTTGGAGGCGTTGGCCTCGCGACTAAACATGCTTTCACCACAGAACACCCCGCCCACAGCCACACCGTAGAGCCCGCCCACCAGTTTGCCGTTGCGCCACGTTTCGACAGAATGCGCATGACCCAGGGCGTGGAGCCGCATGTATGCTTCTTGCATATCAGCAGTGATCCACGTGCCATTCTGGCCGACTCGGGGTTGCACGGCACAGGCCGAAATTACTTGATCGAAAGCATGGTCAACAGTGACCGTAAACCGACCCGATCGCAATACTTGCCGCATGCTTTTGCTGATTTTTAACTCCTCAGGAAAGAGAACAAACCGCTCGTGCGGTGAATACCAAAGGATAGGGGTATCATTGCTATACCAAGGGAAAATACCCTGGCGATAGGCTTCCAGCAGGCGCTCAGGACGCAGGTCACCACCAATGGCCAGCAATCCATCCGGCTCGGCAAGCGCCGGGCTTGGGAAACAGAGATCGTGCTCGTCCAATCGGAAGATCATCCGGCTTATTCCGGTTGCCTTGGTTCTTTGCTTATCTCATCAAAGAGTTTATCCATGTGCTCCACATATTCGTTGGTATCGTCAAGGAAAAACTCGAGATTGGGAACAATGCGCGCCTGATTTTTGATGCGGGCTCCCAACTTGTAGCGGATTTCACTGGCGTGGGATTTGATATTTGCCATGTCTTCCTTTGCCTGCTTGGTATTGAGGAAACTCAGATAGACCCGCGCGATGGCGAGGTCGGGAGTGACCCGTACACGGGTAACGGTAATGAAGGCTCCAGGAGCCCATGCGCCGCCCTCCCGTTGGAAGAGCTCCCCCAAGTCCTGCTGGATGACGCCAGCAAACCGCTGCTGTCTTTTACTTTCTGTGCTCATGGTTGTAGGTGCTATCTGTTAAAAAAGAGGTGAACAATACTCAATTACAAAGGTACGGATTTTTAATGATACCGGGCTACTGTTTGTTCAACCGGGCTTCTTCGAGGTCCAGATTATGCTCCAGATCGCGGATGACCTCGTCGTCATACCTTTTTTCTTCGCCGATATGATGTAATGCCGCGCGCCTTAACTCGATCAGCTCCAATGCGATTTTCTTCTGCAATTTCCTTACGGAAGTAATCTCTTCTTTTTTGCCGTCTTCATTAAGGGCTAGTTCAGTAGCTTGGACGCTCCTAACAAATTGCTCTTTGATCCGTGCTATGGTCTCATACGCCGCCATTTCTTCTTGGTATTTGCTGTCCAGATGTGCGATCGCATCTTTGGCCAGTCGCAACCGGATAGATTCCATCTGTTCTTCGATAGGTACTATGTCATCGATTTCCTCGACTTTCAGCAGGCGGAGAAAGATAGGCAATGTAAGTCCCTGAAAAACGAGCGTAATCAAAATTACCACAAAGGTGATGAATAAGATGAGGTTGCGCTGGGGAAAGGCATCTCCATTTTGGAGTGCTAGCGGAATCGCAAGCGCTGAAGCCAACGATACGACTCCGCGCATGCCGGCCCAGCCGATGATAAAAGGCAGTTTCCATCCCGGGCTACGTTCCTTTGCTCTTACCCGTGGGCTCAGCCATCGGGGAACGAATGCTGTGATGTATACAAGGACAATCCGGATGACGATGACCATAGCCGATATCAATAGACTATACCGTATGGCTTCTTCCAGTGAGTAGTTACCCAAGCCTTCGACAATGACCGGCAGTTCCAATCCAATGAGAATAAAGACAAACCCATTGAGCAGAAAGCCCACGGTTTCCCAGACCTCCTTGGTTTGCATACGCGTGTGGTAGTTGAGGTAGTCCTTGGATCGGAAGGATAGGAATAGTCCACCGCTGACCACTGCGAGTACTCCGGACCATTCCAGCTCTTCGGCCACCACGTACATAATGTAGGGCGCAATCAGCGTGATTGGCGTCGTAATGCTGGAGGACTTGGCCCAATAGCGAAGAATAAGGTAGAGAAGATGGCCGATGACTAACCCGACAAACACGCCCATCACAGCCAAGACAAAGAAGTCGGTGACAGCCTCCTGGAGAACGAATTGACCGGTAAGTATCGTTGCCACGGCAAAACGGAAAATCGTCAGTGAGGCTGCGTCATTGATAAGGCTTTCGCCTTCCAGGATGGTAAGTCCCCTACGGGGCATGCTAACCCCTTTGAGAACCGACGTCGCAGCGACGGCATCAGGAGGTGAGATGATTCCACCCAACAAAAAGCCCAATGCCAGCGTGAAACCGGGGATGATGTTGACCGAAAAATAGGCAATCGCCAAGGAGGTGAAAAACACCAGCCCAAAGCCCATCATCAGAATGGACCGTCTCCAACGCCAAAAATTATTCCACGATGTATACCAGGCCGCCTCAAACAAGAGCGGGGGCAAGAAGATAAGTAAGATGAGGTCCGGATCGACCGTAATATTGGGCACTCCCGGGATAAAACTGATTCCTAGTCCGCCGATGACTAAAATATCGGATACGATATGTTGATCCGCTGACTGAGGAGGTATAGCAGTGCCATGGCAAAAAAAAGCGCAAGGACGAGCAGCAGTTGATGTTCAATCATGGAAGTAAAAGTACATTTTTCCGCTGTTGTATTTATAGGCAAGTTTGGCTAAGTTTGCCTTCCAGTAAATCAAGAATGTTATGATTCAACGTATCCAAAGTATTTGGTTATTTTTGGCTTCGGCCACGCTGTTTGCGTTATTCCTTTTTCCTTATCTCCAGTATTCGGACGTCAGCGGAGTGGGCAAAGCGCTGAAGATAACCGGGGTATATCATGGCATGGGCGGGCAGGTGATACGTGAAGAGTTTTTTATTCTGCAAACCATTGCTGCTGTTCTATTGGGGATAATTCCCCTTTATATCCTCTTTAAGTTCCGGAACCGCAAGCAGCAAATTCAATTGATTGTACTGGAAATTGTGCTTATTTTGTTATTCGGTGCCTGGCTGTATGGGGCTGCGAGCGCGGCTTTGACGGAGGCGAATCAGTTTCTTTCGGCCCGGAACATCGGCGTGGGTTTTTTTCTGCTGCCCATCAGCATTATTTTCCTGTTTATGGCCATGGGTGGCATTCGGAAAGATGAAAAATTGATTAAATCGGCAGATCGACTAAGATGAAACGGTTCTTATTGATCGGAATGTGGATGCTTCCTCTCTGGGTTGCGTCGGCGCAGAGTAGGCCCACGAAAGTCACGGGGCAGGATTCCAGCGTGGTGATCCTGGACGATATCCGGTTTGAAGCCGAACAGTTCCTCATTGACACTGCTACCCATACCGCAACCGTGACATTAACACTTACCAGCCTGAAAGACAAACCGCGTGAACTGAAAATCAATGTTTATGGAATGCAGCTGGTAGACAATGCACGGAATGCCTATTACTTTTCGTCGATTGCGTTAGGACGCGTGCTCATGCGTTTCGAGGGCAAACAAAACTACCTGCACTACCTGTTACAGCCCAAGGTACCCGTGAAGCTGACCGTTACCGCGGAGGCAATTCCACCCCAGGTAGAAGCCATTCAGGTAATGAAAATAGTGTTCGAAGATAGCCGGGAAGAAGGCAGGTTTCTGGATGCCTATATCGGAGCATCCGCGAAGGAAGAATAAATTACCGATATCGGATCTGCTGCCGGTCCATCATGCCCATCTGCTCTTTCATCATTTTAATCTGATCGGCTAATAGCTTGTTTTTATCGGCTCGCTTGGCCTCTTGCAAATACTTGGTAGCTTCACGCTTGTTGCGTTTTGCCATGGCGATACCGGCAAGGCTTAGCTTGGCCAGGGCCACATTATGCCCCATGTGCAGCCCTAAAGCCAGGGCTTTTTTAAAGTACTTCTCGGATTGCATGGGCGATTTCTGCGATTCCATAAGGCCCAAAAGCAGGTGATAGTATCCATGCTGAGCGCGGATCAACTGCTTTTCGTAGCGGGTGATGCGATTTAGCCATTGGTTTGCCTTCGCCATATTTTCCTTGCGCAGGTAAAACTGTGCGATCAACATGTTTTCGTTGAAAAATACCGTCACAAAAGCCAGAATCGTGATAAAAACACCCAATATGCCCCATCCCCATTGCCCGAGCACGAATAGGGCGATAGTGCCGATCAAGAGAAGGGAAGATATGATAATACGGACGATATTAGACATGTTGATCTGATTTAATTCTTAATGCGCTCAATAATCGTGCAAACTTAGGTAAATTTGCGTTCATATTAAAGCAAATTTATCGCTCTCTCCGCCGCCTCTGAGAAACAACTCTGCGGAAATATCCGTTTATTCGGGCGCTTTAACAAGGAAGCGTAAACTTTTTACAAATAACTGTATTTTTGCGATATGAGCGTACAATTAGAAAGCAGTTGGAAGGCTGTACTGGAACCTGAATTCGAAAAACCTTACATGCATGAACTCAAAAGTTTTCTTCAATCGGAAAAAAAAGAACATACAGTATTTCCTCCCAGCAATCTGATCTTCAACGCCTTCAGTCATACGCCCTTCGATCAGGTCAAGGTGGTCATTTTGGGGCAGGACCCGTATCACAATGTCGGACAGGCACACGGTTTATCTTTCTCGGTTCCGCGCGGCGTGGGTATCCCTCCTTCACTTCGAAACATGTATCAGGAGCTGAGCACCGATATTCCCGGATTCCAGATTCCGACCCATGGAGATCTGACGGCCTGGGCCAACCGTGGCGTCCTGTTGCTCAATGCAACCCTGACCGTGCGTGCACACACCGCAGGTTCACACCAAGGAAAAGGATGGGAGGCATTTACCGATAAAGCCATAGCCGAACTATCCGCACGGCGGAGCGGAATCGTGTTTTTGCTATGGGGCCGGTACGCAAAGGATAAGGCCGCATTGATAGACTATCGTAAACACCACATTTTGACGGCTGCACACCCTTCCCCGTTTTCGGCGTACAATGGGTTTTTTGGATGTAAGCATTTTTCCAAGGCGAATGAGTTCTTGACCGAACAGGGATTGGAGCCTATTGACTGGCAGCTTTGATGCGTTAGTATTCCATCGGTACGATGGGCTCTTTTTTGCTGGTGGACATGATCATCATCGTCTGGAACGTCTTCACATACGGAATCTTGCTTATTTTTTCCATGATAACGGCTTCGTAAGCCTTAATGTCTTTCACGTAAACCTTCAGGATGAAATCGCATTGACCGGTTACGTGATGGCATTCCGTTACTTCTTTGATGTTTTTGACAGCTTCCACAAATTCAGGAATGGCATTGTGTGTATGGAAATCAAGCGACACCTGAATGAACGATTTGATACCCAACCCGAGTTTTTCTTCATCGACAAACGCGTGATAGCTTTTGATATAACCCGAATTTTCGAGTTTCCGCACGCGCTCCAAGGTCGGAGCAGGTGAAAGCCCGATACTGGACGCTAACTGCAGGTTGGTAATCCGGCCATTTTCCTGCAAAAGCTTCAGGATTTTGAAATCTGTTTTGTCCGGTTGGAAAGGCATGTTTGTAACCAAATTATATTTGGCAATAATACAATTTATTTTCCAGATTATCGGATTCCAATCAAATGCGGTTCATTATCACCGATTTGTAAAAATGTAGACAGGAACGGACAACGACCTAAATGAAGGCACCTCTATGTAAGGTTTATTGCCACTTAAATTGTAACTTTGCAGTTCGAAAGTTCAGCAGCTGCTGGTCTGCCTGATTTTAATCATCGAGAAAGGTGTGTTATGAGTACAAAAGATGATGAATTGTTAAAAGAGCTAGCGCTCGAAGAATATAAATACGGATTTACGACGGATATTGAAATGGATATTGCCCCCAAGGGGCTTACCGAAGATACCGTTCGATTAATCTCTGCCAAGAAAAACGAGCCCGAGTGGTTGTTGGAATGGCGGCTTAAGGCATTGCGTCATTTCCTGCAGATGGAGATGCCTCGCTGGCAAAATTTTGAACATCCCGATGTGGATTTTCAGGACATCTCCTATTATGCTGCGCCCAAGGCAAAACCTCAGCTAAATAGCATGGACGAGGTGGATCCCGAGCTGATTTCCACGTTTGAAAAATTGGGTATCCCGTTGAACGAGCAGAAAATATTGGCCGGTGTAGTTGCCGTAGATGCCGTATTTGACAGCGTATCGGTCAAAACCACCTTCCGTGAAAAGTTGAAGGAGCAGGGCGTTATATTCTGTTCGTTTGGTGAGGCGGTTCAGGAACATCCGGAATTGGTTAAGCAATATTTGGGTTCGGTTGTACCGCAAACGGATAACATTTATGCCGCGTTAAATTCAGCGGTGTTTTCGGACGGTTCCTTTGTGTATATCCCCAAAGGCGTCCATTGCCCCATGGAGCTTTCTACCTATTTCCGTATCAACGCCGAAAATACAGGCCAGTTTGAACGGACATTGATCATTGCGGATGAAGGTGCGTATGTAAGTTATCTGGAAGGCTGTACCGCTCCCATGCGCGATGAAAATCAGTTACATGCCGCTGTCGTGGAATTAATTGCCCTCAAAGACGCTGAAATCAAATATTCTACGGTGCAGAATTGGTATCCCGGCGATAAGGACGGAAAGGGCGGGATCTACAATTTTGTAACCAAACGTGGTATTTGCAAGGGCGACAACAGCAAAATATCATGGACACAGGTTGAAACCGGCTCGGCAATTACCTGGAAATACCCCGGTGTCATCTTAAAGGGAGATCACTCCGTGGGGGAATTTTATTCGGTAGCGCTGACCCGTAATAAACAACTGGCGGATACAGGAACCAAGATGATTCACCTGGGTAAAAATACGCGCAGTAAAATTGTATCCAAGGGGATTTCAGCCGGTGTAAGTCACAATAGTTACCGGGGGTTGGTTAAGATTGGCCCGGGCGCGGAAAACTCACGTAACTTTACGCAGTGTGATTCGTTGCTGATCGGAGACCGCTGTGGGGCACATACGTTTCCCTACATTGAGAACCGGAATAAAACCGCCAAGTTGGAACACGAAGCTACCACTTCAAAAATAGGCGAGGATCAATTGTTTTACCTCACCCAACGGGGAATTGATCCGGAAAAGGCCGTCGGGTTGATTGTCAACGGTTACGCCAAGGAGGTGCTGAACCAATTGCCCATGGAGTTTGCCGTGGAGGCACAGAAATTATTGGCCATTTCCCTTGAAGGAAGTGTAGGATAGTGAATAATAAAGAGCGAAAAAAAACCCATGTTACGTATAAAGAATTTACACGCATCAATAGACAATAAAGAAATACTGAAGGGACTGGATTTCGAAGTAAAAGCAGGAGAGGTACACGCCATTATGGGACCCAATGGTTCGGGAAAGAGTACGTTGGGCAACGTACTGGCCGGAAGGGACGCTTACGAGGTAACCGCGGGAGAAGTGTGGCTGGACGACAAAGACTTGTTGGAGCTTTCGCCTGAGGACCGGGCGCGCGAAGGCGTGTTCCTCGCGTTCCAATATCCGGTGGAAATACCGGGCGTTTCCAACATTAATTTCCTCAAGACCGCACTGAATGAAATACGGGCTTATAAAGGACTTCCGCCGTTAGAGGCCCGCGAATTTCTGAATCGGGTCAAAGAAAAGCAGAAATTGGTCGAGTTTGATGCCAAATTAGCCAATCGGTCCCTGAATGAAGGGTTCTCCGGAGGCGAAAAGAAACGTAACGAAATTTTCCAATTGGCCATGCTGGAACCGAAATTGGGCATTTTGGATGAGACCGATTCAGGATTGGATATCGATGCGCTGCGTATCGTTGCGCGGGGGGTAAACCAGCTGAGATCTTCCAACAATGCCTTTATTGTAATTACCCATTACCAGCGCCTATTGGAATACATTGTTCCCGATTTTGTGCACGTACTGTACAAGGGGCGCATTGTTCGCTCGGGCACAAAGGAATTGGCATTGGAGTTGGAAGAGAAAGGGTACGATTGGATTAAGGATACGGTGGATGCCGAAGGAGCGGTCTGAACCACCACATAAACATCATGATTACACAAGTAAGCGATTCATTATACAGTCAATTGATTAAGACCTACGGCGGAAATCTGCCCTCGGCTGAACCCCGCTCGTTGGACGAAATCCGTAAACAGGCGTTTGAGCGCTTCAAAAGCACAGGATTTCCTACGGTTAAAAACGAAGACTGGAAATACACCAATATCCAGCCGCTCGTTAGTCAGCATTACGAGCTGGATGCGGAACCACCTTTAGGAGCGTTCGATTTGGACAAAGCCAATCTTCCGCAGTTGGATGCCTACCGTGTGGTACTGATAGACGGTAAATACCATGCCGGGCTATCCGATGACGTGTCAGGCGTACCGGGATTAACGATTCTACCCATAGACCAGGCGTTTGAGCGGTTGTGCTTCGCCAAATATTTTGCTGAATTTGCCGACAAAACCGACAACCCGTTTGTTGCGCTCAATACCGCCCTCTTTACCTCGGGACTGTTCATTGAGGCCGGCAAAAACAGCCAGGTCCAGAAACCTATCCATATCATCCATGTCTCTGCTGCACGTCAACCGGTGTTTAATCAGGTGCGGAATCTCTACGTAGTTGGTGCATTTGCAGAAGCTGAAATCGTGGAATCGTTCGTCACCGACGACGGAGCGGAGCGGAGCCTGAATAATCTGGTAACCGAAATCGTGGTGCGGGAAGGGGCCAAGATGCAGCATTATTATTTGCAAACAGCGGCTTCCCAGAGCAATTACCTTAATCATACCGAGATACATCAGGAAAAGCACAGCCTCTATAATAATTACAATTGTACGTTTCCGGGGCCTGCGTTTGTCCGCAATAACATCAACGTAAGGCTGGGTGATACGGATGTAGAAAGCCACCTATACGGTGTAACGCTTACCGCCGGCAATCAATTTGTGGATAACCATACGATCGTCGATCATCTCCGCCCACATTGTGAAAGTTACGAATGGTATAAAAACATTACACAGGATACTTCAACGGCGGTCTTCAATGGCAAGATTTTCGTGCGCCCCGATGCGCAAAAAACGAATGCCTTTCAACAGAACAACAACATGCTCATCGGTGAGAAGTCCGCTGTGTATACGAAACCCCAGTTGGAGATTTTCGCAGACGACGTCAAATGCAGCCACGGCTGCACCATCGGGCAGTTTGACAACGAAGCTTTATTCTACCTTCAGGCAAGGGGCATCAGCGAAGCGCAGGCGAGAATCCTCCTGGTGCATGCATTTGCGTTTGATGTAACCAGCCGTTTTGCCAATACGGCGGTGCGTGAGTACGTGGAGCATCTGGTGGAGGAGGGGCTTTAACCGATTGTTAGCAGCACATTGCATATACCTGCTATCGGACATTCCGTCGGTCAATCACTATTGAAAATACATACGCGGATTTCCATTCCCGTTACTGATGGCACCCTAAGAAGTCCTTCGCTGCCAATCAACGGACGCGGGGAAATCCGAAACTCCAATTATATTTTGTAGATTCATCTACTTTTTTTGCAGTTGCTCTACTAATTTCGCGCTCCTTCCGACAATTGTATTAATTAGTAACATGCAGGGTATGGCTAGTTTGGAAGTAAGGAATGGGTTAATGGCAAGACGCCCCTGGATCTCCATAGCCTATTGGGGGTTAGTCACCCTGATTTTTTTATACGACCGGACCTACCTGATCGAAAAAGCCGGACTACCGAATTTTTTCATTTGTTCCGCGGTCAGGGTGATTCTGCTGATGGGCCTGGCATGGCTCAACATCCATCGGCTGATCCCACGTTATCTCTTGCGTCGCAGGTATGGCGGATATTTTGGGCTGGTGTTTTTGCTGGTTATCGGCTACCTAGTTATACAAAGCCTATATGACTATTACCTGTTCGGTTACGTCTTGGGTCCGAGCCGGAACGTGCACCTGTCTGCTTCACTTATCTATAATTTTACGCATACCTCACTGTATCTGCTATTAACCGTGGCTCTGAAGTTCAGCATCGATTGGTACGAGCAACGGGAAATGTTGCAGGAAGCGCAGGTAGGCCAGTTGCAGGCGGAGGTTAATTACCTCCGCTCACAGGTCAATCCGCATTTTCTGTTCAATGCACTGAACAATTTATATGCGTTGACGCTGAAAAAATCCGATGAAGCGCCAAGTGTCGTATTAAAGCTCTCTGAGTTGATGGAGTATATGCTATACGAGAGTGATGGTCCCTACGTATCACTGGCCCGCGAAATCAATTACTTGAGCAATTACCTCGAGTTGGAGAAAATCAGGCAGAGTAAACCGGCGGACATCCGAATGACGGTCGCCGGCTCGGCGGATCAATGTCAAATACCACCGTTTTTGATATTACCCCTTGTGGAGAATGCATTTAAACATGGTATCGGTAAAGCCGCTTTTGGGGCATACTTGCATATTCATATCCAAATCAGTCAAACGCTTGAGGTACGGATAGCAAACAACAAGCCCCGGTTCGAGGAAAAAGACAAAAATCAAGGGATCGGATTGCTGAACCTCAAGAAAAGATTGGAACTCTTGTATCCAGCTAAATACCTGCTCCAGATCACTGAACAGCCAAGTCGGTATGAAGTGTTATTGAAAATAGATCTGTTATGCTAAACTGCGTTGTTGTTGAGGACGAGCCGCTCGCCAGAGAGGTGCTGATCGGCTACATTGAAAAACTGCCGAATGTGAACCTGCTAAAGAGCTTTGGCAATGCGTTTGATGCGCGTGTATTTCTGATGGAAAATACGGTTGACGCGCTGTTTCTGGATATTGAAATGCCAGAAATGAATGGAATTGATCTATTGCGGATGTTACCCAATCCACCGATCACGGTGTTTACAACGGCTTTCCGGGATTACGCATTTGAAGGGTTTGAATTAGGGGTGATTGATTTCTTGTTGAAGCCTATATCCTTCTCCCGTTTCAAAATCTCACTCGAAAAGGTCGGGGATTTCCTTTCGCTGAAAGGAGCGCATGCAGACATTGAAATTAATACGGTAGAACCGAAATTTATTTTTGTAAAAAGCGGCGTGCAGAAAATCAAACTGTTTTTTACCGATGTTACCTATATCCAAGGACTGAAGGATTATGCAATCATCCATGCCGAAACGGGCAAAATTGTTACCAAAGGCTCTATCAAATCCATGCAACAGCTGTTTCCGGAGCCGCAGTTTGTCCGTGTTCATAAATCCTTTGTCGTTGCCCGGGAAAAAATCATACGGATAGTGAAAAGTCGGATCGTCATCGGCGAGCATCAGGTACCTATTGGTAGAAATTATAAAGCCCAAATGGAGCGGGCGATTTCCGGTGCCTGATGTTGGCCTACTTGGTCTACTCTTTTGAACGTTGGTCTACTATTTTTCTGCCTCTTTTCCTTTTCGCGTACTATTGTTCAAAAAAATGAGTTATGCAACACAAAACATTCAAACAAGCATTCATGCAGCTATGTGTGCTTGTTGCACTGAGCTTTATGGCGTTTGGTTTCACCGCTAACCTGGGTCTGGACAGTTACGAAATCTACCTTAACAACAGGCTCATCCTGAAACAGTACGTAAACCAACCGCTAAGTTTACGGAAATTGCAATTGGAAAAGGCCGAAGCAAACGACAAACTGCGCATTAATTATACGCACTGTCACGGAAACGGGATTGGCACAGGTAGGAGTATTGCCGTGAAGGACGAGCGCGGAAACACCCTTAGGAAATGGGATTTCGCGGATGGGGACGGGACCAATGTCGGCATGACGATCGCTGTAACGGAGTTGACGCAGTTGGAAAGGAAGCATGCCCATCAGGATTTAAGCCTCCATTATGCTTCGAAGGAACTTCCCAAAGGAGAATTGCTGGCATTCTTGAGATAAAAATGAGAACTTCCAGCTTATTCCATTACGCCCGATGCGTACTGCCGCTTCGGGCGTAAATGGAGCGAAAGACGAGGTTCGAACTCGCGACCCTCAGCTTGGGAAGCTGATGCTCTACCAACTGAGCTACTTTCGCTGATCGGTATTTACAAATGTAGTATCGCGGACATCTATTTTCCAAATTTTTTTATGCCTTTATCGCATCCGCGCAGTTCATACCGTCAATAGCTGCCGATACAATCCCCCCGGCATATCCTGCGCCTTCGCCACAGGGATATAACCCTTTGATCTGCGGATGCTGCAGCGTGTCCTTATCCCTTGGTATGCGTACCGGTGACGACGTGCGGGATTCCACGCCGACCAGGATGGCTTCGTTGGTATAGTAACCTTTCATTTTCTTGCCGAACAAGGGCAGCGCCTTCCGCAGCGCCTCATGCACGAAGGCGGGCAGCACCTCAGAAAGCAGCGCACTTTTCGTTCCGGGTTTATACGAGTTAGCCGGCAGGGTATTGGAGAGTTTACCCTGTACAAAATCGATCATCCGCTGGGCTGGAGCTACCAGGTTGCCGCCACCTACAACGTAGGCACGCTCTTCGACCTCATGCTGGAAGTCCAGGAGCGCAAAGGGGTAGCGCACCGCTTGCGGAATGTCTTCGAGATTGACTTGTACCACCGTACCCGAATTGGCATATGGGTTGTTCCGCTTAGAGGGCGACCAACCGTTGACCACCACTTCTCCCTTATCTGTAGCGCAGGGAGCGATCACGCCACCGGGACACATGCAAAAAGAGAAGACCCCCCGGTCGTCTACTTGTTCCACTAAACTGTAGTATGCGGGGGGTAGATGCTCGCTCCGCACGGGACAGTGGTATTGCGCCTGATCGATGATTTCCTGAGGGTGCTCAATGCGGACTCCCAGAGCGAAGGGCTTGGGTTCGACCAGCCAACGCTTACGATGGAACAATTCGAAGATATCGCGCGCGGAATGGCCTGTGGCTATAATTACCTGTTCAGCGGCAAGCTGGTCACCGGAAGCCAATCGTACACCCTTTACCTGCCCGAAGTGTTCTTCAACGTCCACCACCCGGCTGTTGAAATGGATTTCACCGCCATGTTCCAAAATCGTATGGCGTATGGCTTGAATGATGTGCGGCAGTTTGTTGGTGCCGATATGCGGGCGGGCATCCACCAGGATATCCTCCGTAGCTCCGTGAGCCACCAAAATCTGCAGCACACGTTGAACATCCCCCCGTTTATTGGACCGTGTATACAGTTTTCCATCGGAATACGTGCCCGCGCCACCTTCGCCGAAGCAGTAATTGGAGTCGACGTTTACCACGCCCGCTTTATTCAAGGCAGCGAGATCCCGACGGCGCTCCTGTACATTTTTGCCCCGCTCGACCAAGACCGGGCGCAGTCCCTTTTCCAAACAACGTAAAGCGGCAAACAGCCCCGCCGGACCAGCGCCGATGATAATAACCGGACGGGCATCTGCTACATTGGCATACTTGAAATGCAAAATGTCGGGAACCGGTGTTTCATCGATGTAGAAAATCACGCGAATGCGGAATATCACCTGTCGCCCCCGTGCATCGATCGAACGTTTCCGTATTTTTAGGCCTTTGATGCGTGTTAAGACGATATTCAGTTGTGCGGCGCCCTTCTCGAGAATGTGCGCCTCGTCGGATACTTTTTCCGGAAGAATGCTTAACTCTATTTCCTTTTGCATGCAAGGATGTCGGGTTTTTATCCCGAAGTGTAACAAAGGTATGAATTTTGTCATCAAAGTAGTAAATTAGTGGCAATAATGCATTTAAATTCAGTCAACATGAAGAGACGATTATTGGTTGCAATGGTGGGCTTGTTTGCCGCCTTGTCATTCAGCTCATGCGGTTACAACACCCTCGTTAACTTGGAGGAAAACGTGAAAGGTAAATGGGCGCAGGTCGAAAATGCGTATCAGCGCCGTGCCGATCTCATCCCAAACCTGGTCAACACGGTAAAGGGTGCTGCCAACTTTGAGCAGGAAACACTTACGCAGGTCATCGAAGCCCGGGCCAAAGCTTCCTCGGTTACGGTCGATCCGGAAAATCTAACACCGGAGGCGATTCAGCAATTCCAGCAGTCGCAGGATGCCCTTTCGCAATCCTTGGGACGTTTGCTGGTCACCGTAGAACGCTATCCGGAATTAAAGGCTAACCAGAACTTTCTGGAATTGCAGGCACAGTTGGAAGGCACCGAGAACCGGATCAGTACCGAACGCCGCGCGTTTAACGAAGCCACACAAGAATATAACTCATCGGTAAGACGCTTTCCAAACAACCTAACTGCGGGTATTTTCGGATTTAAGCAAAAAGGCTATTTTACCGCAGAAGCCGGTGCAAATCAAGCACCTGAAGTGCAGTTTTAAGGAATTATGCAAGTATTCACCGAAGAAGAGCAGGAGAAAATTGTTCTCGCCATCCAATTGGCAGAGGCACGGACTTCGGGCGAAATCCGATTAGCCGTCGAACCTCATTGCCAGGGAGAGCCACTGGATCGGGCAATGGTGTATTTTAAGCGGTTGGGTATGGACAAAACTGCACAGCACAACGGCGTATTAATTTACCTTGCTACCGAAGACCATCAATTTGCGATTTTGGGTGACCAAGGGATCCACACACGGGTATCCGCCAATTTTTGGGAAGAAACGAAAGAACTCATGCTACGCCACTTTAAAGCGGGTGATTTTGTTCAGGGACTTATCGAGGGAATCATACACGCCGGAGAGCAATTGCAGCGTTTTTTTCCCCGCGAAGCGGATGACGTCAATGAATTGCCTAACGATATAGCCTTTGGTGATGGTAAAGAATAAGCTGTTTTTAACAATCGTCTCGGCGTTATGGTCCTTAGGTGTAGTGTGGGCGCAGGATTTCCCAGCCACGCCTAACACCTTGGTGAATGATTATACGCAGACACTCTCAGCATCCCAGGTACAGCAATTGGAACGCAAGCTGGTTGCTTTTGACGACAGTACGTCAACCCAAATTGCGGTGGTTGTCATGCAGTCGACCGGGCAATACGACATTGCAGATTACGGCGTACGGTTAGCCCAGCGTTGGGGCATTGGCGGTAAGGAACACGACAACGGGATTCTGCTGCTGGTTGCCTTGGGAGACCGCGCGGTTACCATCCAAACCGGATACGGAGTGGAAGGTGCCGTGCCGGATGCAATTGCCTACCGGATCATAGAAAACGAAATCAAGCCCGCTTTCCGTCAAGGAGACTATTTTACGGGTATCGATAGAGCAACCGATGCACTTATTTCCTATACGAAGGGTGAGTATGACGCTCCACCCCGAAAGCAAGGGCAAGGTGGCGGTATTGGCTCCATTTTCCTGATCGTGATCATCATCGTGGTTGTCATTGCATTGTTCAGTCGCGGCGGTGGTGGCCGTGGTGGCGGCCGGGTATTGGGCGGCCGTGGAGCTTCCGATCTGCTGTGGTGGACACTGCTAAGCGGCATGGGTCGTGGCGGTAGTGGAGGCGGTGGCTTTGGCGGCGGTTTTGGAGGCGGCGGCGGTGGTTTCGGCGGTTTCGGCGGCGGTGGTTTCGGCGGCGGCGGTGCCAGCGGCAGGTGGTAAGCGGAAATTTGCACATAGCCAGTGAAGCGGTTTTTTCAAAACTTTTACTTGAACCTCTTCCTCACCGGACGCCTGTTTATGGCGTTGGGTGCGCTGTCAGCGCTATACCTGCTCGCTTTCTTTTTTCCGGTCATCGATGTGCTGCCTACCGTGGGTCTCTATGTGCTGGTGGTGCTTTTGGGTATCGATATTCTTCTTCTTTACCGCCGGCGTGAAGGGCTTCACGCCTATCGGCATGTCCCTGAGCGACTGAGCAACGGGGATGACAACCCCATTGATATCCATATAGAAAATCGGTATCGATTTCCGGTTCAGATAGGTGTAATCGATGAAGTGCCGATACAGTTCCAACGGAGGGACGTATGGTTCGAAATCAAATTGCCGATCGGTGGTCGCAAGACCCTTACCTATCAATTGCGTCCGGTCAAACGAGGCGAATACGCCTTCGGAAAAATCCAGTTGTATGCACAAACCCCCCTTGCGTTGGTACAACGGCGGTTCACCATGGGCGAGACAGAAACCTTACCGGTTTACCCCTCGTTCATACGCCTCCGAACCTACGAGCTGATGGCCATATCGCAACGGCTTACCGACTTTGGAGCCAAACGGATACGCCGTTTGGGACATAGCATGGAGTTTGATCAGATCAAACACTACGTTCCGGGCGACGATTATCGTACACTCAATTGGAAGGCAACGGCCCGGCAGGGCCAATTAATGGTCAATGCGTATACCGACGAGCGGTCGCAATCCATCTATTGCATTATTGACAAGTCACGGGGCATGCGCATGCCATTCAACGGGCTCAGTCTGCTTGATTATGCCATCAACGCTAGCCTGGCACTTGCCAAAGTGGTGATGCTCAAAGACGACAAAGCCGGATTGATTACCGTTTCCGATCGAAAGGGAGCTGTGATACCGGCTGACCGGAAGACTGGACAGCTTAGCCGCATTATGGAGGTCCTCTATAAAGAAAAAACGCGCTACCTGGAGACCAATTTGGAACTGCTATACACCACCATCCGCCAAACCGCTAAGCAGCGGAGTTTACTGGTGTTCTTTACCAATTTTGAGAGTATGTCCGGTATGCAACGCCAGCTTCCCATCCTGAAACGCATAGCCAAATTTCACGCGCTGGTCGTAGTTTTCTTCGAAAATACGGAACTGGCAAAACTAACGGGCAGACCCGCTGCGGACGTAGAAGAAATCTATCTGCATACGATTGCCGCTAAGTTTTCCTACGAAAAGAAACAAATCGTCCGCGAATTGAACCTTCATGGCATACAAGCCGTGTTGACGGCACCGGAAGACTTGACGGTCAATACGATAAACAAATATTTGGAAATCAAGGCGCGACAGTATTTGTGACCCGTTGCCATCGTTTGCGTAAAAATTCCGATCTTTGTAGCATGTACTATCGCACACAGAAAAAAAATATGCGTAAAATCGCTTTGATGGCAATCGTTGCATTGCCCATGATGACTCTTGCCCAGGAAGATTTCACGATAACCGCTAAGGTCGGGAAGTTGAATGCCCCGGCCAAGGCTTACCTAAGCTACCGCACAGCCACCGGAGCGGAACTCGATTCTGCCGACGTGATGGATGGTGCATTCAAATTCCACGGCAGCGTGACGGAACCTTCGCAAGCGCTCGTACTTCTGGCACATGAGGGAGGCGATATCCGTCAGATGGAGGATCCGGACCGGGTAGCCATCTATCTCGAAAGGGGAGCGATCAAGATTACCGCAGCGGATTCATTGGTAAATGCGTCAATAGATGGCGGTGCCATCAACAAGGATTTCGCCACGTACCAAAAGTGGTTGGATCCCATACAAACCAAAATGGGTGGGCTAATGGCGCGATATACCGCTTCATCAGACGAACAAAAGCAGGATCCCGTCTTCATGCAAGGGCTTCAAGCTGAGGCAATGGCCCTTCAGGAGGAGCAAAAGGCCATCGATTTCAAGTACATCAAGGACTATCCGGCCAGTGTGGTCAGCTTGGACGTGCTGGGGCCCTATGTCGAATCTGAGTCGGTTGCAGAGGTAATCGAGCCTGCATTTAACGGACTATCTGCTGCGTTGAAGAACTCTGAAAAGGGGAAGGCGATTTCCGAACAGCTGGCAATAATCAAACGGTTGGATATCGGTGCAGTGGCCCCGGAATTCAGCCAGCCTGATACCGCAGGCAACCCCATAGCACTGTCTTCCTTGCGGGGAAAATACGTGCTGATCGATTTCTGGGCAAGCTGGTGCAAACCCTGCCGTCAGGAAAATCCAAATGTTGTCGCCGCCTATCGGGCGTTTAAGGATAAGAACTTTACCGTTTTCGGGGTATCGCTTGATCGTCCGGGGGAAAAAGAAGACTGGATAAAGGCGATCCACGCAGACGGATTACAGGATTGGCCACATGTGTCTGAGCTGAAATGGTGGCAAACGGACGTGGTGCAACAATATGCACTCCAGGGCATACCCGCGAATTTCCTGTTGGATCCGGAAGGACGCATCATCGCCAAGAATCTGCGTGGAGAAGACCTGCATAACAAATTAGCTGAGCTGCTGGATTAACCGGCAACTCAGCTGGTCCTTGCCGCCATTCCGGCGCGCTTTGGAATATTAAGACGATAAGATCTCCACAATGCGGAGTAGGTTGTCATTCACCGCTCCGATGTGCTTAATGGCTTTTTCAAAAGGAGTGAATGCCACCTGGCCATGAATTAATCCGGCCATTTCGCCGCGACGACCTTCCATTAGTGCCTCCACGGCCGCTACACCCAACCGGCTGGCCAATACGCGATCCATACAGGAGGGGCTGCCTCCCCGTTGGATATGGCCTAGGATCGAAACCCGCATATCGTAATGCGGAAACCGTTCTTTGATGCGGTCGGCGACAGCAAAAGCCCCGCCGGCATCATCGCCTTCGGCTACAATAATGACCCGTGACGCCTTGTTTTTCCGGGTCCGGTCCAGGCGGTCCATCATGGCTTCGTAATCTACCTTGATCTCTGGAATGAGTACACATTCGGCGCCTACGGAGATGCCTGACCGCAAAGCAATAAGCCCCGAATCGCGCCCCATTACTTCTACGACAAACACACGATCGTGCGATTCAGCCGTGTCGCGGATTTTGTCAACGGCCTCAATGACAGTATTAATGGCGGTATCATAACCGATGGTAAAGTCCGTGCCGGCCAGGTCGTTGTCGATGGTGCCGGGAAGGCCGATGACAGGGATGTTATACTCCTCGATGAATTTAGCGGCTCCGGTGAACGTACCATCTCCCCCGATGGCCACCAATCCGTCTATGCCTTTTTCCCGTAAATTTTCAAAAGCGAGGCGACGGCCTTCCACGGTGCGGAATTCTTCACTGCGTGCAGTTTTGAGAATGGTACCGCCACGTTGGATGATGTTGGCGACAGATTTGGCATCCATGGCGAAGATGTCGCCATGGACCATTCCGTCATAGCCCCGACCGATCCCAAATACATTCAGGTTGTAATACAATCCCGTGCGGACTACGGCGCGGATGGCCGCATTCATGCCCGGTGCATCCCCACCGGATGTAAACACAGCGATGTTTTTAATGTTGCTCATTGTAGGTTATTGTGCTTGCTTTTCGTTAAAAGTTTTTAATCCTTGTTCCAAATATGCGAGGAATTTCTGTTTATTAAATTCAGCGCCGATAGGAGGCGATACCAGCAGTTCTTCATCCGGCGAATACAGCACATAGTAGGGCTGTGAAATCGAATTGAAGCGTAGTGCCTGCAGGTGCATGAACTTTTTGCCAATGGTATTGACCTGCCTTTTAAGTACCTTCGAGTAAAATTGCTCTTCTTTTGGTAATTCGCGTCGTTCGTCCGTGTACAACGATACGACAACGTACTCATTGCGCAGCAGGTTGTCTATCGGAGGATCGACCCATACGTTGTTTTCCATTTCCCGGCAGTTGACACAGCCGTGTCCCGTGAAATCGAGAAACAACGGTTTATTGACCGACCTGGCGTATTGAAGCGCTTCCTCATAATCCAGGAAACCGTCGATGTCATTGGGGACATGCAGGAAGTCGGCATATTTTTTCTTCTGTATGGATGAACTTGCCGATACCGAAGGCCCCGACGCCCGCTGATCAAACGGGGCCACGCGGAAGTCCTGCGTATGCATGGGGGGAACCAAACCACTGATCACTTTAAGCGGTGCTCCCCACAGGCCCGGTACCATATAAAGGGCAAAAGCAAAAAAGCCGCCCGCCAAAAAGATGCGGATGATGGAAACGTGAGGCAGGTCGGCGTCGTGCGACAATTTGATTTTGCCCAACAAATACAGGCCAATGAAAGCGGCAATGACAATCCATATCGCGAGGAATACCTCCCGATCGAGGATTCCCCAATGGTAAACGAGGTCTGCGGTCGACAGGAACTTCAGCGCCAGTGCAATCTCCAGGAATCCAAGCACAACTTTGACGGAGTTGAGCCATCCCCCTGATTTCGGTATGGACGTGAGCCAGCTGGGAAAGATGGCAAAAACCGTAAAGACCAATGCAAGTGCCAGCGAAAAACCGAACATGCCAATGACCGGTCCGAGGTAATTGCCCGTTTGGTTGACCAATACGATAACGCTGCCAATGATGGGGCCGGTGCAAGAAAAGGATACCACTGCCAGCGTAGCGGCCATGAAAAAGATGCCCATTAATCCCTTGGCATCCGATTTTGAGTCGACTTTGTTGACAAACGAGCTGGGCAAAGTGATCTCAAATGCGCCTAAAAAGGAAATGCCGAAGACCAGCAGCACCGCAAAAATAAATAGATTAAATAGGCCGTTCGTGGCGAGTTCATTCAGTGCACTGGCGCCGAAGATGATCGTGACCAGCAATCCCAATGCTACGTAAATGACAATGATGGACAGCCCATACAGCAACGCCCCCTGTATGCCCTTGCCGCGGGTTTCTGCCCGCTTTGTGAAAAAGCTGACAGTGAGGGGAATCATCGGGTAAATACAAGGCATCAAAATCGCTAGAAAACCACCCAAAAAGCCGGCCACGAAGATGCCCCACAATGATTTGGGCGTATCCGTCACACCTGATGTCGATTCAGCGGGTGCCGCGACGCTTGACGCGGTAGCAGAAGTGTCTTGCCCATCGGTGAATACGACATCCTGGGGCACTTCCATCAACGTATCGTCAGTGGTTTCGGTCAAGGTATCCTGTCCATCGGTAAATACAACGTCGTCGAAATTGAGTAACGTATCATGGGCAAAGCCATGGGGCATGGTTAAGATGACTGTGCCTAACAGAAACGATAACGCAAGAACAAGACGCTTCATGAATCTAATATGCATTAAAAACGGGTTGCAAACATACTAATAAAAAAAGGCAGCAGACTGCCTTTTGGGATCCTTTTCCCGGGCAGAGATTTATTTCACGGCCACGGTAAAAGAAACTTCGTCCGGGGGTAGACAGCGTTCGGCATCGCACGCCATATACTCAACAGATCCTTTGACAGTGGTTTGTCCCTTTTTCAGCTTAACTTTTTGTTGGAACACCACTTCTTTGTCAAAGTAACCCACATCCATCTTAAATACTTCCTCGTATTTAACCTTCGGTTTGGGCTCGGCGGTTTTGCCCGTCAACGTAAAATCGCCGGAAGGTGTAAAGGCGAAGCTGGTTTTGATGGGGCCACCCTCTTCCACATGCTGCGAGTAGATATGCCATCCGTTATCGATGGTAGCTTTCATAAAAATAACGGCCTCGTCTTTGCTGATTTTCTTCGCGCCGAACTGCCATTTAACGGGCCGCTCAATCTGCGCCGAAACACCGGTGGCTGCAAGTAAAACTACGATTGCCGCCAATAAAAAATTCTTCGTCATAATCATTCATGTTACATGTAAAATATAGGAATAAGACCTTACTTTCCTACAGAGGTTTAATCCTATGAGTTTCCAGGTGTTTGGCCTGCAAAGGTAAGCAATTCTGATCAAACGACAAAGGCGATTTCCTTGATGTCGAAGTCGACTATGTGACCGTTAAAGTCGACCTGTAACCGCCCCGTTTCGGTTACCCCGCTCAACACGCCTTGTACGCGTACGCCATCCACCAGAAACGGATGCGATTCGCCGAGGCGATACAGGTGTTGCGTGTAGAATGCGAACTGGGATTTGTAGGCTGCCTTTTTTAGCCCCTCATATTCCTGCTCAATAAGGACGCAAAGATCAGTCAACAATTCAGTAAGATCGAAATCCTTTTGTAAAATTTGTTTGACGGAAGTTGTGTGTGGATCAATAGCGGGATCAAAGGCGGTTTGGTTTACGTTGATACCGATGCCAATAATGGCCGATTTCCAGACTTTTCCCTTAAGGATATTTTCAATCAGAATGCCCCCGATTTTCTGGTTGCCCACATACATATCATTGGGCCATTTTATCCTTACGGGGGTCTGAAGCAAGGTTTCCAGCCATTGAACCAAGGCAATGCTGATGGCCACCGTGAGGCGGAATTGATCTTTGGGATCCGAGAAAGAAGGCATGAGCAGTAGGCTGACTGTTAGATTTTTGCCCGGTTCGCTTTGCCACACGGTTCCCTTTTGTCCCCTGCCAGCATATTGGTCAACTGCCATTATTACAGTGCCTTCAGGAAGTGGCGTGGATTTTGACAGTTCTTCCTTGAGGAATTCATTGGTAGAAGATACCCGCTGTAACGTAATAACATTTCGACAGTCAAATAATCCCGAAAATGTGTTACTTTGCAATACAAATAAAGTTAAAGGGGTAATATTGCCCAAAGCTATAATTATTTTTAATGATAAAAAACAAAAAATCAGCCATGTCAGCCCGCTTATCGGAGGTCATTATCCACGGTATGCAGGAGAAGAAAGGGAATGAGATTGTGCGGCTTGATTTGAGAAACATCCGTAGCTCGGTTTCGGATTATTTTGTAATTTGCCACGCAGATTCTGCCACACAGGTCAATGCGCTGGCCAGAAGCGTCGAAGAGGAAGTATTCAAAGCCTTACACCAGGAGCCTTGGCGAAAAGAGGGACTTGAGCATGGCGAATGGATTTTGCTTGACTTCGTAGACGTGGTTGTACACATTTTCAAAACAGACAAACGCAAATTTTATGGCATCGAGGAACTTTGGGGCGATGCCGAATTAGAGTATTATCAGAGTGCGTAATAAAAGTGAGACTAAACAAAAGAGAAGAACAGGTATGCCTAACGGACCCGATAAAATAAAAAGAATACCCAGCAAAAAGGTGACGCCAAAACCGCCACGATTCAACATCATGTGGTTGTGGGTGGCGATGATTTTCGGCTTTTTTGCCCTGCAATATATGTTCAGCGACGACAAAGCGGAACAGATCACCTATCAGGAGTTTGAAGAAAAAATGCTGAAACCCGGCGATGTGGATCGCTTGGTCGCCTATAAGCGCAATGATCTGTATTTTGTCGAAGTTTTTATAAAAAAAGAGCGGCTATCCGATCCGAAATATAAAAATGTACAGCCCAGTTCGAATGGGCTGATGCTTACGCCGTCGACCGGCCCCCAATATTTCTTTACGGATGGCTCTTACGATGCCTTGGAACGTAAGCTAAGTGAAGCACAACAAGGCCTCGATCCGAATGAGCAGGTTTCGCTGCGATTGGAAGATCGTACCAATGCATGGACCGGTTGGATTTTCTCCATCATGTTGCCATTGGTGCTGATTATCGTTTTCTGGATTTTTATCATGCGGCGCATGGGGGGCGGCGGTGCCGGTCCCGGCGGGCAGATTTTCAACATCGGAAAATCCAAGGCAACCCTATTCGATAAAGAATCGCAAGTGGCCATCACCTTCAGTGATGTTGCCGGCCTTGAAGAAGCAAAGCAGGAAGTGATGGAAATCGTGGATTTCCTGAAAAACCCAAAGAAGTACACCAACTTGGGCGGTAAGATACCCAAAGGGGCATTACTGGTCGGATCTCCCGGAACCGGGAAAACCCTGCTGGCCAAAGCGGTCGCAGGCGAAGCACAAGTGCCTTTTTTCTCGCTGTCGGGATCCGATTTCGTGGAGATGTTCGTGGGGGTAGGGGCTTCGCGTGTGCGGGACCTTTTCCGCCAAGCGAAAGATAAAGCGCCCTGTATCATCTTTATCGATGAAATCGATGCGATCGGTCGCGCGCGAGGGAAAAACAGCGTCATGGGCGGGAACGACGAACGCGAGAACACGCTCAATCAGTTACTGGTCGAAATGGATGGCTTCGGCACGGACTCCGGCATTATCATCATGGCCGCAACCAACCGGCCCGATGTACTCGATTCGGCACTCCTTCGTCCGGGACGGTTCGACCGCCAGATTTCCATTGATAAACCCGATTTGGTGGGACGTGAGCAGATTTTTAAAGTGCACCTCAAGCCGTTGAAATTGGCGGCAGAGGTCGATGCTAAGAAGCTGTCGGCACAAACGCCAGGTTTCGCCGGCGCCGAGATTGCGAACGTGTGTAACGAAGCTGCCCTGATTGCGGCAAGACGTAACAAGACTTCCATTGATATGCAGGACTTCCAGGATGCAATCGATCGGGTAATCGGTGGGCTGGAAAAGAAAAATAAAATCATATCGCCCGAAGAAAAACGTATCGTTGCTTTCCACGAAGCGGGGCATGCAATCGCTGGCTGGTTCCTCGAACACGCAGATCCGCTGGTGAAGGTATCCATCGTACCCCGCGGGGTGGCCGCACTGGGATATGCGCAATACCTGCCCAAAGAGCAATTTTTATACACGACTGAGCAGTTGATCGACGGAATGTGCATGACCATGGGCGGACGTGTGGCGGAAGATATCACCTTCGGAAAGATTTCAACGGGCGCCCAAAATGACTTGGAACGCATCACGAAACTGGCCTATGCGATGGTGGCTGTATACGGTATGAACCAGAAAGTGGGGAATATCTCCTTCAACGACAGCCAGGAAAACCAATTCCAGCGTCCGTATTCGGAGAAAACAGCCGAGTTGATCGATGAGGAAGTCCGCAGGTTAATCGCCGACATTTACGAAAAAACCAAGAAGTTGCTGCTTGACAAGCAGGATGGCCTTGTTGCTCTGGCCGAGAAGCTGCTCGAAAAAGAAATCCTTTTCCAGGCGGATCTGGAAGACATTCTGGGCAAGCGGCCGTTTGATCATCGTACCACCTACGACGAGTTCGTGAACGGTGAAACCGAAGGCGATCAGCGTAAGGCGGCAGAGGGTTTGGTACACGATGGCGTAGGAGATAACTCGGGCACTTTTGACAATAAACCGTCGGAAGAGGATACGCAGTAGAACCCTGCCGGATGCAAAAAAACATAAAGAATACCACTTCGAAGGAGCAGATGCTGAAGAAAATACGGCATGCACTGCTCCAGAAGCGGGAGCACCCATACCCGAATTTCGAAGAAACGGCTCTGCATGTCCAGGAAACTCATCCGCTGGATATTCTCTTCGCTGAGCGGCTGACAGCCGTAGCCGGGAAATTTGTGTACTGCGAGGACGAGGTAAGTCTCATCGAAAACCTCTTGTCACTTGCTGAGACGGAAAAGCTTAGGAAGATGTACGCTTGGGAGCCGCCGGTACAACAGCTCCTGGACCGGTATGAATTTCCGTTTTTTCGCACGGAGAAGGACTTTGCAGAGGCCGAAGCAGGGATTACCACCTGTGAAGCATTGATCGCACGTTCAGGCAGTGTGCTGGTGAGTAACGGCAATGCCGGCGGCAGGCGATTGGGCATCTACCCCAATATCCATGTGGTAATTGCCTACACGTCGCAGCTGGTCATGGACATCAAAGATGGATTGTCGCTCATGCAGCAGAAGTACGGCGCCGCGTTGCCCTCGTTAATCAGCGTCATCACGGGGCCCAGCCGCACAGCCGATATCGAGAAAACCTTAGTGCTGGGGGCACACGGCCCAAAAGAACTTTATGTGTTCATGATCGATTAAATTTTTTGTTTTTTTTGAGCAGTAGCTCATGCAGGTTTTATCAGGGCACCTCTGATGAAAGAGGAAGCATGAATGCTTTTAAAATAATACAGCAAAAAACTAAAGTTATTAGTATTTTTGCTGTATGGACACCATACAGAATTCCGATTATTTCAAGGGACGGGGCGCTCAGGTCAATACGCATAACAAGTTTGCCGCCCAACGGTATGTAGCCGAGCATATCGAAGGGCTTGATGAAGAATACCTGGAAAATTCGGATACGCAGCTCATTGAAGAACATCCCAAGAAGGTTATCAGCAAGAATGACAGTCCGGACTTACCCATGGGGTATTCGCTCAATCCATACCAGGGGTGTGAGCATGGCTGTATTTATTGCTATGCCCGCAATGCACACGAATATTGGGGGTATAGTGCAGGGCTCGATTTTGAGCGGAAGATCATCGTTAAGCGGAACGCAGCCGAGGTATTGGAGCGGCAATTCAATGCCAAAGGTTACCAGCCGCAAGTCATCATGCTATCGGGGAATACCGACTGTTACCAACCCATTGAAAGGAAGCTTAAAATCACACGTTCAGTTTTGGAGGTGATGCTGGCATACCGGCATCCGGTATCCATCATCAGCAAAAATGGTCTGATCCTACGTGACCTTGACATCCTTACCGAGATGGCGAAAATGGACCTCGTACAAGTCGCTATATCGCTGAACTCACTGAATGAAGAACTTCGCCAGAAAATGGAGCCGCGGACCATAACTGCCAAGGGAAGGTTGAAAGTAATACAAACGCTCAGTGAAAGGAACATACCCACCATGGTGATGTGTGCCCCCATCGTGCCGGGCCTTAACAGCGACGAGATGCCGGAGGTCATTAAGGCGGCTGCCCAATGCGGTGCAAGGGGAGCAGGATATACGATTGTCCGTTTAAATGGTGCTATCGGGGAGCTATTTACCGATTGGGTGCATAAAGCCTATCCCGATAGGGCCGAGAAAGTGCTGCACAGCATTGAAGCCTGCCACGGCGGAAAACTGAATGACAGTCGCTGGGGCGTCAGGATGCGCGGAGAAGGTGAGTTGGCCGCCAGCATCCGGCAACTGTTCAAGGTCGCCGTCAGACGATACATGCCACCGGTTCCGATGCCCGATTTGCGGCTGGACCTCTTTGCCCCGCAGCGCGGCCGTCAGCTGAATTTGTTTTCCGCTGGCTAAGTTGTCTCTCAAACGCAGCGGAGAGACCGATCACGTTGCTTTTTTTTACGAGATTGTCGTTTGTATAAAAAAGCAACGTCATCTAAGTTTGACGGCGGATATTTTTTCTTACTTTCGGCGCAAGATTATGGAAATAAGAGAATATTTGATCAATACGCCGGTGGCGAGCCTTATTTTTGCTTTCACCATCGTCACCAGCATTTATACATTTTCGAATCCCCACCTTTTCGAGAAATTCATGTTGCATCCTTACCGGGTCAGCCGGGGGCAACGGTTGTATACACTGATCACCAGCGGACTGATACACAGAGATTGGATGCACCTGTTATTCAATATGTTCACCTTCTATTTTTTTGGTTTCGCGTTGGAATCCATCTTCGCAAGCCTGAGTGCATGGGGACACCTGCAGTTTGCGCTACTCTATGTGCTGGGCTTGATATTGAGCGACGTCCGTACGGTATTCAAGGAGCGCAATAATCCCCATTATTATAGTCTGGGTGCGTCGGGAGCGATCAGTGCCGTTTTGTTCAGCTTTATCCTTTTCCAACCGATGACCATGCTGGGCATTTTCTTAATCATTCCCATGCCGGCCTGGCTGTTCGCCATTCTTTATCTGGGATATTGTGTGTGGGCGTCGAAAAATGCCCGGGACAGCATCAACCACGACGCGCATTTTTATGGAGCGGTCTTCGGAATCGTGCTAACCCTCTTGGTACATCCGTGGGTCATCCAGCATTTCATCAGTCAGTTTACATAGATGCTTAGTGTGTCCGAAACACTATTTTAAGGTGCTCAAAAAAAGGTTGTTGCGTTTATTTCGGCCGACCACATTGCGATTGTTCCGATTAATATTTACTTTAGCCAACTTTATAAACTTATCTCAACAAAAGGCAAATGAAAACCTTGGCACCATCGGATTATATCGTTTTCCTCTGTTACTTCATTATTATTTCAGGCTATGGCCTTTGGATTTACTATCGAAAGAAAACCAAGGAATTAAATACCAAGGATTATTTTCTGGCTGAAGGCTCATTAACATGGTGGGCCATCGGTGCATCGCTCATCGCGTCCAATATTTCGGCGGAACAGTTTATCGGAATGAGCGGGGACGGATTCAAGTTGGGTCTGGCCATCGCAGCCTATGAGTGGCTGGCAGCGGCCACACTGATTATTGTAGCGGTATTCTTTATTCCGGTGTATCTGAAAAATAAGATTTATACGATGCCCCAGTTCCTGAACCAGCGTTACAACGGAACGGTGAGTACCATCATGGCCGTATTCTGGCTCCTGCTTTATGTCGTGGTCAACCTTACCTCCATCCTCTACCTGGGCGCATTGGCAGTTTCGGCCATCTCGAGCATCAATTTCACGGTGTGTATGTACGGGATTGCGATCTTCGCCATTTTCATCGCATTGGGCGGCATGAAGGTGATCGGGTATACCGATGTCATCCAGGTGTTGGTACTGATTCTCGGGGGCTTGGCCACCACCTACCTGGCGCTGAATATGGTAGCGGATCATTACGGATCGTCAGGTGTACTTAACGGATTGGGTTTATTGCACGAAAAGGCCCCCTCGCATTTCGATATGATTTTTGATAAAACGCAAGAACATTACATCAGTTTGCCCGGGCTGTCCATCCTCATTGGGGGGATGTGGATTGTCAACCTTAACTACTGGGGTTGCAATCAGTACATCACGCAACGGGCGCTTGGGGCCGATCTCAAAACCGCCCGGAATGGGATCCTTTTTGCGTCGTTCTTGAAAATGCTCATGCCGGTTATCGTGGTACTGCCCGGTATCGCCGCGTATGTGTTATATCAGGAAGGGTTCTTTCAAACCGAAATGCTGGAGGGCGATACCGTTCGTCCCGATAAGGCCTATCCCGTGCTGCTTAACTTGCTTCCCGCAGGGCTAAAAGGATTGGCTTTTGCAGCGTTGACGGCGGCGGTGGTTGCTTCCCTGGCGGGGAAATCCAACAGCATCGCAACCATTTTTTCGCTGGATATCTACAAGAAAATATTCAATAAGGAAGCTACCGAGCGTCAACTGGTTAACATCGGTAAGGTGACGATCGTGGTTACCATGATCATGGCCGTGGTCATTGCACCGCATCTCGGTATCGAAAAGGGCGGCTTCCAGTATATACAGGAGTATACAGGGTTTGTATCGCCCGGTATCTTTGCCATGTTCATCCTGGGATTCTTCTGGAAGAAATCGACCTCCAATGCGGCATTGTTTGCAACGGTTGGCGGTTTTGCCCTGTCGGTAATCCTGAAGTTTTTGCCGGAATGGACCGACCTGTCCGGTTTATATTCCATCGGATTTGCGGTACCTAATGCAGCAGGCATTTACGAAATTCCCTTCATCGACCGTATGGGGATTGTGTTCCTTTTCTGTATTTTAGGGATGTTTATCATCAGTATCATCGAGAACAAGCGCGGCGTGGTACCCAAGGGTCTGGAAGTAGACCGCAGTATGTTTAAAGTACATCCCGGTTTCCTGGCTGGTACGATTATCATCGTTGGGCTGCTTGTCGCCGTCTATACGATCTTCTGGTAGGAGGTAAAAAATGCGGTTTGATATCATCACAGTGCTTCCGGGCCTGTTGGAAAGTCCGTTTGCGCATTCGATCTTGCAACGTGCCCAAAAAAAGGGAATCTGCGAGATCGTCGTGCACAATCTGCGCGACTATGCCAACAACAAGCACAAAAGCGTAGACGATTATCCCTACGGTGGCGGGAGCGGCATGGTGATGCAGATCGAACCGTTTGCGGCTTGTATCGAACAACTCCAGGCAACAAGGGAGTACGACGAAATCATTTTCATGACTCCCGACGGGGAGACACTCAATCAAACCATCGCCAATCACCTTTCAACCAAACAAAACCTCATCGTTCTTTGCGGGCATTACAAGGGAATAGATCAACGCATCCGGGATCTCTTTGTCACAAGGGAACTTTCCATTGGCGATTACGTGCTCTCGGGCGGCGAGTTGCCCGCCGCCGTATTGGTGGATGCGGTGGTCCGGCTGGTTCCGGGGGTGCTGTCTGATGAGACTTCGGCCTTATCCGACTCGTTTCAGGGCGGTTTGCTGGATGCGCCGGTATATACCCGGCCGGCCGACTGGCGGGGGCATAAGGTGCCCGATGTGTTGCTAAGCGGCAACGAGGCAGCCATCCACGCCTGGCGGGATGAACAGGCCATCGCCCGTACCAAGGAGCGGCGGCCCGACCTTCTTGAAGATTAATTAGGCATTGCGCTTAGTTACATTTTTTAACATCTGCGAATACGCAACCTTTTGTATGTTTGAAGATGCCCAGATGCATAGTCACGCTTTTGCTGTTTGTCTTTTCGCTGTCGGCCCATGCCCAGTCGTACCAGCTGACCGGCCAGGTTGTCGACCAGCGTGGTCAAGCCGTCCCGTTCGCAAGTATCTATAAACGGGAAAGCGGTGTGGGCACCGCCGCCAATAGCGAGGGTAGGTTCAAGCTAAGGCTGCCGGCCGGAAACCACGAATTGCTCGTCAGGGCCGTCGGTTACCGGCAAAGCGTCCAGGATGTCGCTCTGAATCGGGACATTGAGGTTTCCATTACGCTGGAGACTGAGGCGTATTTGCTCGATGAAGTGGTCATCGGCACTGGCGAGGATCCCGCATATGCGATCATCCGGCAAGCGATCCGGCGGCGTAAGCAATACCTGACCGAAGCGGCCCCGTATACCGCTCGCGTATACATCAAGGGCATGCAGCGATTGCTGCGGGCGCCCAAAAAGTTTCTGGGCATCGATCTCGACGAAATCGGCAGGGAAATCGGGTTGGATTCCAACCGTACCGGCATTGTTTACCTTTCGGAATCCGAATCGCGGATTACGGTGCGTCCACCCGACGATTTTCGTGAAGAGATGATCAGCTCGAAATTTTCGGGCAATAACCGGGCATTTAGCTTCAACCGGGCAGCCGACCTGAAACTTAATTTTTACGAAAACCACCAGCCTATCGTTGACGGGCTCAGTGCCCGTCCCTTCGTATCGCCGATAGCCGACAACGCGCTGAGCTATTACCGGTACCGTCTCTTGGGTACGACCGAAGAAGGGGGCTTTACCATCCATAAGATCGAGGTGATACCCCGCCGGAAGGCCGAACCGCTCTACCAAGGCGATTTGTATATCATCGAAGGGCTATGGCGCATCTACGGCCTAAACCTGGAGCTTACCAAGGAAATGGGCATCAACATCCTGGATACGCTGCGTATCCGTCAGGAATACATTCCGCTGGAAAGTGGGCAGTGGCAGCCGTCGAGCCTTCGCTTCGACTTTGTGGGCGGACTGTTCAACTTCCGGATAGGCGGTTACTTCGCGGCTGTGTACAGCGACTACGCCTTAAATCCCCGGTTGGAGAAGAAAACATTCAACGAAGTATTGCGGATTGAGGAGGGGGTCAACCGTCGGGACTCGGCCTATTGGGCCGAACACCGCCCGCTGCCGCTTACCGAAGCAGAACGGATGGACTATATCCACAAAGATAGCCTCCAACGGCGTCGGGAGTCCAGGGCGTACCTGGATTCGGCGGATCGCAGATCTAACCGCTTCAGACCTCAGGGTTTTCTGTTGGGCGGGTATACGTACCGGAACCGGGCACAGCGTTGGCGCTTTTCGGTGGATGGCCTGGCAACCTCCGTATTGTTCAACAGTGTAGAAGGTTTGGCAATCAATTATGGCGCACGATACGTAAAACGCGTGGACACCCTGCTCGACCGGGATCTGACGGTTTACGGCAACGCGCGCTATGGCTTTGCCAACCACCGGTTCAACGGATACCTCGGTGCCACCTTTCCGGTCGGGAAGAGCATGCTCCACGTGTCCGGCGGGAGTAACATCCAGGACCTGAACAACCGCGGGTCGCTGCTGCCGCTTTTCAATACGATAAGCACCACCTTCTTCGGACGAAACTACCTAAAACTCTACGAACGTACGTTTGCGACGGCCAACTGGCAATATACCTTGCCTGCGAATGTGAAATTGACTGCGTCGGCGGAATGGGAAAACCGCCTGTGGTTGCCCAATGGCACAAACTATACCTTTTGGGAGCGAAATAAGCAGTACCTTACGTCGAACAACCCCTTTACGCCGCAAAACGATACCCCTCTGTTTGAAGAAAACCAGGCGTTCAAACTAAGTGTAGGCTTTTTGTATGATTTCGGTACCGTCTATGAAACCTATCCCCATCGGCGTGAGTACCTTCCTTCCAAGTGGCCTACGCTATCGCTTCACTATACAAAGGCCATTCCGGGTATCTTTGGAGGCGATGCGGACTACGATGTGTTGATAGCGAGGTTGCACAAAACCGGGATTGGACTGGGGCTGTTTGGCCGCCTTTCGTTCGACATCCAGGGCGGCACATTTCTACGTAACAAGCCCTTATATTTCATTGATTACCGGCATTTTCGGGGAGCCAAGACGTTGGTGGGCGACCAACACCTGAGCACCTTCCTGCTGTTGGACTACTACCTGCACAGCACCGCCGGAAACTTCGTGGAAGGGCATGCCGAATATAACCTATCCACCCTGCTTACCAGCAAGGTGCCGCTGCTTCGCAAACTCAAGTTACACGAAATCCTTGGGGTTCATTACCTGCGTACGTCTGAAATGACCCATTACGCGGAAGCCAACGCGGGGCTGGAATGGCAGCGGCTGCGTGTGATGTACACGCACGCTTTTAGCAGCAATCCGGAATTAAACGGCAAGGGTGCTATCCGGATCGGCCTGCGACTGTTTTGACCGACCTGGCCGACCTAACCAACCTGACCGACCACGTTTGTGGGGCGTTGCTGTTAGATGCTGTTAATCCAAAGATGCCGTTATAAGCCTCAGGAACTCGCTGCGTGTGCGTTCGTGGGCAAATTCCCCGGTAAATGCCGACGTGGTCGTTACGGAATTTTGCTTCTGTATGCCGCGCATGCACATGCATAGATGTTTGCATTCAATCACCACAGCTACGCCGGCGGGATTCAACGTACTCTGTATGCAATCACGGATTTCATTGGTAAGCCGCTCCTGCACCTGCAGCCGGCGGGCGAATACGTCCACCACCCGCGGAATTTTGCTGAGGCCCACGATACGGCCGTTCGGAATATACGCTACGTGAGCTTTGCCGAAAAATGGCAGCATGTGGTGCTCACACATCGAGTACACCTCGATGTCTTTGACCACAACCATCTGGCTGTATTCCTCTTCGAACATCGCGCCGCGCAGTATTTCCGCCGCATTCAGGTCATAGCCATGGGTAAGGTACTGCAAGGCCTTCGCCACCCGTTCGGGAGTTTTCAGGAGCCCATGGCGGGAGGGGTCTTCTCCTAACAGCTCAAGGATCTCTGTATAGTGACTGGCGATGCGGGCTACTTTTTCCGGATTGTAGCGATCTATTTTGACGTATCCGTCAAGTTCTTCCTCGTTAAGTGGAAAGTTCGTTTCCATAATGTGTCCATTAGTGATCGGCGTTATCAGTCGCCGAAATATTCTACCGAATTGTTTTCGGTTTCGACCAACCGTACCGAATGCAATGTCGCACCATGCGCTTCGACATGAGGTTTCAGTTGATGGAAAATCTCGATGGCCAGTACTTCTGTAGAAGCCATTTTCCCTTGCATGAAATCAACATCCAGATTGACATTCCGGTGATCAAGCTTGTCGATCACATACGTATTGATGATGTTTTTCAATTCTTTCAGATCGATGACAAACCCCGTTTCCGGATTGACTTCGCCTTTTACGGTGACAAAAAGTTCGTAATTATGGCCATGCCAATTCGGATTGGAACATTTGCCGAAAACCGCCTCGTTTTGCGCGGACGTCCAGCCCTCGCGGTATAGTTTATGCGCCGCGTTAAATCGTTCGCGCCGTGTAAGATATATCATAGTGCGCAAAGATACGTTAATTTGATGATTTGCTAAATCACCGATTCGCAAATTTGCGTTTACTCCGCCCACACGCCCCGTTTTTTCACCCAGACCCCACACCATTGCCGGACAAGAAAAAAAAGCTGTAGTTATGTACGAAAGGAACCTAGTGACGCGGACCGAAGGGAGCGTTACAGTTCCGTCGTACATAACTACAGCATATTCTTTACCTTTGTCTCCGTGAACACCACCAACAGGTATTTCCTAGAAATCGCTTTCGACGGCCGTGCTTACCACGGGTGGCAGGTCCAACCCAATGCGCGGACGGTCCAGCAGGAGGTTGACCGCGTCCTGGGTATCCTGCTACGTCAAGGTATCAGTACAATAGGCTGCGGACGTACGGACACCGGCGTCCATGCCACGCAATTGTATGCCCATTTTGACACCGATAAGGCGCTGGTTCCGGAAGAGGTTCCCAAGTTTCTGTATCAGCTCAACGCGTTGCTCCCTACGGATATTGCGGCTAAAAGGCTTCTTGCTGTAGCGCCGCAGGCCCATGCCCGGTTTGATGCGACCAAGCGCTCCTACGAATACCATCTGCACTTCCATAAAGACCCGTTTTTACAAGGGCGTTCGTGGTTGCTGCGCGATATCCCCGATGTGGTGGCCATGAATGCGGCGGCAGAGATACTATTGCAATACGAAGACTTTGCCTGCTTCAGCAAGTCCCATACACAGGTGCATACCCATAACTGTCACATTACGCGCGCCGAGTGGCGTTGGGCGGATGGCAATCAACAAAATCAACTCGTGTTTTATATCTCCGCCAATCGGTTTCTCCGTAACATGGTCCGAGCCATTGTCGGAACCTTGCTGGAAATCGGCCGAAGCGAGCATGCACCCGAATACATGCATACGGTCATTCAAAGCAAGAACCGCTCAGTAGCGGGCGTTTCCGTGCCAGCGGAAGGATTGTACCTGACGGAAGTAACCTATCCGTATCTTTGATCCACGATTTCGGTTCGATTTGCCCGGCAAATATCGTACTTTTGCAGCTACCCATGAGCGAACCCCAAATATCCGGCAAGACGTATGACGCGCACCTGCTCCGCAGGATGATGCGGTATGTAAAGCCTTATCGCCGAATATTTGTCGTATCCGTCGTGCTAACGATCGTCATGGCGGGGGTCGCGCCCGCGCTGCCGATGGTCATTGAGTATACCTTGGACCGGTTCATCCTTCAAAATGACACCGACGGACTGCAACTGATGCTGATGGTCATGCTGGGTTTGCTTGTTGCCCAGACGGTCGTCCGTTATTTCCACACGTTGATGACCAGTACGCTCGGACAATCCGTGATCCGTGATTTGCGCATCGACGTGTTCAATCACATTACCGGCTTGCGCCTGAAGTATTTCGACCGCACGCCAATTGGTCGGTTGATTACCCGTACGATTTCCGATCTGGAAACCATCGCAAACATTTTTTCGGAGGGACTCATCCAGATTATCGGAGACATTCTCCAGTTGGTGGTCATTCTCGGCGTTATGTTTTATACCGATTGGAAACTCACGCTGATCGTGCTCATCCCGATGCCCTTGATGATCGGTGCTACCTACGTATTCAAGGAGGCGATGAAATCAGCCTTTCAGGATGTGCGGAAATGGGTTTCCAATCTCAATACCTTTCTGCAGGAACATATCTCCGGAATCAGCGTCATTCAATACTTCGCCCGCGAGGACCAGGAAATGCGCAAGTTCAAGGCCGCCAATGCCGAACATAGAAACGCCCACATCCGGGCCAACTGGTATTTCTCCATTTTCTTTCCGGTTATCGAAGTCATTATGGCCATTGCCCTGGGGCTGCTGGTATGGTATGGTTCAAAGCAAGTGCTGGCCGGAACACTGTCGCCGGGCGTCATTGTCGCTTTTATCATGTACATCAACATGATCTTCCGCCCCATCCGCGAGCTGGTGGACAAATTTAATACCTTACAAATGGGGATGGTAAGTGCCGAGCGGATATTTGCGGTGTTGGATACCCATGAACAAACCCCCAATACCGGCACGGAAACCCCCGGTGTTGTCCAGGGCGACATTGTATTTGATAAGGTATGGTTCGCTTACGACGAAGACAACTGGGTGCTGAAAGATATTAATTTTCATGTAAGACCCGGTGAGACCTTGGCCCTGGTAGGAGCTACCGGCGCGGGCAAGTCGTCTACCATCAATATCCTGAGCCGCTTTTACGAAGTGAATAAGGGAGCTATTCTGCTGGACGGCGTGGACATACGCAAGTATGAGCTCAACTACCTGCGTCGTACCATTGCGACGGTATTGCAGGATGTTTTTTTGTTTTCCGACTCCGTAGCCAATAACATCAGCCTGAACGATCCCACGATTACGCGCGAGCAGATTGTCGAAGCAGCGAAGCAGGTAGGTGCCCATGAATTTATCATGCGGTTGCCGGGTGGGTATGATTATAAGGTCCAGGAACGGGGTGCCACCCTTTCCTCTGGACAAGCGCAATTGATTTCTTTCATCCGGGCACTGGTGCACGACCCCAAAATACTCGTACTGGACGAAGCGACCTCCTCGGTAGATACCGAAACGGAGGGACTTATCCAGCACGCCATCGATACGCTGATGAAAGGGCGAACCTCGATCGTGATTGCTCATCGGTTGTCCACGATCCAGAAGGCCGATAAAATCATCGTGCTGGATAAAGGGGAAATGAAGGAAATGGGATCTCATCAGGAGCTGCTGCGCATAGACGGCTACTACCGGCGGCTATACGAACTGCAATTCCATTCAGCAGGAATCTAACAAGACCACTACGGGGCCGGGAGTCCGATACATTCTTTGGTCCCTTCGCGGATACTGCGCCAGATCATTTTGAAGAACGAAAAATCACTTGGCCGTTCGATGTATATATTCCCCGTATGCCGTACGCCATTCGCATCCGGATTGCTGTCATTCAGCAGAAACCGGTTTGCCAGAAACGAAAATACCCGTTTCTCCGCCATTCCCCCATCGTTACCTTCCTTGAGAAAAATCACCTTCAGCTTTTCGTAATCCAGTTGCAATGTCCCACCCGTACCGCGGTCGTCCGCCTTCATGTCAAAACGCATTCCCTTGATATCCACACGTTCAATTTCCAGGTTCAGCTGCGGCGTGATCATCCGGTTAAAGACGGTCCCATCCATCCCACCCAGTTTCGCCGAATACGTATGCGCGCCCAAGCTATCCAAGAGGTCAAAACGGAAGTCGACCGTTAAATCCCCGGTACCCATGACGCGAGAACGTGCATGCAGCCGCATGTAACGGTCGCGCGCCAATGCCGCGGAGTCGTTGCTCACGTTCCGGAAAACGCCGTCGGTCTGGTCAAAGGTCACGGTACCCGCTTTGCCGGTTTTATCGCTGACCTCGGTAAAACGGACGTCCACACCCCGGATCGATACCGAGTCGATAGCCAAACGTTGTTCCAGCTTAAGCAGCTGCTGATGCGGAGACTTGCCGATTTTATTTTCGGGTGGATTCGGCTGTGTTTTATCCTTATAAATGGCAATATGCCCGCTGTCAATGTGTAGCGATGCGGCCGCGAGCAATTGCCTATTTACCCAGCTCGCCTTTTCAATTCCGGCCAACTGCATGCGTGAAATCTCGATATCCGGAATGTCTTCCGCCCGTCGCACCCTGCGATAAAATTCGGCTTTGCTCACGGTTATTCCGTAGCGAAGACTATCGACCGTTAATTCCCGCGCATCCGTTTGGAAATGCAGCGGTCCGGTTTGCAACAAATAAAGGCTGTCCGGCCGCAGATAGACCAGTCCACGTGCCTGCAACTCGATCGATTCTGCACCGTATAGGCGGGTGGTATCGCGCAATGAAGCCGAATCAATGCGGAGATCGCGGAGGGTTGTCTGGATGCCCTGCACCTGCAAGCGAGCCGCATTGCCCTGCTCTTCCACTTGCAGTTGTCCTTCCCGGAGGCGGATGCGGTTCACACGTATGTGGGATACCACTTCGGTCAGCTTCGCTAACGGCGATGCGGCAGCGGTATCCACCGCCATAGTATCGCTTTGCGGATGGCGCAGCAACGTTACCGATGGCGTGTCAAGGGCAATCGTGCCGATATACAATTTTTTGAATAGGAGCCACCGGAGCACCCCGAAACCGCTAATCCGGAGTCGGCCCACGCGCGCCTGGTAGGTCGTCCCCGCCGCGGGTCGCCGGGATTTAGCGGTTGTATCCGGGACAAGCCGTAGGCCGGTCGCTGTGGCGCTTCCCCGGAATAACGATAGGTTCAATTCTTCGTACGTTAAGCGGTAGCGGCCATCCGTTCCATCGTGGATGCGCTCTTTTAGCTGGGCTTCCAGCCGAGGTTTCAACCGGTAGTTCACGTACCAGTTAGCCAAAAAAAGGATGACGAGTAGGCTTACGGCCACACCGATCGCCCATTTCCAAACGGGTCTCATTAAGGGAGAAACGCCGGATCGGCTCAAAATGTTTGGAAACGCGCCTTGCGGTTAGAGTTCCAGCTCCAACCGTTTTTCTTTGTTGATGATGTCGGCTATGCTGGTATCGTTGAGGATTTGAAGCATGGCATTGCGCACATCGACAAACGTATCCCGGATCCCGCAGATCTCTTCCGATTTGCATTCGTCACAGCCCCGGTAGAAGTTCAGGCTTACGCAAGGCAGCAACGCAATGGGGCCGTCTATGAGGCGCATCACCTGCGATAGGCGGATGTCTTCCGGCGCCTTGTTGAGGCTATAGCCCCCGCCAGCGCCCTTTTTGCTATACAAAATTCCGGCGTTGCGCATTTCCAGCAGGATCTGTTCGAGGAATTTCTTGGGGATACGTTCCTCCTCAGCAATGCGTAGAATCTGCATCGGTTCCTTGCCGTAATTCCGGCCCAAAACGATCAGCGCTTTGATGGCGTATTTGGTCTTTTTGGATAACATCCCTCGTTATGGTGATTTGTACGAAAAACAAAGATACGGATTTTCTACGAATTGCGCCTTTGTTCTCTCGTCAGACACTAGATCGTTATTCGAACAAATCGTGTTTGTGTAATCCACGAATTGTTTGTTCTCGCGCCCGCAAATAGAAAGCAAGGTGCAGTAACAGGAAAATTCCCCAGCAAAGGGCTGTGACGTGGATGACAGAAGCTTTCTCATATTCGGAATTAAATCCGCCGACAAACCAAAATTCAGATACCACCCAGAAATTCGGCGTCTTTCTTGAAATACCATCCCGCGAAAAAAACTATTTCGGCTCCAAATAATTGCGCTTGGCTCCTTCGCTAAAAAAGAGTACTTTTGTTGCTCGTTAGGAAGGCATGCTCGATTCACTGATTACCTCTAAAACCCGCTTACGTTTGCTGGTGAAATTTTTCATCAACGCGGGCAACCGTGGCCATATGCGTGGTCTGGCGGAGGAATTCAACGAATCCACCAATTCCATCCGTAAGGAACTTAACAATCTATCAGAAGCCGGATATCTGGAGAAAGAAGCTCAGCAGAACCGCGTTTCCTACCGTGCCAATGTGAAACATCCGTTGTTTGGCTCGTTGCAAGATATTGTGCGCAAATATTTGGGATTGGATCGCATTGTTGAAACTGTACTGAGTCGTATGGGTGAGGTGGAGCAGGTGGTTGTTACAGGCGATTATGCGGAGGGGCGGGACAGCGGCACCGTAGAAGTAACCATCGTAGGCCCCGCGCTCAATGCCGAATATCTGGAACAGCTGGCGCCCAAAATAGAAGGTGTAATTGGTCGGAAAGTGGTGTTTACGCTGAGTGAAACGAATATTCAAGAAGGACTCACATTATATGAGCGCTGATATACACGGATAAATTCTAGAAACTCTGTTAACTTGGCGCAGTTTTCGCTGGGCTTCCAGCCAAAAAGCTAAATTATATGTACTTTTGCCTCGTTTGAACGTTACATGAGAAAAAAAGGGAATAATTCGATGAAGCGATATCTTTTGTTGTTGACAGGCTTTTTCTGGTTGGTTACGGCCTATGCACAAATGCCGGATGTCTCCAAAATCCAGGTAGAGCAATTGTCTGATGATCAAGTGATCAAGCTGATTGCCGAAGCCGACAGGCGGGGTATGACGGATGATCAACTTTTGCAAACGCTCGGCCAACGTGGCATGTCTGCTGCGGAACAGCAAAAGCTGCGCAGCCGGATGGCCACCATACGTCAGCAGGGGACTACCAAAGGTAATTCAAAGATTGATTCCAGTACTTCTCGGATGCAGACTGGCCGGCAATTGACGAGCAGTGATACTTCTTTTTTTTCCGATACGCTGCAGACCAACCTGCCAGACACCAGCCGTGCCAGCCGTGTTTTTGGGGCCAGGCTCTTCCGCAATACGGATATCCGGTTTGAACCCAATCTCAATATTCCTACACCAAAAAATTACGTAATCGGTACGGGCGACGAATTGTTATTGGACCTCACGGGCGACAATGAAGTCAGCTATCGCCTGCCGGTGTCACCAGAAGGCACCGTCAATGTCAACTACATTGGTTTGATTTCGGTTGCAGGCCTGACCATTGAAGAGGCTGCTGGCAAAATGAAGCAGCAAATGCAGTCCACGTATCCCCAATTACGTTCCGGTGGCACACGGCTATCGCTCACGTTGGGTAATATTCGTAGCATCAAGGTCACACTTACGGGCTACGTTACCCGACCCGGCACCTACACATTGCCGTCGCTGGCCAACGTGTTCCATGCACTGTACGCTTCGGGCGGACCCTCCGAGAAAGGTACGTATCGTAATATCCAGCTTATCCGCAATAATCAGGTCATCCAGACGATTGATGCCTACGATTTCCTTACCAAAGGTGTTCAGCCCGGTAACGTCCGGTTAGAGGACGGCGACGTTATCCATATCCCTGTATTTGAACGCCAAGTTGAGGTTGAAGGATTGGTCAATAACCCGGGTATCTTTGAGCCGTTGGCCAGTGAAACCTTAGCAGACGTACTGCGATTTGCCGGCGATTTTGCGCCGGAAGCGTATAAGGCGAAGGTCAAGGTACTGCAGATTACCGACCGTGAGCGCAGCGTAGCCGACATCTACGCGGAAGATTACGGCACCTATGTTCCGAAGAATGGTGACCAGTATATTATCGAAGAAGTACTTGATCGGTACGCCAACCGGGTGGAAATCGAAGGTGCAGTATTCCGTCCAGGGAAGTATGCGCTCACCGAGGGGCTTACGCTCAGGCAGCTCATTCAACGGGCCGACGGGCTTAAGGAAGATGCCTTTATGGCCCGTGCTTACATCAATCGACTGAAGCCGGATAACACGCAAGAGTTGATTACCGTCAATTTAAACGAATTGATGGGAGGTAATGAGCAAGCCAATCACGTACTTCAGCGCGAGGATCGTGTAATGATCTCCTCGATTTTCGATTTACGCGAAGAGTACATCGTATCCATCAGCGGGCAGGTCCGTCGTCCCGGTCAGTTTCCTTATGTCGAGCAAATGACATTGGGTAACCTGATTCAGATGAGTGGTGGGCTCGCCGAGGCAGCCAACATTGAAAAGGTAGACGTGGCACGGCGGATACGGCGGAACACCAATGAACGAGATTCGGTGCTTTCCGAATTGGTCCATGTCCGTTTCGACAACCGCGAGGAAGCGTTGCGATCGGATTTTGTACTACAACCTTTTGACATAGTAAGTGTGCATACCAGTACGGGATATCAGGTACAGCGTCAGGTACGTATTGAGGGGGAAGTGCAATTTCCTGGGGAATATACACTGTTGAAGAAAGATGAAACCATCTCCGACCTGATCCGTCGTGCGGGTGGTGTCACGGAATTTGCTTATCTACCAGGAGCGTCGTTGCAACGTAAAGCCTCGGATGCTATGGTAGCTCGAGGACATAGTGCATTGATAAATCAAGACCGTCTTGAGTTGGCGGAGCTTGAGAAAGAGCAGGCCGAGATTCGCGAGTTAGCACTCGAGAACACACGGAGGGGCGATGCGGATACGAGTCTTTTTTTTAGCAACTATGTGGGTATCAAGTTGGATAAAATTTTGGATGGCAATACGAAATATGACATCCCCTTGGAAAACGAAGACGTTATCATCGTGCCACGGCAGCTACGCACGGTAATGGTCCGGGGACAGGTGCTCAATCCCAACCGAATTGTCTATCAAGAAGGGAAATCGTTAAAGTATTACATCCGTCAGGCTGGCGGCTTCACGGCGAAAGCCCATAAGAAAAAAACCTTCGTGCAGCATGCTAATGGATCGGTTGAAGGTAGCAGTAGTATGGGATATCCCGATGTACTTCCAGGCAGTGAGATTATTGTTCCTACTAAGCCAGAACGGGAGAAGCTTGGCGTACAGGCTTGGGTGAGTATGGGGAGTGTGGTTACGTCCATGGCTGCTGTGATTGTAACTTTATTGAGGTAAGGGTTATGAGAAATCAACCGGTACATCCCATGAAAGAGGATGAAATCTCAGTAAAAGAATTAATCTTAGGTTTTCAGGGCTGGGTTCGCTATCTACTATCTAAATGGCGGATTATTTTCATCGCTGGTATATTAGGTGGATTATTTGGGTTGGGATACGCATTCTGGAAAAAGCCGGCGTATACAGCCATAACAACATTCGTACTCGAAGGCGGTGATAGCAAAACCAACCTTTCGCAATATGCGGGCATGGCTGCTATGGTCGGTATCGATTTGGGGGGAGGAAATGGTCTCTTTCAAGGTGATAATATTTTAGAATTGTATAAATCGCGTACCATGCTTGCGCAAACCCTCCTCTCGAATGTGCACTCCGATTCAAGTGAACTGCTCATTGAGCGATATATTGATTATAATAAGCTAAAGTCAGGTTGGGAGGATGATCCGGAGCTGATTTCACTTGATTTTAGGCAGGATTCATCCGAGTTGACTTCGCAACAACTTCGAGTACGGGATAGTATTATTACGGCGTTCGCAAAGGTGATCAATGAGAACATTCTGAAGGTAAATAAACTTAATGATAAGCTTTCCATTATTCAGGTAAGTGTCACCTCGCCCGATGAGGTATTTTCCAAGGCGTTTAATGAGAACTTGGTTCGTCGTGTCAACGACTTTTACGTCCAAACGAAAACCAAGAAGTCTGCAGCAAATATTTCCATATTACAGGCAAAGGTTGATTCCGTTCGCGCGGTAATGGCGGGAGCGATCTATTCAGCAGCGAAAGCGTCAGATGCTACGCCCAATCTCAACCCTACGCGGCAGGTAAAACGCATTGCTCCCGCTCAAGAGGCTCAGTTTTCGGCTGAAGCCAACAAAGAGATGCTTGGCCAGCTCTTGCAAAACCTTGAACTTACTAAAATGAGTTTATTGCGGGAACAACCGCTCATCCAGTTGGTTGATCAGCCGGTGTATCCACTTAAAGTAGATCGTGTCGGTAAGGCTATGGGAATGGTAATAGGTGGAATGATATTCGGTTTATTAGCGATAATAATGCTAGTATTATCGAAATATTACCAAGATGTCATGAAAGAGGAATGAGAATGGCAATCTGATTGTAAATTTATTCCATGTCCGAAAAAGTAGCGGTATATATATGAGTATGGATACGCTGCCCTCAGTTGTTCCGAATATCCGAGTCGCTGTAATTGGGTTGGGGTATGTCGGGCTGCCTCTAGCTATCGAATTTGGCAAACGATATGAGGTGTTGGGATTTGATATCGATAAACGGAGGATCACAGAGTTAACGCGGGGAGAAGATCATACGCGCGAAGCTAATATGGAAGAACTGCGAAGCGTCATGTCGAGAAAGAACTATGCTGTGTCTTCCAATGATGACGCATCGGCACTGGTTAATCAACGACAAATCAGCTCTACCCACCCGTGCGAAACTTCGGTTAACATTGGCCTTTCTTTCTCGAGCGATTTCGATGACCTTCGTGCCTACAATACCTATATTGTCACGGTACCCACTCCAATAGATCAGTTCAAAGCACCGGATTTGGGATCACTGACCAGGGCATCTGAAATGATTGGCCAAGTGTTAAGTGTTGGAGACATCGTCATTTATGAGTCGACCGTTTATCCTGGTTGTACTGAGGAAGATTGTATTCCCATATTGGAAAGGATTTCGGGGTTGAAATTCAATCAAGATTTTTTTGTAGGTTATTCCCCGGAACGGATCAGCCCGGGAGACAAGATCCGTAAATTGACCCATATTAAAAAAGTCACCAGCGGATCCACGCCGGAAACAGCCGACCGCGTTGACGCCCTGTATGCATCCATCATCAAGGCAGGCACGCATAAGGCTCCCAGCATCAAAGTAGCGGAGGCAGCCAAAGCCATTGAAAATGCTCAGCGCGATGTCAATATCTCATTCGTTAATGAACTGTCCCTCATTTTTGACCGCGTCGGCATAGATACCATTGATGTATTGGAAGCCGCAGGCACCAAATGGAATTTCCTCCCCTATAAACCCGGCCTGGTAGGTGGCCACTGCATCGGCGTGGACCCGTATTACCTTGCCCACAAGGCAGAGCAACTGGGCTACACCCCAAACGTAATCTTGTCAGGTCGCCGGGTCAACGAACAGATGGGTACTTTCGTGGCCAATAAGGTCGTCAAACTCATGCTTCAGAAAGACATTCCTGTCAAAGGCGCAAAGGCCCTCATCTTGGGCATCACCTTCAAAGAAAACTGTCCCGATGTGCGTAATACCCGAGTAGTCGATATTTACCACGAGTTGCGGCAATTCGGACTAGATGTGGATATCTATGATCCTTGGGCCAACGCCAAAGAAGTTAGGGAAACGTATGGGCTAGAAATTCTCGACACCATCGCAGAAGCGTCGGCTTATGACGCCGTGGTCGTAGCTGTAGCCCATAAGGAATTTTTGGATCTCGACTATCGAAAAGTAAAGCGCAATAGCGGAGTCATCTTTGATACCAAAGCCTGTCTGGATCGGGCTATGGTCGACGGACGACTTTAAAAATAGAAGAAATGAAAACGATTTTAATCACCGGCAATGCCGGTTTTATCGGGTCACATGTTGTGCGTGGATTTGTCGAACTGTGTCGGCAGATGGACGAAAGACTCGGACGGGCCAATGGCCCCTCTGCGCAGCTGATTACTTTTGTCAAAGACCGCTCTGGGCATGACCTGCGTTATGCCATTGATGCGAGCAAGATCAACAAAGACCTGGGCAGGGAACCATCCGTCTCTTTTGAGCAGGGCTTAAGCAAAACCATTGATTGGTATCTGACTAATCAAGAATGGCTGGATCATGTTACCTCCGGGGATTATCAACAGTACTACGAAAAACAATATAATTGTTAATGGACGCCAAAGAAACCGCTCTGAAGGGGTGTTACATCATTGAGCCGACGGTCTTCAAAGACAGTAGGGGTTATTTCTTTGAAAGTTTCAACGAAGCGAGGTTTCGCGAAGCTACCGGTGCTACCAAGCCCTTTGTACAAGACAATCAATCCTTTTCGACCCGGGGTGTATTGCGCGGATTACACGCACAACGGGGAAACCATGTTCAAGCCAAACTGGTCAGGGTGCTACAAGGCGAAGTGCTCGACGTTGCAATAGATGCCCGGCCGGACTCAACCACCTTCGGCCAACATGTAGCCGTCAAGCTATCCTCGGAAAACAACCGGCAGCTATACATTCCAAGAGGATTCCTACACGGTTTTGTGGTATTGTCTGAAATGGCTGTATTTTTTTATAAGTGTGACAATTACTACAATAAAGAATCTGAAGCTGGTGTACGGTTCGATGATCCGGCTCTTGGCATAGACTGGGGTTTGCAGCCTGACGAGTTGATTATCTCCGAAAAAGATGCGGAGCTACCTTTGTTTGATGCCGTATATAACCCAATGGCATGAAGATTCTGATAACAGGCGCAAACGGACAATTGGGATCTGAGCTGAAAGATCTAGGCCGTTCCTATCCGCAATCCAACTTCATCTTTACAGACAGGACTGAATTCCCCCTTGACGCCGTGGCTGGTACTTTCACGCGTCTAGACGATATCCGCCCAGATATTATTATTAATGCGGCTGCCTATACGGCTGTCGACGTCGCCGAAGAAGAAAGGGAATTAGCAGACAAGGTTAATCACCTTAGCGTTGCACAAATGGCCCATTGGTGCGAAAGCAACCAAGCTAAGTTGCTACACGTCTCTACCGACTATGTGTTTGACGGCGAAAGTGACACGCCTTTACCGGAAGATGCTCCGAAAAGCCCGATTAACGTATATGGGCAAACCAAGCACTTAGGCGAGGAAGCCATCATCCGTTCCGGTGCGGACGCTATTATTATCCGTACCGCTTGGGTGTATTCCGCCTACGGAAAGAACTTTGTAAAAACCATGCTCCGGCTAATGGACGAACGAGAGGAGATCGCTGTGGTAAACGATCAAATCGGAAGCCCTACATATGCCAAAGATTTGGCTAAAGCCATTTTAACGATTATCCATTCAGGTAAGTGGACGAATGGCATCTATCACTATTCGAATGAAGGACGAATTTCATGGTATGATTTTGCAATTGGGATACGGGAGATTACGGGATTTAGCTGCAAAGTAAACGGTATTTCTACCGAGGCGTATCCTATGCCTGCAAAACGGCCGAAGTACTCGCTGTTGGACAAAAAGAAAATTAAAGATACATTTGGCTTTCATATACCTACGTGGAGGAAGAGTTTGGAGGAATGCCTAAACAAATTATAGCTAATAGATGAAAGGAATTATTTTAGCAGGCGGTTCGGGCACGCGTTTACACCCACTCACTTTGGCAGTAAGCAAGCAACTTATGCCCGTATATGATAAGCCAATGATCTATTACCCCCTGTCGGTGTTGATGTTGGCTGGGATTTATCAAATATTGATTATTTCCACACCTCGTAATCTTCCACAGTTTGAAAAGCTATTGGATGATGGTTCACAACTGGGGTGCAAGTTCAGCTATGCAATTCAGGCGGAATCCAATGGGCTCGCCCAAGCGTTTGTTATTGGCGAAGAGTTCATTGGCGAAGATAAAGTGGCGCTTATTTTGGGAGACAACATTTTTTATGGTTCGGGCATGTCCAAAATACTGCAGGCAACGACTGAGGTTGAAGGCGACGTGGTATTCGCCTATCAGGTACATGACCCTGAGCGATATGGGGTGGTTGAGTTTGACGGTCAAAACAAGGTTATATCTATTGAGGAAAAGCCAGCGGAACCAAAGTCTAATTACGTGGTACCGGGACTTTACTTTTATGACAACAGCGTGGTATCGATTGCCAAAAGCATTCAATCCTCATGGCGCAACGAGTAGGAAATCACCGATATCAATAAGGAATACCTGCGTCAAGACAAACTGAGAGTCAGCATATTTAATCGGGGCACGGCATGGTTGGATACGGCACTTTCGATTCTTTAATGCAAGCTGGGCAATTCGTTCAGGTCATAGAGGAACGGCAAGGGCTCAAAATAGGAGCCATCGAGGAGATTGCATATCGTATGGGATTTATTGACGCAGGTCAATTAACGGTTTCAGCCGAGCCGCAAAGAAAAAGTGGTTATGGCGAATACTTGTTGCAGATTTGCAGACCTATGTAGAAATGAGTACTTTTGTTGCTCAGTTAACAAAAAATTAGATAATACTATATGAAGACAGCATTCATCACAGGCGTTACCGGTCAGGACGGCGCATATCTCAGCGAATTTCTTCTGAAGAAAGGATATACTGTACATGGCCTTAAACGCCGTACATCTTTGTTCAATACCGACCGTATCGACCACCTGTATGAAGATCCACATGTTGCGCATCCCAAGTTCATCTTGCATTACGGCGACATGACAGACAGTACCAACCTCATTCGCCTCATTCAAAAAATCCAGCCCGACGAAATCTATAACTTGGCCGCAATGAGCCATGTCAAAGTCAGTTTTGACACACCGGAATATACGGCCAATGCAGACGGTATCGGTACACTCCGTTTGCTTGAAGCAATCCGTTTTCTTGGGCTGGAAAAAAAAACCCGTATATATCAGGCTTCCACATCCGAGCTTTATGGTCTCGTGCAAGCAGTTCCTCAGTCCGAAACCACACCTTTCTATCCACGCAGCCCATATGCCGTTGCTAAACTCTACGCCTACTGGATCACGGTGAACTACCGGGAGGCTTACAATATATTTGCCAGCAATGGAATCCTGTTCAACCATGAATCGCCAATACGAGGCGAAACGTTCGTGACTCGAAAGATTACCCGTGCGGCAGCTCGTATTGCATTAGGTTTGCAGGATAAACTTTACTTAGGCAATCTCAATGCCCAGCGAGATTGGGGACATGCAAAAGACTACGTACGAATGATGTGGATGATCCTGCAAGCGGAAGAAGCCGAAGACTGGGTTATCGCTACGGGAAAGACAACGAGGGTCCGTGACTTTGTCACGATGGCTTTTGCTGAAGCCGGTATAGAACTTGAATTCAAGGGTGAAGGTGTTGAAGAAAAGGGTTATATTAAATCTGGTAGCAATCCTGATTACCAGGCGGAGATAGGTAAAGAAGTAGTCGCCGTAGATCCGCGGTATTTCCGACCTACGGAAGTGGACTTGCTAATCGGTGACCCAAACAAAGCAAAGACCAAATTGGGATGGGAGCCCGAATTTACTTTAGAAGATCTCGTGAAAGATATGATGGAGGGCGATATTAAGCTGATGAAAAAAGAACAATATCTGAAAGAAGGCGGTTATCAGACACTGAATTATTTTGAATAATGGATAAAGGTTCCAAATTATATGTTGCGGGGCACCGAGGATTGGTTGGCAGCGCTATCCTGAAAAACCTTCAAGAAAGGGGCTACACCAACTTATTAACCCGGAGCCATTCGCTACTTGACTTGACTAATGCAGTTGCCGTAGATGATTTTTTCGCTACCGAGAAACCTGAATACGTATTTCTGGCAGCTGCCAAAGTTGGGGGGATTGTAGCCAATAACACTTACCGCGCTGATTTTATTTATGAAAATCTGATGATCCAGAATAATGTGATCCATCAGAGTTATAAACACGGAGTCAAAAAGTTGCTGTTCTTGGGCAGCACCTGCATTTATCCAAAGGAAGCGCCACAGCCAATGTCTGAGGATTCATTGCTGACTGGACCACTGGAGTATACAAACGAACCCTATGCCATCGCCAAGATTGCCGGTATTAAACTTTGCGAAAGCTACAATATCCAGTATGGCACCAATTTCATTTCGGTGATGCCGACTAATTTATATGGTCCGAATGACAATTTTGATTTAGAGAAGTCTCATGTATTACCCGCTCTGGTCCGCAAGATTCATTTGGGAAAAGCCTTGGAAAATAAAGATTGGGAAGCTATCCATAAAGATCTCGATAAACGTCCCATTGAAGGAATTGATGGACAAGCAACGGAGGCGGAGATTTTACACATATTGGCCAAGTACGGTGTCTCCCGATTGGAGGACCGTACAGTTCAAATCGAAATTTGGGGCAGTGGTAAGCCCATGCGGGAGTTTTTGTGGAGTGAGGATATGGCGGATGCCTGCGTATTCATTATGGAACATCGGGATTTTGATGATTGTATTCCAAGAGACGCTAAAGAGATACGGAATACCCATCTGAATATAGGGACGGGGGAGGATATTAGTATTAGGGATTTGGCTTTTCTAATTAAAGAGATCATCGATTTTAAGGGGTCGTTTTATTTTAATCAAACGATGGCAGATGGTACGATGAGAAAGTTGACAAGTCCAATAAAACTAAATTATTTAGGTTGGCAACATAAAATGGACTTGAATAGCGGTATAGAAAAGCTATATAGCTGGTACTTAAGTTAAGGTCTCATAAAGCCATTTTAAATACTTAAATTTTATTTTTATCGATTTTGAGTGAATCATCGAATAGACGTATTGCAAAGAATTCCATATTCCTCTATTTCAGGATGTTTATTACGATGGGCGTTTCGCTATATACGTCTAGGGTCGTACTGAATGTACTGGGTATAGAGGATTATGGAGTATATAGCATTGTCGGTGGAGTTGTATTATTATTCGGCTTCTTTAATTCCGCAATGTCATCCGCAACGCAACGATTTTTGGCATTTGATATAGGGCGGAATGACAAGGATAAGCTGAGGAATACATTTAATGCAACATTCTTGATTCACATTGGCATTGCATTACTGATTCTATTATTGGCGGAAACAATTGGGTTATGGTTTGTAAATGACAAACTGGACATTCCTCCAGAGCGGATGAACGCTGCAATTTGGGTATACCAACTTTCAGTATTAACTTTTTTGATAGGTGTAATACAGGTCCCGTTTACTGCTCTTATTATTGCTCGGGAGCAGATGAATATATATGCTGTAATAAGTATCGTAGAGGTGATGTTAAAGCTGGTCGCAATATATTTGTTGGTAATTATTGCTTTTGATAAGCTGGTGCTTTACGCAGTTTTGATTTTTCTTATCACGATTTTAATTGCTAGCCTATATCGCATTTATTGTCTCGTTAAATATGAGGAAAGTAAATTTAGAATTTACTATGACAAAAGCTATTTCTATACTCTTATTTCTTATTCTGGCTGGAATCTATTTGGCAATATTGCCGTGGTAGCCAGTGGTCAAGGAGTTAATATCGTTCTTAATTTATTTTTCGGAACAATAGTTAACGCAGCTTACGGTGTGATGCTACAGGTGCAAAATGCTGTAACCAGTTTTGTCAACAGTTTTCAAATCGCGGTCAATCCACAGATTGTCAAAAGCTATGCAAATAGAGAGGAAAGTAAGATGATACAACTCATCTTCCGAAGTTCTAAAGCCTCTTTTTTTCTACTATTCTTAATAACTTACCCTATTATTTATAATATTGATTATATTCTAAAGTTATGGTTAAATAAAACCCCTCCGTATGTTTCTTCATTTGTGAGATTGTGTTTAGTTAACATTCTGATTGACGTAGTGTCCAGTCCGGTAAAAATGGGCATTCAAGCGACAGGAAAAATTAAATCGTATCAACTCATAGTTGGGCTTTTGGTTTTTATGAATTTGCCACTATCATACTTGTTGCTGTCTATTACGAGTGATCCTAATCATGTCTTCTATCTTTCAATAGGAATTTCACTCGTCACTATAAATTTAAGATTATATTTTTTAAGGATGGGTATCGATTTTTCGGTTGTATCTTTTTATAAACAAGTTGTATTAAAGATAATTTGCGTCTCAGCGATTGTATCTGCCATCCTTTTCCTATCCTCCAAATACATTTCTTTAGACAAGAATTTTTTCGTATTTACGATTGAAAGTCTTATAATCGTACTAATAACTCTATTTTTGGTTTTTGTTTTTGGGCTTGACAGAGAAGAGAGGGAATTTTTAGTGAAAATTAGAAATAGATTATTTAGAAGATGAAGGACTGCCGATTCATAAAATCCATAGTCAACCAAGGTCTTTGTACCGGGTGTGGAGTGTGCGTCTCGGAGAGCAAAGGCAAACTTAAAATGAATTGGAACGACGACGGGTTTTTGGAGCCAATTCAAACTGCTGACATAGAGAATGATAATGATCTATTTCGCGTTTGTCCTTTTAACATTATGCCAGAGGAAACGGTAAAAGATGAAGACGAGCTTGCTAGAATATTTCTTCCCGACGCTTCCCAAGCCGATGATAGCATTGGTCATTTCCTGGGTACCTACGTCGGATTCTCAAATGAATTTAGAATTACTTCATCGTCAGGGGGATTAGCTACATACATTTTTAAAAGGTTATTAGAAGAAAATATTGTTGACCGCTTATTTGTTGTCAGTGAAGCGGAGGGAACTTACCGATATCAGCTTTTGTCAAAAATCGAGGACATTACAGTTATTTCCAAGACTAGGTACATACCCGTAACCTTAGCATCACTCTTTGACGAACTTGAAAGTATAAACGGGAGAGTAGCTGTGTCCGGTGTCGCCTGTTTCATAAAAGCGATACGTCTAAAGCAACATTATCATCCTAAATTGAAGGAAAAAATACCCTTTTTAGTTGGTATTGTTTGCGGAGGATTAAAAAGTCGATTTTTCACCGATTATCTTGCTCAAAGAGCTGGAATTTCCACTGGCTACCGAAACCCTGAATACAGGTTGAAAGACGAGAACAGCACGGCCTCTGACTACAGTTTCGGTGCGTTAGATAAGAATAATGTATTTCATCAGGTGAAGATGAGGACACTTGGTGATATGTGGGGAACAGGGCTTTTTAAAGCCAATGCTTGTGATTATTGTACCGACGTGCTCACCGAATTAGCGGACATTTCTTTGGGAGACGCTTGGCTAGATGAATACCGAAGCGATGGATTAGGTAACAGCGTTATTGTCACGAGATCTCCAATCGCTGATTTGATAGTAAAAAACGGTATAGAAAATGGCGATCTGACTGTGAAGCAGGTTGATAAAAGCCTAATAGCTAAATCGCAGAAATCTAGTTTTAGTCATAGAAGGGATGGTTTAAAATTGAGGGTATTACTTAGAAAGATAAGTTTCAAGAAGGTGCCGTATCTTAGAAAACATGTTAAAACTTTCCCCACAGTATTATTTTCGTTGGTTCAGTTACAACGAACAGTCACTCGAAGAAAGAGCATTGGCTTATGGAGGAAAGTTCGTAATGCCCATTCCTTTGATGCACAAATGAAACTACATCTAAGAATATTGTCTTTATTGACATTATTGTATCACAAATTTCGATAGAGTAAATGAAAATAGGTATAATGACTTTTTGGGAATCGACTAATAATTATGGTCAAATACTTCAGTTGTTTGCTATGCAAAGTTATTTAACCAAAATAGGACATTCGCCTTTTTTGATACCTTATCATCGAGTCCCTCCTCCTGTAAAAATGTCCTTGTTTACGCGATTATTCAGGCTCAATCCGATTTCATCATATAGACGGAAGAGATACGAAAGAATAAAGGTGTTAGGCGAAGTTCAAGATTTGAAACGCCAGTTTTCTCAGTTCAAGAAGCAGTTCATTAATTTCGGACAAGAAGAATACTACAGTTTATCCGATCTTATCGCCCGCCCGCCTATAGCTGATGTTTATGTTACCGGAAGTGATCAAGTTTGGAATAATTCATTTCAGGTCTCAGCTGAAGCATTTCTGCTAGGATTTGGTGATTCGAGGATTAAGCGTGTGGCATTTGCCGCCAGTTTCGGAAAACGGAAGCTTGACACTACGACAGAGAAGTTATTCAAAAAGTATATACACAAGTTTTCGGCTGTTGGTATAAGAGAGAAAAGCGGCCTCGAGATTTGTAACACCCTAGGTTATCGAAATGCAAAATGGGTTTTAGATCCTACATTTTTATTCACTAAATCGGAATGGGAGGAATTGTTAGGAATTGACTTTGTAAGAAATGTTAATTCTCCAAAAACAGTCTTTATTTATACCTTGGGAAACAGTGAAATAGTGGAAAAAGAACTTTTCATAAACTATGCGAAATCTCTCGAAGGCTTCGTCACATTACACGCTACAGCAAATAATGATAGCTCTGGAAGCTTGTTTCCGACAATTCCTGAGTGGGTGTCCTATATAGGTTCTTCGGAATTGGTTATAACCACTTCATTTCACGGAATGGTATTCTGCTTAATTAACAATACAAAATTTATCATTCTACCTAACACGGGGGCGGCGGAAGGTATGAATGAACGAATCGACAGCCTGTTGTCATTATTGGGACTTGAACACCACAAGATGACAAGATTTAATAAGGAGCATGCCGATTCGATTTTGAGAAATGAAGTTGACTGGGCAGAAATAAATAGAAAGATTAGTGACTTTAGACAGGAGTCTATGAAGTTTTTAGCGGAGGCCTTAGAGAGGTAAATGCATATGAAAGTAGCTTTTGCTCCGGTTGGTAAGGATAACCCTTATCAAGAAAAGTTGATTGGTTCGTTAGGGGAGCTTGGTGTTGAAGTTTTGCCTGTTAAGTCAGGCATCCTACAATTCTTTAAAACCAAACACCTCTTCCAAGTAGATATAATTCATTTCCATTGGTTTGAGTACTATACGTTCTCAAAAAACGCGTGGATACGCTTGCTCAAATGGTCTATTTTTTTAATAGGAATATTCCTGATAAAGGGTAATAAGAAATACGTGTGGACGGTTCATAATTTTGGTAGTCATGAAAGCGGCTTTTCAACATTGGATAATTTTTTTACCCGTTGTTTCATTAGAATGCAAGATGCGTTTAGTGTTCACAACTTCTTTTCCAAGGGAATTCTAGAAACTAGGTATAAGATACCTAACGAAAAAATCGCTGTTATCCCACACGCCAATTATGTTGGTACTTACCCACAATTCAAGGGGAACATCTACGAATTCCGGAGGAATATCAGAAATTTCGATGAAAGCAAATTCTCTTTCATGTTTCTTGGTGACCTAAGACCTTATAAAGGCATCATGGACATTATCGATGCTTTTATAAGTTTGAAACGGCCAAAAGCGCAATTGATAATATGTGGCCGAGTTAAGTTTGAGAAGGATTTAAAAGTAATCAATGAGAAGATAGCATTCAACGATAATATTATTTTTTTGCCTAGGTATATTGAAGACGGAGAAATCGAAGCCTATTTTTCTTTGTCAAACGTTATGATTTACCCTTACAAACGAGTCGTAACTTCCGGGGCATTACTTTTGGGAATGTCATATAGCAAATTATGCCTCGCGTCGAATGTTGGTTCAATGCCCGAGTTTATAGATCATGAATTTCTTTTTGGAGATGTGCCCGAGTTGACGAAAATGATGGATAAGGTTATGAATATAAGTTCGGAAGAGGTTACGCTTGTGGGGAGAGGTAATTTTGAGAAGATTAAAGATCATACATGGGTATCAATGGCAGAAAAAACGCTCGAGTTGTACCATAGAGTTAACTTTGCTCATTCCTAAACACGATAGTTTGAAAGCAGAAAACCTAAATAATAGGAAGACACAGGTTGTATTTATTACGCATTACAACGCGATGAATGGGGCCAATCAATCGCTTTTACTTTTGTTAAAGGGAATACGAAAGTTGATCGATATAAAGATGGTCTACATTTATAACCAAAAGGAAGATGAAGGGTTGTTTAAAGAACTTATTGAGGAACAGATTCCAGTGTCGGGAATTCATTGCTCAAGTTTGTTTTATTCCACAAGTCCTTTCAAGTTATTGATATCTTTCCCAGGTAAATTATTGAAGAATCTTTCCTCTCTGCGGAAAATCGCGAAATATATAAAGCAGGAAAAAATTGACCTGGTCTACAGTAACTCTTCGGTAGAAACATTGGGTGTTTTCGTGGCAAAAATAACAGGAATAAAACATATCTGGCATGTTCGAGAGTTTGGTTACGATGACTATAAGCTAGTTCATCTTGGTGGAAAGAAAGTGAAGAGATATTTTTTAAAACTAAGCGATTCGGTGATTGCTATATCGAAATCTATTGAGAGATACTTAAACCTGAAAAATGCAATCCAAGTTTATAACCCTGTATTCGACGAAACTGAGTTGTCGTCTAGAAAAATAATCAATATAAATCAAAGGACTAGCTTGCCCAATAGATTAGGCATGGTTGGTATTATTTCTGAAACAAAGAATCAAAAAAGAGGGCTTGAGGCATTAAAGAAATTGAGAGATAGAGGATACAATTTAAGCATAGAGTTTTGGGGGGAAGTTGCTTCAAAGGAGTATTACAAGGCATTACTAACCTATATCGAAAGATATAATTTAACAGAATACGTTTTCTTCAAAAACTTCGAGAAAGATAAATCTAAGATCTATTCCGGCATAGATATATTGTTAATGTGCTCCATGAACGAAGCATTTGGTCGAGTAACTATTGAGGCAATGACTTTTGGTGCAATTGTCATAGGTTTTGATAATGCTGGCACTGCCGAAATTATTACGAACGGAAAGAATGGTCTTTTGTACAATGATAATACTACGACGTTAGAAGATCAAATCATCTATTGTATTAACAATCCATCAAGATATCAGGAAATGAGAATCGATGCGGAGTCATTTTCAAAAAAGTTCACTGTTCGGCAACACGTTCACTCTATTACAAATGTAATTTTGAGTGTCTTTGGCCGAAGGTGATTAGCTGTTGGCTAAGAAGAGTCGCATTGTCTAATCAAGACATAGAAAGCATGAAGCCTAAGATTAGTATAGTTACTGTCACATTCAATTGTGAAGACCATATTAGAGGAACAATCGAATCGGTAATTGCTCAGAATTATTCGTTTATTGAGTATATTATAATAGACGGAAAGAGTACTGATCGTACGTTGTCGATTATAAGTGAGTACAAAGATCACATCCACATGATCGTCAGTGAGGAGGATGGCGGCATATATGATGCAATGAATCAGGGTGTCATTAAAGCTACTGGGGATTTTATTAATTTTATGAATGCCGGAGATGTGTTTTATAACGAGTATGTGATTTCGTCTCTGTTTGATTGTGAAAACGAACATTTCGAGAATGTCGATGTGATTGTCGGAGATGCCGTTGCAAAGTTTGACGGCTTCACTAAAGTTTATAAAGCTCGTTACCCGTCTGCTCGCAATCCCATGCCGTTTAATCATCAAGCGGTATTTGTTAGAGTTGATCGAGCTAAGGAATTTCCATTTTCACTGAATTACAAGATTTGCTCAGATAGGAATTTTTTTATGGCATTGCAGAAAAAGGGAGCTAAATTTCTAGTAGTGGAAGATAAAATCGCAATCATCGAAGCGATAGGCTATAGTTCAAGTAATTCTTATAAAGGAGCATTAGAATCATTGGCAATTCTACGTGAGCACAAATCGATAAATAATGTCGAATTCTTGACCAGAAAAATATTATTGTTAGCAAAAGAATTTGTTAGAATGTTTATTCCTAGGCGGCTGATGAATTTAGTTTACAAAATAACTAAATAATGATAGTAATTATAGGTGGGTTGATATGTTTTGGTTCGATTTTCAGTTCGTAATAGCGTATTTTATACTATTTGTTTTTGCGTTGGTGTTATCGAACCAGCAGGATAAGACTCATCGTTGGCTATCTGCGAGGAACCAAAACTATATTTGTTGGGTTATATTATTGGCTTTTGGGTTAATTTTTGGTTTAAGACGTTATGACGTAGGTACAGATACGAAAACTTATATTTATATATTTGAGAACGTTGATACATACGAGTTTGGTGTTGAATTTGTTTTTAAATGGTTAGTCGAGATTATTCATTTGATTGTAAGCACTCGTGGTTTTTTGTTGATAATGGCGTTGCTATATGTTATAATTTTAGGCATTGTAATAAGACAGAATGAATTTAGTCGAAGGAACCAAGTATTGCTTTTGCTAACGTTTGCAACATTTTTCTTTTTTAAAAATTTTGGATTCAACGCGATAAGGCATGGTATTTCAGCTATGTTATTGCTTGTCGCGTTTAATTCCCTAGAGAGGAGAAATTGGACCTCTACGGTTCTGCTCTTTTTATGTAGTATTGGGATCCATGTTTCCTCGGTAATCACCATAGTCTTTTATTTGACCGCAAGAAGGATGAAATCACTGTGGCCTTCTATCATGCTTTATTTTTTTTCCGCCATGGTCTCTTTATCGGGGCATGGGATAAAGTCCTTGGCCAGCGTCATTACAGGGCTCGTATTGGAGGACAGACGTGCAGCTTATTTCGTTTTGGAAATGAAATATGACACTGGTTTTCGGCCAGACTTTTTTATCTTTAATACGGCTATTCTTTTAACGGCACTTTTTGTTCATAAGAAGGTGTTAATTAATCAGAAAGAATATTTGGTGACCTATCGGAAATGGATAAATTACTTTGTCTTGAGCAGCTCAATTTTCTTTTTTGCATTCGACATGCCCTTCTCTGATCGTTGGGGTCTTTTATCGTGGATAGTAATTCCTTATCTCTTAGAACCATTATTCAATATTAATAGTAGGTATAAAGTATCAACGGTTTATACGTTGGTAATGGGGGCATTGTTTATTGTGTTTGAACTATTTATTATTTAATACAATTTACATAAATTACTATATTTAGATGCCTAGCATAATTGAAGGAAATAAGAAAATATGTTACTACTATTCTTATTTGGAAATCGTTTGGCTGAACGAACCTAGCTTTGCTTCAGAGCAAACGAAGTTTGCTAGATGTTAGCAGACGAAAATATATTTGACATGGTTTCGATCATCATACCTGTTTATAATGCAGCATCGACTATAGAGGCTAGTTTGAATTCAGTATTGAGTCAAACATATAAGGGAGCTTTAGAAATTATCGTAGTGAACGACGGATCTACTGATAGAAGCATAGACGTTATTTCGAAGATTGCAAATGCCCAAACTAGAATTCCGATTACTATTATCAATCAACCTAATGGCGGCGTGTCAAAGGCGCGTAATGTAGGACTTAGAAGTGCGCAGGGAGAATATTTGGCCTTGTTGGACTCAGATGACGAGTGGCATGAAACCAAGATTGAGAAACAGCTCAACATTTTAGAGGCACGCCCTGATATCGATTTTATTGGCAGTTTAAGAAATGAAGAAAAAATCACTTTGCCATATATTATTAAAGATGGGCTGGTGGAAATTACGTTGAGAAAACTGCTGTTTAAAATTACCGCGCAGACTTCGACGGCTCTCTTTAAGAGAAGTATCCTTTCCGATGTTGGATATTATAACGAAAATATGAAATACTCTGAGGATGCAAATTTTTGGATGAAGATCAGCAAAAAGAAGCGGATGTATCTAATTCCAGAAAGCTTGGTCGTAACAGGTAAGGGAAAGCCTCATTTTGGTTTCTCCGGGTTGTCTGCAAACATTGTTGAGATGGAAAGAGGTGTCCAGTACAACATTTACGAAATGTTTAAATTAAAGTATATATCTTGGGCGGAGTATTACTTTTTTAAGTACTTTTCTAAGTTTAAATTTGTAATTCGAAAGTATAAGGCTAGGAAAATGACGAAGTGAAACTATGATATTTAAAGTGTTTTGGATCATTCGGGCGATTTTTAATAAGCCCTTTTTTGGTCAATTAAAATTACCTTCTTATTTGGGTAGGCCAGTTTACATAAAGGGAGCTTCTAATATCTTTATAGGTAGGAAAGTGCGGATTTTTCCTAATATACGACTAGAGACTCACTTCCATGGGAAAATAGTTATTAAGGATAATGTTGGAATTGCACAAAACGTGCATATTACAGCCATGGGCGACCTAGAAATCGGTGAGGGAAGTACTATCTTAGCAAATGTATATATCACCGATATTAAGCATTGTTATACCGAAATCGGTAAACCTATTTTAGATCAGCCGTTAATATATGAATCTACGAAAATTGGTAGCAACTGTTTTGTTGGAATAGGAGCATGTATACAAGCGGGAACGGTTTTGGGAAACCAATGTATCGTAGGGGCAAATTCTGTTGTTAAAGGTAATTTTCCAGATAATTGTGTCATAGCCGGTGTGCCAGCAAAAATTATTAAGCGTTATGATTCAGAGAGCGGTAGTTGGGTTAAAATAAAATAGCGGATAGCGAATGTAAATGATATTTTTGATGGTTTGACTACCGAAAGAGGCGTGGTTTTTGTTTTAGGATTAGCATTATATCCGGTGTTGAGTTATGGCTGGACTATTTTATCGGTGAAACGTTAGCGGTTTATGGCAAATACTATTAAATCTCGGAGCCTAATATTCGTGTTTTTCTTTTTTAGCTTTGGGGCTTGTCAAGCCCAGAAAATCGACCTTATAAAATCGGGAAAAACTTCTTATATAATTATCTTACCACAAAATTCTACGAAAGCTGAACAAAATGCCGCAAGCTTATTGCAGCATTTTGTTTCAAGAATTTCCAAAGTAGATATCGGAATTACTTATGAAAAAAACAAGCCTGAATCTGCCAACTATCGTTCATTTATATCTATTGGAAATACCCTAAAAGCAAAAAAGACGTTCAGTTTGAATAATGTTAGGTTAAGTGAAGATGCCGTTAACATTAAGTTTGACGAGGGTAATATATTTCTTTTTGGCAGTGGGGATAGAGGGACGTTGTATTCAACGGTTGAGTTTCTTGAGCAGTATTTAGGTTGCCGGTGGTGGTCCTCAGTTGATAACGAAATTCCTGAAAAGACAGAAGTGGTTATTGACCCGGTTGATTACACCTTCTCTCCTCCATTTTCGTATAGGAATCACTTGTCCTTCCACTCAACCGTAGACGCATTTTACTCCACTGTACTTCGGGAGAATGGAGACTTTCAGAGACTTAACGAAAGCTGGGGCGCGAAACATGAAATAGTTGGATGGGCGCATACGTTCAGTCAAATTCTTCCACCAGATAAATATTTCAAAAGACATCCCGAATGGTTCATTGACCCGGCCACGAGTAAACCCTTTAAAAATTCGGGTAAGGTGCCTGGAGTAAACGAAACCCAGCTTTGCCTTTCGAATCAAGAAATGCGAAAGGAGTTTATTAACAATGTCAGGTTATTGATTCAAAAGACAAAAAATCCCGAAATCATATCGATATCCCAAAATGATGTAGGAATTTCGTGCTCATCTGTCGAATGCGCGAATTTACTAAAGGAAGAGGGGAGCCCTTCCGCGCTACTAATACAGTTCGTGAACGAGGTCGCAAGCGCTTTTAAGGATGAATACCCATCTTTAAAATTCGAAACTTTGGCATACGATTATACGGAAGTGCCTCCTAAAACAATAAAGCCCGCGGAGAATGTAATCGTTAGAGTTGCCCCTATATTAATAAATCACGCAAAATCACTTCTTAACCCATCCAATAATTTTTCTCGTAAGAATATCGAAAATTGGTCAAAGATATCCAAGCACAATTTTTACTGGGGATATAGCGCTAATTTCTCGTATCCGTTACTCCCTCATCCGAGTCTTAGTAATTTACGAGATGATTTACGATTCCTAAAAAATTTAGGATATGAAGGCGTTTTTATCCAAAGTATCGCCACACCATATTATACCTCTGAAGAACTGGGGTATTTTAAGGAGCTGCATACTTGGGTTATCGGAAAGCTTTTGTGGAACCCAGACTATGAATACAATTACCTACTTGATGTGTTTTTTAACGGATATTATGGAGCTGCAGGGAAACCTCTTAGGAAGTATTTCGATCTAGTAACAAGGAGTTTTGATGGCTATAAGGGAAAGCTTAGCGTTTTTAATGCAAACTTGGACATTATTAACTCTGAGATATTAAATGAAGGAACGAAGTTGTTTGAACAAGCAATAAGTGCAGTATCTGACAATGAAATACTGTTGAGAAGAGTAAAAAAAGAACAAATTTCATTTGAATTTATTAAAATTTTCAGCCATATCAAGAGTCCTGCTTTGGATAATAGTCGATCATCTTCCGATTTCCATGCTAGATATAATTCTTTAGTAGACCGGTTTCTAGCAACTTTAAATGATTTGAATACAATGTCGTCAGACCGTCTTAAGCAGAAAATCGATGTAAATGGCCCAATGATCAAACTTAACGATTTGAAACCAAGTTTGAAGTCGATTCGTACATCGGATCGTGAAAGCAATTCGGATTACTTCGTTGTGCAACAGGATTTATTTACATACTATTTGCCTGCCGTAAGGACAAAAAAAATAATTGATGGTGCTGCGAGCGACAAGTTAGCCGGTTACATTGATGCGTCGAAATCGGATTGGGCAATCCAATATAAGTTAGAAAATATAAGCGATAGCCAAACCAATGAAAAATGGGAGGTGTCGACATCAATCAAAGGTCATGGCAATATTCCAGAGCCCAAAGAAGGAAGAGTAACTATAGGCTTATACGATCCTATATTAAAGCGGAATATCTCAATAGTGGAAATAGATTTGAGTGAATTAGCAAATGAAAAGTACCAAACATATTCTTTGAGAAATGTGACCTTAAAAAACGGCAATATAGTCTTTTTCTCGGTTCATAAAGACAAATCTAATATTGAAGGAATTTCAATTGACAAAATTGAGTTTAAGAAAGAAAAATAATTAACATATTTTATGCGTATTCTTATCACCGGTGGTGCCGGTTTTATTGGATCAAATTTAGCGTTGAGACTTGTCGATAAAGGATATAAGGTCACAATATTGGATAACCTTTCTCCACAAATACACGGGAACAATCCAACAGAAACGTCACCCCTATTCATTAGTATCAAGGAGAAGACGAGCTTTATCAATGGTAGTGTAACTAACTATGAAGATTGGAAAAAGGCGCTATTGGATCAAGATGCTATTGTACACCTTGCCGCGGAAACGGGAACCGGACAATCCATGTATGAAATTGATAGGTATACCGATGTTAATATTGGTGGTACGTCTAAAATGTTGGAATTGCTGGTCAATACCAACCACGATGTAAAGAAAGTGATTGTCGCATCTTCCCGATCTATTTACGGAGAAGGTAAATACATCAGTCAGGAGCTTGGTCCGGTATATCCCAGGCATCGCAGCCCTGAACTCATGGACAAAGGGCTCTTTGAAGTAACCTATCCGGATTCTTCGGCTTTAGTGTTAACGGCGACAGACGAAAATTCAAAAATTCATCCTTCATCAGTGTACGGAGTTACAAAACAAACACAAGAACAGTTAGTTATGACAGTGTGTCCGTCTGTTGGTATTGCTGCTGTAGCCTTTAGATATCAAAATGTATATGGTCCGGGGCAGTCACTGAAAAATCCTTATACTGGTATATTATCAATTTTTTCCACACAAATAAAAAACGGCAATGGTATCAATATATTTGAGGATGGAAAAGAAAGTAGAGACTTCGTTTACATCGACGATGTTGTCAATGCCACTATTTTGGGACTAGAGAGAGAAGAAGCCAACAACGAAATTTTTAATGTCGGAGCCGGTGTGCCCGTCGACGTTCTTACAGTTGCAAGCAAATTAGTAGAGAACTATAACATTAAAGTTCCTATTAATATATCCGGTCAATATAGACTAGGGGATATAAGGCACAATTACGCTGATCTCAGCAAAATAAGGCGTCTCTTGGGGTTTGAACCGGAAGTGACATTTGAGGAAGGGTTAAAACGTTTCACAAAATGGGTAGATACGCAACAAGTACAAGAAGACAGATATCAGAAATCCATTGATGAAATGCGAGCCAAAGGTTTGTTTAAATAATGAATACCGATCAATTAAAGGGAAAAAAAATACTCTTCTTTCTAGCTAGAACTTTTGGCTTAGAAGAACAAATTAAAAAAAAACTCGAGTCTTTGGGGGCCAATGTAACTTTTTATGACGAACGCCTAAAAGATAATACATTCACCAAAGGGATAATCAGACTGCGCAAAGAGTTATACGAACAAAAGATAAATCGCTATTACCGAAAGATACTTAAAAATATTCAACACGAGACCTACGATTTTTTGTTAGTCATCAGGGGTGAGGTCGTGCCTGAATTCTTTTTAAAAGCCTTCAGGAAAAGGCAACCGAAGTGTGTTTGCATTTTTTATAACTGGGATTCATTTACGAACACGGGACACAGTTCTTCGCTTTTACATTACTACGATAGGGCGTTAACATTTGACCCGGAAGACGCGAAGCGTTTCAATATTCATTTCAGACCGTTGTTTTTTTTTGATAAATACAGAGAAATAAGTACGGACAAATCAAAGCAGGATATAGATATTTTATTTTTGGGAACGGCGCACTCTGACCGTTATATAATTAGTAATCGTATTAATGAATGGGCAAAGGCAAAGCAACTCAAAATGTTGTGTTATTATTACATGCACGGAAGGTTGGTTTATTTATTTAAAAAATTTTTTGATAAGACGTTTAAATATTTTGATTACAACAAGCTAAGCTTTCGTTCCTTAAGTCTTGGTGAAATTATTGATTATTACAAAAGAACAAAAGTAGTACTGGATATAAACCACCCGAATCAAAAAGGACTAACGCTTCGCACGTTTGAAGCTATAGGAGCGAAAAGAAAGTTGATTACGACAAATAGTGATATAGCCAAATTCCCATTTTATAATACCAGCAACTATTTGATAATAGATAGAAACGCGTCCTCTATTCCTGAAGCTTTTGTTCAATCGCCTTACTTGCCTTTGAATGATGATATCTATGATAAGTTATCGATAGAAGGCTGGCTGAAAAATCTCTTTTTTGATTATGAAGACGAGTTTTGGAAAAAGTGTTTGTAGCACAGAATATAAGAAACTTTGTCTTCAATGTAGACTGTTTTTCTAAATACTTCGATGTGAAAATTTGTATTACTGGAACCTCTGGTTTTGTTGGACAAAATCTGATACCATCTATCTCTGAAAAAGAATATAATATTCTTTCGATATCTCTCCGAGACGAATGGTTACAACGCTTACCGGCCCAGTACGAAGCAATTATTCATCTCGCGGGGAAAGCCCATGACACTAAAAATACAAGCTCGGCCGAGGAGTATTTCGAAATAAACACAGAACTTACGAAGCAGCTTTTTGATCAATTCCTGCAAAGTAACGCCCGTGACTTTATTTATTTCAGCAGTGTAAAATCGGCCGCCGATACTGTAGAAGGAATGTTGGATGAAAATGTTGACCCCAATCCGCAAACGCCTTACGGACAGTCTAAACGTCAGGCAGAGGAATATCTGTTGAATTCGGAGTTACCAGCCGAAAGACGGCTTTTTGTCTTGCGGCCCTGCATGATTCACGGCCCCGGTAATAAGGGTAATCTTAATCTGTTGTATAAAGTGGTAAGTAAAGGTATTCCGTGGCCTTTGGCTGCCTTTGAAAACCGGCGGTCATTTCTTTCGATTGCAAATCTACAATACGTCATCAAACAAATACTTCAGGATCCAAGCATTCCGGGTGGTGTATATAACCTGGCTGATGATGACTCGTTATCCACCAATGAATTAATTCAGCTGATTGGGGAGGCGCGTGACAAGAAGCCTGCGTTGTGGAGGGTATCTCCCCGCCTCATAGAGGGGATAGCAAAGGTTGGAGATACGTTACGTTTGCCACTGAACAGCGAGCGCCTCAAGAAATTGACGGAAAGCTATGTGGTAGATAATTCGAAGATTAAGGCTGCACTTGATATCAATAAAATGCCCGTCTCCGCGCGAGAGGGGTTGTTAACCACGCTGAGAAGTTTTTAATGAAAATCGAACCCAATCTTATCTACGGTGCCGGCGGCCATGCACGTGTATTGTTAGACGGCCTCCGCAAGCAATTTGGTGAACAAGCCATCCAAGTATTTTTTAACGACGGAGAAGAACCCAGATCGATTGGCGATATTCCAGTGGTACCGTATGCGCCCGACAAACATCCCGAAGCCAAGCTACTGATCGGCATCGGGAAACCTGACATTCGCGAGCGTATCGCGAAAAAAGTAACCCATAAATTCGGGACTTTTATTCATCCGCAGGCTTCAGTCGCGGCAGATGCACAAATAGGCGAAGGCGCGGTGGTACTAGCCGGAGCGGTTATTCAATCCAAGGCCAAAGTAGGGAAGCATGCAATCATCAACGCCAATGTCACGATCGATCACGATGGAATCGTAGAGGACTTTGTTACCACCTATCCGGGAGTATACGTAGGAGCCGGCGCAGTGGTAGGCAAGGGAACGATTATCAATCCCAATGCAGTGATCGTGCGGCTTTCACAAGTGGCGCCTTTTACCGAAATTTGCGCTGGACAAATCATCGAGGGCTAAATGTTGGTGTCTTATCTAATTATTATAGCGTTGCTTTTTTTGGCGATGCCGCTCTACTTCCGCATTGCCGATCGTTTCAACATCATCGACAAACCTAACAAACGTAGCAGCCACACAAAAATTACCATCCGGGGTGGTGGCGTCGTGTTTTATCTGGGCGCGCTGATATGGTTTATTTGGTCGGGGGCTTCCTATCCTTGGTTCTTTGCTGGGCTTACCGCGATTACGGTCATCAGTTTTCTGGACGATGTGTTCACCATGTCTAACAGGGTACGCATTACCGTGCACCTCGTTTCGGTATTGCTGATGATTTACGAGTTAGGGGCCTTCGAATTGCCGTGGTATGTGCTTCCCGTTGCGTTGATCCTTATCATCGGCACCATCAATGCATATAATTTTATGGATGGCATCAATGGCATTACGGCGATGTATAGCTTTGCAGTCTTACTGTCCTTGTGGCTGGCAAATCGGGAAGACGATTTTATCGATGACCGGCTATTGTACTGTACGGCTATTGCCAACGGTGTATTTGCTTTTTTCAATTTCCGGCAGCGGGCCAAGTGCTTTGCCGGCGATGTTGGAAGTGTGAGTATGTGTTTTATTTTGCTGTTTGCTACGTTAAGTTTGATTTTTGCGAGCGGTAATCCCATATACATTCTGTTCTTTGCGATATACGGCGTCGATAGTGTACTTACCATTGCCCATCGACTCATGAAGCGCGAAAATATTTTCGAGGCGCACCGAAGCCACTTGTATCAATACCTAGCCAACGAGGCAAGAGCAAACCGATTAATGGTTTCTGCTACTTATGGGATATTACAAGCGGTGATCGGATGGGGCGTAATCCAGGTAGCTCGCCTTGACACCTCCGTGCAAATCCTCTTTTCGATATCGATATTAGCACTGCTGGGTGCCACATATATTATATTGAAGGCTTATCTGTACCGGAGGTATGTATATTAGTTATATTCCCTGTTTTATGTGGGAATTCAGTTAAATCCGTCTTTTGCCCAAACCAATAGTAAGCACCGTGTAGTTGAAATTAGGTATTATGCTACCTTATGTTGATTGTATATCAGGTTTTTTAATCCGGCGCTTAAAAAGCCCTTTAAGCTGAGATCTCCGTCCACATCTGGCCAATGGAACCCCTACGCCTTTGCCGATCAAACGATAGTTTTTAAGCTGTTGTTCTGAAGTATCCGCCCTACGAACTACATGTTTGATTTCTGAACCATATTCTTATAGTTCTGCGGATAGAGGTCTTTTAAGTTTTTATGGTTTATGGCCATGATGTTTTCCAGTGTATATTTCAGCCAGTGGAATGGGTTGACTTCGTGTTTTTTGCAGATGGCGAAGAATGAATAGATCATGGCGGCACGCTGTGCAGCTTCATGGCTGCCGGCGAAGAGGTAGTTTTTGCGTCCCAGCGCCAATGGCCTGATGGCGTTCTCGACAAGGTTATTGTCAATCTGCAGGTTTCCGTCATACAGATAAGCCGAGAGCCCGTCCCATCGGGCGTAGGCGTAAGCCATGGCCTTGCCGATCTGGCTTTTGGGCAGGGTGGATTTTATTTCTTCAAAGATCCATCTGCCCAATTCGTTGATCACCGGCAGCGACTCGGTCAGCCGCAGTTCCTTGATCTGTTCGGCAGCCAGTTTTTCCTCCCGGGCCTGCCTTTCAACCGCATAGTGTAGTCGGCAATTGTAACTGCACAAGAATTGGGAAATAAGAATGCTCCAAAATTGGCAACAAGAATGCACAAAAACACGGCAGGGTTTTTAGGCCCTGCCGAATAAAATACGATCTTCATTGATT
>NZ_JBHTDN010000009.1:0-133920 GCF_042666505.1 Parapedobacter sp. GCM10030251 | reverse complement strand
AAACAGTGGCCGGACAATCCGCAAAAACATTATCTTTGGGGTGTAAGACGTTCTTTGAGCAAGCGGAAATCCGGCTGTAGGGAAAACGGCCGGAACGCGAAAAATCCGCGGAAGGTCATAAGACTACGGCGCGAGGTTCTACGACCCGGTGATTGGAAGGTGGGGAGCGGTGGATCCGCTACAAGAAGATGAGTATTGGTCAGAGTTTAGGGATGTCTTTTCTTCAAATCTAAGGGAAATGGGTTACGAAGCAGATGACTATGCTTTGAGTGAAGGAAGGAAAGAGTTTGGAAATATGTTTGGGTTTTTGGGGCCTCGCAATATGATAACCGCTGATAATTCGGCTATTCATTATAATTCAAGCCCTTACTCCTATGTTCTGAATAACCCGCTTATATATAACGATCCCTTTGGTCTCGATACAAATAAAGTTAATCAGTTAGATGAAGTGACTGTAACGGGTTACCGTAATAATTTTGGAGTGCCTCACTGGTTGGGGCCGTCAATGATTGCCTTGGGAGAACCCATTGTTTTTCTAAAGCCGGTGGGTGCGCTGGGATCCCAACCGGGTTCTTCTATCGCCTCCTACACTTTATCCAAAGTATTTCCTCAAAACATTCCGGCTCTAAAACAGGCTGAACGAAAAGTAATAGGTGTTGTAAGCAAAAAGGCAGCAAAAAAAGCGGGAACTGCTGTTTTGGGTCGATTTTTAGGAAGGATGGTCCCCGGAGTGGGGTGGGTAATCACCTCTTATGACATATTGGATAATAAAGAGGCTGTGGGACTGGGTATCGGTGCTTTCAGTTCGGGTGCTGGCGATTATTACAAACTAAGGTCTGACCCCCAAACGTTTTATATGTTTGCAAAATGAAATAAATGATGGAATATTCAGATAAAGTTGCAGACGACCTTTTTCTATTCGTTAGAAAGGAGTCTTTCGTAGATGATGAACCTATTTGCCTTGATACTCGGTTAGAAGACGACTTAGGCATATATGGTGATGATGCCGTTGAATTCATCTTGAAATATGCCAAAAAATACAATGTCGATGTTAAGCGTTTTATGGCAGCGGATTACTTCTCTTCGGAAGGGAGAAGTGTCCTGCCATCATTACTGCATGAGATTTTTGGAACACGAGAGAATAGTAGGAAAGCATTGACGGTACGTCATCTATATAATGGAATAAAATATGGACGACTGGATGATGAAATAATCCATCAAACCGATTAAAATCAATTAGGGAGCCGTTCTATCACTATTGGCGGTGGCTTCTTTTTTACTTGAGTATCGCCTGCATCTTGCTCTTTGCGAGGAAGGCGTCGAGCAGGGCGAAGACATGCTCCCGTTCGGCGGCATCGAGCCTGTCGATGTCCTTCATCCGTTCGGCGGTCTTCCGGTCGAAGGCGGGGCCGTCGGCCTCGCCGCCCAGGTAGTCGAGCGTGACGCCCAGCGCCCTTGCCAGCTTCTTTGCGGCCTCGATGGAGGGCACGGCATCGCCGCGCTCGTACTTGCCAATCATCTCGCGCGACACGCCGCTCTCGGTGGCCAGTTCGCCCTGCGACCAGCCCCTATCCTTGCGCAATGCCTGTATGATGTTACCTGTTTCCATGGCCCAAAACATCCAATTGTGTATGATAATTACGTGTTAATGCAAAAATACGTAAATAAAGTGCATAAAAAAATCCGATAGGGCTTGCTTGTTTCGGTCGTATCTTTTACTTTTGTGTCTGATAGTTCCATTGTAGGAAAATCAAAAAAATCAGCTATGGCAACAAGACACACCAGGAACGCGAAACTCCAGCCGAAATACCGCTACCTTTCATCGGGCACCCGCCGGGTTCCGGAACTGCGCATATCGGGGGTATGGCTGGAAGCGAGCGGCTTCGCAATGGGCCGCACGGTCAGCATCGAGGTAAGCGAGGGCAGACTCATCATCACCCCGGCGCGTCATGGCAGGGGGTAGGCTGCACGCGGACAACCCGGAGCTGCTGGCCTACACGGAGGGGAAACTCCATGTGACGGTGCTGGGCGGCATCAAACTGACAGGCCTCGACCGCCTGCGGGTGACGCTGAAACTCACCGTGCAGGGCAGGGTCGAGAAGGCCTACCGCCACAACCTTGACCTGTACAACGGCATCCAGTGCGGCCAGCTGGCCGAGCGGGCCTCGGAGGCGCTGGACATGGCGGAAAGCGAACTGGCCCAATGCCTGGACCACCTCACGGCGGCGCTGGAGGGTTACCGTTCGGAACGGCTGGAGGCGATGAAGCCGAAGCAGGCGGAGAAAAAGCAGCTCACCGAATCCGAGCGCAAAGAGGCCCTGAAGTTCCTGAAATCCCCGCACCTGCTCCAAAGAACGAAGGAAGCGATAGCGGCCAGCGGCGTGGTCGGGGAGCAGACCAATGCCATGGTGGCCTACCTTGTCTACACATCGAGGAAGCGCCGGGTGCCGCTGCACCTGATGTGCCTGGGTGCGAGCGGCACGGGCAAGACGTGGCTGCAGGAGAAGGTATCGGAACTGATGCCGGAGGAGGACAAACTGGAAATCACCACGCTGTCGAGCAACGCGTTCTACTACTTCGGGCGGGAGGAACTGCGGCACAGGCTGCTATTGATAGAGGACCTCGACGGGGCGGAGTCGGTGCTTTACCCGCTGCGCGAGCTGCAGAGCAAGCGCCGGATAAGCAAGACGGTGACGCTGAAGGACAACAAGGGGAACCTGAAAACGGTGACGCTGGAGGTGGAAGGGCCGGTATGCGTATCGGGCTGCACGACAAGGGAGAAGCTGTACGAGGACAACGCCAACCGCTGCATACTGCTTTACATGGACGGTAGCGCGGAGCAGGACGGCCGCATCATGGACTACCAGCGGCGGTTGAGCGCAGGGCTCATCGATGAAGCGGCCCAGCGTACGGTGAAAGAACGCATGAAAAACGTGCAGCGGCTATTGCAACCAATCAGCGTGCGCAACCCCTACGCCACTTACCTGCAGCTGCCGGAGGCGGTGTTCAAACCGAGAAGGACGATGCTGCTATTGCTGCTGTTCACCGAAACGATTACCTGGTACCACCAGTACCAGCGCAAGCTCAAAACCGACGGGGTTACGGGGGAGCTGTACATCGAGAGCACGCCGGAGGACATACAGGCGGCCTTTACGCTGCTGGAAGATACCTTATTGAAAAAAAGCGATGAACTCTCCGATGCCTGCCGCGGCTTCTTCGAGCGGCTGAAGGCGCACCTGAAGAAGCAGGGCACGGACAGCTTTTACGGCCGCGATGTGCGGGGCCCGCTGCGGGTGAGCCCGAGCAGCCTGGGGCGCTACCTGTACGAACTCGACCGCATGGGCCATATCCGCATCGCAAAGGGCAACCGCTACAAGGGCTTCGAGTACAGGGTGCAGCGCTGGGATGACATGGAAACACTGGCCGGGGATACGCAAAAACTCATATCGGGCATCCTTGACCGTGTCCGGCAGGCGGGCAGTAACCCGCGGGTGACCCAAAACCCCGGTGGGTTACACAACGCGCAGAAATCCAGTAAGAAAGGGGCAGTGACCCATGAAGGTTGAAAAACGTGAGGCAGGCAACTTTGCGGGCCCCAAAAATCCCCTTTACCTGCGTCTGCAGGCAGGCTTTTCGGAATGGCTGCGCATCCTGAACTTCGAGCCCACCAGCCAAAGGGATATGCCGAAGATGCTCGGGGAGTTCATGGCCTACCTTGAAACGAACGGCTGCCACAGCCCCGAATCCATCACGGAAACCCACCTCGGAAACTACCTGAACCACCTTTACCTGCGGCCCAACAAAAGGCGTGGCGGGGCGATATCCAAGAACTACATCCGCAAGCACCTGCAGGTGGTACGCAAGTTCGCGAGGTACCTTGCCGAGAGCGGTCAGGGCAGCTTCACGGTGAACGTGGGCCTCACGGGCAAAAGCAGCAACTTGGGGGAAGTGCTCACCCGGCAGGAGATAAACAGGCTTTACAAAGCCACGGGCGATGATGTGTACGGCCTGCGTGACCGTGCGATGCTTGCGCTGTACTACGGGTGCGGGCTGCGGAAGAACGAGGGCATCGCGCTGGATGCGGGCGACATCCTGCTGGACAAAGGCCTTGTGCTGGTACGGAAAGGCAAGGGCTACAGGGCACGCTTCGTGCCGCTCACCGGAAGGAACAAAGCCGACGTGGAAGCCTACCTGCTCCATGGCAGGCCGCACCTGCTTAACGGCAGGAACGAAAACGCCCTGCTGGTGAACCGGGTGGGCAGGCGGCTAAGGCAACCCCTGTGCAGGCTCGTGCGGCTGAAGGCTGCGGCGGGTATCGGCAAGGCGGTGGGCCTGCACACCCTGCGGCACAGCATCGCCACGCACCTGCTGGAATCGGGGATGGGGCTGGAGCATATCCAGCGGTTCCTCGGCCATGAAAGCCTTGAATCCACGCAGATATACACCCATATCACCGATGGACTTTGAAACCTACCTGCAGGGCGAAAAGCAGAAAGCAGCGACGGTCAGCCAGCACGTGCGCAACGCGGGTTACTTCCTTGCGTGGCTGGAGCGTGAAGGGCATACGCTGCAGCAGGCCACGCACCATGAGGTGCTGGACTTCACCGATGCCCTCAGGCGGGAGGGCAGCAGCGTAAACCAAACCAACCGTGTCCTGCTGTCGTTACGGTATTACTTCGCATGGCTGAACAAAGAGGGCACGGCCAGCGGCAACCCGGCATCGGGGCTGAAAGTGCGGGGAGCGGTGCGGACGGTACCCACGGGGCTGCTGGAGCGTGAGGAACTTGACAGCCTCCATGAAAAATACACGGTGACCGATGACCGTACCCACCGTAACAAAACCATCCTTGGCCTGCTGGTCCATCAGGGCATCACCCGCGAGGAACTGGAAACGCTCCGGCCGGAGCACCTGAAACTGCGGGAGGGGAAGCTGCACATCCCGCAGACCAACAAGAACAATGCCCGCATCCTCACGCTGGAGCCGCACCAGATACTCGACCTGCAGGAGTACGCACTGGCCATCCGGCCGAAACTCGGCGGCGACCCGCAAAGGCTGTTCATGGGCAGGGACGGCAACCCAAGCCTGAACAACACCCTATTGCACCTCTGCCATGCTTTGCGGCGCATCGACCCAAGGGTGCGCAATGCCACGCAGCTGCGTCAGAGCGTCATCACCGAATGGCTGAAGACCAAAAACCTGCGGCAGGTGCAGTACATGGCGGGCCACCGCTACGTGAGCAGTACCGAACGTTACCTAACCACCAGCCTCGAAGACCTCAGGGAAGCGCTGGAAAAGCACCATCCGCTTAAATAAGCAATACAATAGGCATTGAACCCCAACCCGCGGCCTGCACGCACCGTGGCGGCGGGAACCCACCACGGGCCCGTCCGCCGGCACATTGCCGCCATGCGCCAAAGAGCCGGCCCGTAATCCCGGTCCCACCGCCCCGGATACCGAAGCTAAGTTACATAATGCGTACTTATGGTGCTTGCCCAAGGGCCAAAGCAACAACCCACCGCCCCATAAGGGCATTATGCAAAATAGCCGCTACCCCATCCCGCCGTATGCGCATCTCCCCCCGGTCGGTCAAAGCGCGGGCCTGCGGCAGCATGGCAGCTGTCTGTTGGGGAATCTTCCAATCCCCAAACCCCTTTGGAGCCCCGCCGCGAATGGACGGGCCGCACATGGCTACCGCTGATACCGGAGCCCGCCCATCCGCAGCGGGGGCTGCCTTTCCGGCCTCCGAGCAGGCACACTTCCGGGGTTGCCTTCCGTTAAGCCACCGAGAGCGGGAGAAGGGCGGGCTGTCAAGGGACCGTGGAATAAAGCGGAGCGCAGCGAGCATTTATGCCGCGAAAGCCCTTTACTGCCCGTCATTCGAGGGCTACCTTTGCTGCGACGGACGGCTAACCCTTAACAGCACAGGCCCAAAAAGCAATAAAAATGTGCCTCCGGCGGGCGCTCGCCGCGCGGGCAGGTTAAGGTTGGTTGCCCGAAAGCAACCGAAAAAACAGTGGCCGGACAATCCGCAAAAACATTATCTTTGGGGTGTAAGACGTTCTTTGAGCAAGCGGAAATCCGGCTGTAGGGAAAACGGCCGGAACGCGAAAAATCCGCGGAAGGTCATAAGACTACAGCGCGAGGCTGTATGACCCGGTGATCGGAAGGTGGGGCACGGTTGATCCGTTGGCTGAGCATAGCAGCCAGTTTGACAAGTCCCCGTATGCCTATGCCTGGAATAGTCCGGCGGTATACGATGACCCAAGCGGGATGTGCCCGGAATGCGAGGAGAAAGTCAAGGATCCCTCAACGGGTCAGGTATACAATTCCACGGGTGGGGCGACGTATGTCTATGATGGTAGTAACTGGACGAGACAGGGGGGGATGCTTGCTGAAGTGACCGTAGGCCAGCCATTTGTACCTGCGCCCGTGAGTTCAGTCAGGAACTACGGGGGCGACGGCAGTGGAAGTACTTATGACCGAATTATGTACGGCCTGGACAAGGTGAATCAGTTCTTGCCCACGACCCATATTCTGAATAGCATTACCTACGCTTTTACGGGCAAGGATATTATGGGTAATAACATGGGGCTGGGTGATGCCACGCTGGGGGCTGTGAGTGTGCTTCCAATTGCAAAGATGGGGGGCGCAGCTATTCGAGGAGTCGGAAATATTGCCGCTAAGACGGGACTCAAGCCTTTAGGTTTAGGTTCTACAGGTAGAACTACTGCAAATAATTTGGTTGAGCAGATGGCGATGAAAGATGCTATGGCAAATCCACACTTAGGTACAAGATTAATGGAGGGAATGAAAGATGCCCGTTGGTCTGGTTGGACTAAAATGGAATACAAGGTTAAAACTGAAAAAGGAGTAAATGCTATTATTCATTATGTCGGGAAATGGGAAAATGGAGTTTTGAAGGCTGTTGATGATTTTAAATTTAAATAATTATGAAAGTTCGATGTTTATATAATACCGGTGAAGCATTAAGGTCTTATGAATATAAGGCTTTACAAAAAGAAATGATGGGTAGGTTTGGTGCTACTGGTTTTAGTGAATATGGTGGGGTTGAGATAGGGAAAGAGTATTTGGTAATGGGTTTAATTATTTTTGAAACTTACCAAGCCTATTTAATAGATGATAATGGGTTCATTTCTGCCTGTCCCTGTCAACTATTTGAAGTTGTTGATAGTAACGTAAACCCAAATTGGCACTTTAGATTGATAGAAAAAGACGAAGATATTTATCCTTTTGTACAAGCCATCTTTGGTTATTATGAACTATCCTTTGATAAAAAAGCTTATGAAAATCTCATTGTAGAAAAAGATGAAGAATCGCAACGAATTTATTTCAGGCGAAAGATAGAGTTGGAAAAAGAATTAAGCGAGGAATAGTAAGGGAGCCGCTGAGGGGGGAAGACAGTTACTACTGAAACCTGGAGCGGCTAATTTAACTCAAAAAGGTTTAGACCATATAATTGCTCGCCATTGGTTTACGAGTGGTGCTAAAGGTGCAGGGAAGTTTGCAGAAGGGACAACAGGGGCGGGTTTAAAGAGTATGATTAATACTACCACAACGCAAGGTGTTTTCCGAGCTAATACAATGGGACGTGCCGGAACAATAGCAGAATATAATTTTGGTAGAGTGATTGGTACAACATCAGGCGGTGCACCCACATCAAGCTTGAGAGTTGTCATTGGAACAAACGGAAATGTCATTACAGCGTTTCCATTTTAAATAGTGTTGTAATGTTTAGAATAGAATATAAAATAATAACAGAGCAACTTCAAGAAATTGAGTATATCTCTGATGAAGAAATCCGATATGATTTTTTATTGGGTAATGTGTCTTTGTTTTCGTCCCATGCAGAGATTGAAATGGAATGGGAATGGATACCATTGTTAGATTTTGCCTATTGTTTGCAAATGATTGTTAGTAATCTAAAAGCAAATGATACCACTAAAGAATATTTTGAGTTTACAGAAAATGCGGAAACATTAGAATTTTCAAGACAAAGAGAAAAATTAAAAATAGTTGCCTCTTTTTCATCAACAGTGATAGAAACGACATTTGTAGATTTTGAAAAGGCGGTATATGATTTTCATTTAAACATTAGTGAATACATACGAAGGAGCATACTAGGCGAGCCACCAAGTGTCTTACAGAAATATCTCTCTGTCGAATTGTAAAAGAAAAATCAGAATGAAGTTGTTTGTCAAGATATTGCTGTTGGTTTTAGTTGCACTTATTGCTAATGTGAAAGTAATAAGTGCAACCATTACATAAGGGGGTAAGTCGGGTTTTCGAGGTAGGCTCATATAATACTTTGAAAGGTGTCGAAGCCGGTTTGGAAGCTCATCACGTTGGACAAAGACCACTAAAAGACCACTCATGAAAAATTTGTTCCAGGCTATAATGCCAATACAGCACCTTCAATTTTGGTGCCAAAACAAGGTCATACATTAGGAAGTTGTGTTCTTTCAAGAGGAACTTCAGGTTTTTCAAATGCACGACAAGTGTCAGACAATGTGCTTTTTGGGGTTAATTTGATTACGCTTGTTCTGGGAATAGGTCTGTTGTTTCAGTTTAAAGACCTGAAAACAACAGACCTCCCGCCATCAAATCAATAAATACGTCTCAGAAAAGCGGATACGGTGGTTGCCCCAAACCATACTACTGCGGCAATTGCAGCATCCGCCATTCCGCGATTTGAAATAACCCACCTGCTATTACGGAAGTGACCGAAACCCGGTAATACCGATACGCCGTATGATTGGTAAACGTATACGTTTTGGTCATAAAGCGTTCCGCGAAAGTCTCATCGTTCCGTTCATCCAGCAGTGTCCACGTGTTTCCATCCATCGAACCTTCCAGTTTCCAGTTTTTGGGATCGCGATCCGGGACGTCATTAGCCGAAGTAAGGGTGTATGCACCGAGAACGATCGGCTCGTAAAAATCCAGCTGGAACCAAAGGTCGCCCACGTAATCAAACTGCAGGAATTTCGTCTGAATGTCGTTGTCCGTGAGTTTTAATGAACCTTCGCCGGCGAATTTGCCACCGCTGTTGTCGCGGGAAACGCTCAGCGCACCCCGGTTGGTAACGTCGCGTACCACGCCCAGGTCGGTTAGCAGTCGGGAGATTTCGGCAATGGAACCATTCGGCGTTTTTACCCGCAGCGTATAGTCTTCAAACTGCCCCGGGGCAACCGAAATGTTTACCACCTCGTTGTTGTTTAGGAATTCACCGCCCACACCTACGCCTTTGTACCAAAAAATACTGTCTACCGCGATATTGGCGGCCACCGAAAGGTCGAGGCTACCCCCCGGTTTGGGGGTAGCGGTCACCTCGATCAGGCTGTCGGGAACGATGTTAACCACCGCTTCCTTTTCTGCCCAGAAGCCCTGGCCGTTTTCGGTCCGCAGCTTAATCCGGAAGTTACCCGTCCGCAAAAAGGTATGCGTCGGTGATTCTTCCAGCGAAACGCTGTCGTCGCCGAATTCCCAGCGCACCATTGCATAATTGGTTCCTTCGTTGGTAAACGAGTAGGTAAAAGGGTCGTCTTCAGAGACCTGGGTCATCGAAAACCCCGCACTGGGCTTCGGTTCCTCCGGTTCAGGTGCCGGAACCGATTCATCTTTGCAGGATAAAAGCGTCAGCTGAAAAAGCAAAGCAATACCTAGCGTCCTTGTGATTGTTATCGTTGCCATTTGGATCGTTGTCATCGTACAAACTGCGTTTTATTTTTTTAATAGGTTACCCATACGTTGCCTGGGTATCAGGGCACCCGGATCACCCGCCATTCTGCGAGTTGCCAGAGGTTACTTCCGTTGTTGACGCCAAACTCGAGGCGGTAATGCGTATAGGATGCTTCCGTGCTGAATTCATAGCGTTTCGTTTGGAAGCGCTCGGTAAATATTTCGCCGGTTCGGCTGTCGAGCTCCGTCCAGGTCTCCCCGTCATTGGATCCCAGTAGTTTCCAGTCTTTCGGATCCCGGTCGGGCGCGTCGTTGGCCGAGGTAAGCGTATAAGCGCCTAATTTCGTCGGCGTAGCGTAGACCAACTGCGTCCACAGATCGGCCCGGTAATCGCCTACGAGGAACTTCGTCTGGGTGTTGTTGTCAACCAGTTTAAGCGAACCTTCCCCGCCTTCCGCTCCGCCGCCGTTATCGCGGCTGACACTATATGTGCCCTCGTTGGTAACGTCCACCTCCAATACGTGCTCGGGATAAATCAAGATGATAGCCGATTTCTTTTGCTCATCCAATACGTGGGTAGAGGGATTGGTGAGCACCACGGGCACGGCCAGGAGTTTATCCATGTGCTGCTCGATGACCGACCATTGCACGAAGACATCCAACGGTGCGGAGCTGATGTTGGAGCCGATCCGGCGGAGGGTATCCATGGTAACCCGGCTAAGATCCAGCGCGATGGTATTTTCCGGCAGGACACCGGCGTCGATCAGGGTAGCAACCGTATCGGGATTGAGCTTCGCGCCTACGGTAAAGGCCCTGCCGGGCGCGCCGGCCAGCGAGATGCCCAACGCCACGTTGAGTCCGCCCGACTGGACCTGGTAGTTCTGCCGGTTGCGCACTTCCAATACCGTGCCGCCGCCATTGGTGAGGGATAGGTAGCGGATTTCTTCGGGCCGTAAAACGTCCGTCGTATTGAGCGTCACGATGCCGCCGGTGGTGCCGCTAGCCAATGTGTTACCTTTTCCGGGATTTGCCAACCGGTAAGCAAAGGCTACCTGCTTGCCGTAATTGCGCTCCAGAAAGCTGATGTTGATGGCCACTTCAAAGACGGCGCTGTCTGCACCGAAGGGGATCGTCACCGCGTTGGGCACCACGAGGTGTTCATTGGGAATTGGCAGGACATCTTCCAGTTCGCCTTCGTCGATCAATTGGGTCAAGGTATCCTGGTTGAGTTGGATTTCCACCTGGAAGGCTTTGCCTGCCGATTGCGACAGTTGGATGGCCAGCGGCACGATCAGCCGCTCGCCTTCCTTGCGGGGCTCGCCCACGGTCTCCTTTGGCGATACAGCACTGGGATCGGTCGCCTCAATGTCAAACGATTCCAGCGCGTGATCGGTACAGGTTTGGAACAGGAGCATGGCTAGGGCCAGCGTGCTCAATGTGCGTATGCGTGTTATTGCGTTCATATCGTAATGGATAGCAAATTTTCGTTAACAGTCGATCGCTTTGCCGGTTACTGATCCAGCCACACCCGGCCGTCCAATTGCCAGCTTTCCAATCGCGGTATTTTCAGCCAGCTGATGATCTGGGCCGGTATGTCCACATTCCGCGGGACCAGTGCCCCGAGATCCGCCGAACTGGGTGCACAGACAAAGTCAGACTGGTATTGGCGCGTGATGTCGGCCCCGCCAAGGGTCATGTGACTGCCAAGGGGTCCCATGTCGTCGAGGGTGTTGCCTTCCGAGCCGACCACCGGCCACAGGCCGGCGAGGAAATCGTAGTAGGGGTGGTCTTCCGGTACGCCGATCTCGCAGGAATATTGCGAAATGACGTCGTCGGGCAAGGCTACCTTCCAGAACCGCACATCGCTGATGTAGCAGTCGGCCTGGCCGTTGTCCGATTGCCCGCCAAGCATCAGCGGGAAGTTATTCGTAATGCTGCCGTAACCCGTGATGTTCACTTCGTTGTTGAACTGCCCGTTGGTGTAGGTGCGGACAAACCGCTCGTTATCGCGGATTACGCCCACCACGGCGATGCTGTTCCACGTCGCGTTGGCCAATGTGCCGCCCCGGGTCTGACCCACGTTATTGCCGAGGCCTCGGGCGTTGAACATCCAGAAATCTTCTTCCAGGAAAATGGTCCAGCCCACGAAATCCCAGGTCCACCGTTCGCGCTTGTTCAGCAGGGCGGGGTAGTTGTACCGGTAGTTGTTGTTCGGACCGGGGTTTTTCTTCACCTTCAGCTCGATGGTAAAGGCATCGTCATCCAAATTGTAAATATCGTTGTCGCCAGCGGTTACTTCACCCCGCAGCTGCTGCCGGAAGCGGACGAAATCGCCCTGGAACCGGATGCCCAGGAAGGGTTTGGAAACAATCCGCCGTTGGTAGCGCAGCGAATGGAATATCGTAAACGTATTCACTTCGGGGTTGCTGAAAATGGTGTTGTCGTTCTCCTCATCGGGAATCGGGTAGTCGCCTCCCTTGCTGGACGTGATGACCACCAGCCAGTTTTCCGCTTCGTAATTGGGCCGGTTCTTCACGGCATCGAGGATTTCGCCCACCGAGCTGTCAAAAGCCAGGATCGCATCGCGGTATTGCGGTACGGACAGGTCATACCCATACTGGCTGCCTGCTTCGTCAATACCGGTGAAATGGGCGGTCACCATCGTGACCGTGTCGGTTCCCAGGGCCATGATTGCCGCGTCCTTTACTGCCTGGTCATTGTCCAGCAGTTCATGCACGTCGGTCCCCTCGGTCAGGTACTCGGCGAACAGGGGCGAGGAGGTATACACCCGAACGTCACTTTCGGGATTGGCCGCCTGTATGCGTTCAAACAGCAACGGAAAGTCTGCCAGGTGGTTGTCTTCGAAGTCATCCCCTTGGATGCCGTGTTTGGCTTTCTGCACGCCGGTGAGCATATCGGCCCAGTTCGTGCCATTTTGGTCGCCCGTTTCTTCGTCGGAAAGCGATTCCCATGAATAGATGGAGTTGGGGAGCAACGAACTGATGACCGGCGGGGCGGCCGCTTGTACCGATTTCCCCCGGGCGCCGTCGGCAATGATATACAATACCCGCGGCGTACCGAAGGCAACGTCAACGCTGTCCGTGTAGGCGTTATCTGGAATCTTACGGGCAAACTCCTCACGGCAAGCCCACAGGCCCGTGAGCGCCAGCACGGTCGGCAACAGCAACCGGAAGGTCTTTGAGATATAGGGATTCGAGGTCATAATGCGATGTGGTATTCTCATGCGTAAAACAGTTAATCGATTGTTACCCGGATAAAATTGTTTGCGGGCTCTCCGTTAAACAGCGCAATACTGCCATAGATCAGCAGGGCACGGCGCCCGTCGGCAGCGGTGGTTTCCATAATGTCGCTGATTCCGCCACTGAACAGACCGGTAGCGTTGTAGCCGGCCAGCAGTGCGCCGCTTTCGTCGAGCACCATAAACCCGTTGCGTGCAATGCCGTTGTAGGTACGGAAGTCGCCAGCAACGATGATCTTTCCGTCGCTCAGCTGCTTGATGAATTCGGGGCTCCCGCCTTCGAACGCCTGGGGAACAAAGGCTTCATCAAGGGTGCCGTCCTCGTTGAGCATGGCGAGCTGCCGCGCGGGCTGTCCGTTGTAATTGCGGAATTCGCCTGCAATCAGGTATTTGCCCGTAACGGGGTTGTACTGGGCGCTCGAAATCGGTTGGTCGGCGCCGGTGCCGCCGGGGTTGAAGGTTTCGTCAAGGGTTCCGTCGGCTTTGAGCCGTACAATCCGGCCCGCGGCCTGGCCATCGAAGCGGGTGAAGTTGCCATAGACCAACAGTTTGCCCTGCTGACCGCCCGACTCGTGCAGGACGGTGGCGGCGGCGCCGTTGCCGGCTTCCATTCCTTTTCCGGTGGCTGTGTTGAATCGGTAGGTCTTGTCGAGACTGCCGTCGGCGTTCAGCCGGGCGATTTGGCGGATTTCGATACTGTCCAGAATCACGCTATCCCGTGTCTCGAGCCGGTTCGGTTGGTCGTACCGACGGCTGATGTAGTAACGGAAGCTGCCGGTTGCCAATACCTTGCCGCCTTGTTCGTACAGTTTACCCACAAAGCCATCGAATCCTCCGTTGAAACTTGGATAATACTTGATGGTATCCTGTTGGTCAGGGCGGCGGAAGGGGTGTACGCCCATGGTATCGATGGTACCATTCTCGTGAATGCGGGTCAGGTTGCTGATGTCTGCACTGCGCTGGCTGTAGCCGCTGAAAAATCCGGCGACCAGGTAACCATTGCCGAAACGGATGATGTCGGCGATCGCACCGTTGGCGCCGCCGCCCGACCGGAGGCTGGCATCGTAGGTTCCGTCGGCAAAGGCCCGGGCGATCCGGTTAATGGGACGGACAATGCCCTTGTTGTTATAGTCGGTGAACCCACCTACCACCAACATCCGATCGTCGTTTGTTTGGATCACCCGCAGCACGGGACCGTCCGTGCCCTGTGTGACGTTGAAACTTGGATCGGGGTTGATTTTGCCGGTGACCTCAAACTGCGGCCCGAAGACGACGACGTCGCCGACCGAAATGGAGGTTACGCCGGTGCTGGCAAAATCGGGTACGACTACTTTGATATGTTCTTCGGTTACTTCGGTTACTTCCGCCATTTCTCCATTGAACCGGAACACCAGTTGCTCGCTAAAGGGAACCAAGCCCGTGGCGTTGATGGTTACCTCCGTGCCAGGTAGGCCGTTGGCGGGTGTCGGTGTCTGGCTGCGGTTGATGAGGATGCCCAAGGGCTCCTTGCCGGGACCGTACGGTGCTTCCGGATCCGTTACTTTTTCGGAGCAGGTCAACAGACCCAATCCGGCCAAGCTGAATAAACACGCTATTTTGAATGAATTTGTCATAGAACCGCTCTTATCGTTTACTTTGAATAATGTCCTGGATTACTTCCTGCCGGTTGAAACCAAAGCCTCCACCCCGATTGAAATCCAGTACGTGCACCACGCCGTTGTGGGGTTGAATATCTGAGGAGGAAACCGGATGGGTGATCCATCGCCCCGGGTCGGGGTCCGAAATATTCGGGATGTACGAAATGTGCAATTGCCGGTAACCCATGTATTTCAGGCGGGTCTCCGTTGGTTTCCCTGCATCGGTGACGGCATCGTTGAACACCACGCCGATGTTGCTGATCGTGTTGTTATAGGCCAAGTAATTTTCGCCGCCGAAGGTACTCAGAATATCGAAGTCAATCTGTGGATAGTCCATCAATAGCTTTTTGCCGTGGAACAGGTACCGCTCCAGGTATTTCCGCCAGATCACGGAATCAATGTCGGCCAGGGTCTGGATGGTGTCCAGTCCGAGGTCGTAAAGTTGCTGGTTTGCACCATTCGTCAAAAAGAAATCCTCACCTTCATAGCCCACCTGTCCGATCAGCCGCCGGATCTCTTCGTCTTTAGGGGCGAAGAAGGTCAGTTCTTCGGTGTTCAAGACCTCTTCCAGGCCCGCTAGCCGGACGACGGCCGCCACCGAGTCCAGCTCGATGGGACGCGAGTCCAGGTAGCCCATTAGGGTTCCGTCGAAATACGGGTTAGCCTTTCCGCCGTCGGTGTAATACTCATCCTGTTTGCAGGAAGAAAAGAAGAAGGGGGCCACCAGCATCGCCAAGGCGGCCGTCCAAACCGTGTTTATACAGGTCCGTTTACGCGTATTCATCGTTATTGATCGCTCCATAATTCGTAACATTACCTACTTAACCAATATTCATTCAACACAATCCGCGGATTGTTGGCCCGTGCCACCGGATCAATCGGCCAGGTCCACGCCCGGCGGTTGTATTGGTCGGAGTTCAGCGGATTGCGGGCAAATGTGGGGTTCATGATGCGCTGCGTGCGCACCAAATCAAAATACCTATGCCCCTCGCCGAATAATTCTCGGCACCGCTCCCAGAAGATAAAATCCTTCAACATCGCGCCGCCGGTACCCGTATAGGGCGTCGCTTCCGCACGGTCGCGGATCAGGTTGAGTGACGCAATGGCCTCGGTATCGCGGGATAATTCGGCCAACGCTTCCGCATGCAGCAGGATGGCATCGGCATAGCGGAAAATCATAAAGGTATTGTCCGGATTGCGGTCTTCGTTGCCCGACGCGTATACGTTAAATCCGAATTTCACGGCGGTGAACTGCCCGCTGTTGGAGAGCATGTCGGTAAACCAGAAATCGCGCCGCTTATCGGCTACCCCTGCAGGGTACAGCTTGGCCATGTAGGTGTCGATGAAATAGCAATGGCTGATCTGGTTATTGTAGCGTGGGAATTTATAGGGCCACCGCAGGAAATGATCGCCAAAAGGTGACAACGGTACGTTTTCATCCTGGTAGTTAATGCTTCGGTAAAACTCGAAGAGGCTTTCGTCCGAACGGCCCTTCATCACGGTAGCCCATCCTTCTTCCGTAAGGGGATAGAGGCGGTAGGCATTGCTTTCAATCAGCTCCGTACCCAGGGCGGCTGCCTCCTCGTAATAGCGCTGCCGGTTGTTGCGGTCAAAGCCGGCGTTCCACATGTTCATGTGCATGAGCAGGGCAATGATACTGCCACGCGAGGCACGCGCACCTTTCAGGGCAGGATCTGAATACGTCCAGGGGATGTTGTCCTTATGCGGGCGCAGGTCGTCCAGGCATTTGTTCATCACTGAAACCATCGGCTCCCGCGGCAACGCCTCTTCCTGATAGGGTTCGGTGTAGTATACGACATCGCCATACAGGCGGACCATCCAGAAGTACGTAAAACACCGGATAAACGTGGCCTCCGCCAGGTACCGCTTTTTTTCGGTGTCGCTCAGGCCGGGGATGCCTTCGTTGAGCTTGTCGATGAGGATGTTGGCGGTCTGGATTACCTGGTAGTACCGCGTCCAGTTCGTAACCCGTTCGTAGTGATACCACTCCCAGGGTTGCGTGGGATCCATGGCGGTGAGCAGGTCATTCCGTCCCAGCACTTCCACCACGCGTCGGGAGGAGTAACTGTTGCCATTGGGCGAGGCAAAGACTTCGCCCGAACGTACTTCGCCGATCCCGCCGATGATCCAGCCTTCATTGAGTTTATCGAAGAACATGCTGTACATGTTGGCAATGTTGGTTTCCACATCGGCTACCGATTGGTAGAAGTTATTGCCCGTGAGGCGGTCCAGGGGTTCTACCGTCAGGAATTCTTTGCACGAATACGAGGCGAATAATAGGACCAAAATAGCTATTCTTTTTTTCATGATCTCCTGCTCGTTAAAATCCAAGATTAAAACCGATGTTGTAGGTGCGCGGTACGGGATAGCCTTCCGAGACATCGCGACCCATGGTGGTCACGTTTTCGGGGTTGGGGCCTGAATAGCGGGAAAATGTATGGAGGTTTTCGCCGGACAGGTAGACCCGCAGGTTATCGATCCCAAAGCGCTGGATGAAATCGCGCTCAAACATATAGGACAGCACCAGGCTGTTGATTTTGAAATAGGTGCCGTCCTCCGCCCAGAGTGTCTGGTCGAACCGGAAGGGCAGGATGGTGCCGAAGCGACGGTAGTCGTAGGCATAGGGATATTGGGCCCTGTCGCCCGGCTGCTGCCACATGTTGATGTCGTCCAGCGGTACCACCGCGTTATTAGCAAAAGGGTCCCGCATCAGTCCCATCCGCTGGGCCAATGCATTGTTCAGGATCGTCCGTTTTCCGGTAAATGATCCGTTGATGTTAAGTCCGAAGTTTTTGTAGGTAAGCATCGCCGATAAACCACCCGTGAAAATCGGCTGCGAATTGCCGGTTCGGCGGTAGTCGTAGCCGTCGAGGATGTAGTCGCCGTTCAGATCGCGCAGAATGGGATCCCCGCCCTGGAAAAACTGGCCGTTGGTTTGGTACCGGAGCCCCGTAACCGGATCTACCGGCACGTCCTGATCGGTCGAGTACACGCCGTCGTTGATACGTAGGTAGTTGGCCAGCGACGCGCCGCCCACGCGGAGAATGACGTGCTGCAAGTGCTGGTTCGCGTCGAATTCCCAGCGGATAAATTGCCCATCGAAGCCGTCCGGCAAGCTGAGCAGCACGTCGTGGTTGATGGCGCCGTTGACGGAGAACGACAGACTGAAATCGCTGTTGATCGGCAGCGGCCGGATCATCAGGAACAGCTCATGGCCGTAGTTCACGATGCCGGCACCGTTGCTGAACAATTTGTTGAATCCGGTGATGTTGGAAAGGGGTTGTTCGAACAGCTCGTTTTCAACTTTCTTGTAATAAGTGTCGTAGATCACTTCCAGACGGTTGTTGAAAAGGGAGAAATCGAACCCCAGGTTGTATTGCGTATTGGTCTTGGGCATCAGGTTCGGGTTGGGAATCTGGTCGAAATCGAGACCGATACCCTGCTGCCCGTTGTAGTTGCCGGTGATGTTGAATTTTCCGTAGATCCGCTCCAGCGTGCCGGTGGGGATGATGTTAACTCCCCAGCTTAAGCGCAGTGCCCCGTAGTCCAGCCAATCGAGGCCGGCTAGAAAGGGCTCTTTGTCAAAATTCCAGCGGAATCCGATGGCCGGATTGCGAGCGTACAGGTTCTCGAACCCGTTGGCCGAGGAGCCGTCCAAACGGTAGGAGAGATCGAGGACGTACCGTTTGTCAAAGTCGTAAGAAGCGGCAAACGCAAAAGATGCGGCCCGCTCATCGGCATAGTCATCCAGCAATCCGCCGCCGCGGGAAAAGTACCCGTCAAAGCCGATCGGCCCCTGTAATTGGTCGTTCGGACTGCGTTCCTGCCGCGTAACGGAGCTCTGACGGCCCGCGATGCGGAACTCGTTGAAGAAATTGACGAACAGGTTGTGCCGCTCGCCGAAGGTCCGTGAATAGTTGAGACTGTTCCGGTTGTAGAGCTGCGTCGTCCGGCCGTTGTACGAATAGACCCGCGCAAACTGGTTGTTGGCAACGGCGGGCGTGAAGGTGTCTTCGGTTTTCGACTCGAATTCATAGCTGACATTCGTGCTGGCGCGGAGCCCCTGGATGAATTCGTAGCTGGCCTCCAGGTTCGACCGGATCAACCGGGTCGCGTTGTCGTTGTCGGTGTTCAACGCGGAGGCGTGGCTGCCACCGGCCTGGTAGAAGGATGGAGGCGGAAGCAGGGTGGAGGACAACCCGTTTTCGGCAATCCCGGTCTGCAGCATCCCGATGCCGTCGCCCACGCTCTGCTGCCCCAGTTGGCCGGTTACCGAGCCGATAATCTGAAAGCGGCGGTCGGCGGGCTGGTATTCCATGCGCAGGTTGGCGTTATAGCGCTGGAAGCCCGTATTGCGGATGATGCCCTGATCGGAAAAATAACCCAGGTTGGCCTTGTAGTTGAACAGCTGATCACCGCCGTCGATCGCCAGGTTATGGCTCTGGTTGTAGATGGTGCGGTAGTAGTAATCCTGCCAGTTGGTCGAGTTGTTCCAGTACGCGTTGAGGCTGTCGGAGAGCATTCCCGATTGAGACACGAGCCACAAATCCCAAAAGTCCTGCGCATTTTCATAGATCTGCCTCAGTTTGAGCTGCCGCTCCAGGTTCCCGCCCAAGGTTTCGCGCAGCTTGGGCGGTGTTTTTACGAAGGAATTGTGGGTGTACCGCACGCGGGGGATGGGTGAGTTGCCCCGTTTGGTGGTGATGATGATCACCCCGTAGGCGGCCATGGAGCCGTACAGCGACGTCGCCTGGGCGTCTTTCAGGATTTCAATGCTGGCGATGTCTTCCTGCGGGATGAGGGAGAGCGGACTGATACCGGGTCCTTGTTGCTGGAACCCGTACTCCGTGGCGCGGTCAGCGTCCATCGGTACCCCGTCGATGACATAGAGCGGTGAGGTGGGCTGCAGAAACGACTGGTTGCCACTGCCCGTCATGGAGATGGTCGAAAGGCCCCGTATCTGGGTAGAGCCCCGGAAGCCGGGAGCGCCGGTGTTTAACTGGATGTTCATACCCGGCACCCGGCCCTGGAGGAGCTGCTCCACATTGGCGACGGGAATGTCCTGCACCTGCTCGCCGCTGATGGCGAACGACGAACCTGTGCTTAACTCTTTGGAACGCTTCTGGTAGCCGCGGATCACCACCTCTTCCAGCGCATTTGCGTCCGGCGCCAGCTGGATGCGGAGGCTCTCGCGGTCGGCGCCGACCTTTCGCGACTGCTCCTGATAGCCGATAATCCGGAACACCAATGTAGAGCCGGGGGGAACCGAAAAGCGGAAGTTCCCGTTTTCGTCGGTGGTACCCAAGGCGCGCAACGGGCGTCCCACGAACACGGTGACGCCGGCAAACGGCTGGCGGTTTTCATCGACGACATTCCCCGCCACGGTTACGTTGGCCTGCCCGTAGGCACCCACGGTGGCCAGTAACCCGATAACTATCCCGATCAATCGTACAGACTTCATACTGAAGAAATTGATGTGTAACTTATTCATCTTCAAACTTTGGTAGTTCGTTTCTAAAATGGAATATGATTTCCCAGTTGCCCGCTCGGTAAATGTTGAAGTCCAGTCCGAACGATGCATATTCCCGCACGCCGCCGAATCCCCGGCGGGAGTATTCGATATCAATGCTGGCACTGCTTCCGTTTCCGTTGGTGTACGGGGTGGCGACATTGACCAGGGGAATGGGATAGGCTACGTCGTATTGGACGTACTCGGCCGTTTTGACGATGTTGAAACCGTGGATCAGCTGGTTCCACTTCGTTTCGTTGAACTCGTCGGGATTCATAAATGTACCGTCGGGGCGCATGAACTTCAGGCGGAGGTTATGGCCGTTGCCGCCTTCAAACGGACGGATGTAAACCACGACGTCCTTGACGTTGTCATTGCTCTGCAGCGGTTTATTGGAATTGGCGCCGATGACCTTGTCCAATCGCGGACGGATGTAGTCTTGCTTGTCCGGATTGGCTGGATCCACCGGATCGGGGGCCGGTTCACCGGTATACGGATTGGTATCCGTGTACGGGTAATAGGGCTGCTCCCGCCAGGGGATGAGCTGAAAGTCCCGTAAGTAAACGGTTCCGCCGGAGTTGGATACCTTCAGGTCGAAAAAGCGGATATCCTGCACGAGGTTGCTGCTGTCCGTCGGGCGGGGCTCGATGAGGTCGTTGGTGGACGAACCCCAGAGAATGAACTGTCCCGACTCGCGGACTTCAAACAAGGGGCGGTCTTCCAGGCGACGCTTGGCTTCGATTTCTTCCAGCGATTTTTCATAGCCATCGTACGCGTCGATCCACACGTAGGTGGGCCGCACCTGGAACAGGTCGGTAACCGGCCGGCCGTCGCCATACCGGGCATTGACAATTTCGAAGGTCAGCGGCAGCGACGAGTCGTCGGAGTTGAAAATCCCCATCAGGTTGGTCCGCCCGATAACGGGCTCCAGCAGTTGTGTGCCGTAATTGATGTTTTTGCTCAGGTATTCCCGTTCTTCGGGCAAATCCAGTACGTCCTTACAGCCGCCCGCAAGCGAGGCTGCCAGGATGCAGGGGATGACGATATGGAATGGGTATCTTCTCATGGTCTTGTTCGTTTAATTCTCCTCACTATCGGGTGCGTTCATCGTCCAGTCGGCGATCTGGAAATCACTGCCGCTGCGTATGCGGGTTACGTTGAGCCGGTAGAACTTATACGCCACTTCGTTGCGGATGCGGAATACCTTCAGCTGGAACCGCTCCTCGAAGATCTGCCCGGATTTCGAATCAAGGGTAGTCCAATTCTCGCCGTCTTGTGAGCCCTGCACGTTCCAGTCGATCGGGTCGCGCTGCGGCAGGTCGTTCGCCGACGTGAGGGTGTAGGCCCCGGCAACCGCAGGTTCCTCCAGTTCAAATTGCAGCCAAACGCCGTTGAAGTTGTTGAGGAAGAACTTGGTTTCCCGGTTTCCGTCAAAGGCGAATTCCGCAGCTTCGATGGCGGTCGGACCGCCGGGATTTTCGCGCGAGGTTTTCCATTCGCCGCCGATCAGCTTAAACAGGTTGGGTGGTGGCGGGACGTAGGTAAGCCGGCTGATGAAATCACCGAAACCGAATACATGATCGCTATTGACGACGTGTACAAACCCGTTGTCGGTTTGGATGTTGATCGACCCGGTGTGGGTCGTGATCCAGTTGCGCCGGAACTGACTGCGCTTGGTGTCGCTGAATTCAATGGTCGAAGGTCCGCCATCGCGGAATCCGGTAGAGGTGGTGTGCGCCAGCTTGGCGTGCATGGGGTAGTTGTAGCGGATGGCCGTCAGGCTGATGCCGTCTTGCAACCGCATCGAATCCGTTGGGTACTTGCCGCGGATTATGTATTGGGTCAGCATCGTATCCAAGTGTTCGTAATCGACGGTTGACAGGTATTCCGATGGCTTATCGGCCAAAAAGCGGACGTTGTTCAGGTTTGCGATCGCCAGCTGAAAGCTTTCGTTGGTCAGCGCAAACAACGTGATGTCGCTGTCGCGGAGCGTCTCTGCCAGTTCCAGTCGGTCGATCACGCTGAGCAGCGAGTCGTACACGCCCGGTTGGCTTTTCAGGTAGGCATAGGTGTCTCCCACGAACTGTTTGTCAATGGGTTCCGGATTGTAGTAACCGCCATCTTTGGCACAGGAGGTTACCAACAATCCCAGGAGCAGCCAATAGCAAAAATTGATCAGTTTCTTCATGGTTACGGGGTTATTGCCAGTATTCGTTTTGAGTCAATAGGTTATTCTGATCCAGCAGGGTCTGGGCAATGGGCCAGTAGATGCCTTGTTGGGTAATCAACCGGCTGATCACCGGATGGCCGGGCCGGATGCGGTTGTAGCGTACCAGGTCATACCAACGGTGGCCTTCGCCCATCAATTCGCGCTGGCGTTCCAGAAAGATGGCGTTGAGCAGGTCGCCGTTGACTTCCTCGTTGTACGGGTCCAGTCCGCGCCGTGTGCGGATTGCATCGAGGTTCTCGATGGCACCCGAGCGCTCACCCAATACGGCCAGCGCTTCGGCGCGCAGCAGCGTGACGTCTTCCAGCCGCGTGAATACGATGGCGCTAGTGAAAATCCGGAACGAGGGGTCGTTTACCCCGCCCATGATGCATTTGATTTTGCTGAAAATCGGGTACCGGCCGTTATAGTTGGAAAAATACCGCTCGGATACGGGGGTGCCCAAGGTGTCCAGACTGAAGCGCTCGTCGCCGCCTTCGTTGAAGATGTTGATGATCGAATCCTTCGGCAGGTAGATGTCGGGGATGCGCTTGTTGACCACCGGTTCGGCCAGTGTCAGTTCTTCGATATGGCCCGTAAAAGAGGCATCGACATGGCCCCAGTCAAAAGCAAAGCCGAATAGCTGATTGGTATTCTTATTGAAGAAAAACCCGTTTGCCCCGGTGAGGTGGTCGGTAGAGATGTAACCGTTTGAAGCGCGTTGGTAATTGTCGATCACAAACTTGCTGTAATTGGCTACGGAGGGATAGTCCCCCTGCCAGGCCGCCAGGTGCGCAAGTACGGCATATGCCGTTAACTTGCGCGCTAACGCACCATCCCAACGACCTGTTGTTTCGTTATAGTAATTGCCCTGCTGCTGTTCGTCGTTTGCACTGTAACGATAGGGGAGGTCGGCCGCCGCAGCCAGCATTTCCTGCTCCGCCCAGGCCAGCACCCGGTCCTGGTTTTCACGGGGTTTGTTTTCAAAATTCCCATCGTGCGAGGAGACGATCAGCGGTACATCTCCCCAGTTCCTGACCATGTAAAAATAGGCGAAGGCACGCAGGAACCGGACTTGGGCAATGTCTACGACCATGTTGTTTTCCGTATACCGGAGGTCTTTTTCGTGCACCTCATGCACGCGCTCCAGGAAGATGTTGGCCGAATTGATCACCGCATACCAACGCCGCCAGTTCGAGAGGGCTTCCAGCGATGGATACGAGGCAGTGAGGTCATTGCTGATGATGGCGCGGAGATCTTGTCTCGAGGGACTGGTAAATTCGCCCGCGCGGACGTCGCCATAAAGCCAGTGGGCGTTGTAATCGGCCAGCGCCGCACGTACCAGGCCGTAGGTTCCCATTACCGCGGCACGGGTGTCTTCCAGCGAATTCCACATGTTTTCTTCGCCCACCACGCGCGACGAATCGATGTCAAGCATTTTTTTGCACCCACCCGTCATCCACAGTAGGATGGCCACAGCGCCCCAGGTGATCAGCCGTAGGCTCGGTAAGTTGCGATTTGTCGGTTTACTCATGATGTATCTTTGTGCTTTCTGTGGTTTACAAATTCATTCGGATGCCCAACGTATACGTACGGGGGATGGGCAATCCATATCCCGTGTCGTATCCCATAAAATCAACCAGCTCCGGATCGCGCCCCGTATAGGGGGAGAGCGTAAATAGGTTGTGGCCCGTGCAATAGACAAAAAGCCGATCCAGCGTGCCCATCCGCTTGCTCAGCAGCTCGGTCAGGTCATAGCCCAACGACAGCGTGCGGAGTTTGAGGAACGAGCCGTTTTCCAGGAACAGATCCTGCTCCATGCGATAGGGAATGACGTTGCTCCAGGGATTGTAAATGGGATACTTGCTGTAATCGCCGTGTTTCTCCCAGAAGGTGATTTCCTTCACTGCATTGATTTCTATGGCTCCTTCCCGGTTAACGAAATCAAACCGGTTGGCCATGTCGGCATTCAGCACGTTGCGGCCCAGGTTGAAATAGAAATTTGCATCCAGCGACCACTTGCCGTACCGGAACTGGTTCGTAAAGCCGCCGGATACTTTCGGGAAGATGGATCCCATAAGCATCCGGTCGTTGTTGTCAATCAGGTTATCGCCGTTGGTGTCCACCCATTTCGGGTCGCCGGCGCGCAGCGGTATGCCGTTGTACCGCAGCGGTTGCCCGTTGGTTACCGGCACTTCGGCATCCGACAAATAGATGCCTTCGTTTTGCAGCAACCAGAACCGGTCAATCCGCTCGCCGACGCGGAACAGGCGGTTGTTTATGACTAGCTCATCGCGGCCGCCCGGCAATGCAGTAAGTTTGTTCTGGTTGTAGTTGATATTAAGGGACGGTGTCCACGAAAAATTCCCGGCCCCACGGAAGGCATCGACCCGCATCAGCAGTTCCACGCCGGTATTGTTGACGTCCATGCCGGCTTCGTACGACTGGCGATAGCCAAATTCGGCATAGGAAGGAATTCCCAGAAGCTGGTTCCGGTCGTACTTGGTGTACCAATCCAGGTTGATCTGGATGCGCTCATCGGCCAAGCCCAGATCCACGCCGATATTCAACTGATCGGTGTAGGCCCAGGGGATGCCGTACCCCGACCAGCCGAATTCATAAGGCCGGGTCAGCACGCCCATGCCGTTGTAGCCGGGGGTAATGAGGTTTCCGGTATACCCGACCTGCGTGGAGTAGGACGGTCCCTGTGAGAAATTGTCAAACGCATTCAGGCGGCCGATGCGGCCGGCGCTGGCGCGCAGGTTGAATGTCGAAAACGGCGTACCTTCCGTCAACAGGTCGTTCCGGATGTTCCATCCCACCGACAGTACCGGGGTAAACAGCCACCGGCTGGTAGGCTGGGCATTCGACGAGCCATCAGACCGCAGCAACAGGGAAACGGTGTACCGGTTGTCGAAGTTGTAAGATCCGCGGCCATAGAAAGACACCAGGTTCTGCTTGGTGTAATCGAGAAATTTAAAGACCAGTTGCCGGGGAAACGCCGTGGGGTTGAGGTAGTCGCCGTTGTTCGGGTCCGACTGAAGCAAGTTGATTTTGATGAAATCGTTGATGCCTTTATAGGCATATGCGTAGTTGTATTTGAACGCATCCCATTGCAGCACGCCGCCGCCTTCAACGAACAGCGTATGCCTATCACCCGTTTTGACGTCGTATGTGACGTGATTGTCGAAAATCAGCCGTTGGTTGTAACCGTAGTAGTTGGACGCGAAACTGTTTTCTTCCATCAGGGTACGCGGATAAAAGAGGTCACGGTACCCTTCGTTGTAGTCGACCGCCAGTCGGGATGCAATTTTAACCCGATTCAGGTCAAACACCAGTTTGGCATGCCCCTCCACGATGTTGGTCGCGTTGTTATCAAAACTGTTGTCAAACTGGGCGAGATACTGCCGGTAGATCTCATCATTCGGAGATAGGGGCGAGGAAGGGTCGGGGATATAGGAAGCCGTGGCAAAGCGGTCGCGCAACGACCGGTTGCGGTCACGTTGCACGCGGTTGCCATTGATCATGGCCGAAAACAACAGCCACTTCATGGGTTTCATGTTGATGTTGAACAGGGCGTTGTATCGCTTCAAACCGGTTTCATCGGCCACGCCCTGGTTCCGTAGATGTCCCGCAGCGAAGCGGAAATTCGCACGTTCGCTTCCGCCCGATATATCGGCATTGGCGGAGTACAGCAGGCCGGTTTGGTAATAGCTGTCCGTCCAGTTGGATGGACCGTAATACGAGGCGTTCAACGAGTCACTCAGGTAAAGCGGATAGCTGTCGTCCGCCGAATACCGCCCCGTGGCGGTGTAGCGATCGTAAAACTGCTTGCGGAATGCATTTTCATACGCGCCGTTGATGGTGGTCACCGTAGGCCGCTGGGCCGCACCTGCGTATACGTTGAAGCTGATTTTACGCTCGGTGCCGGGTTGTTTGGTGGTGATGGCGATCACGCCGTTGGCACCCAACGGTCCGTAAACCGCTATACTTGCCAGATCCTTCAACACCGCTACCGACTCGATGTTGTTCATGTCGATGTTACTCAAGAGATTGGTGGCCGGGCCGATGCGGTTGAATTGGTATTGCTGGATGTCGAACGCAAAGGGGTGCTCGCCAATGAGCGGAATGCCATCCACAACCACCAAGGGCTGTGATTGATAGACTTCTTTGTTGGAAAGGATCGGCATCGGGAGGCCGCGGATGTACATCGGCTGTACACTTCCCGGTTCTCCGGTATTTTCCTGCACATACAGTCCCGCAACCTGATCTTTCAGGTACTGTTGCAGGGAAACTGCGGGAAAGCGGGCGATGTCATCAGGTGCCGCACTCATGAACCGCGCACTCAGGTCTGTGAAAACGGAATCCCGCCGACCGATTGCCAGTTCCCTGACCAACGTGGTGTCGCTACGGAGACTGTCTTGGGCCGCTCCCGTGGTATCCACAGTGGACTGGTACGCCCCGCCGGAAAAGTTCCGGGCAGCATATGCGGGATACGTTAGGTATAGCAGCGCACAACCCGTTAGAATTATTGTGATACGCATATAAATTGGTTTTTCAGACAATTATTATCTTTTAAGTTAATAAAAGGCATGCGAGTTCCTTGCCACCAGAAGTAGCAGTGCATAAAAGTTTACAAAAGCTTACAAAAAGTCACCGGACGCCCCGCAACGAAGGCAGCCAATAGATCCATACACGGTCGGCAACACGGAACGTGAGGTACCGCATACAAATCGAATGTCCGTCCTGATTAACTAAATTAGGTGATGAATGTAAATAAGATTCTCATATGTCATAATTAAAAGAGTTTATTAATTAGGCAGTTTATCCCTTTCTTTCGTAATTAATTTGGTCAACGGCATCGCTGACGATGCTTGTTTACTTGGTTTGTTACGGCTAAGTTACAAACAAAAATCGTTTTAGCAATTTTTTTTGAAATTTTTTTTTCGCGGAAAAATCGGAGCGCTTGTATTGTTAAAATTTTGTAATTAATCGCAGAAAAATCGGGATTTTCTGATTTCTGTCACTAATTTTGCGGCAATTTTAACAGAATGGGTAAAAGAAGCAAAAAAACCGCCGACGAGGTGGATGTCATTCTTATCGGCGCGGGCATCATGAGTGCTACCTTAGGCACCTTAATCAACGAACTGCATCCCCGTGCAAGCATCGAAATTTTCGAACGTCTGGACGAGGTTGCGGCCGAGAGTTCCGATGCATGGAACAACGCTGGGACAGGGCATTCGGCGTTATGTGAACTGAACTATACGCCCCAGCGTCCCGATGGCTCGGTGGACATCGCAAAGGCCATCAAGATTGCGGAGTCGTTTGAGCAGTCGAAGGAATTTTGGTCATACCTGGTGGTCAACGGACTGGTAGACCGTCCGGAGAGCTTTATCCGGAGTATTCCGCATATGAGTTTTGTGTTCGGGAAGGAGAACGTAGCGTTTCTTAAAAGACGCTACGAGACGATGAAAGAACACCATCTTTTCAAAGGTATGGAGTACACGGAGGACCATTCCGTGCTGCGGGAATGGATTCCCTTGATGATGGAAGGCCGGAACAAAAAGGAACTGCTGGCGGCGACAAAGATCGACATCGGTACCGACGTTAATTTCGGCGCGTTGACAAGGGCCTTGTTTCGCCATCTGATGGAGAAAGAGGGCGTGAAGCTCCGGCTGGCACACGAAGTGCGCGACATCGAGCGGGCAGCCGACGGGCGCTGGGAGGTAACGGTGAAGAACCTGACCACCGACAAAAAGCGTACGGTGTCTGCTAAATTCGTGTTTATCGGTGCGGGCGGTGGATCCCTGCTGCTGCTCGAGAAATCGGGGATACCCGAGGCCAAGGGATTCGGCGGATTCCCGGTCAGCGGACAATGGCTGAAATGCACCAACCCGGCTGTCATCGAGCAACACCACGCAAAAGTATACGGAAAGGCCGCGGTCGGATCGCCACCCATGTCTGTACCCCACCTGGATACCCGTGTCATCGACGGCAAGCTGGCGCTGTTGTTTGGCCCTTATGCGGGTTTCTCGACGAAATTTCTCAAAAATGGTTCCTGGCTCGACCTGCCGGCTTCCATTAAACTCAATAACATCCGTCCCATGCTGGCCGCCGGAATGGACAACATTCCGCTGACCAAATACCTGATCAACCAGGTACGCCAAAGCCCGGAAGACCGGCTGGAAGCCTTGCGGGAATACGTTCCCACTGCCCGTATGGAAGATTGGGAGCTTGAAGTTGCCGGGCAACGGGTACAGGTTATCAAAAAGGACGAAAAGCATGGCGGCATATTGGAGTTCGGTACGGAAGTGGTGAGCAGCGCCGATGGTTCCATCGCGGCATTGCTGGGCGCATCGCCCGGTGCATCCACCTCGGTCTCCATCATGATCGACCTGCTGGCCCGCTGTTTTCCGGAACGGGCGAAGACCCGGCAGTACCTCGATAAGCTGCAGGCTATGGTGCCTTCGTTCAACCATTCCATTGCGGCCGATGAGCAACTGTGCCGGGAAACGCGTGAACGTTCGGCAGCAATCCTGAAACTCGAGCCAACACTCGCGTCCGTCTGATGGCGCCGGTAGCACTTACGAGCGACTGGCTTTTCCTGCTTATTCAATGGGTGGGTGTCATTTGCGGCGTAGTGCAGGTGCTGCTCGCAAAAGCCAACCGCGTGCTGCTGTATCCGTTCGGAATTGCCAGTATCCTGATTACCCTCTATGTGCTGTATGATGCGGGCTTGTATGCGGAAATCCTGCTGAACCTGTATTACCTGGCTATGAGTATTTACGGATGGGCACACTGGGCGAAGCGCAGGGGCGAGGCCCCGGTAAAGGCGGGCTACTCAGGCAAAAGGGAATGGATCATCACACTGCTGATCGTCGCCATCGGCTTCCCGTTGTTATATTATGCATTGGTCCATTTCACCGATTCAACGGTGCCGGCGTGGGATGCATGGGTAAGTGCCACGGCGTGGGCCGGCATGTGGCTGTTGGCGCAGCGAAAAATCGAAAATTGGGTTTGGCTCAACATCAGCAATGCGATCGCGATTCCGCTGCTTATCCACAAGGGGCTTCATCTCTATGCCGCGTTAACCTTGTTTTTATTTATTGTGGCCATTTTCGGCTTTATCGAGTGGAGGCGTATCATCCGCCGGGAAGGGGCATCGCTATGATTCCCGCGGAAATCGCCGATCAGCTGCGCGCGTTGTCGGGCCGCGCCGAGTCGGAAGGCCGATTGACGCAGGAGCAGTTGGCCATTCTCTACAATCGTGGCTGGTTCAAGCTCTTTGTACCCCGGGATTTGGGTGGATTGGAATTGACGCTGCCCGATGGGGTTCGTCTGGAAGAGGAACTGGCGGGCATTGACGGAAGCCTTGGATGGACGGTCACGCTTTGTGCCGGGGCTAATTTGTTCGTGGGGTATATGCAACCGTCGGCCGCACAGGCCGTGTTTGCCGATCCGGCCGTCTGCCTGGGAGGAAGCGGACAGGCGTCGGGCACCGCTACGGTAGCGGGGAATGGCTACCGCGTGTCCGGAAGGTGGCGCTATGCTACCGGAGCACCTCACTTGACTCATTTTACGGCCAACTGCTTCGTCGAACGCGATGGCGAGACCTTGTTGGACGAAGCCGGGAATCCTCGGGTGATGTCATTTTTCTTTGCTAAAGACGATGTACGGATTATCGAGGACTGGCCGGCTTTCGGTCTGAAGGCTACGGCAAGCCACTCGTTTGAGGTGTCAGACATTTGGGTGGACGAAACCCATGCGTTTGTCATTGCTCCCGAGCGGGCTACCCTGGCCCAACCGATATACCGGTATCCGTTCCTGCAATTTGCGGAAGCGACACTTGCCGCCAACACGTTGGGCATGGCGCGTCATTTCGTGTCGTGCGCAAAAGGGCTGCTGAAAGATCCGGTGGTTGATTTGGCCGAAACCGTACTGGCGCGGCTTGCGACGGTGAGGGCTTCGTTTTATCAGGCTGTGGACGCGTCGTGGAACGAATTGGCAGATCGGGGGCAGCTATCTCCTTCAATACTTCAGTCGGTGAGCGATCAAAGCCGGATCATGGTGCATGTGTGCCGCGAGCAGGTGATGGCTCTGTATCCCCACGCCGGATTGGCTGCCGCGGATGCTTCCACCGAGATCAACCGGATCTGGCGGGATCTCTTTACCGCCAGTCAACACAGCCTCCTCCGTTAATCTCTTCTCTGCCGCTAATGCTAATCACTTACACAATCTACGGGTTCGTACAGCACCGAAAAGCGACTGGTATCGCGGGTGACCTGCCGGCCGGTAACCGTATCTACGGATAGGGGTTTTTGCGTCAACCTGCCATCCTGCAACGCGAATACTACCCGAAGCGTATCCGGCATGCCCTCCTGGGTGAAACTCCATACCAAGTCAAGTGTGTCGCCCTCCATCTTACCCAGCAACGTGCCCCGTCGGGCGTCCTTTTCAAAAGGAATAACGTTGAAAACGCCCGTAACGGTTTCCTTGCGGATCGCCAATTGGACGTAAGATGAATCCTGCTGTTGGGTTCCCTCGGTGCGCAGAAAACAGTACTTCTGCTCCTGGTCGCTTCGCGTTGGGTTGCCGCCCGTCGAATCTCCGGCAGTTGATTTATCACCGGTTGTGCTGTGTTCGCTCTGTGTACGATTTTGGCAGGAAAATAGCGCTGCTAGGCAACATATACTAAAATAGGTCCGTAGATTCATGCTTGAAGTTCGATGTTCCGTTTAGTAACAACTAAGCCGCCATAATGTTTTTAATTACAGGCGACCGATACAAATATACGGTTTCAGCTTGTTTGTTTCTCGGAGGTATTTTGAACCTGCCGCTCGCAAGCTGGGATCCGCTGCGCTACGCTTGCGTCTCAGCAAGGCTTGCTCGGGGGTATTTTGGACCTGCCGCTCGCAAGCTGGGACCCGCTGCGCTACGCTTGCGTCTCAGCAAGGCTTGCTCGGGGGTATTTTGGACCTGCCGCTCGCAAGCTGGGACCCGCTGCGCTCCGCTTGCGTCTCAGCAAGGCTTGCTCTGCAGCAGGTCCAAAATACTAGATCTACGTCAGAGACACCACCCGGGATACCTTTGGCTACGCAAAAGCAGCCTAGTGACGCGGACCAACGGGAGCGTTACAGCTGAGTTGCGTACCAAAGGTATCCGTACCCAAGTTATCCATCCCAAATACTTCTCCAAAGATACCCTTGCTACGCAAAAGCAGCCTGATGACACGCAGACCAACAAGAGCGTTACAGCGGAGTTGCGTAAAGCTATAGAGATTGCCCATTGAACCCGTATATTTCCTCTAAAATATGGTCTTTCATTGGCAGAGGAGAGACCGATAAATTCCTTTTATATGTAACGCCATCAAATTGCATATAAAAGGTAATTTATCTAAGTTTGTCTACATCATGCATAGAAAAAGTTAAATGATTGCATTTGCCAATGCCAAAATCAATATCGGCTTGCAGGTCTTGAGCCGGAGAGAAGACGGATACCACAATCTTGAAACCGTCTTCTATCCGCTGAAACTATATGATGTCGTGGAAGTGGTAGAAGCTCCGGATATGCGCTTTATCCCCTCCGGTATCCCCGTTCCCGGCGATGGACACGACAATCTCTGCCTCCGGGCTTATCGGCTGCTCAGTGAAACACACGATTTGCCGCCCGTGCATATTTACCTGCATAAGGCCATTCCCATCGGTGCCGGACTAGGCGGTGGCTCGGCGGATGCCGCGTTTCTGTTAACGTTGCTGAACACGATGTTCGAATTAAAGCTTGACGAACCGCAGTTGATGGATTATGCACGCCGGCTGGGCGCGGATTGCGCCTTTTTTATCCGTAATACACCTGTACTGGCCTCCGGAATCGGTGATGTTTTCCAAGACGTAAAGATTGATCTGTCGGCATACCACTTGGTGTTGGTTAAGCCTCCGGTACACATATCGACGGCGGAAGCCTATGGGACGGTCACACCGGATCCGGAGGGGCGGCAATTGAAGTCGGCCATCACCCGTCCAGTAACCGAATGGCGGGACACCATCGTCAACGACTTCGAGTCCGGCATTTTTGCGAATCATCCCGAAATAGCGGCAGTTAAAAATCAGCTGTATGAAAACGGAGCCCTATTTGCCGCCATGAGCGGCAGCGGATCTTCGGTGTATGGATTGTTTAGCAAACCGGTAAAAATTCCTGACTTAGAGTTAACTAACGAAGTATTTTACATCGCGCAATAAAAGAGATTTAGCATGGTAGAATTCCGGGCACTTATCGAACGATCCGAAATCCAGCATGGTCCGGCAATGATGGGATGGGCGTATATCGAAGTGCCGCGTACCATAGCCGAACAGCTAAAACCCGGCTGTCGGCAGGTCTACCGGGTACGCGGGGAAATCGACGATCAGCCGTTTTCCGGACTGGCCTTGATGCCCAAAGGGGAAGGCGACTACTTCCTCGCCATCAATGGTGGCATGAGAAAAAAATTAAAGAAGGGCGTGGGGGATTTTCTGTCCCTCCGCTTGGAGGAAGATCGGGAATTTGTGATCGAGATGCCCGAAGACTTGGAACTATGCCTATCGGACGATGAAGGGAATCTGATGGCAAGATTCATGTCAATGCCCAAATCGCACCGCAATTATTTCATCAAATACATCAACGACGCAAAAACCGATCCCACGCGCGCAAAACGCATCGGCATGACGGTGGAGGCGATGGCGACAGGACTCGACTTCGGGGCGATGATCCGGCTCGACAAAGCAAGGAGGCAACGCGATGTATAGGTTGTTGAAAATAGCGTTGATGGCGGTGGTATCGGTCGGCGCCGTAGTGGCGTGCGCGCAGGAAAGCGAAAAAACAAAACCTATGGAAACACTAGAAATCGGGGATCAAGTGCCCCGCTTTGTTCTGAAAGATCAATCGGGCCGTGATGTGGATATCGCGGATTACATCGGTAAGAAAAAACTGGTCATCTATTTTTACCCCAAAGACGAAAGTCCGGGTTGCACGAAGCAGGCCTGTGCGATCCGGGATAGTTTTGCAGACTATACCGATGCGGGTGCCGTTGTTATTGGCATTAACTCCGGAAGCGTGGAAAGCCACCGGTCATTTGCGGAAAAACACAGGTTGCCTTTTATCCTACTCAGCGACCCCGGCAACCGGGTGCTGAAACAGTTCGGTGTGAAAAATGTACTTTTTCTTACCGGGCGGGAGACGTTTGTAGTCGGGCTTGACGGGAAGATCGTATTTAACTACCGGGCGTTGATGAATGCCGCCGAACATAACGATAAGGTATTGGAGTTTCTGAAAGGAGACGATGCCGGATAATCCCGGATAATCGGCGTCCGAAACCGGCACCGTCCTCAATACCGTTGTTTAATGTTTAATGACCGTGGTCATCCCCGTCCACTACGTGAACCTCTACTTTAAGGTCAAGGTCGTTCGCCCCACTGAATTGCGTGTAGTTGGGATTGTTCCAATCATCGGCTGTGATGTTAGCCTTTACGCCGTTGTTTAAGTGGCGCAGGATGACATTGAACACAAACGAGTCGGATGGTTTCAGCACGTGTAAATATCCCGTTATACCCACCCGCTTGTTCTCAGGATCGGCATATTGGTAGTCCAGTACCCCGTCCGGAGCGCCCAGGAAGAAAATCTGGTGGATGTCGGATTCCGCCAGGAATTCCTGTTCGGCACCTTCCCGGCCGGCGAAGTCTGTGGTGCTCAACGTGAGGCGGTAGGTTTTTCCGGCGTCCAAGTGCAGGTGCGTACCCACCGGAGGTAAACCGGTCTCGTCAAACGTTACCGCCACGACTTCCGGGTTTTCAAGATCCTCGGCATGACCGTCGTGCCAATCTACTTCGGTAAAGGTCAATGTCGCCGATTTGATTTCTTCCTGAGGGATCTCAGGTTCCGGGTCATCCTTGCTGCACGACACTGCAAACACCAGGAATCCCAGCGATAACAGCGTAAAACGAAGGGGGCTAAACAAATGCTTCATAACGGACTTAATTAAGATTTGAGTTAAACAAGTTATTTAATTATATTGTTTTATCAGTTGACAAATAGCGTATTGAATAGCTAAAAAGAATATGATAATCGGATGCCGATTTCTCGGCCCAAACCATGGCTGTAATAGCGAAATCGATTCATGTATTCTTTATAACTTCTATTAAATAAATTAGTTATGGATACACCCGCTTCTAACGGATGATTGCCTAAAGCAAATTGACTGCCGGCATACAAGGAAAAGAGGTGGTAGGCCGGCGGTGGTGGTGCGTAATCCGACGCTGGTTCGTAACGCCTTTGTTCCAGTACCCATTGGTGTGCAAAGGTGAGATAGGTGTTGCTCGTTATCTTACTTTCTATGGGCAACTGCCATCGCAGCCGGTGATCGAACCGATCGGATGGGATATAGGGAAGATAGTTGTCATGGGTTATGTCACGGGCACGGATAACCGAAGCATTGAGGTGGTAATCGAGGTCTGCAAATAATGCGTATCGCAGGGCAAGGTCTGCACCAAAAAACGACGCGTCGGTCTGCGTGTACCTGAACACGGGAAATGTACCGCGGATGGTTTGCAGAAATTCGCCGGGTGAGGGCTGTGCATAGATATAGTCTTGGATATACTGCGCGTACAGATCAAGGTCGACGGTCAGCGCGCCATTGGCATATGACGGGCTGACGACCCATTTATATCCGTGTTCGCTACCCAGCCCCGCATCCCCGATTTCATAGAGGGCTGATCCATGGTGCAGGCCGTTGCTATATAGTTCATTGGCACTGGGTGCACGCCATGCCAAGCCGAGGTTACTACGTAGCTGCCAAGCTGCGCTCATGTGCCATACAGCGCCAAAAGAGCCGCTGACGTTGTGGAAGTCGCGCTGGCCGCCATACAGGTTCTGGTGTTTATCGAACCCAGCGGCATCAAAGGTTTTAAAATCATACCGGATTCCCAGTTCCCATTCGTGCGTCTCCCGGATGAGCCGCTGGATGGCAAAAAGCCCACCGGTGAAACTGTCGTAGTTCGGAATGAGCGGCGTATTCAGCGTTCCCGGGACGTTGTTATTCACCTGTAACGTCAGGTTGGTCCCCACCTGTGTGCGCCAGTGGTCGTAAAGCGGTGTCTGGTAATTCGCATCCAGCGTCTGGGTGGTCAGGACCATATCAAGCATCGGCAAGGCGTCGCGGTCCGCACGGCGCATGTCATACTCCTGCCGGTGGTTGCGCTGAATACCATACTGGATATCGGAACTGCCGCCGCCGGAATAATCGCGGTGCCATTTCAGCTTACCGAGGTCGTGTGTAACGCGCTGGCGGGGAACATCAATGTCGTAAGTAAACGGATACGTTTCGAAAGGCCGGCCGGCCTCAACGCGGGCCCGTATGTCGGCTGTGGTGCCGACATGGGCTCCGGTGAAAATGCCGAGTGACGTATAAAACCGGCTGTAGTAAGCATCAAACACCGATTGCGGGCGGCTATAGCGCAGTGCAGCAGAGACATTGTACTCCGCCAGTCCGGTATTGCCAAGGTAATAATCAGCCGTGCGTACATTTCCACTCCGTTTGGCCGTGCCCTGTACACGCCACGCAAGTCCCGGTAAGGCACTGACTCCCGATTGCAGCATGCCGGATAGGATACCGCCGCGGCCATTGGTCTGGTAGAGGGTATTCAGCTCGCCGGATAGATGCGGATCGACGGGCAAAGGAGATGGCGACGTAATGATGACGCCCCCGATGGCATCGGCGCCGTAGCGAACACCTTCCGCGCCCTTTACCAGCCGGAATTCCTTTGCAACAAATGGATCGATCTCCGGTGCATGCTCGCTGCCCCATTGCTGGCCTTCCTGCCGGATGCCGTTGTTCAGAATCAGGATCCGGTTGCTGTGCATCCCATTGATGACCGGTTTTGCAATCGTCGTACCGGTCTGCAACATGCTTACCCCGGGCAACGTACTGAAGATGTCAGCCAACGTTTTTCCCTGTACCTGTGCGGCTTGCTCGCGGGAGACAGTCCGTACCGCATTCGTGGTAACCACGGTCTGCTGGTGGCCTACCACATTGACATCGTGCAACAAGATCTGATCGTGATGAAGTGTCAAGGTAAGGGTCGCGTCACTCTCCAGCGTGACTTCCGTAGTCAGGCTATCAAAACCCACGCTGGTAGCAGTAATCGCATACCGGGTACCGCTGCAGAGCTGCACAAACCGGAAATAGCCATGCCCATCGGAAAGAATTTGCTGCGTGCCGGGATTGATTTTCAGGGTCACGCCCGATAAGGGGAGCTGCGTGTCACTGTCCACTACCCGGCCCCGGATAGTAAGGTGGCATGTCGGAGTTTGGGAATACCCGGCCTCGACAAATAAGCCCGGTATGGAAACAAGTATAGAAATAAGTATCGTCCAGATCCGCATCGTGTCGTTATCGATCAGGCCACAAATTTCAACATAGTTGCGTTAATAAACAAATCAAATGCAACAAAGTTTATTTTAATAATTGAGGTTTGCAAATAAATTTCTGATTGTCAGTATACTAACTAGATTTATGGCTCAGTCGGCAGCGTTGATCATGAACCATAAACTAGGAGCGCGGATGGAATTGCGTGATAACCGAATGTAAGTAATCGCGATCCACATGGGTATAGATTTCCGTAGTGGTAATGCTTTCGTGTCCCAGCATCTCCTGTACAGCACGCAGATCGGCACCGCCTTCGACCAGGTGGCTGGCAAACGAATGGCGGAACGTGTGGGGACTGATTTTTTTCTTCAATCCGATTTTTGCCGCAAGGTCCTTGATGATAATAAATATCATGACTCGGGTCAACGGCGCGCCCCGGCGGTTCAGGAATACGAAGTCCTCGAAGCCCGGTTTGATCTTCTGGTGGATGCGTATTTCGTTCAGATAAATATGGAGATATTTGGCCGCTTGGGAGCCAATAGGTACCAGGCGTTCTTTGCTGCCTTTGCCTTCGACTTTGATAAACTCCACGTCCAGAAACAGGTTGGAAATTTTCAAGCCTACCAATTCACTCACCCGGAGGCCGCAGCCATACAGAACCTCCAGCAGGGCTTTGTTACGCATACCTTCGGCGGCAGTCAGGTCGATTGCAGCGATGAGGTCGTCTATTTCCGTGATGTTGAGTACGTCCGGGATCTTGCGGCCCAGGCGCGGCGCCTGGATCAGTGCCGTGGGGTTTTCAACCAATCCGTACTCCAGTGCCATAAAGAGATAAAATGTTTTGATGCCGGAGAGGATGCGGGCCTGGCTGTATGCGGAGAGCCCGAATCCGTTGATCCATGTTAAAAAATCCTGTAGCTGTACCGGCGTAATACTTTGGGGTTCTATCGCTTGTGGTTCGGCGAACTGCTGAAGTTTGGATACGTCATCGAGGTATGCCTCAACCGTATTTGCAGACATGGCCCGCTCCAGTTGGAGGTAGTGCTTGAAGCCGTCGATGGCGGTTTTCCAATCCATGGTCACTGTCCAAGTGAGTCAGGAAAGTGTTATTTATTCAAACAAAGTAAAATGACACCGAATGTCGCGGCAACTTGTCCACTCCAGAAAACAAACATCCATTTGATGATTTCGGTTTTATTCTTGGCTAAATCGGCTTTCGTCGCCAAAATTTTTGTTTTATCTTCCACCTCTTCTTTGATTTTTTTTTTCGATATACGTTGTGAGGTTTTCGGCTGATTCTTCTCCCAGTTTTCCCGAAAGCAATGAATATAACTTTGTAATCGTAATGGTACGCATTCTATTCCAGTTTTTTAGATCGATTACACAAAAATAAGAAAGAATCATATGATATGCAAGTCCCAGCGGATCCAAGCTTGCGGGCGGCAGGCGTAAAATTCATTCCGATTTGTTATTTTTACCACCCATGGAAAAGATGGAACTTGCATTGGACCGCATCATCGAAGCGATGTTGTCGCGGATACCTGGTTTGATCCTCGCGATCATCCTGTTGTTCATCGGAAGCTGGTTGATCGGGCTGATCCTGAAAGTCCTCCGCAACCGGTTCGAACGGCGAAATGTAGACCTTTCGCTCCGCGATTTTGTGGCAAGTATTGTCAAGTTTATCCTGTATACCATGCTGATTATTTCCGTCGCCTCGATGGTAGGGATACAGACCACCTCATTTGTGGCGGTGCTGGGCGCAGCCAGCCTTTCCATCGGACTCGCGCTTCAGGGCAGCCTCTCCAATTTTGCCGGCGGGGTGTTGATCCTTCTTTTCCGCCCCTTTCGGGTGGGCGACTACGTAAGCAGCGCTGCGGGTGCTTCGGGAACTGTGGAAAAAATCGATATTCTTTATACCACGCTGCGGACTGCCGACGGGATTGCGGTGTTCGCACCCAACGGGCCGCTTGCCAACTCGGTGATCACCAATTATTCAAGCATTACCAAACGTCGGATTGAGTATAAGATTGGCATCGGTTACGAATCCAATATCAAAGAAGCACGGGAGGTTATTTTGTCTGTTCTGAAAGCGGACAGCCGGGTCTTAGGCACTCCGAAGCCGGAAGTGCACGTCGCGGAACTCGCAGACAGTTCGGTTAATCTGGTCGTTCGGGCTTGGGCACCGAAGGAGGTCTATTGGGATGCATATTATGAAGTCTTTGAGCAGATAAAGGGAGCCCTCGATACCAACAACATCACCATTCCCTATCCCCAGCAAGAAATGCGCATTGTGAACATAGGTTCCTCAAAGGGGGATGTGCTCGGCGGGGACCCGAACGGAGGGCGGGATAACTAGCGCTGCATGCCCAGCAGGCGGGCCACATATTTCCCGACAATGTCGAATTCAAGATTGACGACATCACCGACGTTAACCTGCTTAAGATTTGTGTGTTCGTAGGTATATGGAATAATGGCAACCGAAAATTGGCTGTCTTTAGAATCTACGACCGTAAGGCTGATTCCATTGACCGTAATCGAGCCTTTTTCGACCGTTATGTTACCCGGACCGGCATCATATTGGAAGGTATACAGATAACTGCCCTGTTGGTCTTCGATGGCTATGCATCGCGCGGTCTGATCCACGTGCCCTTGCACGATATGCCCATCCAACCGGTCGCCCACTTTGGTGCAGCGCTCGAGATTGACCTCACTGCCGAGTTGCAGGCCGCCGAGGTTGCTTTTTGACAACGTTTCCGCAATGGCGGTTACTGTATGTTCGCCGGGCGACAAAGCCACCACCGTGAGGCAGACCCCGTTATGCGATATGCTCTGATCGATTTTCAGTTCGTCCGAGAGTGCGGACGCGACGGTGATGTGCAGGTTGCCGGCCTCGTGGTCGAGGCGTGATACCTTGCCGATGGTTTCGATAATGCCTGTGAACATGCGCGTGGTTTTTTAGCTTTCAATTAATTTTTACCCGTTTCCGTAATCCAAATAGCAGTAGAACACCGAACACCAGGCTTCCTGCGCATCCGGCATAAGCGAGATAGTCGCCCGTTTGCACATAAAACGTGATTTCCTCATTGAGATTGATGTCCTGCTTAATGGCCGTCGGTACCCACCACTTGGTTTTTCGCACGACGTCACCGCGTTGGTTGATGAATGCCGAGATACCGGTGTTGGCCGACCGGGCTACCCAGCGCCGAGTTTCGATCGCCCGCAATTTGGCGTATGCCAGGTGTTGGTCTTTGCCGGCCGTATTGCCCCACCAGCCGTCGTTGGTAATGATGGCAATGAACTGTGCACCTTGTTCGATAGACTTGGCTACATAATCTCCCCAGATCGATTCGTAACAGATCACCGGAGCGGCACCGATGCCGCTTTGCGAATAGAAAACCGAAGGCTTGTCCTGGCTTCCGTAACCTCCGGTGGTGCCACCGAATCCTTCGAACAGCGGTTTCAGGAATGCCAGCGCGCCTCCGAAGGGGAACTGCTCGGCACCGGCCACCAACTTGGATTTGTGATAGTATTGCAGCTTTGCCGAATTCTCAATGAGCACGGCCGAATTAAATGCGTCGTAATAAACGCCTTCAAAGGCACGTGCCGTGGGGGTCTGTGGACCGTTGTAGATCCGGTATCCTTCGATGCCCGAGAGCACGTTTCCATTTTTGTACCGATCCAGAAATTGCTGGATGTGCAAAAAGGTAGGGTGTTCGTAAAAGCGATCTTCGTCAAAACCTCCCTGTCGGGCGATGGCCGTTTCCGGCCAGATGAAAAATTCGGTATTCGGCTGTGCAATGGACTCCGATAGCTTCACCAGGTTATCGATCTGTGATTCAGGTGTCAGGAAAGTGAACTTGCCATAAGGATCGACGTTTGGCTGTACCACCACGATATTAGAAGGGTTTTCCCGTTCTTCATAGGTCGTGTACCGCCATAGCGACCAAAAAGTAGGCACACCGATCAGCAGAACGACAACACTCAGCAGTTTCCGCCGATGTGAAGGAGCAAATCCATCGCGTGCCGACAAAATTGCCAGAAACACCAATATGTTCAGCGCCCAGATCCATACCGTCCCGCCGTACACACCGGTGTATTCATACCATTGTACCATCTGATGGGCGTTGGCAAAACCATTTCCCAGCGTCATCCACGGAAACGCGAGGTCCCACGTCTGGTGCAGGTATTCATAAGCGATCCAGAACGATACCAATCCGGCGAATGACCACCCGATTGCATACCGTTTACGCAACTGATAATAGAGGCGAAAGGCGAATGCCATCAATAGGGCGGCCAGACCGAAGGGGATAAGTGAAACAAAAGCCGCAGCATAGACCGGCATCACGGCATTCATAGCGTTGAAGACCCAATAAATGGAGGCTGTATTCCACACCACACCTGTTAGTCCTCCCAATAAAAACACCTTCGCGCCCTTCTTTTGGTAGTCACCCCGCATCACATCTTCGAGGGCTAATAAAAGGGGAATGAAGGCTAGCCAAAGCAATGGAGCGGTGTAGGGGATAGGGGGCCATGACAACCACAGTAAGAAAGCACTCAACAGTGCAAATAAATAATTCTTTCTCACGGTTAAAGTTGGGATAGGAGTTCGCTTTTCTTGTTTTCGTACTCTTCCTGCGTGATCAGCTGCCGCTCAAACAACGATTTCAGCCGCCGGAGCTTCAAGGTGAGCTCATCTTCCTGTTCGGTTTGCTGAGGAGGCGGGGCCGGTTGCGGTTCCGGAAGCTGCTTTTCCGTTAAGCGCTGCTTTTCGGCCGAACGTTGCTTTTCCAATGCGTCGTTTGCCAATTGGTATACTTTGCGTGCCTGGTTTTTAGGGATGTATCCAATCTCTACAGGGTCGCCTTTCGCCGGGATGAGGAACAGCCGGGAGCCGAGTATGCCCTCTTTGAACCACACCTCAGACAATTGGTGCCAAGGAAAGATATCGAAGTCGGCAGCGAGTCCGAGTTTCGTCGATTTACACACCAAGATCCGCTGATCGGTCACCGCAATGCTGTCCGGAAACAAGGTGACGGCAGGCATCTTCTGCACGGCTACGTATTGTATCTGTTCGTCGTGAGCCAACAGGTCCTGAAGTTTCAGCAGCAGCTTTTCGACGACCTTGGGATCTTGCCCATCATTGATATATCGATCGATGTTCATGTACGCGAAGATAGGAAGATTATCCCATACCTTGTATGCACACCACAAATTCCCCTTTCACCGGATGCGAAGTGAAATGTGCGATCACTTCGGCAAGCGTACCCCGTACGGTTTCCTCGTATACTTTGCTGATTTCACGCGATACAGAAGCCAACCGCTCTCGGCCGAAGGTATCGGCAAACTCCTGCAGCGTTTTCGTCAGCCGGTGTGGCGACTCATAAAAGACCATCGTCCGGTTTTCATTGACGAGCGCTTTCAATCTCGTCTGGCGCCCTTTTTTTACCGGAAGAAAGCCCTCGAAACAAAACCGGTCGCATGGGAACCCCGAAGCAACCAGTGCCGGCACAAAAGCGGTCGCGCCGGGTAGGCATTGGATCTCGATCCCATTTTTAATCGCTTCACGCACCAAAAGAAATCCCGGGTCGGATATTGCCGGTGTGCCTGCATCAGATATCAGAGCGACCGCCTGGCCTTCTTTGAGGAAGCGGATAACCTCATTCACCGCTTTGTGCTCATTGTGCTGATGATGGGCGTATGCCTTTTTTTCAATGCCGAAATGCCTGAGCAGGGGGGCACTGGTACGGGTATCTTCAGCAAGGATAACGTCGGCCTCTTTCAGGATACGTATTGCTCGTAAGGTCATATCCTCCAGATTACCGATGGGAGTGGGGACGAGGTAAAGCATTTTTCTTATTTTTGCGCGATACAAATAAACGAAAATATGTTGCAAGTTAATTATCTCCGAGAGAACCGCGACCATGTGGTCGAACGTCTGGCAATCCGTAACTTCAAAGCGTTGGAACTGGTAGATGAAGTGATTGCGCTTGATGAGCGCCGTAAGCAACTTCAGACTGAGTCGGATTCCATTGCTGCTGAGGCGAATGCGGCGGCACGCCAGATTGGCGAGTTGATGCGGCAGGGGCAGCGGGAAGAAGCCGAGACGATCAAAGCGCGTTCCGGAGGATATAAAGAGCAACAAAAGAAGCTTGCCGACGAACAGGCTGCGGTCGAGGCGTATTTATACGAGAAGCTGGTGCTTTTGCCTAATCTGCCGCACAAGTCCGTACCGCGTGGGGGCGGTGCGGAAGACAACGAGGTGGTGTTGGAACACGGCCATCGTCCCGAACTTCCCGAAAATGCGTTGCCCCATTGGGAGCTGGCGGCAAAATACGACATCATCGATTTTGAACTCGGTACCAAGGTTACCGGCGCTGGATTTCCGGTATATAAAGGCAAAGGTGCACGCCTGCAACGCGCCATGATCAATTTCTTTTTGGATCAAGCCGCCAAGGCGGGGTATAAAGAGGTACAGCCGCCCATCCTCATCAACGAAGCGTCCGGATTCGGCACGGGCCAGCTACCCGACAAAGAAGGACAGATGTACCACGTCGGAGTTGACAATCTGTACTTGATCCCCACGGCGGAGGTACCGGTAACCAATCTGTACCGTGATACCATCGTCAAGGAGTCCGACTTCCCCATCAAAATGACGGCCTATACACCGTGTTTCCGACGTGAAGCGGGATCCTATGGTGCCCACGTGCGGGGTTTGAATCGCCTGCACCAGTTTGACAAAGTAGAGGTTGTGCAGATCGTACATCCTGATAAATCTTACGAGACGCTGGAGGAGATGAGTGCCTATGTCCAGTCGTTGCTGCAGGCACTGAACCTCCCATACCGGGTGTTGCGGCTCTGCGGCGGGGATATGGGATTCACGTCCGCGCTGACGTACGACATGGAGGTGTGGAGCGCCGCCCAAAAACGCTGGCTGGAGGTTTCTTCCGTATCCAATTTTGAAACTTTCCAAAGCAACCGGCTAAAGGTGCGCTTTAAAGGGGAAAACGGCAAAACCCAGCTGGCACACACACTTAATGGAAGCGCCCTGGCATTGCCCCGTATATTGGCCTCGCTTTTGGAAGACAATCAAACGGCAGCGGGTATAAAAATTCCAGAAGTGCTGGTACCCTACGCGGGCTTTGAGTGGATCGACTAGGTAGCGGATATTATTCGCCATGGAGGGAAGCTTCCCGGTAAAGATGTTTGAACATGACGCCCGGATCTTCCCCGATGGCCAACGCGATAAGGTAGAGTTCGTCTGCTCGCAGCTGTGATTTTGGATTGATACTCAATTGGCTGAGTCGATAGGTACTCAGCCCTGTTTTTCTTGCAACTTCAGCCCTGTTCACGGATCTTTTGGCAAGGTAAAGGCCAAGTTCCGTCAATGTCCCCTTATTCACGTCGTCTAATCTTTTAATCTTCGAGATGGGATAAAAATATCCGCTTAGATATTTTATGGAAAAAATATTTTGATATATGTGTAATTTCTCTATATTTGTAGAGTCTAAACAATATTATCAACAGTCATACCGCATATAGGTTTGTCTAATTTTTTGAAAGTACTTGCGGTTTTTGAATTGTCCGCTTGTATCATGTGTTTGTGAATCCAAAACAATTCTATCGCTAAAAGGGGCTCCCCGCCCCTTTTTTCCGTTTACCCTCGCTCTAAATTCCTCTCTGACTTTTTCCATACTGCTTCGTGCGTCAGTTTTGTTAAATAGATAATAAATTAAGTATACACATAGGCTTAATATAGGGTTTGTATAGGTTAATGCTATTTATATACTATATAAAAGCATTATATTTTCGTTAAATATTCTATCTTTGTATCGTTAAAGAATCGGATAAAGCACATATCATAACAAACGATTAAGATGGCTATTATACAGCAGGGAATAAACGGTCCATTCCGCGGTAAAGTAGGATCCGTCATCGGATATACCTTGAACGGTCAGAATGTAATGCGTTCGATCGGTAAACGGCGTACACGGCCTTTTACTGAACTGGAACTTTTGAATCAGGCTAAGATGAAAGTTACGTCGGAATATCTCGGGCGGATTAAGCCTTTTGTCAAATTCGGTTACCGGACCGAAGCGCCCAATGGCAGCCGGATTGGCGCGTTCCAGTTAGCTCAATCGCAGGTGAGAAAGCATGCGCTGGAGATCGATTCGGAAGGTAAGCCCTTTGTGAACCCCGCAAAAGTGCTTATTTCCAAGGGAAACCTGGAGCCTCCCACAAACTGTTCGGTAAAGGCAGACGGCAACCGGTTAATCTTCCGCTGGGATTATTTGAAACGTGGGGGATACCACAGGCTCCTGACGTTGGCGTATGATGGCGATTCTTTCCGTTTTTTCCGGGACCTGGGAGAAGAGCGGCGGAATGGAGCGGACATCTGGGATCTACATAACCTGGATTTGCTGGAACAACCACTTCATGTATATGCGGCATTCCGGGATACAATAACCGGCGAAATATCGGACAGTGTCTACTGCGGGGCTATTGAGCCATCGGTTCCATCCGTGCCAGATATTGATCGTTCCCATCCTCAAACACCACCTGCACCACCCAGCCCTCCATCCGGGCAATACGAGTTAGCATTTCCTGATCGATGAACAGCCAGTTGAACGGCGTTCCGGTCACGCCCCGGTATTCATACTGATAGTGGATTTCGCCAAAATATCCATGTGGTTTCCCGACCGACCCGTCTGAATAAAGATAGGTAATGTCGGAGGAATCGAACAAAAGCTGCCCACCCTGACGGAGCAGCGTGCGGCAGTGTTTCAGCAACGAGCTTAACCCCGCTACGGTTCCTGCTAAACCGATGCCGTTCATAAGAAACAGAAGTGTATCGTAGCCGCCTTCACGGTAGTCAAAAAAGTCTCGTTGCAGCACGGTTCGGACGCCTCTTTGGCGCATCACGGAACACGCCCCGGACGATAGTTCCAAAGCGGTTACATCAAAGCCCCGTTCCTGCAGATACAGGGCGTGACTGCCCGCACCCGCTCCGACATCGAGCGTGCGGCCGTCACACAACGCGAGTGCGATGTGTTCCAGTTCCGGAAAATCGTCAGGTTGCCGGAAAAATACGTCAACCGGCATTTCTTCCAGGTCGCCGTAACTGGTGTGCAGCATCAGCTTGTCGCTGGTATTGCCGTGAAAATAGTCGCGAAGGGCACTGCCCAGAACATCAGTCGCCATGGGAGATGTGCAGGATCTGTTTGGCAAGCGCAATGGTTTCTGCATCACCCGTATGCTTGCCAGGTTCGTCGGAAAGTTTAATAACCGGTGTCCACTCCGCTTCTTCGGGATAGGCCTCGGTCATTTTAATCACAATATTCATCGGCGAAAGCCCCACGTCGTTGGTAAAATTCGTGCCGATGCCGAAGGACATTCCGATGCGGTCCCGGCAATATTCGACGATGCGGGCAACTTTCTCGTAATTCAGCCCATCGGAAAAAATGATGGTTTTGGAACGCGGATCGATTCCTTTCTGTTGGTAGTGATGGATGGCTTTATCGGCAAACTGCAACGGATCACCGCTGTCGTGGCGGACGCCGTCGAATAATTTGGTGAGTTTTTTGTCGAATTGCGTAAAGAAGACATCGGTCGTATAGGTATCGGAGAGTGCGATGCCGAGATCTCCCCGGTACACGTCCGACCAGTGCTCGAGCCCCAGCAGATTGGCCATTTTGAATCCATATTTTGCCGCATGGAACATAAACCATTCGTGCGCATGCGTTCCGATGGGTTTGGTCTGGTACAGCATGGCCATATGTACGTTGCTGGTGCCGATAAACGAACCCTTGCCGTATTGGGTGAGTGCCTGGACCACCAGCCGGTGTACCGCATAGGAATGACGCCGTCGGGTGCCGAATTCCGCCAGGGTAATACCCAGTTGGCCATATTGATTGATTTTTCGCCGTACGGTTTCCACGACCTGGTCATCCGGTTGCCGCTGCTGGCCGGTCATCTGATAGTAGAGTTCACAGATCAGCGACATAATCGGTACCTCCCACAGGATCGTGCGATACCAATATCCCTCGATTGACACGGAAAGTTCTTCGCCAAGCTGCCGGATGTGAACCTCTTCGGGATCGTATCGGTACCCTTCCAGGAAGTCAAAATAAGTAGGGTCGATATAAGGGCAGGTGATGGCAAAGAAGTTTTTTTCCTGGCGCGTGAGCTGGAGCTTTGCCAGCTCGTTAACAGCTTTCCGTAACGCTTCTGCAAATCCATCAGGAAAGGTATGCCCACCCCGGTTGATGAACCGGTATTTTGCTTTGGCCTTGGGAAATAATTTCACCACCGCGTGCTGCATGGTGAATTTATAAAAGTCGTTATCGAGCAGGGAATTGATCATCACTTCACCGCTGCTAGCCAAGCTTCAGCCATCAATTGCGCCCCGGCTAAGGACGCATGCACACCGTCGCCGGTCCAATAGGAGGGAGCTGCCACTTTCGCTGCTTCATCGAATACCCGTTGATAGGGGATAAATGCTGCTCCATATTCCGTGGCGATTTCCCTTGCCGCCCGGCGGTATTCGTCAAAATCCGGATACCAGGCGTCGGTCACCGCTTTCACGTTATTGACGGCAAAGGGCTCGCCGATGACGAGTTTGACTCCGGGAAGTGCGGTCAGCGTTCGATCGATCAGTTTGCGGTAATCGTCGCGGTACACTTGTATGGTCCCGTCATATTTTCCGTCAAATTTATGCCAGAAGTCGTTTACACCGATGAGGATGCTGAGTACATTGGGTTTGAGAGCCAAACAATCTTCTTCCCAGCGGTCGGCCAGCTGGTAGACCTTATTTCCGCTGATCCCGCGGTTATAGATCGTCAATTGCTTCGATGCATGTGTATTCAAAAGGTTCGCGGCGGCCAAAAACGCGTAACCGGTTCCCAGTGCACGGCTGTTATTGGGGGCTTTGTTTTCTTTGTCCCGCCCGGCGTCTGTGATGGAGTCTCCTTGAAATAAGACGACGTCGTTTTCCTGAATGCGGATCTTCGGAGCCGAAGAGATCCCAGCGGCTTTGACAATTTCGGGAAGGCTGACCGCCATCGCGGCTCTCATTAACGTGGTTCCTATAAAGGTGCGTCTGCTTTTATCCATGGTTAACAAATGGTTTTTACTGGTTTCAAAAGTAGAAAAATATATGGAAAAAAGAAGAAGCAGTCCGATCGGACCGCTTCTTCTTTTTACGATTGCTGGTCTACGCTAGCGGGAATTATCCCCGGCCGCGGGAAGACCCCGACCGCTCATCCGAACGGCCCCGTACGGCGCTGCTGCTTCTTTCGGAACTGCGGCTTGTCGATACACTTGGCCGCGACGTTGAACGTGAAGACACCGAGGTGTTACGGCTGGAGGTACTGCGCTGTGTCTGGGAGGACGAAGGCCTGACATTCTCGCGTGACGACCGCGATGATACGGTGTGTACCCGTGCTGCCGGCTGGTTGCGCTCCCGGGCTTGAGGTTGTACGCGTTCCCTTGCTTGGGGTTGTACGCGTTCCCTTGCTTGAGGCTGTACCCGCTCCCTCGCTTGAGGCTGTACCCGTTCACGTGAGCGTTGTGGCGTCACGTTTTCGCGGCCGTTTGTTTGCGAACGGCTGCTGTTTACCTCCGGACGGCTGGCACGGTTGCGTTCAGCACGGGGTGCCGGTGAGTTGCCGGACTCCCTGCGGGTACGTGATTCCGTGCGTGTGCGCTCGGGGGCCGATTGCCGCGCCGGCGCAGTGGCCTTGGAACGGTTTTCCGATGTCCGGGATGTCCGGGCAGTATTGCCGTTCTCACGGGTGGTTGACTGCGCTCCGCGTGTGGCTGCGTTATTCCTGGAGGCCGTGCCGCGCGTAGCGGAAGAAGTCCTCGGATCGGTGGCTTCCGTGCGACCGCCGGTCCGTGAACTGGCGCTGCGTGATCCGGCCGACCGCACGGTCGCTGCGTCGGCTACCCGCGAAGGGCGTGCCGAAGAGCGGGAGCTGCGGTCAACTTCCGGACGGTATAAGCTTACCGAGCGGCTACTGACCGATGCCCGTCCGGGACGGGAAGCGCTATTGATATCCCGAATGGCCACCCGGCTGCGTGTTACACGCTCGATCTCGCTGTGCCGTGGGCCGGTTACGTACGTGCGGTTGTTGTATACATAGGTGTTGTTGATAATCGTCGTACGGTTATAAATGTTCACACGGTTCCGATACGGTGCATAGTAGCTGTAGATCCGCGGGCTGCAGATGTAACGTTGCGGCACAAATACCCAATGTGCGGCAGGGATGCCCATATTGATGGAGATGCTCATCCGGGGGCCGAGCGGTGCCCAGCCATAATAACCACCGCCGCTGCGCCAGCTCACCCACGCAGGTCCCCATTCATAGCCCGGTACCCACGCCCAACCGTAATAGTCGGAATAGGTCCAACGTCCGTAGTGAAACGGAGCCCAGCCCCAATCGTAATCCGAAACCCAGGTATTGCCGTAAGAGGTCATTACCCAATGGCCGCGGGAAGCATAGGGCTGGAAATCACGATCTACGTCAGGAAGCCAAATATATCCATATTCGGGGTCGTCTATCCATTCCCCATAAGGTGAAAGTTCGTCGTAGAACATTTGAAATGAAACGCTCATACCGGGTTGAGCCTTCACGGTGCCGGTTGCTGCCATCACCATGAAGGTAAGTGCAGTTATCACTAATTGTCCGGTTCTTTTTAACGTTTTCATGACAAGTTGATTTAAATCTAACAATCTTGTTCGTTTCTGTGGGTATGACTGCAAAGCAGGGGCCAGGGTTTAACGGGGTGGCAGCGTCTTTCTTTTTGTTACGTTTGGTTTTCCAAGAACATTTTGCCGAAATTGGTGTTTACTAGTGCATTGGCAAGGGTATTTGCCTGGACTCCGGGAACGGCTCACTGTTGCGGGAGGGCCCGGAATAACGGACGGTTGCCTGCGCGACGGGTTTGAATGACAAATAAACGATACAGATTAAAATTAATCTTCTATTTTTGTAGCCTTAACTGCTGAAATCCCCGATGATAAACAAGATACAGCGCATACTGATCGAATTAGCTAATATCCATCGGTTTGTTATGCGTTTCTATCGGGAGGTGTTCATGCCTCCCTACGAATTCAAGGAAATTATCCGGCAATGCTACGAAGTGGGATGGAAATCACTGCCGTTGATTTCGCTGACGGGCTTCATTACGGGCATTGTGTTCACCAACCAATCCCGTCCGTCGCTCGCTGAATTTGGTGCCACCTCTTGGTTGCCCGCCCTGATATCCATCGCGATTATCCGCGCGCTGGCACCGCTGGTTACCGCATTGATTGCATCGGGCAAAGTGGGCTCACAGATCGGTGCCGAATTGGGCTCGATGAAGGTGACGGAGCAGATCGATGCCATGGAGGTTTCCGGTACCAATCCGTTTAAATTTTTGGTGGTGAGTAGAGTGCTAGCTACGACAATTACGATACCCATCCTTTCTTTCTACACGGCAGGGGTAGGTTTAATCGGTGCCTTTTTGAGCGTAAACCAAAATGAAAACACCAGTTTCGCGGTTTATTTCGATCAAGTGTTTGAAGCAGTAACTTATTTGGATATATTTTCGTTGGTGTTGAAGGCCGTGGTTTTTGGCTTTACGATCGGCATTGTAGGCTGCTACCAAGGCTATAATTCATCCAAAGGAACCGAGGGAGTGGGCAGGGCGGCTAATTGGGCGGTCGTTATGTCGATGTTCCTCATATTTATCGAAGAAATATTGATTGTACAAATTATTCAGGCAATGCGCGCTTAAGTCATGTTGAAAGCAGACGGACATATTGATCAGAGCACACAGGTGATAGACGTGCGGGATGTAAGCAAGTCATTTGGCGATCTGCATGTGTTGCGTGGAGTGAATCTTGAATTGTATAAAGGAGAGAACCTGGTCGTTCTGGGACGATCGGGTACGGGGAAATCGGTACTGATCAAATTGATATCCGGATTGTTAAAACCCGATTCAGGAACCATTGAAGTGCTGGGTGAACACTTGGATGAACTAACTGAAAAGGAATTGCAGCAACTCCGGCTGAAAATAGGTTTTTCATTTCAGAACAGTGCGTTGTATGACAGCATGACCGTGCGCGAGAATCTGGAGTTTCCACTGGTACGTAATAAACGTCATCTTTCGCGCTCAGAAATTAACCACGAAGTGGAAGATGTGCTGGATGCGGTGGGACTCTTACAGGCGATCAACCAAATGCCCTCGGAGCTGTCCGGCGGTCAGCGCAAGCGGATCGGGATAGCACGTACGCTGATACTTCGTCCAGAAATCATGCTATACGACGAACCAACCGCTGGACTCGATCCCATTACTTGCATTGAGATCAATGGATTGATCAACGAGGTGCAGGAAAAATACAGGACCTCGTCGATTATCATCACGCATGATCTGGCGTGTGCAAAGAGTGTGGGCGACCGGATCGTGATGCTGCTTGACGGTAAATTTGAACGTGAAGGTAATTTTGACCAGATTTTTGACACGGACGATAACCGGGTCAAACCGTTTTATGACTATAATTTTATCAAATGATCTATGAGTGCTACAGAAAATAAACGTTCAATTATCGTAGGGTTGTTTGTACTGGTGGGGTTGGTTATTTTGGTGGCAGGTATTTTGGTGCTTGGCGGCCAGCAGAACCGTTTTTCCAAAAACGTACGCGTATCCACCGTATTCAATGACGTGAGCGGCCTCAAAGCTGGCAATAATGTTTGGTTTTCGGGTGTGAAAATCGGAACGATCAAAAGCATCACATTCAAGAACCTTAAGCAGGTAGAGATCGTCATGGCCATCGAAGAGAAATCGCATGAATACATCCGAAAGGACGCGGTTGCCAAAATCGGATCGGAGAGTTTTATCGGAAACAAGCTGATCGTCATTGAAGGTGGCAGCAGCGATGCGCCACCTATCGAGGAAGGCGATGTGTTACAAAGTGCTGAGGAAGGAGGATTGGACGCCATGCTGTCTACTTTGCAGGTGAATAACGAGAATCTAGCGATAATCACCAAGAATTTCAGCGAGCTGAGTGCCCGTATTGCTCGGGGCGAAGGCGCGGTAGGGGCTGTTCTGACAGACTCGTTGATGGCGATCCATATTAGGCAAATGATTGCTAACTTAGACAGAACCGCGTCAAATACTGCGGCGGCGTCGCAAGCGTTAAACCAATTGACGGGTAAATTGAATACAGAAGGCACGCTGATCAATGACCTGCTTACAGATACGGTGGTTTATGGCAATCTGCAGTCGGCTGTCGCGCAATTACAGGGCATTACTCAAACGGCATCGGCGTTGGTAACTAATTTAAACCAAACAGCCAGCAAATTGGACGAAAAAGATAACGTGGCAGGTGTGCTGCTCAACGATCCGGAGTCGGCTGAAACCATCAAACAAACGTTGTTGAATCTGGAACAAAGCACCGAAAAGCTGGATCAGAACATGGAGGCGTTGCAGCACAATTTTCTATTCAGGGGTTTTTTCCGGAAGCAGCGGAAACAGGCAGAGAAGGAAGCGGAAGCGCAGAATTGACCTCCGATACGAACGATCTTGGGTTAAACGATGGTAGCCTCTTTATTAATGCGATAGCAATTCAGGGATTTCCGTAGCTTCCACTTCGCCGCTTTCCGTAATTTTTGCGAGCTTCACGGCTACCACTTCATTGACGAGCAACGGATCGTAGGGTGTACGCACCTTTACATAATTGCGGGTAAAGCCGTGCATATAGCCGTCTTTGACATCGCCTTCAAATAATACCGCCTCTTCCTTCCCCAATTGGGATTCATAAAACGCCCGGCGTTTTTTGTCGGAGAGGATGTGCAGCATTTTGCTACGTTCCCCACGCTGCGCGCCCGGCACCGCACCTTCCATCTGCGCCGCGATGGTGTTTTCACGCTCCGAATAAGTGAATACGTGCAGGTAGGAAATATCGAGACCGTTGAGGAACTCATAGGTGTCCAAAAAATCTTCCCGCGTTTCGCCGGGGAAACCCACAATCACATCCACGCCGATGCAGCAGTTGGGCATCAACTCCTTGATCCGTGCGACCCGGCCGGCATACAGCTCGCGTTTATAGCGCCTGCGCATCAGTCCAAGGACTTTATTTGATCCGGATTGCAGTGGAATATGAAAATGAGGGACAAACCGTTCTGAACCGGCTACAAATTCAATAATTTCATCGCTGAGCAGATTCGGTTCGATGGATGAAATGCGGAAGCGGTCGATTCCTTCCACGCGGTCCAGTGCCTTTACCAAATCGAAGAAGCGATCTTCACGGTTGCCATTGCGGATTCCGAAGTCGCCGATGTTTACCCCCGTGAGCACGATTTCCCGTACGCCGGATGCGGCAATGTCTTCTGCTTGTTTCACCAGATCGGCAATGGTTCCACTGCGGCTTGCGCCCCTGGCCAGAGGAATCGTACAAAATGTGCACGAATAATCGCAACCATCCTGGACTTTCAAAAACGTGCGGGTTCGGTCGCCGATTGAAAAGGCCGGCACAAACTGATGGGTTTCTGCAATCGGTGCATTATAAACAATCGCTTTCGGTTGCTTGGTTAAATCATTGATATGCTCAATGATATTAAATTTTTCGGCCGCACCAAGCACCATATCCACACCCGGTATCTCCGTGATTTCGCGGGGTTTCAGCTGGGCATAGCAGCCCACGACGACAATATATGCACCGGGCGAATGGTTCAAGGCTTCCTTTACGACCTTGCGGCATTTACGGTCGGCATTTTCCGTAACGGAACAGGTGTTGATCACATAGACATCCGCCCGGCTATTAAACGGGGTAGCCTCGTATCCCGCTTGTTGAAAAATGCGGCCAATGGAAGATGTCTCCGAAAAATTCAGCTTACATCCCAAGGTATAAAAAGCGACTTTCCTGCTCATTTTCAAAGCGCAAAGGTACTTCTTTTTTCTCAGGCAGCAAAAGCTATCTTTGGTAGATGGAACGTGAAGTTATCATCGGATTATCCCCGGTCCGTCGGCGGAATTTGCCGTACAAAATCCTTGATCCGAAAAAGCGGGCCTCTGATCGCGGTGAGGTTGCATATCCTCACGCGGAAATCACCTGGCCATGAACCGGCGATCAAAAATCTGCATAAATGCGGTTAACGGATAACAGGGTGTTGTGGTTTAGGACGAGATTCAGTACACTTGCTCCTAAAACACGACAAACATTTAGGGATTGCATTCCATTGAAAAACAACGATCTGCATATCGGTCCGTACAAAAAAATCAAAAGGCTGCTTTTGCATGTGGTGTTCTGGGCGATTATTTCGGTATTGGCATACCTTACCTACCGGCGTCTCGGAGGTGATTACGTATGGATTTTTGTGGTCAAGGAAATCGCGGTCACCATGACGCTTTTTTATACCGTGTCGTGGTTGATAGCCAAAGGGGTGCAGGTCGGCAATATCTATCGGGTTATCGGTTTCTATATCTTGGGTTATGTTTGGTGGGTGTCCATGACCTACCTGGTATGCTATATTGTACAGCATGATTTCGAAAGAGGAGATACGTTTTTTGATGCCTACCTGAATTTGGTGTTGGACAAGGGGTACTTCGGATTGTTCACGTTCCGTAAAACGGCGGCATTGTTGCTGGACTACATTTTTATCGTTACCTTAACCGTCGGTCCGAAACTCGTCAAGTCTTACGTAGATCAATCCAACGAGAAGGCGCGGTTGGAACGGGATCACCTCGCGATGGAATTGAACTTTCTCAAATCCCAGGTATCTCCGCATTTTTTGTTCAATACGTTGAATAGCATTTATCGGATGTCTGAAAAAGGTGATCCCAGGGCGTCGGATACGATTTATCGGTTATCCGGAATGATGCGATACCTGCTGTATGAAGCCAGGGACGAGAAACTGCTTCTTGACAAAGAGGTGCGGTTCATTGACGATTACGTAGCGTTGGCCCGTATGCGGTACAACGATAATGTCCGGATTGAACTTTTAACCGACGAAATAGATGAGCCGTACCGTATTGTTCCGCTTCTGCTGATCCCTTTTGTCGAAAATGCCTTTAAGCACGGCCCGGAACAGAGCCGTAAAGATGCCTGGGTTCGCATTGAACTGACGGTTCGGGATGGAGTGCTTTATTTCAAGGTAGGCAACGGGATAAACCGGGCTATCAAACCGTCCGAGGTGGGCGGCGTAGGCATGGAAAATGTCCGTAAGCGGTTGAAGCTCCATTATGCGGACCGTCATTCCCTCCAGGTGCGTGAAACCGAATCGGATTATTGTATTTCGTTGGAGATCCAACTGTAGCGAAGGTTATGTATACGTGTGTAATTATCGACGATGAGGCCATTGCGCGTGACGCGCTCGCGGAATATGTGGCCAAGGTGCCCTTTCTGAAATTACTGGGTTGTTACGAAAATCCCTTGGCTCTCATGACGCTTACCGAGCCGGTAGATATCATTTTCTCAGATATCCGCATGCCGGAGATGGATGGTATATCGTTTTTCAGAAGCCTAAGCAATCCACCGGCTTTCATCTTCGTTACGGGTAATCCGGAACATGCCGCCGAGAGTTATGAACTGGATGTATTGGATTTTGTGGTCAAACCATTCGACCTCGCGCGTTTTATCAAAGCGGTGAATAAGGCGAAGTTGTTTTTGGAGCATAAGCATGGATCGAAGCAAAACACTCCCTACTTCGTGGTAAAGGACCGGAATCTGCACGTTATCCTGGAACATGCCGCCATTTGTTTTGTAAAAGGGAATAAGGACTATGTTTCCATTGAGACGACCGAAAGGACCTACACCCTTTGGCGTACATTGGGCAGCGTGGCTGCGGACCTTCCGGCCGACCGTTTTCTGCAGGTACATAAGTCGTACATCGTTAACCTCGCCTTTGTGAAATCCATTGCGGCCGAAAAATTGATCCTGAAAGGAAATCTCGGAGAAGTACCGGTAGGTAAGCAATTTAAGGACGAACTGCGCAGACGCTTCGGGATAGGCTTATTGTAGGGTTACCCCGGATGTTGGAGGTGTTGGATGATCCGTTCGATGCACGCTTCAAAATCGTTAAATGATATTGGTTTTAGAAGTTGATAGGTGACGATGGGCGGAAGCTGCTCGGTAAAACAATCCGTGGAGGTGGCCGAAACCACCACCACGGCCAGGGACGTAGGGAACAGTCCAAAATGGAAGCCTGAGGGGCCTCCGGAGGGAATCACTAGGTCGAGGAAAACAATGTCCGGCTTCGTTAAATTCAGTGCGCCGAGAATCTCGCAACGTTCCTGTACGACGCCGACCATTAGGAGTTCATCGCGCCGGCCGATGTAATCCGTCATCATGTCGATGGCCAATGAATCGTCTTCAATCAGCAGACAGCGATACATCCTCATAATGAAACGAAGATGGCGTATCTGAAAGACGTTGAAAAATAAAACCGACCAATGGATGATCTACCCCTACGAAAGCCGAATTCCAACCGATATAACGGATATAACCCGATAGCGCGAAGCGCAGGGTCCGATGCCAGAAAGCCGCCCGGCTTTTTGTAGGTACGTGAATATAATAGCCTATGGCTATAAAACGTGAAATAGATCGGCTGGTAGGACGTTTTCGTCGCGGTCGGTGCCCCGTTCGTCGGGTATTTTTTTGCCGTTACTCAATCTTTTTCATAATTGTACAAATACAAGTTTTTGGATTATGGAAAGGAATCACCTAAACGCTATCATCAGCCGGAATCTGCTGTTGGTACGGCGGCAACGACGGCTTTCACAGACGGAAGTCGCTGCGGTGTTACGAATCAAACAGCCGTCCTACAATCGGATGGAGTCGGGAAAAACGCACATCAGTGCGGATCAATTGGCTATGTTGGCGGAATTTTATGATTTGTCCGTTGCCGCGTTTTTCAATGAGTCAAGGAAATATGAAAGGTATGCCTAAGTTTGGAAGCAGACCAAGGGAACGTAGAGGAGCTAAGGAAGATTGATCAATATGTTATTGTGGTTGGTAATTATCGGGCTATTGGTGAGGGTGGCGTGGGAAGATTTCAAATATCGTGCAGTATTGGTGTTGTTGTTTCCGATACTCGGATCGGTGGCTATTTCGCACGCCATTTTATTGGGCGTGTTTTCAATCAAGGATGTGGCCGTCAACCTGATCATTGTGACGGTACAGTCGGGGATATTGGCGGTGGTGTTATTCCGGCGGAAAGGAAGTTGGAAGTTGACGGGGAGCAGCTGGATCGGTTGGGGTGACATTGCTTTCCTCGTGGTGATGGCTTGCTGCTTTTCGACCGCGAATTTCGTGCTATTTTATTCCGTTGGCGTCGTGTTGGTGCTGTTTGAATCTTTGTTGGCAAAGATGATCGGTTTCCAAGTAAAGCATATCTTATTGGCGGGCGGGCAGGCGCTGATCCTGGCGATTGTTTACCTGTGCGATCATATGCAACTAGGCGCCAGTTTGTTTATGGACGTATCAATTTTCCGGATATTACTAGATGGGATCACGGCCTTGTGATACATCTGCAGACTGTATGGTTAATGTAATCAGACTTCTAAGAATGAGAGCGTAGGAAAATAGAAAGTGTGGGAAATACAGGGCTCGAACCTGTGACCCCTACCTTGTCGAGGTAGTGCTCTGAACCAACTGAGCTAATTTCCCGGGTGCTGCAAAAATAGGCTTTTTTTGAATAGCTGCAAATGATTTTTGATATTGTCGGATTGGAAGCGAAGGCATTGTCGCATTTGGCCCGTAAAAATGTCACAGAAAGCCGCTGCAAACCACCGAAAATATCGCTAATATTGGCCCGATTTTCACGCTTACCTCGGAATTTATGCGAACAACTAAGCAGGCTGCGATTGGTTTTATCTTTGTCACCTTGTTGATTGATGTTATGGGTTGGGGGTTGATCATCCCCGTCATGGCCGATCTGATTGCCGAACTGAAGGGTATCCCGGTAAATATTGCCAGTACCTACGGGGCGCTTTTGTTATCCTCGTTTGCGATTACTCAATTTCTATTTTCGCCGTTGGTCGGAAACCTCAGCGATCGGTTCGGCCGGCGGCCCATCTTGCTGATTTCGCTGCTGGGATTCGCGATAGACTACCTGATTCTCGCTTGGGCGCCTACCTACGGGTGGTTGTTTGCGGGTCGTATTATCGCGGGCATCACGGGTGCAAGCTTCACGACAGCGTCTTCCTACATTGCGGATATCAGCACGGACGAAACCACCCGGGCAAAGAACTTCGGATTGATCGGTGCAGCTTTCGGGCTGGGGTTTGTGCTCGGACCCGCGCTGGGCGGACTGCTGGCAACATGGGGCCTGCGGGCTCCTTTTTATGCTGCGGCGGTGCTTTGTTTGCTGAACTTTCTTTTCGGATTATTGCTGTTGCCCGAATCGCTTCCCAAAAGCAGCCGAAGGGCGTTCGACTGGCGGCGCGCGAATCCGCTGGGGTCGCTTCGCTTTCTGATGGAACATAAGGAAATCGGCGGATTGGCGATCAGCTTTTTTCTGATTTACCTGGGGGCGCAGGCAGTGCAGGGAAGCTGGAATTTCTTTACCATTTACCAATTTGACTGGAGTGAGGGCATGATCGGGATTTCGCTGGCGGTCGTTGGCGTACTGACCGGCTTGGTGCAAGGGGGATTGACCCGGATTTTGAATCCGAAAATCGGAAACGAAAAAAGCATATACCTTGGGTTGTCGCTGTATGCACTGGGACTTATTTTGTTTGCATTTGCGACCGAAGGATGGATGATGTTTGTCTTTTTGGTGCCGTATTGCCTGGGCGGTATTTGCGGACCTTCTTTGCAATCATTGATCGCGGGCCACGTGGAAAGCAGCCAGCAGGGCGAGTTGCAGGGTGCACTGACCAGCCTAATGAGTCTGACGACCATCGTAGGGCCGCTCATTATGAATAATGCATTCTCCTATTTTACAACACCCCAGGCACCGTTTCACTTTCCGGGTATCCATTTTCTGATCGGTGCGGTCTGTATGCTGGGCGGTCTGTGGATCGTCCGCCGGATATTAACGCGGGAAAAACTTGCGGTGGTATGACAACAACATGGGCCGAAAAGATCATCGCGTTTAACCGGGACCTGCAATACACAGGTGCACTGCCTCCCGGTTTCGGGGTGATGAATCCTTACCTGGATAACCCGGAGACGATGGTTGTAATGCAGGCCTTTTACCGGAAATATTACGGCGATTCAAACCAGCGAAAGTTCATTATCGGTATCAACCCGAGTCGGCATGGCGCCGGGGTAACGGGTGTTCCGTTTACCGATACGAAGCGGCTGGAAAGTGTTTGCGGCATTAAGATGCTTTCGGCGCGTACCCACGAAGTTTCGTCGGTGTTCCTGTACGATATGATCACAGCATGGGGTGGGCCGGAAGATTTCTACCAACGGTTTTATATCAATTCACCGTTTCCGTTAGCCATTGTGCGTCATGTAAAAGAGGATACCTGGCTGAATGCCAACTACTACGACGATCCCAAGCTTTTTGAAATGGTGAAACCGTTCATGATTGCCTCCATGAAACAACACATCAGCCTCGGGTTGGATACTTCGGAAGTTTACATCCTCGGGAAAAAGAATGCGCAGTTTATCAGTAAACTGAACAAAGCCGAAAAGCTGTTTGAGAAAGCCGTGGTATTAGACCACCCGCGATTTATTCAGCAATATAAATCCAAAGATAAGCAATGGTATATCGATAAATACCTGACGGCCCTGAGCGGCGGCAATTCTTATACCGCTGCGCGATAGTTCGAATGCGGGCGTTTATGTTTCTTCTTTTTGCTTTTATTCGGCTTGCCGGAAGGTTGTGCGGCCGCTCGTGCGGGCTCGTTCCGGTATTCGTCCACGTTATCCGGGAGGAACGGATGGTCTTCGACCAACGGCAGGCGCTGTTTGATCAGTTTTGAGATCTGCCAGAGGTATTCTCGCTCTTCCGTATCGCAGAACGACCAGGCCCGTCCGCTTTCACCGGCTCTTCCGGTGCGTCCGATGCGATGCACGTAGGTTTCCGGCTCGTTGGGCAGATCAAAGTTAATGACTAATTGGAGCCGGTCGATGTCAATCCCTCGTGCAGCGATGTCTGTAGCTATCAACACCTTGAGGGTTCCGTCCTTAAAGGCTTTGAGCGCCTTTTGCCGGGCCTGTTGGGATTTGTTGCCGTGAATCGCCTGCGCGGTGATATTGGCTTTGCTGAGCTTTCGCACGATTTTGTCGGCGCCGTGCTTCGTCCGTGAGAATACCAATACGTTTCCGTTTTTTTCATTGTGCACCAGGTGGCACAACAGGTCGACTTTGTCGGCCTTCGCGACGGGATAGATTGCCTGCTGAATCGTATCTACGGTGGAAGACACCGGTGCAACGGCAATCCGCTCGGGTTTGTTCAAAATGGCATTGGCCAGGTTTTCGATTTCCGAAGGCATGGTGGCCGAGAACAACATCGTTTGCCGTTTTTCCGGAATTTTGCTGATGATGGTGCGGATGTCTTTGATGAAGCCCATATCGAGCATGCGGTCGGCTTCGTCCAACACCAGGAAACGTACCTGTTGCAGGGACAGAACTTTTTGGTTGAGCAGATCGATCAGCCGCCCGGGTGTGGCTACCAGAATATCCGGGCGTTTACGGAGCGCCGCAATTTGATTGACGGCTGATACGCCGCCGAATATAACGGTATGTTTGATGCGTGTCCGGCTGACATATACGTCGATATTTTCGCCGATCTGGATGGCCAACTCCCGGGTTGGGGCGAGTATCAGTGCTTTTGGTCCCTGAAACCCAATATCCGTTTTTGAAGCTAACAGGCGCTCAATAATCGGAAGGGAAAACGCTGCGGTCTTGCCGGTACCGGTCTGTGCACATGCCAACACGTCGTGGTGTTGAAGTACTGCGGGAATGGCCTGCTGCTGAATGGGAGTGGGGGTATGGTAACCTGCGGAATCCAGTGCCTGTAAGATCGGGCTGGAAAGATTTAATGATGTAAATAGCAAAGTACAATGTTTACTGAGGCTGCAAAGGTATTCATAATTATCGAGCTTCCGAAATGTTGGGTGTTTTTAGCGGGCAGCGGGTTCGCTTTGGTACGCAGCGCAGCGGTAACGCTCCCTTCGGTCTGCGTCACTAGGCTGCTTATGCGTATCCAACGCGAGCCTGGGTAAGGGTTGGGATTCCGTGCCTTTGTGTTGAGACCTGCTGCAGAGCAAGCCTTACCGGGACGCAAGAGCAGCGTCGCGGATTCCAGCTTGTCTTGGATACCCATTAAAAATGTCGCATCCGGCACCTGTGATTTAGCGTATCTGTGCTTATTTTTGTTACAAAATCAATGGTATGAAAAGGTTACTATTCTTGCTGTTTACCGCGTGTACGTTGGCGCATACGGTCATGGCACAATCGGCTGCGCCTGGGGCGCAACACGACAAAGCATTTTTGCTGGATTATTATCAGCAAACATTCGATGCGCTTGCGAAATCAGTGGAGGGACTGAGCGATGCACAGCTCGCATTCAAGTCGGCACCCGACCGATGGTCCATCAGCCAATGTTTGGAGCATATTATCCAAACGGAACCGGCACTTTTTGTGTATGCGAAAAAAACGCTCGAACAGCAACCGAACCCTGAGCGGAGAGGCGATGTAAAAATGAGCGATGACGATGTGATCAACGGAATGACTGACCGGAGTTTTAAGGCAAAAGCCTCCGAAGAGTTAAGTCCGAAGGAAGCTGGAACGTATACGAATGGCAAGACCGCGCTTAAAGACCTAAAAAAGCAACGCAAAGCATTACTCGATTTTATAAAAGAGACTTCCGTGGACGATATGCGTAACCGCATTACCGATTCACCATTCGGTGCCGTTGACGGGTACCATGCGCTTCTGTATATTCCGGCGCATACCGCGCGGCATACGCTGCAGATCGAGGAGATCAAGGCGGATCCGAATTTTCCAAGGTGATAACCACGTTTCCGGTTTTTTGGCCGGTTTCTACGTAGCGGTACGCCTCGACCAGCTGTTCGAGCGGATAGGTGCGGTCGACCACGGGTTTAAAATCACCGGATTCCGCAAGGTTTCGAATCATTACTACATCGGCCTGGGTGATGGAAGGGATGGGAAACAAGACCTTCCTGCCCTTGCCCAACGGTGTTACAAGCGCGAGGAATACGTTTTCCGAATTCCTGCCTAATTCGGTAGAGATGTAGATTCCTTTTGGCTTTAATAGCGGTTTGCATTGCCGGAAAGAAGATTTGCCAACGGCGTCAAAAACGAAGTCGAAGCGATGAGGGGTCCCGGTGAATTGCTGGGTTTCGTAGTCGATCACTTCGTCTGCTCCCAAGGATGCGACCAATTCGACGTTTTTTGTATTGGAAACAGCTACCACATAGGCGCCGAAGTGCTTTAGCAATTGGACCGCAGCGGAACCGATGGATCCCGTGGCACCATATACCATTGCGATATCGCCTTTCTTGACCCTGGCTGCGCGGATGTTACCCAATGCATAGTGGCTTCCTTCCGTAAGCGGAGCTGCCTCGGTGTAATCCATTCCGCCGGGAATCGTTGCTAAGGCGCCCGATGCCGCTATAACCTTATATTCGCCATGCCCACCAAAACGGGTCTCGTCATATCCGAAGACGCGGTCTCCCGGTTTGAAGTTGCGCACATTTTTGCCGACGGCTTCTATTTCTCCCGCAAACTCGCAGCCCAGTATTTTCGCCCGTGGTTTAAACAAGCCGCTGAAAAAACGGACGATAAAATAGTTTGCGCTGCGGAATCCACAATCGGTACGATTTACCGTGGTTGCGTGTATCTTGATCAATACCTCACCCGCTTTTACCGCCGGTACGTCGACATCCTGCATCCGGACCACCTCGGGAGGGCCGTATCGGGTATAAATCATTGCCTTCATTCGAAGTTGTGATGTGTTGGTTACGTAAAGTTACATTTATGTAGGTTAATTTACTATTAAATCAGTGGCGTATGAGCGGGTGATGGTTGCTCGCTGTCATTTTTATGCATCGGTGTGTGGTTTCCGAAAAAGTTCCTGTAAATTTGTGAAGATGGAGGCCAAACCGCTAACCGACGAACGTGAACTATTATCCCGAGTGGTTAATGGCGATCAACGTGCTTTCCGTATCCTCTATGATCATTATTACCCAAAGGTTTATGGGTATGCCCTGTATCTGCTGAAGTCGGTCGTTCTTGCTGAGGAAACGGTCCAGTTTACGTTTTTAAAACTGTGGACAATAGGCGAAGGAGCAAGAAAGATTGACCATTTGGAGCCGTTTCTGGTAAGGATCTGCCGGAACCGCGCCCTGGATTTTCTCCGTCGCCAGAAGCTACAGGTCAGAATCGACCGTGAAACCCACACAGATTGGTCGGAATCCCACAACGAGACCGAGGAGGTAATCCTACTGAACGATACCCGGAGACTGCTTGACGAAGCCGTCCAATCCCTGCCGCCCCAACAGAAACGAGTGTATCAGCTATGTCATCAACAAGGGCTGAAGTACGAGGAAGCGGCACGGGAGCTCGACCTTTCGACCGCCACAGTTCAATCTTATATGAAACATGCGCTCCGTGCGCTCCGGAAACATCTTTCGCGACATACCGATATTGCCGCGATGCTGGTTATCTTCAAACTGCTTTAGCAAAAAAAATTACAACCCCATACCCCCGAAATTCCTCGCCATTCGTCTACATGAGAAAGGGTAGGTGTAAATACCTAACGGATACGCGTCTTGGAAGATGGACAAAAGCAGGATTTCTTATTTGATCGAGCGGTATCTTAACAATACGGCGTCACCCGATGAGCTAACGGAACTGGAAAACCTGTTGGCGGATCCCGATGCGGATGGCATCGTCAAAGAGGTGCTGTATTCCTTTTATCCGGATGTGCCGGTTTCGATATACGACGGGGCTGAAAGTGCTGCGAAAGAGCGGATTTTTCAGCAAATTGTCGATCACCCTCAGCAGCCGGCCAAACCCATCAGCCTGAAATGGCGCAGGTGGCTACCCTATGCGGCGGTTGTATTGCTCTCGGTTTCGGTGGGTTTGCTGATCTGGCAAGCTGGTCAGGATACAACCCCTTATGAAGTATCTGCTGCAGAAATCGCTCCAGGCGCGAATCGTGCTACCTTATCCCTGGGAAGCGGGAGAACGATTGCGCTTGATGAAAGTCATCGGGGGATTGTCATTGGAAAGGGAGAAATTACCTATAGCGATGGGACCTCGGAGGTGACGAGTCTGGAAGATGGCGCCTCGATCGAGCGGTTGGTGCTTTCCATACCCAAAGGAGGGACGTATGCAGTAACGCTTCCCGACAGTTCGACCGTGTGGCTGAATTCGGCATCGACGCTTACCTATCCATCGCGGTTTGACGACACGGAGCGCGTGGTATTTTTGGAAGGTGAAGCGTACTTTGAGGTTCGGCAATCGAGGGGAAGACCATTCCGGGTCGTAAGTGCCGGTCAGGTGGTTGAAGTACTGGGGACGGAATTTGCGATCTCGGCCTATGCAGACGAGTCCGAGGTCCGGACAACCCTGGTGAATGGCCGTGTGCAGGTATCTGCCAACGCGGGCGTTACGGCGAGTGAGGTGGCTTCGGGTGGCAAGCCGAGGATGTTGAAGCCGGGCGAACAAGCGGTAAACCACGCCGGAACCATCCATGTACGGAATGTGGATGTCAATCCCTATACGGCGTGGAAAGACGGTCTTTTTTACTTTGACCGATCGTCGCCGCAGGCAGCAATCGCGCAACTGGCCCGCTGGTATAATTTGGAGGTAACTTATCAGGGCAAACTGCCGCAGGTTCCTATTTTTGGCGTAATTGATCGGAATAAACCCTTGGCTTCTGTGTTGAAATCACTTGAAAAGACTGGGTTGAAATTCTCGGTGACTCAAACCGAAGGAATAAATCGGCTTACCGTTCTAGGGGAACAGTAGGCAGGCATTAACCAATACATAACGGGAAGGAGCTAGATTATGAAAACGTAACCAGACAAACCATTTCCATTCTTCCATTCAAAAAAACGGATGATGCTGACAACATCACCCGCGTTATTTGCTTGGACTGACCCCGGCGACAGCATCGCACCGCTTTGCCGGAAACCAATTTATTAACCACGCAAACAGGACAAATATATGAATTTTACACGATGTGTAACGGGCAGTTGCTGGCCCATTAACTACCGATTATTACTCATTATGAAATTGGCGATATTCCTGACGGTCGCCTTCGTGTTCCAAGCGATCGCCGACAGCAAAGCGCAGAAGATAACGCTTAACGTGCAGAATGCCCCCTTGCGGGAGGTGATGAGGGAAATCCAAAAACAACAAGGGTTTTCGTTTTTGTTCCGGGGCGATCACATTGCGGACATTCCCATCGACGCCCATGTGAAGCAAATCGACCTGGCTGAGGCGATGCGCGTCATCTTGTCGGGCCAACGTTTGGATTGGTCGCTTGACGATGGGATCATTACGATCATGGAAAAGGCCACGCCGACGACCCCACAAATGGAAACACCGCAGGAACGCGTGGTTTCTGGGCGCGTAACCGACGAATCCGGCTTGCCGCTGGAAGGCGTGACCATTGCGCAAAAAGGAGGAAATAACCGTACGACGACCGGCGCCGATGGGAATTACCGGATTACGCTATCCGGCGATCCTGCGGTATTGGTTTTCAGTAGTGTCGGGTTTGAAACCCGGGAGCATCCCATCCGACAGCAGTCGGTCGTGAATATCTCCCTGAAGGCGGTGGTCAGCGACCTGGCGGAAGTCGTGGTGGTGGGGTATGGCACGCAAAAGCGCAGTGACCTTACAGGATCGATTGCTTCTGCAGATTTGGACGCCTTGAGTGGTACACCGAATCTCAACATCTTCCAGAGCGTACAGGGCACGGTTCCCGGGCTTAATGTAGGGATGGTGGATGAGGCGGGAGAGACCCCTTCCATTTCGATCCGGGGCAGAACGAGCTTATCCGGCAGCCAAAACCCACTGATTATCTTAGACGGAATTATCTTCTATGGGAATCTTACCAGCATCAATCCCAACGATATCAAAACATTGGATATCTTAAAAGATGCCAGTAGTAAAGCAATCTATGGGGCGCAGGCCGCCAATGGCGTGATCCTGATTACCACGAAAAGCGGGCGTGGGGAGCAGAAGCCGCAGATCAGCTATACTGGTTCGTACGCGATTGGTGGACCCTCAAGCAGGCTGCACACGCGCAATCGCGACTCGTATCTTAAGATGATACAAGATATCTTCTGGAGGGAAGCTTATACAGAAGAATCCGGTTATTTACAGCTGGATGAAAACTTCAATATGCTGGAAACCAATCCATTTTCCCGGGAACTTGCGGTTAAAGGATATGAAACAGGCGCGGATGTCGACTGGTGGGAACTCGGAACGACCAACGCTTCGATCCAGCAGCACAACATAGGGATCCAGGGCGCTTCAGCCAGAACCAACTACTACCTGTCGTTGGCTTATGACAAGCAAAAAAACTACATCATCAATGATAAAATGAATCGAAAGGCTGGCCGGATTAACATCGAAACACAGCTAACCGAATGGTTGAACGTAGGGGTACAGACGTTCGGTACGTTTGCAGACTTTTCGGGCGCGTCGCCGAACCTTGCCCAGCTGACCCAGGCGGGTCCGCTGCGGATGCCTTACGATGAAGCCGGTAAGCTGATAACCGAATTCGGGGGGCTGAACAACCCACTTATCGCCGTCAATACCGACGATCTGGACCAGCGGAATGAACTATTCGGTAACCTGTACGCAAAAATCAAAGTACCTTTTCTTCCTGGGTTCACTTGGGATATCAATTATGGGAACACACTGCAATGGCGACGGCAGTTCAATTCCAATCCGTATGTAAATGCGGAGACCGGCGAAGCGTGGAAAAACAACTCCGAACTCTACAGTTATACATTTGATAACATCCTGAACTATACGAAAGAGCTGGGTGAAAACCATCACATTGATGCAACGCTTGTCATTGGAAAGAGCCACAGGGAAGCTGATTCGACCATGGCACGGGCCACCAGTCTGGCTAACCAGACGCTGGGTTATAACGACCTGTCACAGGGCATCAATCAATTCACCAATTCGAGCTCATGGGAAGAAACTTCCCTGTATCAGATGTTCCGGATCAACTACGCAGCATTTTCCAAGTATTACCTCACAGCTACGCTGCGCCGGGACGGATTTTCCGGATTTGCCGAAAATGAAAAAACCGCTTATTTTCCATCCGTTGGAATCGGCTGGACGGTTTCGGAGGAGGCTTTTTTGCGTCCGGTTACTTGGCTGAACCATTTGAAACTCCGCTTCAGTTATGGTGTAAACGGGAATCTGGTACAACGGTACAGTTCCTTGGCGAGCGTGGGCTCCTCCCCCACTTACGTGTTCGGCGATGGGGCGTCGACGGCCTACGGTCACGCACCTTCGAGCCTGCCTAACCCGGATCTCAGGTGGGAGAAAACCTATGGGTCGAATTTCGGACTTGATTTTGGGGTTCTCGGCGACCGGGTTGTGGGTAACTTGGAGTACTACCAGACGACCACCCGCGATTTGATCTGGAGCCGTGATTTACCGATCCTTACCGGCTTCAACTCGATCATAAGCAACATCGGCCAGATCGGAAACCGTGGCTTTGAAGCAAGCATTACGGCCGCGGCCATCCAGACTGCCGACTTTCAATGGAAAGTTACCGGAAACTTTTCGCTGAACCGGAACCGGATTGAGAAGTTGCTTGGCGATATTGACGGCGATGGGAGGGAAGATGACCTGATGACCAGTAACCTGTTCATTGGCGAGCCCATCGGCGCAGTTTTTGGGTATGAAGTAGACGGCATTTACCAATTCGGCGAGCAGATTCCCACGGGTTATTATGTGGGGAGTTACCGTATTGTAGATCATACCGCAGACGGGGCGTTATCCGCGGCCGACCGGGTCATTCTGGGCATGACGGATCCGTTATATCGGTTCGGTATCCATAATCACTTTCAATACAAGGGGTTCTCATTGAAGTTTTTTCTGAATTCCATCCAAGGCGGAAGAAAAGGGTACTTGGGTGAAAACGAGCCGTTTGAAGCCAGAAGTGCGGATGCTATTTCGGACATGGGAATCTGGGAGGAGGTGGATTTTTGGACCCCCAGTAATCCGGGCGGGCAATTCCGAAGCCCGGCAAGTACGAGTTCCATCAACCCCATGTTGTATGGAAGGCGTAGTTTTCTGCGCCTGCAGGACGTCATTCTGGCCTACCGCTTTGATGCCGACCTGCTCTCGAGACTCAGGCTGTCGGATTTGACGCTTACCCTTGCGGGTAAAAACCTGTTCACGTTGACCGACTGGAAGGGCTGGGATCCCGAAACGGGCAGTGGTTTAGGCTATGGAAGCCGTCCGGTTATGCGTCACTATTCCATCGGTTTAGCATTAACATTTTAAACTTATCGATCATGAAAAGACTGCTCATAGTTTTCTTTATAATTCCTTTTGTAGCGTGTCAGGAAGCTGATATACTTCGGGAGAATCCATCGGGTATCTATACGGCGGATAATATGTATGTTACCGAAGCTCACTTCCGGTCTGCGTTGAATATGTTGTATCAAAACTATCGCAACCTGTATTATGGAGGGGATGATAATTCTTTTGATTTGCAGTTGGCTACGGATTTGTCGCATGCGGGCCAGGATGCGATTGTCCGATTCTTCAGCGACTATCCGGCAACGCTGGACCCAACTGCTGCCAAAGTATTGTATCATTGGCGAGGCAATTATAAAATTATCGCCAATGCCAATACCATCATTGGACGGCTGCCCGCATCGGAAGTGCCTATTGAAGCACAGCCGCAGCTAGAGGGGGAAGCCCGTTTTTTCAGGGCCTTGGCCTATCGTTACCTCGTCTATCTTTATGGAGGGGTGCCGTTAATATTGGAAGAGACCACATCTGCAAAAAATGACTTTGTACGTAGTTCAAAGGACGAGGTGATCCAGCAGATGATCGCAGACCTACAATTTGCAGCAGCAAACTTACCAAGCATCCCCAATTTGCCGGATGGCCAGGTGTCCAAGGAGGCAGCCAACCATCTTTTGGCCGAGTCGGCATTAGCGATCGGAGAAAATGATTTAGCGATTGAGGCTAGCAGTCAGGTCATTGGCAATCCGGCCTTGGCGTTGATGACCGACCGTTTTGGTTCACGCCGGAATCAACCGGGTGATGTATACTGGGATCTTTTCCAACGGAATAATCAGAATCGAAGCAGTGGCAATACGGAAGGGATCTTTGTCATCCAATTTGAACCGGATGTTCCCGGAGGTGGCCAATCTACCATTGCGCGGACGGGATATCAAATGGAACGGTGGCACACTCCGAATGTACCACTGGCAACGGATCCGGACGACCGGAACCTCATCGCCACTGGTTTTCTTCCGACCTCTATCGTCGGTCGCGGTGCAGGGTGGCTGATGCCGACGTTCCATTTTTCGAATGAGATCTGGTACGATGAATCGGGCGATATTGACGATCGGGACATGCGCGTTTCGGAGTATAACTTTCCGCGGGGAGTTTTGTACAACAACCCCAGCGGGCCGGCGAAGTACCAGGGTGTGTATTTCGATATCAACACCGACGAAAATCAATACCTATTAGACACACGGGGCACCTGGTCGCGCGGAGCCTATCCTTATCAAACCAAAGCGACCACTCCCGGTGATCATCCGTCCAACCTCATTCTCAATCCGGAAACGATGCAGCTTCGTGACATTGCCGGTGTAACCTACACGGATTGGTACGACATGCGGCTGGCAGAAACCTATTTGCTGCGTGCGGAAGCTTACCTGGAAAGTGGGAATCCCGCGCTGGCGGCGGCAGACATCAATACGGTAAGAAGCCGTGCGGGTGCGGTATCGGTGGATGCCTCGGCCGTTAATTTGGATTTCATCCTGGATGAACGGCTCAGGGAGCTCGGTATTGAAGAAAAAAGACGGCTGACACTGAGCCGGACGGGACGGATGTATACGAATATCCGGCAATACAATCGTTATAACGCGGACGACATACAAGAACATCACCAGGTTTTTCCGATTCCGCAAAGTGAAATCGATGCAAATATCGGGGCGGTGTTGGAACAAAATCCGGGATATAACTAACAAGGACCGGTATTTCAATAGCATATAGAAATTCATGGAGAATCAAAACAAAAAGGGAATGATAAATAGATTAATATTCGTAGTAGTATTGCTTTGGATCTGCCAGTCGTGTAAAACAGCGGATCAACAAGCCTTCGAAGCCGATATCATCATCTACGGCGGTACGGCTTCGGCGATTATCGCGGCAGTACAGGCCAAACAGTCGGGCAAATCGGTGGTCGTGGTATCGCCGGATCAACACCTGGGCGGTTTGTCGTCAGGCGGTTTGGGCTTTACCGATACGGGCGACAAGTCGACCATCGGCGGGTTGGCCCGCGATTTCTATCACCGCATATATCTTCATTATGAAGATAGTGCGGCATGGCGTTGGCAGCAACATGCAGAATATGGAAATAAGGGACAGGGTACACCTGCGATGGACGGAGATGCGCGTACGATGTGGATATTTGAGCCGCATGTCGCTGAGCGGGTGTTCGAGGATTACGTGAAGGAGTTCGATATAGAGGTGCGCAGGGACGAATGGCTGGACCGCGACGCGGGCGTGGCGGTGGAAGACGGGCGAATCAGGTCGATCACCACGTTGAGTGGGACAACTTATCGCGGCAAGATGTTTATCGATGCTACGTACGAAGGCGATCTGATGGCTGCAGCCGGGGTAAGCTATCACGTCGGACGGGAGGCAAATAGCGTGTATGGAGAAAAGTGGAATGGTCTCCAGACCGGCGTGTTGCACCACAAACACTGGTTTGCCTCCAATGTCAGTCCGTATAAGATTCCCGGCGACAGTTCTAGCGGTTTGCTGTATGGCGTATCAGCTGAGCCGCCGGGTGGGTACGGGCAGGGGGATCATCGCGTGCAGGCTTACTGTTTCCGCATGTGCCTAAGCAATCACCCGGACAACCGGGTGGCCTTCCCCAAACCAGACGGTTACAATCCGGAACATTACGAGTTGCTCGCCCGTGTGTTTGCGGCAGGCTGGCGGGAGACGTTTGAGAAGTTTGATCCCATCCCCAACCGCAAGACAGATACGAATAACCATGGGCCGTTCAGTACGGATTTTATTGGCATGAATTACGATTACCCGGAGGCCAGTTACGAGCGCCGCCGGGAAATCATCAAGGCGCATGAAAACTACCAAAAGGGATTGATGTACTTTTTGGCCAATGATCCCCGGGTACCCGATGAGGTGAGACAGGAAATGGTCCAATGGGGATTGGCAAAGGATGAATTTATCGATAACGGCCACTGGCCGCACCAGCTGTACATCCGGGAGGCGCGGCGCATGATCGGGCAATACGTGATGACGGAGCATGACACGTTCAGCGAACGGGAGATCACCGATCCCGTTGGAATGGGATCGTACACACTTGACTCGCACAATACGCAGCGTTACGTAAAGCCGGATGGGTTTGTGCAGAATGAGGGTGACATTGGCGTTTCGACGAACGGGCCTTATCGGATTGCTTATGGATCGATCATTCCGAAGAAAGAGGAGTGCGAAAACTTGCTGGTGCCGGTGTGTGTTTCGAGTTCGCATATTGCTTTCGGCAGCATCCGTATGGAGCCGGTGTTCATGATTCTTGGCCAGAGCGCTGCGTTGGCCGCGTCGTTGGCGCTGGATCGGGAGTGTGCGGTGCAGGACTTGGATTACAGCGAATTGGAGCGGCAGCTGCTGGCGGAGAAGCAAATTTTAAGAAAGTAATGCTGCTGTGCAGGTGATGGCTGTTGAGGGGATCGCTTTGGTATGCATAAGCAACCTTGGGGGATGAAGCGAAGCGAGTCTTCCAGTTGCATTGCATATCAAAGCGATCCTAAATGATGGTTACAGCTCAGCGCAAGCCTTGTGGAGATGCAAGCGACGTGCAGCGGATTCCAGCTAGCGAGCAGCAGGTTTAAAAACCAATTCGGATCGCCTATGCTGTGGCATTTTAACTACCTTTGGTGTTGATGGATAAAATCAAGGCATTGGGTACGGATATTGCACGTGCAATACGCCAGTATTACGGAGCGCTGCTCGTAGCGCTCGTGGCTACCGCTGCATTCATCGACCGATCGCAGTCGGCCTCCGAGCCGCTGCTCAAGCTGGGGTTTGTCGGTATGCTGGGCATTTCCCTGTTGTTTGCATTGCACCTCATCCAGCAACGCTATCGCATAAAGTGGCCGCTGCCGATCGTCGGATTTCTCGTGTTGGCCGCCTATTATGTGCTGCTTCCGGATTTCGATGGATCGCAATTCGGACCGGTCACCGCAATCATTCTGGGCGTTTCTTCGATCTGCTTTCATTTACTGGCAGCAACCGGGCCCTTTTTAAAACGCGGCGATACAGATGGCTTTTGGTCTTATAACAAGAGCTTATTTATCAACCTGGTGCAGACAGCTGTGTTCACCGTAGTGCTTTGGGGCGGCTTAGCACTGGCCGTCGTAGCCGTGGAAAACCTCTTTGGCCTGGACGTGGGCAGCGTTTTTTGGGAACGGCTGGCCTGGACGGTCCTAATCTTGGGAAGCAGCCTCATCTATGCGCTTTTTTCAAAAGACGGGTGGGCGGTATTGAAGCAAAGTGCACCCTATCCGCCGGTGCTGCGGTTCTTCGTGCAGTATATACTGGTACCCCTGTTGGTCATTTACCTCGTGATCCTGTATAGCTACGGTATCAAGATTGTGGTGGAATGGGATCTGCCTAAAGGATGGGTGAGTTACCTTGTGCTGGCGTATAGCTTTCTGGGGGTATTATCACTGCTTCTCCTTGATCCTCTATACGAGGTTACTGAAAAAGTATGGGTCCGTTTCTTTTCCCGGAGCTTTTACCTGACGCTGTTGCCGCTGCTGGCCTTGCTTTTTGTGGCAATCGGCGTACGCGTGGCCGCATATGGCTTCACGGAAAATCGTTACTATGTGCTATTATTGGCGCTTTGGTTATCGGGCATCGCCGTGTATCAGTTGTTTCGCGGGCGAAATGAGATAAAAACCATTCCGGTAAGTCTGTTGGTGGTCGGCGCACTGAGCTTATTGACGCCGTTCGGGAATGTCTTCAGCGTATCATTCAACAGTCAAAGTAGCCGTTTCCACCGGTTGTTGGCGACGCAGGAAGCCCTGACGTCGGGAAAAATTGACTTTGACCGACCGGTGAAGCGTTCCGCACTGAATGAAATTGCCAATGTTTTTCAGTACCTAAACACCCGTAACCAGCACCACGTCATCCGGGCCAAAATACCCGATGACCGGAAGGTAAAGGTAGATAGCTTACTAGCGGATAAATGGGGGAGCGAGTCCGAGTTTGCCAGGTTATTTGCACACGTTATTGAAGACGACGATGGCAGCAAACGATTTACATTTACCCGGTTGGGCGACGGTCGGTCGGGCTACGAACAGGTCTATGACATCCGCGGATATGATTACATCATTCCGATGGTTCATATGGGGACCGGGTATGCAAAAAGGCAATATGCATTGGGTGCAGATTCATTGCGGTTGGAAGTCGGAAGTGATTATCCAAACCACCTTTCCCGTCGGCAAATAGATAGTATTTCCAATACCGTTTCGCTATACAGTCCGGACGGCGATACGGTTTTTCGTCACAATTTCACTGCCTTTGTCGATTCCGTGTATGCGCAATACGCGGATCAGCTCTTTACGACAGAGGCGATCGAGGTAAGCGGTCTGGCTACGCGTTTCAGTCTCGATAAGTATGATGTGGAAATCCATTTCAATGAACTGGGTTTTAATCGGGGGGAAAACGACTCCTCCGCCAAGGCGCCCCTGGACAGCATCACCACGACAAAGGCGGCCGCCATTTTAATAAGAGCACGATGAGAGACCTTACTACCTTAACGTTTCCTTAACACGAAGGCGCTAACTTTGCGCCGTGGCAAGCCCTTCGGACCAGGAACTGATCATAGCGATACGTAATTCGGATATCCGTGCATTCGAGCAATTGCACGGGCGGTATTGGACACAGCTGTACGATCTGGCTTATCGCCGTATAGGTCATGCCGAGGATACGGGCGACTTATTGCAGGATCTTTTTATCGAACTTTGGGAAATCCGCGATACCCTGTACTTCGAAAACCCGCCCGCGAACTGGCTGCGCAATAGGCTGTGGTTCAAGATTGCCCATTATTTTCGCGACAAAGGATCCAGGGAGCGACATCGCCAGGATTTCTCGGCATTCATGAAACAACAGCACACGCTTGATTGTGCAATGAACGACGAACACATCCGGGAGGCCGAGCAATATTATGCAGAAATATGCGATGCATTGAACCAGACGATCGGCGAGATGCCCCAGCGCATGCGGGAAATCTTTCGGTTGAATAAAGCTGAGCGGCTAACCGTGAAAGAAATTGCGGTAAAGTTGGAAATATCGCCGCAAACCGTCAAAACCCAACTTGAACGGGCTATGTTGCGTGTTCGAAAAACGGCAGGTAACCACCACCCCACGACATTTGGGCTCGTTCTTACCTGGTGGTTACTTAATTTGTAAACGTAAAGTTAACCTAAATTTCATCCAACGCCTGTAGGCCATTTACCCTTTACCGGGATATTATGGGTGATATGCAATCAGAAGATCCCATAGCCGAATTGTTCCGGAGAATTGACGCCGGCGAGGCAACCGAAGAAGAAATTACATTGGCGGCTCGTTGGCTGTCTCGTTTGGACGTGAAGCCGCAGCGGATTGCGCCAAACGAGGTAGCCGCCAGGCGTCTTCGTATGCATCAAGCTGTCGTTGCACGCAATACAGCCAGCAAACGGCCGAGGCGGATATTTCGTGGGTTGGGATGGATTTCCGCGGCGGCGGTATTGCTGCTTTCACTTGCGCTTTGGCAGCAGCAAATCGATCGGGACCGTACATCCGGACCCGTCCGCTACCAGGTGGTGCACACCACACGTGCTCAACAAAAGCGGCTGGTTTTACCCGATGGCACCGTCGTGCTGTTAAACCCAGTCAGCACCCTTCGCGTCCCCAGCAACTTCGGGCAGACCGGCCGCGATGTCCATTTGGAGGGGCGGGCCTTTTTCGACGTTGCCCGCGATGCATCCCGTCCGTTTACGATCGAATCGGCCGACTTAAGCGTGAACGTATTGGGCACGTCGTTCAGTGTATCAAGTTACGGCGACGATGCGGAAGCCGAGGTGATGGTCGAATCCGGAAAGGTACAGGTAACCGCCCCCGGGCAAATGGATCATCCACAGATTTTGGGGGCCGGCGATCAGTTAGTCTACGATAAGAAATTGCAAGAAATGCGGCGGCAACGGGTGCATCCGGAAGATTACCAGATCTGGAGGCGTGGCGAGTTGGTTTTTAAGGACGCTCCGTTGCAAACGATTTGCCGCGGATTACAGCGGCGGTATGACGTGGAGATTACGATCGAATCGCCTTCAATTGCCGATCGACGGTTGTCCATTGAACCCAGGGGCGAACCTATCGACCGCATCATGTACTCCCTTTCCGTGGCCGGAGGCTTCCGGTATCGCATCCAGGGAAAAAAAATCAGTATTCACGAATAGAAGAAAGGAGTGTATATGTAGGAAAAAGAGACCAAAGAAGGACGGAGGTCTCGCACACCCCCGTCCTGAACGCTTTCACGATTCATCACATTGTAAGGAAAAATCATGTATAAACGAATGTACAAGTTTAGGAAAAGAAATATAAACAAACGATTAAGGATAATGTCAAGATTTGTTTTTCTTGTTGTTGTCATCACCCTGAGTCTTGCCGGTGTTGCTTGGGCTTCCGGAGTCAGGTCGCAAAATCTCAAGTCGGTCATCGTTAGTGTCGACCGCGAAAAAGCCCAACTGAAGGAAGTGTTGGCCGATCTGAAAGCGGCATCTTCATTCACGTTTGTCTACAGCGAAGCCCTTGGCAACCGGGGCGGAATTACCATCCGGGTCAAAAATCAAACGCTGTACGACGTCCTGAATCGCCTGGCACGTGAACATCAGCTGACTTTCAGCCCGAACCGCTCGTTGATCGCCGTAGCAGCAGCGTGGCCACAGCAGCGTCCCGGCCGTATTGGAGGTAAGGTCACTGGTGCACAGGGGGAAACCCTTGCGGGGGCATCCATCAAGATCCTCGAAGGTGGAAATGCCACACAGACCAGTGTGGATGGCAGCTACGTCTTGCCCCTTCCTGTAGGTACCTATACGGTAGAGGTGTCTTACGTAGGTTATCAAACGAAACGCATTACCGATGTGAAGGTGGAAGCCGGAGAAACCACTCCCTTACCGGTTTCCCTGATACAGGCTACAGCTACATTGGAGGCAGCAACGGTTACTGCGGGCTATAAACGCGCGTCCGTGGAAGGACTCTATGCTCAACAGAAAAACGCCGCATCGGTAACCGATGGAATCAGCGCCCAGCAGATTAGCCGTACGCCGGATAACGACATGGGTCAGGTTCTTAAACGTATTTCAGGGCTCACGACCGTCAATAACAAGAGTGTCGTGGTTCGGGGGATGTCCGATCGTTACAATCAAGCGATGCTCGATGGCATCGTCATTCCCAGTACGTCCATGAACCGAAGGGATTTTTCGTTTGACATTATCCCCACGGAGATGGTTAGCAACGTCGTGGTCAATAAAACGGCCACACCCGATGTCTCGTCCGAATTCTCCGGCGGGCAGGTGTCCATCAATACGCTGGATATCCCCACTGAAAATTTTACGCTCATCAGTTTGGGTACCGGCGGCAATAGTCAGACGACCGGTAAGGACTTTTACCGGCTTGGTAAGCGCCATACCAGCGAGTATTTTGGTTTTTTCGACCGCTCAGCGGAACAGCCAGAGGGGTTGTTGCCTTGGTACTGGCACAATCGGGCTACGCAATTGGATGCTCCTCCGGGTATGGTCTTGGATGATCCTGAGTTGAACGACGCTATTCTGAGTTTTGACCGACCGGATTTGAAATATAACGACCTGGACGCGATGGCGCAATCGAGGCGACTCGATCACAGACCGTTGATGCTGCAACGTTATACAGGAAAGCCGAATGCCAATGCCCGCGTGGCGATAGGCCGGGTTTATACACTGAAAAATGACCTCCGATTCGGATTTGCCGCCAGCGGGAGCCTGCGCAATGAGCAGAATATCGTTCATTTCAACAACGTACGCGGATCCAATTATGGAGTGAGCTATATGGATAGCACGGAATATGGGCATAACGGTGCAGGCAAATCCTATCGGTTCAACAGCAGCAGCGGTTTGGTAGGCAACCTGGGGCTACAGGGAAGACGGTTTAAGCTTGCATCGAAGAATATGTATGCCCGTACGTATAGTGACAATTACAACGAAGCGGTCCGGCTGGATTATCGGGACATTACGCACGGCATTCGCAAGGAAGTTTACCAATTGCCGGAGGCCATGTCGTTGCAGCAACATCAATTGACGGGTGAATACCTATTGCCTTGGTCAATCAAGTTTGAGGGAATGCTTACCTACAATAAGATCGGGCAACAAATATTGGATGAACGGAAATTTCAGTATCGGTTATCCGCAATCCTTGGCGGCGAATATTTTTTCCAAGAACCGAATTTATTGCGGCATTCTTCGTGGTCGAACAATACGGTGGCACTGGATTCACGGATGTGGACACACATTGATGAGGAGGATTACAACTGGGCGGCCAATTTTTCCCGGACGTTTGGTACGGGTTCGGCGGTCAGCACCGTTCTTAAGGCAGGATATCAGGCCTGGACCAAGAAGCGAAGCCTGGATGTCTTTCGGATGCTGCCCATGACCCGTTCAGCAGCGGCTGGCGAAATACTGCCCAACATCGAACAGCCCTATGAGGTACTGCTGGCGCCGGAAAACATCGGGTCAGGTACGGGCCAGGCCTATTACTACGCCGAGAACATCGGTGGCCGGATTTTTACCGGTGATATGAACTCGCATGCCTTATATGCGATGGCCGACCAGAAGTTCTGGGATAAGCTCCGTTTGGTTTATGGCGTACGGTTTGAATACTACGACCTGAGTAATCGGCAAGCCGAACTGCTTCGTAGCCGCTACGGCAATGAAATTCCCGATTACCTGAAATTTCAGGAAGAAAGCGGTGAAAAAGACTGGCGATGGCTGCCGTCGATCAATGCGACCTATAACCTAAGCAACACGGTTAACATACGGGCCAGTTATTCGAAGACAGCAATTCGCCCGGATTTCCGGGAGACTTCATTTTTCGGCTTTTACGATTACGAACTGGACGCGAACGTCTCCGGCCAGGACGTGGTATCCACCCTTGTCGACAATACCGACCTACGATTGGAATGGTACCCCAGTCCGGGAGAAATCATTTCGCTGACCGGTTACTATAAGTATCTGGATAAGCCGATAGAATTGGTGAATAATCCGTCTTTTGAGGATGGAAGCTACTACGTCTTCGCCAATATGGAATCGGCGAAAAACTATGGTCTGGAGATGGAAATGCGAAAGAATCTCTCATGGGTAGCGGATAAGCCCTGGCTGGCCGACCTCTTTGTGTATGCCAATGGGACCCTACTTTGGTCTAAGGTAAATTACGAGGGGCCCTGGGAATTCCGCACGGTAGAAAACGGTGTCATTGAACGCTTCAAAGAACGGGTGCCGGGCTTGGACCGTCCACTGATCGGTCAGTCGCCTTGGCTCTTGAACCTCGGCTTGGGGTATTGGGGCGACCGTTTTGGCGCAACGGCCGGTTATAATCACCGCGGATATCGTTCGCATCTGATCCGGAAAGATCCCCGGAATATCGAGTTCGAATTGGCGCCGCGGCAACTGGACCTGCAGGTGTATGCCCGTTTTCTAAAGCGGAAAGCGGAAATTAAGCTTAACGTAGCGAATTTATTGGACGAATGGACCCGCTATTACGTGAATACGTATGGGTACGAGCAGGCAGATAGCCAATCGGGCGGCCTCTCGTACAACCGCGCGAAAGGAGATAATGGTTACAGTAAGGCGGACGGAGACTTGATCATGTACCGGAGGCAGGAAGGCCGTCGCTTTAGCCTCTCATTGACTTATAATTTTTAAGAACCGAAAAATGAAGCGAATAAAACAACTGTGCGGCGCGATGTTGCTATTAATCGCATCAGTCGCTTGCGAGAAGGGTGACTACGTGAAACCCTTCCGGGAATTTGTGGAAGTCTCCTTTGACGCCAACAAGACCGCCCTGAGGGATAACGGCGAAGCGATCTATATTGCGGCCAGGTACAACGGCTATCCGATTGAATGGAGTCCGGGAGGAGACGGCAAAATCAAAGTAGTGGAAGGGGAAGGGAGATTTGAATTTTACGACACCCGGAACGACCGCATTGTCGCCGATACCCTTATCGATGTGATCCCCGGTGCGGAACAGGTATTTTACCTATTCCAGCCAACCCTGGAATCGCCGGTTACCTTTATTGATCCGGTGAATGCCCAAGCCGGAGAAGAGGCTGCACCGGAGGGGTACATCAAACTCAAAGTGGCTAACTATGCACAGGACGTAATTCCGTTTTCCCAAACCGATGTGAAGGTAATTGTCTTGTACTATGACGAAAACTGGAATGAAATCCGCGCGGATGTAGGTGTGATCGAAAACGTTGCCAAGGCAGTCGAAGAAGCGTCCTATGTGCTCTTGCCGGACGGGGTTCCGGATGGCGTAACGGATTACCAATATATATTTGAATTTATCGATGGAGTTACGGGACAACCCTTATTGAACTACGGCGGAACCGATTACTGGACCACCACGGGTTTTACGCCGATGTATATGGATCCCTTGCCTATGAAGAATGTGTTCACGCTCTATTTCGTTACCCAAAAGGGCTGGGGAGAGGCACCGCATTTCATAAAAAACGGGGATGATTTCTATGAAATACAGAGCAAAGTATTGTATGCGGATTAATGGATGCCGGCATATCTCCAGACCGATGATTTGTTGTTGAGATCCAGTGGCTGGCTGGCTTTATGGGAGCCAGCCACTTCATTAATTGGGCATACTGACAATGCATTCCTCAAGAATGGCTTGTGTGTTATCGTCAATTGCTCTGCTCGATTGGGGGGAGGGCGTAAGCAGCCGGTGATATATTAACGCAATGTGAAGTTTTGCATTGACCCATCCGTTGGTGGAAGAATATTACTAACTTTGAAAGAGTAGGTTTAGCTATGGTGTTATGGAAACCCTTATTGTCACGACTGATTTCTCTGGATCTTCGGTCCATGCAGCCAAATATGCTGCCGCAATAAGTAGCCCATTAGGGGTTCGCACGTTGGTATTGTATCACTCGTATTCAGTGGCCACCCCCATAACTGAGGTGCCCCTACCAGAACCGGAAGAACTTGCGTCTGCACATGAAGACCGTATTCGGGCGTTAAAAATCCTTGAATCACAGATTTCGCCACTAATGGCCCATCAGGTGTCCGTCGAATGTGTTACCGACGATTTGCCATTACTGTCCGGAGTAGAGCAGTTGCTTAAACAGTACGGAGGAGGACTGATCGTAGCAGGAATGACGGGTAAGGGCGGTGTGGAAAAACTTCTGGTGGGCAGTCATACCGCTTTATTGGCCGGCAGTTGCCGGGCACCCGTCTTGATTGTGCCGGAAGAGGCGGAATTCACACCCATCACCAAAGCGGTATTTGCGTGCGACCTGAAAAATGTGGACGAAACCATTCCCACTCACCTGATTGATGAGATCGTCGAAAAATTGGATTGCCGTTTACTGGTATTGAACGTTGAAACTACGGATTCAAGAATGGCTGGTGATGTGATTCCAGAACAATATAAACTTCACGAAAAGCTGAATCACCTGAAACCTGAATACTATTATATCGAACATGGATCCGTTGCGGAAGGGATTATGGCATTTGCGGACACTCAGCAGGCTGGATTGGTGTTGGCTATGCCTAGAAGCCGCGGTTTTTTCGATAGCCTGTTCCATCGGAGCGTTACCAAAAAACTTGCACATCATACCCGGTTACCGTTATTGCTGCTGAGATCTGAATGACCTTTTTTGCTATGGATACTAACTATCTCATCATCGGTTTAGTCTTAGTGCTGGTCATTGTTTTGATTGTATGGCTAATCAAAAAGAACCGGAAAGACCGGAAAGATTTTGAAAAAGCGGTTAATGCCTCCGATGTGAAGCCGGAGCAGCATGAAGATGATCAAATGTAAATACCTTTGCTGTGTTTTACTCGTCCCTGAGACTTTCCACGGGATTGGCTAACGCCGCACGGATGGCCTGCGTGCTCACCGTGGCGACCGCAAGGAAGAGGGCGCCCAGACCCGACAGCATAAATACCTCCCAGCCCGGGGATATCCGGTAGCTGAAATCCTGCAGAAACCGATCCGCCGCCCAGTAGGCGACTGGAAACGCTACCAGGCATGCGATCAGTACCAGTACCACGAATTCGATAGAAAGCAACTTGGTGATGGAAAATACCGAAGCCCCCAGTACCTTACGCACGCCGATTTCTTTGGTGCGGTTTTCGGCCATGTATGCGGCCAAGCCGAACAGACCCAAGCACGAGATTAGTATGGTAAGCCCCGCAAACAAGGTCGCTAAGGTGCCCGTGCGCTGCGTCTCGGCGAATTTCTGCGCATAGGCCTCGTCGACGAACGTGTAGGTGAACGGGTAGTCCGGGTTATGGCGTTTTAGGACATCTTCCGTTTTGCGCAATGCTTCTGCTGTACCCAGGTCGGGATTGAACCGGATGTGCAGCACGTTGAAGAATCCGTGGGCACCTTCAATCACGGTAGGGGTTACGGGACTGAACGGCGAGCCCAGGATAAAGTCTTTCACGACGCCAACTACCTGCCAGTTCCGGCCGTTGTCCGTGATGATCTGGCCGATTGGATCCGCAAACCCCATCGCTTTTACGGCCGATTCGTTGAGCAGTGCCGCAGCTGAATCCGTAGGGTAGGTGGCGGGATCGAGATCCCGGCCTTCGACCAGCTTCAATCCCATGGTTCGCACGACATGCTCATCGGCAAACAGTCGGTCGAACACGGTTTTGTCTTCCGGATTTTTTCCCGACCAGCCAATGCCCCAGGTATTGCTCCAGGCCTCGGTAATGGGAGAGAGCGTGCGCGTCACCGATTCAGCGATGCCGGCATCCTGCAGTTCCTGTCGGATAAGCTGGATGTTCTTTGCCATCTCGCCTTGTTCTAGTAAATAGATTATGTGGCTGCGGTCATAGCCGTTTTCGCGCTCCTTGCCATACTGGATTTGCCGCAGAACGACCACCGTGCTCACGATGAGAATGATGGCGATGGTAAACTGTGCGACCACCAGTACCTTGCGGAGCGTAACCGCACTTTGAGATTTGCGAAATGATCCCTTGAGTACCGCGACGGGGTTGAACAGCGACAGGAAAAATGCCGGATAACTGCCCGCCAGCAGGCCGGTAAGCAAAATGAAGCCGGTGAAATACAGCCAAAAGTGAACGCTGGTGAAGTCAATAACCAATTGCCGCTCGACGAGTGTGTTGAATGCCGGCAAGGCAAGTTGGATAATGCCAATGGCCAGCACGCCTGCCACTGCAGCGAGGAGGGTTGACTCGCAGAGAAACTGCCGGATGATGGACCCTTGTTTGGCTCCGGCCACCTTACGGACCCCCACCTCCCTGGCGCGCTTTTCGCTGCGTGCGGTGCTGAGGTTCATAAAGTTAATACAGGCGATCAGTAGGATAAATCCGGCAATGATCGCAAATAGGCGGACCTGCTCGATGCGGCCTCCCGCTATTTGCCCATTCTCGAAATGCGACCGGAGCCACCAGTCACGCAGGGGGTGCAAAAACACTTCGGTGCCCTTGACGTCCTTACTGTGGCGCTGCGCGATATCGCGGATTTTGCGGTTCATCGCCTCCCCGGAGGAAGTAGGCGCCAACTCGACGTACGTCGTCACCGAGTTATTTCCCCAAAAGCTATCGGCGTATCCCAGTTGCTCAAAGAACGCATAAGGTACCAGGTAATCAATGTCACGGAACCGGGAATTGTCGGGAATGTCCGCCAGTACACCCGTGACTATCGCCAATTTGGCCGTGTCAAGTTGGATGGTTTTGCCCAAAACATCGGTATCGCCGAATAGGCGTTCGGCGAGTGCGGCGGTGATAACAATGTCTGACGGGTTGTGAAGCGCGGCTTTTTTGTTGCCCACCAGCAACGGGAGATCAAACATCGACAGAAACGTGGAATCTACCACATAGCCGCGGGGCAATTGCCTGTTTTCGCCGACTCTCAAGAGCACCGAGGCGCCGAGTTCGAGCTGGCGACTGGTACGCAAAACTTCCGGGATTTCGCTGGTCAGCGCCGGGCCGAGTGGCTGTGGCGTGAAAAACCAGGTTTGCGTTTCGCCGTTGATGACTGTTTGGTTGCCGGCCATATAGAGCCGATCTCGCTTCGTATGGAACTGGTCGAAGGTAGCTTCATGCTGTACCCACAGCAGAATGAGCATGGCTGCCGCCATACCCATAACCAATCCGCCGATGTTAAGTGCCGAATACCCTTTGCTTTTCCAAAGGTTGCGCTGGGCAATCTTGAGATAATTCCTAAGCATGATTTACTGACGTCGATATTTTTTACCTTTTGTTACAGGAAACGGGCCAATTGGCTAAAACATCGCTTTAGGTTCATTGGAGGCGGTTTAGGCGGTTTAGTTACGGTCGCGGATGTTCGTTATCGGACAGGGGATGTACGTTATCGGACACCCGGCGTGTCGAGCTACTACTCCACATAAACTTTGACGGAGTCCGCATTCAGTCGCGATTGGAACCATCCGGCTAGCTTTTCTTGGTCCGCAAGGGTTTTTCTACGGTCGGTTGACGCCAAAAACAAAGCAAAATACCGATGCGCTTTTAGCGAATCATCGTAAATTACTTGATCGGCGGCGCCACAAGCCGTTATTTCTGGATATAAAGGCTTAAGTTCCTGTAGTAACTGCCTGCCCAGATGTTTGCGCTGTGCAGTGCTGTCTTGCATATGCAATGTACGGCTTAGCTCAGAGCGAAGCCTGTCAATTTCGGTCTGCTGCGAGTTTATGGCCAGCAAATTTTCGGTTGCCGCTTCATCTTCAAGCGAGAAGCCCTGTTGAATCGTAATTTTGCTATGGGCCAGATCATAATGCTTCGCTTTGGCAATCACCTCCTGTTTGACGTTGTCGGGGATCAATCGGCCGCCATAAATTAAGCGGATGGAACGTTTAGCGGGATCTACTTCGGATTTCAGAAGGTAGTCACCAGGGATGTGGGTTTCGTTGCGAATATAAGAAAGAGCATTTCTGGAAAACCGTTCTTGCTGGACCAAAATATAGCCGAAATAAATACTTGGCAGCACGGTGATCGTCGCGATGATGCTAACCCATCTATTTGCCGCCCTTTTCATGTTTTCATCGACGCCATGCCAAATCGGATATTTCAAAAAGCGGACAATGAGTAACGTTGCCACCGCAATAAATACCGTATTGATCGTAAACAAGTAAAAGGCACCAAAAAAATAATTCCATGTGCCGGTTGCCAGTCCATACCCGGCGGTACATAACGGTGGCATAAGTGCAGTGGCGATAGCGACCCCGGGAATCACGTTGCCTTTTTGCTTGCTCGAGAGTGCAATAATCCCCGCTAGTCCGCCTGCCAGCGCAATAATGACGTCGTATATATTCGGCTGGGTACGGGCCAAGAGTTCGGAGTGTGCTTCCCCAAGTGGCGTAACCGAAAAATATACTGTGGAGGCCACCAAGCCGGATGCCACGGCAAACCCGAAATTGACCAAGGACTTACGGAATAACGTAAAATCGTAAGTCGCCAGACTGTATCCCATCCCCAGAATGGGACCCATAAGCGGAGAGATTAACATGGCACCTATGATGACGGCGGTCGAGTTGACATTCAGGCCTACACAGGCAATCAGGATGGCGAAGATTAAGATCCAAAGGTTTGTGCCTTTAAAAAAAATGCCCTTTTCTACAGTGTCGTGGATAACATCATAATCCTCTTGTTCGGATCGGATGTTGAACTTGGCTTTCAGTTTACGCAGCTCCATGAACGAAAGTAGCATAATCTCATAACTGGAACAAATGGAACTGTAATTGCAATAAAGTTGCAAAACAAAATATTTTAATGCAACTTTGATGCAAAATAATGAATCGCTGTATACGTATACCGAAACTATGTATGTCCGTTGTTGCCGGTTGGCTGGCCCTGGCGCTCCTCAGTATACCCATTGTATATGCGACTCACATCCATTACCATTCCCAGGTGAACGGCCGGTATCCGGTTAATTGTTTGGATAACGGCAGTGAGGTCGATATGCCGCATTGCGGCTTATGCGAGTTCTACGTGCATTATACTCCCAAGGAGGTCGATTTCCGGCTGTCCCTGACGTTTGCCATTTTACTGGCTTTTGTGAATGTACAGCTTGGGCAAACCCCATGCGGGATTCCTCGCAAAGAATCGGGGCGTCGGCATGCCAATAAAGGGCCTCCGCCGGTCTACAACCCGATATAAGTTTCTGATCGGCCGACTCATCGGTCAGTTAATTCTTTGGTTTCAGTTTTCCACGGACTTTTTTATCAGCCATATTGCATATTACGTTGCTGCTCTATGGCATCGTCGGTGGACAAATCACACATAACATATACAACACGAATATGAAAAAACAAAACAAATTCGCTGCATGGGCCCTTGTCGGCTTTACTGTACTCTCCATCGCTTCCTGCAACAAAGATGAGGGCGACCAGCCCCTTCCTCAGGGCATTCAACGATCTGAACTGATTCTCACCGAAATAAGCGGTGAATCCGTAGAAGCTCATGGTGACCATTTTCATGGATTGGACGGTGGTACAGAAGGGGAATCAATCGTTATCCCATTTGATGAAAACGGTGTTGCTACCGCTAACGGACACCTTCACCTGGAAGCCGATGCCGTTTACAAAATCGAATTGAAAGCCTGGGATTACGCCGGGAAGGAAATACAGCAAGATTTCATTGTCAACAAAGGAACGGCGGCGAATTACAAGGCCTTCCTTATCGGCGGAGATTTCATCCTGAATCCGGATTCCGACGACGAAAGCGGTGCGATCTTCCAACCCAGGGAACAAGCCTATGGCGACGGCACCCCCGTGGACGGAAAATACGAGACCACAGGGATTTTGAGTTACTTCACCATTGGCCATGATAACGAAGGTGCTACGAAAACAGTGACTTACGTACTGCGCAAGTTGGATGCCGGCGTAAAAGCGTTAATCGAACGCACCGACTGGAACCGCACCGATTATGCCGAAGCGTTTGCCGGTGAAAATGTACTCGAGCTTAAATTCGAAATTCACGCCGAGCACGGACACGCGCATTAGACGCGTCAGCTTTGGCGAGGGCAGCGGACGATTGGAACTCCGCTGCCTGATTTTTTTGTAGCGCACTAGACGGTATCCGTTTCTTCAAACCATTTGACGATGCCGGGCATATTTTTTTCAAAGCCTTTTCTGCACTTTTCCATTTGTCGTTTATCAGAACGGCGACTGTTCCTTCGAGCACGTAAAACACCTCTTCATTATCTTCATGTTGGTGTGCGCCGACTCCTCCCGCGTAGGGCGCCAACCACCATTCGGAAATGCTGTATTTTTCATCGGTTTCACTTTCGTCAGCCTTGAAAACAGCTGTCATGCTTCCGCAGTCATACGTGCGGCCTTGTCCCGCGTGACGGATTAGGACGTCAGTTGAACGATCGAATTGCTCCATTTGCTTGTGTATTGATTTCGGGCAACAACCACCAAATTCCGGAATTTCAGTGTGAAGAATGCAGGCCTAACCGGTTTCCCTCCGTGTCGATGAACATTGCGAAGAAACCCATTTCGGGGCCGATTTCGGTTTTCGGAACGATTATCCGTCCGCCATTTGCCAAAACTTTATCCAGCATGGGTTGCAAGTCGGTTCCCGCATGCAGGTATACAATGGGGCCGTCTGCGGAGGGCTTATAATTGGCACCATTTATCAGGGCAAGGTTTACCATTCCTTCGCCACCTGGAAACACGCCCATTTGTATGCCATCCATGTCTACTTCTTCAATGCTGACGTTTACTACCGCCTGATAGAATGTTACTGCCCTTGGAAAGTCAGCGGTAGGGATTTCTACAATTGAAATTAAATTGCTCATATATACCGATATTAATCAGCTGTAAAATTAGCATGCTCCAAACTAACAGAATAGTAAAAATGCGACACGTCAGTCTTTTGCATAAAAAAGAGAAGAAAGTATCAAGGTGTCATCTTGCAGAATTTCCTTCGGGGTGGTTCCGGTAAATTCCTTAAAGTCTTTGATGAAATGATTCTGGTCGTAGTAGGCACTTTCATAAGCAATTTGCGTAAGCGTGCCGTTCGTTTTGCCCAGGACCATTTTCAGGGCGGTCTGTAACCGGATAACCTTGCCCAATTGCTTCGGGCTCATGCCGATTTGTTTCCGGAATTTCCGCTCGAGCTGCCTGCGTTTGGATAGGTCGCCTTGGAGGATAGCTTGGATGGAAGCGCTCCCACGTGTTACGAACAGCAGGTCGACGGTGTTCTTTACGATGGCGTCAATCGTATCGGTCTCACCCAACCTGGTCAGCAAAAAGCGCTCGACAATCTCGATGCGCTGCTGGGTGGTTGTTGCGTGGGTAATTTTTTGTTCCAATTCATCGGCCGTTGGTTGACCGAAAAGCTCGACTATGGGCGTTTCTTTGTTTGCCAGTCTGCTGATCGGTGTCGTTACGAGGTTCGCGAAACCATACGGGTAGAACCGGACGGCAAAAGTATGGACATAACCCATCGGCTGAATATAGAAGGGCTCGACGGTTTGTCCGAGAACCATGGCCCGGGGTTGACGGATAAAATCGGTTTCAGAAACAAACCGTTTAATATCGTCGCCGAGAATAAATGCCATTTCGATACAGCCGTCGGGGACAATCCGCTGCTTTTCGGAAGGGTATTCGGCAGGAACTTCCAAGGTCCAGTAGCATTTAACCAGCGATGCGAGGTCTGAGTCGGGTTGAAACGTCTGATAGTTCATGGATGGGATGGTATATGTATCAAAGATAGCGTAAGAAAAGACAGGTATCCAAATAATTGTGATCAAGATGCCAAAATAAAAAAGGCTTTCGCGCAGATGATCAGGAATCCGTTTCAACAGCTTGCCGATTTGGTCAGCGCGCTATGGCGTCGTGGACAAAGGCCTCGGCATTTTTTACGCGTGTTTTTTTGTTATTCAATTTTTTTGTAAATTGGTACCAAGAAAGCGCATCGGCGACGCTCCGTCTGAACAGAACTTTTCGTCCCATGTATCCGCTCCTTCGCCGAGCCGTCAAGCATATCAAAACCTTTTTTATATATGTTTTATATATGGCTAATATGAATACCGTATTACCGAATGGGACTGCCGATCTGTATTTAACCGACGGAGGCTTGGAAACGACATTGGTTTTCCTTGAGGGTTATGAGCTGCCCTGTTTTGCTGCCTTTGATCTCTTGAAAGATGAAAAGGGTTATCATGTACTTAGGGATTACTACAGACGCTATTTGAACATCTCCAGGGAGTTCGGGATGGGGTTCATCCTGGAAAGCCCTACCTGGCGAGCGAATCCGGATTGGATCGAAAGGATCGGATATCCCGGATCGGCTATCGCGGATGTGAACGAAAAAGCCGTCCAACTCCTTGCCGATCTAAAAAAGGAGTTTGAAAACGATATCGGCAATATTGTCATCAGCGGATGCGTCGGCCCACGCGGTGACGGGTATGTGCCGGAACACGTAATGACCGCCGAAGAAGCACAGAAGTACCATGCCGCGCAGATAGCGGTTTTTAGCCGGACCCCGGTCGATATGGTTTCGGCAATTACCATGAATTATGTGGAAGAAGCCATCGGAATTGCCCTTGCATCGGCGGCTGTTGGTCTTCCGGTGGTAATTTCCTTCACCGTGGAAACCGATGGCAAACTGCCAACAGGAATGAGTCTTAAGGAAGCTATTAACCAAGTTGACAAAAATGTGGCCCAGCCTCCGCTTTACTTCATGATCAACTGTGCACACCCAAACCATTTTTTCAACGAATTGGAATCGGGCAGGAACGAGCACTGGACAAAGCGCATTAGGGGCCTACGGGCAAATGCGTCCTGCAAAAGCCATGCAGAATTGGATGAAGCGATCGAATTGGATAGAGGAAGTCCACAGGACCTGGCCATCGAACATAAGAGGCTAAAAGAGGTTTTCAGTCAGCTAAACGTATTCGGCGGATGCTGCGGTACCGATGAAGAGCACGTTATAGCCATTGCCGGTCAGGTAAGGCATCTTCCTGAACAGTCCGCCTAACGGCCCTGATTTATAACGAGCACCATACAAAACGAAAAACCCCTTAAGCAATCTGCATAAGAGGTTTCTTGTGGTACCAGCTGGAATCGAACCAGCGACACAAGGATTTTCAGTCCTTTGCTCTACCAACTGAGCTATGGTACCCTTTTGTATCGGTGGTTACCACCGTTTTGGGATTGCAAATGTAGCGCCTTTTTTCATTTCAGAAAACTTTTTTTGAAAATTGTTTACTGAATTTGCCCAAGCCGCTGATTACGTTCGGGATAAAATGACAACCCCAAAACAATGCGGTACAAAAAATAGCTGTATCTTTGCATTTTCATAAATAGCGATGAGTAAAAGAGGAAGAGTATTGGTTGCCATGAGTGGGGGAGTGGACAGTTCGGTGGCAGCCGTGATGCTCCACGAACAGGGGTATGAAGTCATAGGGCTAACCATGAAAACCTGGGATTATGCGTCTTCGGGTGGCTCGTCCAAGGAGACCGGGTGCTGTAGCCTGGATAGCATCAATGATGCCAGGGCGTTAGCCGTGTCCTATGGATTTCCGCATTACATACTGGATATCCGCGGTGAATTCGGTGATTTTGTGATCGACAATTTTGTGGACGAATATTTAGCCGGCCGCACCCCCAATCCATGCGTACTCTGCAATACCCATATCAAGTGGGAAGCACTTCTCAAGCGCGCGGACAAATTGGATTGTGAGTTCATTGCGACGGGCCATTATGCGAATATCCGCCAGCAAGACAACGGCCGGTATGTCATTTCTAAGGGAAAAGACACACACAAAGATCAATCGTACGTACTTTGGGGGGTATCCCAGGAAAACCTTGCGCGGACGCAATTTCCCCTTGGCAGTTTCACGAAAATGGAAATTCGGCAAATGGCGGCGGAAATGGGGCAGCTGGAATTGGCCAATAAATCCGAAAGCTACGAGATCTGCTTTGTGCCGGACAATGACTATCGAGCCTTCCTGCGCCATCGCGTGGAAGACATAGATGAGCGGATCGGGCCTGGTAATTTTGTGTTGACGGACGGCACGGTGGTGGGGCGGCATCAGGGGTATCCGTATTATACGGTTGGCCAGCGCAAGGGGCTGGGCATTGCCCTGGGACGGCCCATATTCGTTACGCAGATATTGCCGGAAAGCAATACGGTGGTGCTGGGAGATGAACAGGAATTGCAACGTCAAGGGGCCTACGTAAAAAATGTAAACCTCGTAAAATATGCGTCAATTACCGAGCCGATTGAAGCGGTGACCAAAATCCGTTATAAAGATGCTGGAATGACCAGTACGATTGTTCAGGAAGGCGATCGGGTGAAGGTGGATTTTCATCACGCGGTGAAGGGGATTGCTCCCGGACAATCCGCAGTGTTTTACGAAGGTGATGATTTGCTGGGCGGCGGCTTTTTGATGTAAAAAGGCTCCGATATAAAAAAAGGCTCCGGCATGCAGCCGGAGCCTTTTTGTGAACTTATTGACAGGTGTCTCGTTAGATTTTGCCCGCCAGTTCAACCAAGTCGACCAATTTGTTGGAATAACCCCATTCGTTGTCATACCAGGAAACGACTTTCACAAAGTTGTCGTTGAGTGAAATCCCTGCTTTGGCGTCAAAGATAGACGTGCGTGCATCTCCTCGGAAATCTTCCGATACGACGTCATCTTCGGTATAACCAAGGATGCCTTTCAACTCGCCTTCAGAAGCTTCTTTGAAGGCTTGCTTGATTTCCTCGTAAGTAGCCGGTTTTTCCAGCCGGGCAGTAAGATCCACAACAGACACGTCAGGAACCGGTACACGGAAAGACATGCCGGTCAATTTTCCTTTCAATTCGGGTAATACCAGTCCGACGGCTTTAGCAGCGCCGGTAGACGAGGGAATGATGTTCTGATAGGCACCCCGTCCTCCGCGCCAATCTTTCACGGAGGGGCCATCTACCGTCTTCTGCGTAGCCGTAACCGCGTGGATGGTGCTCATCAATCCTTCAATAATGCCGAATTTGTCGTTAAGCACTTTGGCAAGCGGTGCCAGGCAGTTGGTTGTACATGACGCATTAGACACAATGGTCTGTTCGGGTTTCAGCTGTGTGTGATTCACACCCATTACGAAAGTAGGTGTATCGTCTTTTGCAGGCGCAGACATAACAACCTTTTTGGCACCCGCGTCGATGTGTTTTTGTGCAGTTTCCTGGGTCAGGAATAAGCCCGTAGACTCGATGATTACTTCTGCACCCACTTCGTTCCACTTGAGGTTTGCCGGATCCTTTTCGGCCGTTACACGGATGGTCTTGCCATTCACGACAAGATTGCCATCTTTCGCTTCCACGGTGCCGTCAAACCTTCCGTGTGTAGAGTCATATTTCAGCATGTACGCCATGTAATCGGGGTCTACGAGGTCGTTGATTCCAACAATTTCAACACCCGGGCGGTTTACGGCTGCCCTGAATGCCAGACGGCCTATGCGGCCGAATCCATTGATTCCAATTTTCATTTTATATTAATTTTTATTTAAATAGTATTTCAGTAAATTGTGTATCGGCTCCCGGATCACCGTGCCGATGGAGATTCCATACCCATCGGCAACCTCCCGCAGCCATTCCTCGTATCCCGCAGCCACACTGCCCGTAAAGTTAACGGCCATATTTGGGTATTGTTTGGTCAACGGGAGCAGATACGTTTCGACATATAAGGTAAAACCCTGATAGATCATCCGTTTTATGAAACGGTGCTTATGGTTCTCCATGACAAAATCGGCAAATGACGTGAGGAAAAGGGTGGGGTTGGCTTGATTGTACACCTTATCCAGAATAATTTTCCGATCCAGGGGATAGCGCTCGACAAATCTTTCCCGGAGGTCAGTCGGCATGGTTTCGTGGAGAAAGCTTTTTAGCAGCATTCGCCCAATCCAGTTAGCCGATCCTTCGTCGGATAAGATGTACCCCAGTCCGAAGTTGTTGTCTGTCGTGCGTCTACCGTTGAAATAAGCGGCGTTGGAACCGCTGCCTAAAATGCCGACAAGCCCTTTTTCGTCGCCTAATGTAGAAAGCGCAGACGCTTTAACATCATGATCCACCGTAACCTTTGCATGGATAAAGAACTGTCTTAACACGGCGGCGATTTTATCTTTCCGCTCCAGTGAGGAGGATCCTGCTCCGAAGAAATAAATTCTTTTGATCTGTTCAGCGTAGTTGATCAGGTTGTTGCTTTTATTGAGCAACTGGAGAATAAAGCGTTCGTCATGGAGATAGGGGTTGATCCCCATCATGCGGAAGCCCGTGACGATTTTTCCTTTATCCGCCAGCCGCCAATCCGAAAACCTAGACCCGCTGAAAACTACTGCGATCATATAGACAACACTTCCATCATTTCAAGCATGTCTTCACTGAGCTTGAATACCTTTTTGTTCAACACTTCCTCAAGAGGGGTGGTCTTAATTTCATTCCCGCGAAGGCCCACCATAACACGGGTTTCCCCGGCAAGCAAGTGCCTTATTGCGGCAAAGCCAAGCCTGCTGGCAAGCACCCTGTCGAAACTGCTGGGCGAACCGCCCCGTTGGAGGTGTCCCAAAATGGTTACCTTCGTATCGTAAAAGTCAAATCTGGATTTGACCTCCTTAGCCACATTGTAAGCGCCACCGTTTTCTTCTCCTTCGGCGACGATGACAATGGTTGACGATTTTTTGCTTTTAGCGGCACTTTCCAATTGGGTGCAGAGGTTTTCGATGGCCGTTGCCTTTTCGGGCAGGAGTATGGCCTCGGCGCCGCCCGCTATACCGGCATTCAGTGCAATGCAGCCTGAATCGCGCCCCATTACTTCTACGAAGAACAACCGATCATGGGAAGCAGCCGTATCCCGTATTTTATCAATCGCTTCAATGACCGTATTGGTGGCCGTGTCGTAACCCAGCGTGAAATCTGAGCCATATAAGTCGTTATCAATTGTGCCCGGTACACAAACGATCGGAATGTTGTGTTCGCGCGAAAATACTTCAGCTCCGGTGAAGGTTCCATCACCGCCTATGGCGATCAGTCCGTCGATGCCCGCCGTTTTCAAGTTGTTGTAGGCCTGCTGACGGCCTTCAGGTGTACGGAATGCTTCACACCGGGCGGTTTTGAGGATGGTACCCCCTAACTGAATAATGTTGCTTACCGACCGGCTGCTCATTTCCTGGAAATTGGCATCAATCATTCCCTGGTAGCCGTGATAAATACCCACGACAGATTTGCCAGCATGTAAAGCTGTCCGCACCGCCGCCCGGATACAGGCATTCATGCCGGGAGCGTCTCCGCCAGAAGTAAATATTCCTACTTTTGATATGCTTTGCACTTTTCTAATAATCTTTTGTAAATTAGCAGCACGAATATAGTGTGTATTTGCTACACTATTAAATTTTTCAAGATTTATTTTTCAACTTGAATGGTTTAAGTGTGCAAACTTAGATAAATTCGCCTTTATATACAAGCGAACAATCGATCTCACCGCTGCTGTTGAGGGACAAGATTTAAGGCGGGAGTTAATAAAATAAATCAATTAGTAAAACAAATAGTCAACGCATTGCAATCAAATTTACCACATCTACAATCCACGTTTACCACGGACTGCGTAATCTTCGGTTTTCACGAAGGGGAATTGAAGCTATTGCTTATTGAGCGGAACGAGTACCCTTTCAAAGGGTGGTGGGCACTTCCGGGTTTTTTTGTCGAACACAACGAAACCATCGATGATGCCGTAAAACGCATTTTATACGAGCACACTGGATTGAGAGGGATCTATATGGAGCAGCTGTATACGTTCGGTGATTTGAAACGGCATCCGCAAGGGCGCATTATTACAGTGGCTTATTACGCCCTGCTGCGCTTGGATGATTTAAAAAGCCAACCGGAGCCGGTAACCGACTATGCCCGGCAAGCGGTTTGGCATCCGTTGAACAATTTGCCGGAATTGGCGTTTGACCATAGGCACATCATCGATAAAAGCATCTCCAAAGTACGGCGCAAAATAAGTTACAGCCCGATTGCTTTTGAATTGTTGCCGGAGAAATTTACGCTCACCCAACTGCAGCAGCTATACGAAGCGATATGGGGCCGGAAATTGGATAAGCGGAACTTTCGTAAGAAAATGCTTAATTATAATATTTTAAAAGAACTGCCCGAATTTCAGCGTGGGGTTTCTTACCGTGCTGCACGTTTGTATAAACTCGACAAGCGTAAGTATGCGAAAGTGTTTCAAAATGAGCTAACATTTGCGCGGTAGCCTCTTATTACACAATCTAAATTTCGTTCCAATGGCCTTGCCATAGGGTTGTCACTGCCGGCTTCTTTCTTTGTCGCGGATCAGTTTGTAAATATTGTGTCATAACCCGTGAGAATATGCCGTATCCGGCATCTTTTTTTGGTGGACTGCAAGCAAACTTTTACTTTTGACCAATTTTTAAAAATAGTCAAATGGTAGAAAGGTAAAAACAGCATGGTGGACGAGAAAAGAGATCAGATTATCGGTGCTGCATTAAAACGGTTTTCTCACTTCGGTATTGCGAAAACGACAATGAGTGAAATCGCCGACGATTTAAAGCTATCCAAGGCAAATTTGTACTACTATTTTCCGGACAAGTTTTCGTTGATAGAAGCTATCGTCTATCAGATCATCGAGGAAAGTGATGTAACGATTAATCAGGCATTGGAGACCATCGACGACACGCTCAGTTTATTAATTCGCATGCTGGATATCAAAAAAGAATATGTCGAAAAATATTATATGCTTATCCTCAATTTGCAGGAAATGAATATCAGCGATGAGAAGTGGGTGCAGCTTTCGGAGAAGATGTTCAAGCGGGAAGTTGAGACAATTTCAAGGATATTTAAAAAGGGGATTGACGGCGGTGAACTTGTAACATTTGACGTTATTTCTACGTCTGAACTGTACGTTGCCATGATACGGGGGCTTGCGATGTTTTGTGATCGCGCGGTCCCGCATACGTTGATCGATCGTAATGAACTGTTAGCGATCCTCGATAAACAAAAACAAGCCGCAGCCATTTTTATCAATGGCATAAAAAAATAGTGTTCGAATTAAAAGTCATATGAATATATCGAAGATGAATATACGAAAAGTTCTGGCGATAGCGATCGTTGGTTTATGGGGAGTGCATTCGGCCTCGGCTCAGGAGCCGCTTACGTTACGGGATGCGCTGCAATATGCATTGGAAAATAGCGAGTCCATTAAAAAGGCCTATCTGGATGTTGAAGGAGGCGAGCATCAAGTAGCTGAAGTAAGGGCAAATGCCCTGCCTCAGGTCGAGGGGTCAGCGGCGCTCAATTATAACCCTGTGATCGGCAAATTGGTATTTGCCGGACAATCGGTGACCATTGGTCAACCCTGGGATTCTCGATTCGGAGCCCAGTTAAGCCAACAAGTGTTCAATCAACAGGTATTTACCGGGTTGAAAGCCGCCAAAGCGACGCGCGACTATTATAGCTTGGCCGCTAATATGACAGAAGAGCAGGTCATTGAAACGGTGGCTTCCAATTATTATCAGATTTTAGTTAATCGCGAACAACTTAGCGTCATTGATACCAATCTCAAGAATATTCGGGTGATCAATGAAATTGTTTCCAATCAATACCAAAATGGACTCGCGAAAAAGATCGATGTAGATCGTATTAAGGTAAACATTACGAATCTTGAGAACCAACGGGAGGAACTAATCAATGGCGTTTCCCTCCTGGAGAATCAATTGAAATTTTCAATGGGTATGCCCATCGAAACGCCAATTGTCCTTGCTGAGGAGGAATTGAAAGAAATCCCGCAATTAGCCGATTTTGAAGAAGACAGCGGCCGGCTGGATCGCTTAATTGAGTTACAACTGCTAACCAAGCAACTGGAATTGTTGGATTTGCAATATAAGGCGAATAAGGCTGAGTATTTCCCAACGTTGTCGTTGGTGAGTAATTATAATTATACGACGATGACCGACCGGTTTAATTATTTGTATAAGAGTTCGGAAAATCCCATGGCAGCAACATTCGGTGCAGCCGTTGTGGGGCTGAATCTTCGGATTCCGATATTCAATGGCTTTGCAACACGTGCACGGATGGGAAAGGCCAAAGTTGATTATCTGAAGGCAGAGCAAGATTTGTTTAACATGAAGCAGTCGCTCAATCTGGCAAATGAAAATGCAAAGATCCAGCTGAAGAATGCGTTGAACACCATCCGATCGCAACGGGAGAACATGCAACTGGCGCAAGAAGTGTATGAAAGCACCCAGAACAATTATAATAATGGCCTTGCTGCGTTGACCGACCTACTGGATACGGAAAATGCGCTCACACAAGCTCAAAATAGCTATACACAGGCACTGTTAAATTATAAAATCGCCGAGATACAGCTAAAGAAATCGAACGGACAAATCAAATCATTAATAAGCGAGTAAATCATCATCAATTTATACAAATGAAACGAATCATCATTACCATCGTTGTCGTCATTGGGGTATTAGCCCTTATCGGATGGGTATTAAGCAATAACAAAAAGGAAAACGAGGCAAAGACGGCCGTCGTTGCTGAAACGGGCGGAGCCATTGTGGTTAAGGCCGCCAAAGTGAGTAAGCAACCCATTGTGCTTGACTTCTCGGCAAACGGAAATTTTGCGGCAAACCAGGATTTGAAACTGCTTTCGGAAGTCAGCGGCCGGATCACCAAACTTCTGGTGAAAGAAGGTGCGCGCGTAAGCCGTGGGCAGGTATTGGCGCTTGTTGATCCCGAGCTAACGAACCTGGACCGGCAAGTTGCCGAAGAGAACCTGCAAAAGTTAAAGACGGATTATGCCCGGTATAAAAGCTCGTTTGAAACCGGCGGTGTAACCAAATCTCAACTGGACGAGATCGAGTTGCAATTACGAAATGCGGAGATCAAGTTACAGCAGGAAAATCGGCGGGTGGCCGATGCCAATATCAAAGCCCCGATCAGCGGTATTATCAATAGCCGGAGCGTAGAAGTAGGCGCCTATTTGTCGCCGGGTACCGAGCTGTTCGAGATCGTCGACCTTTCGCAGTTAAAATTGAAAGTGACCGCCAACGAAACGCAGGTGGTTAACCTGAAAGTAGGCGATAAGGTGAGTATTGCGAGTACCGTTTTCCCGGGAAAGGAATTTAACGGCACTGTGACTTTCATCGCTGCGAAGGCCGACAACACCTTGAACTATCCCGTAGAAATTACCGTGGATAACAGCACGGCATCCGAATTGAGGGCGGGGATGTACGGTACGGCACACTTCAAGTTCCCGCAACAGGAACCGACCATTTTGATACCACGCGGATCCTTTGTGGGCGGCGTAAACAGCAATCAGGTGTACGTTCTGAGCGCCGACAGTACGGCGACCGTGCGCCAGGTAGTCGCCGGAAGAATTTTCGGTGAACAAGTGGAAATCGTAAAAGGCCTGGAAGAAGGCGAAACCGTGATTACCAGTGGACAGATCAATTTGGTAGATGGTGCAAAAGTTGATGCACAGCTCGATTCAACCGGCAATCAAGGATAAGCTCCATCTCATGTCTCACATTTCATATCTTAACTCATGAAGATAGCAGAAATATCAATAAAGCGCCCATCCATCGTCATCGTGGTGTTCACCGCGTTGACCCTGTTGGGCATTATGAGCTACTTCTCGTTGAATTACGAGCTGCTCCCCAAATTTACGCCTAGTGTGGTGTCTATCACCACGATATACCCAGGGGCGTCACCCAGCGAGGTGGAAAACACGGTAACCAAGAAGATTGAGGATGCCGTAGCGTCGTTGGAAAACATCAAAAAATTAGACGCCACCTCGTTTGAAAGCTTATCCATGGTGATTATCGAGCTGAATGCGGGCACGGATGTCGATTATGCACTCAACGACGCCCAGCGTAAGGTGAATGCCATTTTATCGGAACTGCCGGACGATGCCGAAGCGCCGTCGTTGGCTAAGTTCTCGATGGATGACTTGCCCATTCTCTCGCTGGCCACCACGGCCAATATGGACGATGCGGCGTTTTACGACCTTGTCGATAAACGTATTCAGCCGGTGTTATCCCGCGTGCCGGGCGTGGCTCAGGTAAACCTCATTGGTGGCCAGGAACGGGAAATACAAGTCAGTATCGATGCTTCGAAGCTGGAAGGATATGGCTTATCCATCTTACAGGTACAACAGGCAATTTTGACATCCAACCTGGATTTTCCGACTGGTAGTGTGAAAACCCAAAACCAGGACATCCTTGTACGCTTGGCCGGAAAATATAAGTCGGTCGATGAACTGCGTAATATGGTGATCCTGACGACACCAAGCGGTGCGCAGGTCCGGATCCGGGACATTGCGGACGTCCAGGATACACAGAAGGACGTAGAAAAAATCGCCCGTGTAAACCAGCGGAGCGCTTTACTTGTGCAGGTGCTCAAACAATCGGATGCGAACGCGGTAGAAGTTAGCCGGGGCACCCAAGCGATCATCGCCAATTTGATGAACACGTATAAAAATGAGGGGCTGAACATTGAAATTGCAAATGACAGTTCTACGTATACGTTGGAATCGGCCAATGCGGTGATATTCGACTTGTTTTTGGCGGTGGTATTGGTAGCCGTCGTAATGCTTTTCTTCCTGCACAGTCTCCGGAATGCCGTTATCGTAATGGTGGCTATTCCTGCGTCGTTGATAGCGACGTTCATTGGGATTAACCTTTTCGGATATACCCTGAACTTAATGTCGCTTCTGGGCCTATCTTTGGTGGTGGGTATCCTGGTAGACGACGCGATTGTGGTGATCGAAAATATCTACAGGCACATGGAAATGGGAAAAAACAAGGTCCGGGCGTCGTATGATGCGGCGAAGGAAATTGGATTTACGGTTATTTCCATCACGCTGGTTATCGTTGTGGTGTTTTTACCGATTGCCATCAGTACCGGTATGGTTTCGGACATCTTGCGTGAGTTTTGTGTGGTCGTCGTGATTGCAACCATGCTGAGTTTGTTGGCGTCGTTTACGATTGTGCCGCTGCTTACGTCACGTTTCGGAAAATTGGAGCGGGTATCCGACAGGAACATCTTCGGACGCTTCGTCCTCTGGTTTGAGAATCAACTGCACCGGTTTACCCGGTGGGTCACCGGCGTACTGAAGTGGTCGCTTAATCACAAAATCATCACGCTCGGGCTGATTACCGTCCTGCTCTTTTCTTCGTTTGGATTGATTATAGGCGGCTACATCGGCGGTGAGTTCTTTGCTCAGGGGGACCGGGGAGAATTCCTGGTTCAAATTGAGATGCCGAAGGACGCCTCGATTGAGCAAACCAATCAGATGACGCAGAAGGCAGAGGAATTTATTAGCAAAAAGCCGGAGGTTATCTCGCTTATCACCACGGTGGGCCAATCCAGTGACGGTTTCGCAGGAACCCAAGCCACGGCCTATAAATCGGAAATTACGGTTAAACTGGTCGCGCGCGGTGAAGGCCGCGATGAACCCAGTAATATCTTTGCGGCAAAGTTGAAGCGCGAGATGGAAAAGGTGCTGGTCGGTGCAAAAATAAAGACGGTGCCAATCAGTATCGTGGGTTTCGCTGAGCAGGCGCCTTTCGAAATGGTAGTCATTGGATCGGATTTGGATAGCGTGATGACCTATGCAGAAGGTATATTGGAACGGTTGCGCAAAATTCCCGGCACGTCTGAGGCAAAGCTGTCTGTAGAGGGCGGTACGCCGGAAATCGCGGTTTCGGTGGATCGCGATAAGATGGCGGCACTCGGCCTGAATCTGCAAACGGTAGGTGCTACCATGCAAACCGCATTTAACGGCAACACGGACGGTAAATTCCGTTCAGGTGAGTATGAGTACGATATCAACATCCGTTTTGATGACTATGACCGGAAGAACGTGGCGGACGTGAGCAATCTGCATTTCACAAACGATGCCGGCCAGTTGGTTCGCTTGTCGCAGTTTGCGACAATACATGAGGGTTCCGGCCCGAGCCAGTTGGAGCGACGCGACAAGAGTACTTCCGTGAAGGTACAATCGCAGGTTGTGGGCCGGCCGGTCAGCGCGATAGCGGCCGACTTGGAAAGCCAGCTTCCGGAGCTTCGTATACCGAGTGGCGTGAGCTATGTATGGAGTGGTGACATGGAGCAGCAGTCGGAAGGTTTCGGTACGCTGGGGATTGCCTTGCTGAGCTCGATCCTACTTGTATATTTTATCATGGTAGCCCTCTACGACAGCTTTGTTTACCCACTTGTGGTGATGTTTTCCATACCCTTGGCGGTGATCGGGGCATTTCTTGCATTGGCGCTTACAAACAATACGCTGAACATCTTTACCATCTTAGGGCTCATTATGTTGATCGGTCTGGTGGCAAAGAATGCCATTATCCTCGTCGATTTTACGAATCACCTCAAGGCGGAAGGTAAATCGACCCGGGAGGCACTTATTTTAGCCAACCACGCCCGGTTGCGTCCGATTCTCATGACGACCATAGCCATGGTATTCGGGATGTTTCCCATCGCCATCGCCACGGGACCAAGTGCGGAATGGAAAAACGGACTTGCCTGGGTAATTATTGGCGGTTTGCTGAGCTCCCTTTTCCTGACGCTGATTGTGGTTCCGGTAATTTACCAGATTGTGGATAACATCCTGCATTATTTTGGCCTTGACAAGAAGGGGAAACCCATTGAGGAGCTTCTGGTAGAAGCCTATGATCACAAGGATGTGAAAGAGTATGAAGACGAACCGGTATAATGGATTACCTCGTTGATGAGTTGATTTATCTGTTCACTGCCCGCTGTACTTCAGCGGGCTTTTTTTTGTTTTGGTGTGAGCCATCAAATCTGCTTATCTTTACCAACCATAAAAGCAGGATTTACCATGAAGCAATACCTCGATTTGATGCGTCACGTATACGAGAATGGAACGGATAAACAAGACCGTACGGGCACGGGTACGCGCAGCCTATTCGGCTACCAAATGCGGTTTGACCTCAAAGCAGGATTTCCATTGGTAACCACGAAGAAGGTACATCTTCGGTCCATCATCCATGAGTTGATCTGGTTTCTCAGAGGCGATACCAATATCCAGTATCTTAAGGACAATGGCGTAAGCATTTGGGACGAATGGGCTGATGAAGCTGGAAACCTGGGGCCCGTATACGGTTCGCAATGGCGCTCATGGCCCACGCCCGACGGGGGGCATATCGATCAGATCCAAAAGGTAATTCAGCAACTGAAAGCGAATCCGGATTCACGCCGGATTATCGTTTCCGCATGGAATGTAGCTGAAATTGAAAACATGGCGTTGCCTCCGTGCCATGCGTTCTTCCAATTTTATGTGGCGCCGGCAAATCCTGCCAAAGGGCAGCTAAAGCCACAGCTTTCCTGTCAGTTGTATCAACGCAGTGCGGATATTTTTCTGGGGGTGCCGTTCAATATCGCCTCGTACGCGCTGCTCACGATGATGGTCGCCCAAGTGTGCGGCATGGAAGCGGCGGATTTTATCCATACCTTTGGCGACGCCCATCTGTACCAAAACCATTTCGATCAAGTGGAATTGCAGTTAAGCCGCGAACCCAAGCCGTTGCCCACGATGCGTCTTAATCCATCGGTCACCGATATCTTCGCGTTTCGGTATGAAGATTTCGAATTAACGAATTACGAACCCCATCCGCATATCAAGGCACCTGTGGCTGTTTAAATCGTAGCATATGGATAACCGTTTCGTATCGGCCATTGTAGCCGCTGCCGACAACAATGCCATCGGAAAAGATAACGAACTTCTCTGGCATTTACCCAATGACCTCCGGTTTTTTAAACGGACTACTTCCGGCCATGCAGTCATCATGGGACGCAAGACCTATGAGTCGGTTGGCAAGCCCTTGCCGAACCGACGGAACCTGGTGGTTACGCGGCAAAAAAATTATGTCCTGGAGGGTGCCGAAGTGGTCCATTCATTGGAAGCCGCATTGGCGCGTTGCGCGGATGAAACGGAAGTGTTTATCGTAGGTGGCGCGGAGATTTATCGGCAGGCGCTTCCCATTACCCATCGGGTATACCTCACCCGTGTGCATGCTAATTTGCCGGGAGACGCATATTTTCCCAGCCTGGATGAACGCGACTGGGTGCTGGTTTCAGAAGAAAAGCATAATCCGGACGAGCGGCACGCGTATGGATATAGCTTTCAAGTGTACGAACGGAGGAAACATGACGCATGATTCCGACATGATGAAAAGACGGGCCGTGCGTGACCGGCTTTTTTTTGCGTTAAAGGTGGTGCTTTGGATGCTGATCGCCTACTCTTTTGCAACGGAGATCGAATTGTACCGTACTTATCCGCACCTGGGACAAATAGCGTACGGCTTGAACACCTTCCTCACAGGGAGCATCGTGATTTCGATTGGCCGGTTTATTTTTATTTCTCTATACCAGCGACAAAACAAGAAGAATAACCGGGTTCGGGGCAATTACATATTGGGAATCAACCAAATCGCTACGTTGTTGAATGTGGTGTTTGTCGTTTTGGGGTTGATGTGGGCCTTCGGGATCAATCCGAAAGAATTTTTGACCAGTATTACGATTGTCGCCATGGCCATCGCTTTGCTGTTCAGGGACTACATTACCAACATGATCAGCGGATTACTGATTATGTTTTCCGATCAGTTTACCATTGGTGACACAGTACGTATCGGTGAACATCAAGGTAAGATTATGGATATTACGCTGGCGAATATCATGGTTAAAAACGATGACGACGACGTTGTATTGATCCCAAACAACACGGCGTTTACGGTTAATATCATCAATCAATCGCTCCAGAATTCGAAGAAACTTACCATTGATTTCGAACTTCCGTTGGCGCATTCGTACCATCCGGAGACGTTGGAGAAAGATTTGGTGTCGGTATTGGAGAAATATGCGTCAGATGTCGTGCCGGGCAGTTTTCAGCTTAAGGTGGTGGGAGTAGGCAAGGATTTTGTACACTACAAATTCCAATTAACCACGGCAAAGAAAGATACCGGTCTGCGGCGGAAGCTCCGTAATGATCTTTACCTTAAGGTAATTACCTACGATGCTGCGCAGGCCGCTGAAAAATTGCAACGTTAAACTTTTCGGATTTTGATACTTTTAACAAAATGATGGCTGCCTTTTTCAAGAATCAGGTCGGCGCGGAAACGCGTCGGCAGAATGTTTTTGAGCAGATTCGGTTTGTTGATTTCGTTCCAGATACGCGTTGCGACGGTGACACTTTGTTTTTCATTGAGATCGGCATAACGGTGGAAGTAGGACGCGGTATTTTGAAATGCGGTTTTCCGTAACCATTGAAACCGTTGCGTATACCATTCCAGTAGGTTTTCGGGATCGGCATCCACATAAATCGAATAGTCGAAAAAATCCGATACAAAGACCCGCGGACCGCGATGTTTACCTTTCACATTTACCTGGAGTACGTTAATTCCCTCGACGATCAGAACGTCTGGCTGTGTTATCCATTGAAGCTCATCGGGCAGGATGTCATAAGCCAGGTGAGAATATACCGGAGCCGACACGCGTTCTTTACCGGATTTAATGTCCGAAAGAAAGCCGAGTAAACGCTTGGTGTCGTAACTTTCGGGAAATCCTTTGCGATTAAGGATACCCTTGGCTTCGAGGTAGTGATTGGGATAGAGAAACCCATCAGTCGTGACGAGGTCTACCTTTGGATTTCCGGCCGATAGCGACAGTACCTTTTGGAGTACCCGTGCTGTGGTGCTTTTGCCTGCCGCTACGCTGCCCGCTATGCCGATAATAAACGGCAAACGCTTGGTATGATTGTTAAAAAAGGCACTGGCGTTGTTATGCAACTGTCGATAGGAGTCGATATGAATTTGCAACAGATGACTGAGGGGAAAGTAAACATCCTCGATTTCCTGCATGGTCAGCGGCTCATTGAGCGCGTTTAATTTTTGAAGATCGGCGTCTGCGATGACATAGGACGGGTGTCCGTTGAGCTCTTTCCATTCTTCTCGAGAAATGTTCCGAAATGGAGAATACATGCCTCCGTTTTCTGTATGATCCATTTTAAAGTAACCCTTTCAAGATCAATTCTCCGGTGGCCGGATTGGTTGCCAATGGTACATTGTAAACATCGCAAACCCGCATAAGCATTTGGATATCCGGTTCATGCGCATGTTTTCCGAGTGGATCGCGAAAGAAAATTATGGCGTCCACTTGTCCTTCTGCGGCCAGGGCGGCAATTTGGGCGTCGCCGCCCTTGGGGCCGCTGAGTTTGAGTTCTACGTCGAGACCGGTTTTTCGGATGTAGGATCCGGTGGTGCCAGTAGCGATAAGCTTGGCGGTGCGCAGCGCTTCGATGTGATCCTTTACAAATCCGACCATTTCAGGTTTTTTGCCATCGTGTGCGATGAGCGCAATTGTCTTTTGTTCAACCATTTGATTCAAATTATTGAGATTTAGTTATCCTTTCGTTGATAGAAACCGCCACGGGCCTTTCGATTGGGAATTTTCGTGTTCCTTCACGAGGCGCTCCACCAGTTGATTCAGCAGGTCGTTGTGCTCGCTAACCATTCGGTCGCCCAGCGCGACTAATTTCTCGATATTGCTATGGCTTGCCGCATCCAATTCTTCGCTGATGCTGTGTAAACTACTGGGTTCTACGCGGATGTAATGTTTCTCCTTCCCGACGGATTTGTACAGTTGTTGTAAAAAGAAATCACTGCTTTCGGCAGCGCCGCTCATCATGATATCGATCAAAGCGGGGCCAATCGAAACCGCACGGCTTTTTTTGAAATGCTCGTAGTCGTAAGCTTTGCGTGATCGTCCGGTACCCAGGGAAAGGATGGAAATATCGTTGATCTTCGTTTCGTTAAATGCCCTGGTAACCTCTACCAGCGCGCTCATCGACGGATTGGGAGCGAACACCCCACCATCAAGAAGTGGATAGCGCGTGCCACTCATTGAATAAATTTCGGCTACCCTGAAATAGGTGGGGGCGGCAGAAGTAGCCCGACAGACATCGCGCAGATAAAAATCACGCGGATCGCCTCGCAAAATAGCCGTTTGTTGGCGGAAAAAGTGTGTTTTTCGGAGTTCAATGTTGTACGCCGTAATGATGCAGGGCTTTAGCAATTGACTCAACTTGGTTTCGCCAAAGTAATTTTCCAATACATGCTCCAAGGTTGTGGCAGGATAACGCTCGCTAAGCAGACCAAACTTGCTGATTAACCGTCTGAAAAAGCCGGCTTTAAAAATGTCACTGCCATGATTTAGGTAAATGTCTAACGCTTCCTTCGCTGTAAATCGGGGGCGTGATGGGTTTTGACCATCCGGGCAGAGCAATAGACAGGTGAGAATTCCTCCGGTACTGGTCCCGGCAAAAAAATCAAAATAGTCGACAATGGCGGCATCGGGATTTCCGCTTACGCGTTTCAGTCTCCGTTCCAAAGCCGCTAGTAACATTCCGGGAATGATCCCACGGATGCCGCCGCCATCTATTGAAAGGATTTTCTTCATCAGCTCATGCTTTGGCGGTAAAAATAGGTTTTTTATACTTATTTTTGTACCGCTTACTACATTCATAATTATACGATATTTTGGAGACACAGGAACTGACTACCGTAGATACCGCAACCGAATTGGGTTTATTGCCCGAGGAATTTGAACGCATAACAGAAATACTGGGAAGAACACCCAATTTCACCGAATTGTCTATCTTTTCGGTGATGTGGAGCGAGCATTGCTCGTATAAGAATTCCATTGTTTGGTTAAAGACCCTGCCCAAAGAAGGGCCGCATATGCTTGCGAAGGCAGGCGAAGAAAACGCTGGACTGGTGGATATCGGAGATGGCCTCGGTTGTGCGTTTAAGATTGAATCGCACAATCATCCCTCGGCCTTGGAGCCGTACCAGGGAGCTGCAACGGGTGTGGGGGGCATCAACCGTGATATTTTCACCATGGGTGCACGGCCCATCGCTCAACTTAATTCGCTTCGTTTTGGCGATATTAACCACCCGCGCACTCAGTGGTTAATTAAAGGCGTGGTAAAGGGCATTGGCGATTACGGCAATGCATTCGGAATCCCGACGGTGGGTGGCGAGGTGTTTTTTGATGAGTGCTATCAGGTGAACCCACTGGTAAACGCCATGTCTGCGGGCATTGTCAAAGCAGGAGAAACGGTTTCGGCTACTTCTTACGGCGTGGGAAATCCCGTTTATATCGTGGGGTCCGCTACGGGCAAAGACGGCATACATGGTGCGGCATTTGCATCAAAAGATATTACCGAAGACTCGGTGAACGATTTACCGGCTGTGCAGGTGGGGGATCCTTTTCAGGAAAAGTTACTGTTGGAGGCGACGTTGGAAGTGATCCAGACGGGGGCGGTTATTGGTATGCAGGATATGGGCGCAGCGGGTATTATCTGTTCCAATTCGGAAATGTCTGCTAAAGGGAAGCACGGTATGCGTATCGATTTGGATAAGGTACCCACCCGGCAGGCCAATATGAAGCCTTACGAAATCCTGTTATCGGAATCGCAGGAGCGCATGTTGATCGTGGTGCAAAAAGGTCGGGAAGCTGACGTGGAAGCGGTATTTGAAAAGTGGGATTTAAATTGTGCAATTATCGGCGAGGTAACGGATACCCAGCGTCTCGAATATTATATGAACGGGGAGCTGGTAGCTGATGTGCCCGCGGATGATTTGGTGTTAGGCGGTGGGGCGCCGGTATACCATCGGGAATACAAAGAGCCAGCATACTTTGCCGAATATCAGAAATTCCGTATGGAAGACATTGCGGAACCAGAGGATTTGCGGGATGTGGCGCAGCACTTGCTTTCCCACCCCAATATTGCGTCCAAGCGATGGGTAACCAATCAGTATGACTCCATGGTCGGTACGGCGAATCTAACAACCAATCGACCTTCTGACGCGGCGGTTGTGGCCGTAAAGGGAACGGACAAGGCGATTGCGTTGACGGTGGATTGCAATTCTCGCTATGTCAATGCGGATCCCCGTAAGGGATGTGCCATTGCCGTAGCGGAAGCGGCGCGTAACATCACCTGTGCGGGAGGGGAACCTTCGGCGATTACCAACTGCCTTAATTTTGGTAATCCTTATATTCCCGAAGTTTACTGGCAATTTGTGAATGCCATCAAAGGGATGGGAGAGGCATGTCTGAAATTCCAGACGCCGGTGACGGGGGGGAATGTGAGCTTCTATAACCAGTCGCCAGATGGCGGATCGGTGTTTCCAACGCCTACCATTGGCATGTTGGGGGTGCTGTCCGATGCATCGGCGATCATGACGCTTGATTTCAAGGAAGAAGGGGATTACATTTATTTGATAGGCGAATCCCGTAACGATATTGCTTCTTCTCAATATCTCGCTTCGTATCACAAAGTCAAAGCTTCTCCGGCACCTTATTTCGATCTTGACGAGGAATACGCGACACACCAGGTTGTCAAACACCTGATTCGCGAGAAGTTAATTATCTCAGCACACGATGTGGCTGATGGAGGGCTTTACGTCGCTTTAGCAGAATCGGCCATGGCAGGCAATTTGGGATTCGCCATTGATAGTGATAGTGAAATCCGTAAAGATGCGTTTCTGTTCGGTGAGGCTCAGGGGCGGATCGTCGTGTCCGTCAAGCCTGATAGGCAGGAATCCTTTGTCGAAGTGTTGGCTGCCAGCGGTACGGAATTCTCATTGCTGGGCGCCGTTACTAAAAACGGATTTGTAGTGGACGGCGAGCTTTACGATACGGTCGATCACGCTAAGCAAGTGTTTGATCGCGTTTTTCACGACATTCTTGGTGATTAAACGCTGTTATTTCTTTTTTTAAGCCCGATATTTTTAATATCGGGCTTTTTTTGTGGTTAATTTTCGGTTATATTCGATTTCAATGGATGGTTTTTCGTGTATACTTTGTCTGTTTTGAATAAAAATTATATTAAATGTTTAATTATAACATGAGTTCGTTGGGTTTTTATCAAAATTTATTGTTATTTTTAAAAATATATCAACGAAAAAATTGATTTAATGAAATATTTGTACATATTTGTGCCAATGTTTATGTTAATTCAAAACTTTAACCCTGTTTCTAACTATTTTTTTAAATTATGGAGTTATTTACGTTAAATCTTTCCTGCTTGACTGAAATGTTCAGTGCAGGTATGGCTTTCCCGCTGTTGTCTGTGATGACGCAGGAGGTAGCTGCGGAAGGTCCATCCGTGACGGATGTGCTGTTGACTGCAAACAATATCTGGATGATGCTTGCCGCATCGTTGGTATTTATCATGCATTTAGGCTTTGCCAGTGTCGAAGCGGGGTTTACCCAATCAAAAAACACGGTCAATATCTTGTTTAAGAATACATTGACCCCGGTGCTCGGTATCGTCACCTACGCCCTTGTTGGATTCGCCCTTATGTATCCGGGGGAGTTCAATGGGTTTCTGGGTTTCAGCAAAGAAAGTTGGGATATTATTTGGTTTAACCCAAGCGAAGCTGATGTGAGTGCTGGTTACGCAGATGGAGGATATACTTTTTGGACGGATTTCATTTACCAAGCCATGTTCGCGGCAACGGCAGCCACCATTGTATCTGGCGCGGTGGCCGAGCGAATCAAACTGAGCGCCTACCTAACTTTCACCTTGATTTTTGTCGGTACGGTATATCCCATTATCGGTAGTTGGAAATGGGGCGGCGGCTTTTTGGATGAACTTGGTTTTGTAGATTTTGCAGGCTCGACTCTAGTGCACTCCGTTGGCGGTTGGGGTGCTTTGGTGGGTATCTGGCTGTTGGGACCGCGCATTGGCAAGTATGATAACGGAAAAACCAGTGAAATCGCCGGGCATTCCGTTCCCTTGGCTACCATCGGTGTATTTCTATTATGGCTAGGTTGGTTCGGTTTCAATGGTGGATCGGTACTCTCTGCTAATCCCGGACTGGTATCTTTGGTATTGACGACTACCGCACTGGGTGCTTGTGGGGGAGCCATCGGTGGACATTTCACTAGCATGATTGCCATGAAGCGAATTGATTTCGGGATGGTGTTGAATGGTATACTGGCAGGATTAGTCGGAATTACCGCGGGTGCTGATATTATTACTCCGCTTGAGGCATTGATTATCGGGGGAATTGCCGGCATTCTGGTAGTGTTTTCAGTGATGTTGCTAGATAAATTGAAATTAGATGATTGTGTAGGAGCTGTTTCGGTGCACTTGGTTTGTGGTATCTGGGGAACTTTGGCTACTGGAATTTTTGGCGAAGGAGCTTCGTTCATGCCGCAACTCTATGGCGTATTAGCGTGCGGGGCAGCCGCTGCGCTTGGCGCTTTCGTCATTTTCGGTATTCTTAAGGCTACTATTGGATTGCGTGTCAGCGCCGAAATGGAAAAACACGGATTGGATAGCCATGAACACGGTGTACGTGGTTATACTATTTTAATGGAAGACTAGTCATAATGGATTCTGAGCGGATAACCTTAGGTTATCCGCCAAAATCCCAAGTATTCACCGCTTCTTAAGATGGCCTGGAAACTATGCTTAAGAAAGCAAGCAAAAATTACTACAAATATGAAAAAAAATTTTATCGCGGCGATAGCCCTGTTATCGGCATTCAGTGGGTTTTCACAAGACGAATCGTTAACGATCTCCGGGTCTGTGGATGCCTACTATAAATATGATTTTTCCGGCTATAGAAACGAAGATGGATTGAGTAACATCCCTACTTCATTTGCCAACGAGCAGAATTCAGTTTCCTTGGGCATGGTAAATGTCATTCTGGGTAAGACCGTCGGTAAAGCCTCATTTGTAGGCGACGTATCTTTCGGGCCGCGAGGGCAATACCAGTCTTTGCTTAATGGGGGAGATGGCAACACGTTCAATATCCAAAACCTCTACATGAGTTATGCCTTTACCGAGAAATTTTCGATGACGGCGGGTTTTATGGGCACTTTCGTCGGTTATGAGATCATTTCTCCGACCGGAAACTTCAATTATTCCACTTCTTACCTGTTTTCGGCTGGTCCGTTTCAAAATGCAGGCATTAAGGCTCAGTATGATTTTTCCGACAAAGTAGGCCTAATGATCGGTTTATTTAACGACTGGAATGTCTACCACGATTTTAATGGAGTGTCCGATATTGGAGCCCAGTTGCGTCTTTCGCCGGTGGAAGGCTGGGACGCCTATATCAATTTTTTGGATGGACATGAGACGGGGATGATTTTTGATTTAACAACCTCTTATCAGGTTACTAAAGCGTTCAAGTTGGGTTTGAACGCTGCTGACTTCACCGCAGAAGGTGAAGATGCGGGAGGCTATCAGGGTGGTGCTTTGTATGCGCAATACGGATTCACAGATGCATTTGCTCTTGGTTTGCGGGGCGAGTATTTTAAGACAAAAGATATCGGTAGTGGCGATGACCTGGTTGAAGGGAACTCGGTTTTGGGGTTGACGTTGTCTGCGAATGTAAAAGCAGGTCCGCTTACGGTCATTCCTGAATTCCGTTTTGATAACAATTCGGAGGAAGTGTTCTTCAAAAACAAGGAAATGGATCCTACCAAAAGTGCATCACAGTTTTCTTTGGCACTGGTGTATGCATTCTAAGACCTGAAATCTGAACCATATGACTCCAACGGTGTTAGCGCCGATAAGCAGGCCCGTGACGCCGCTTGTGGATAAATGATTTCCGAATGAACGTCATCAGCGGTTGTCTCTCAGTATCGGTGAGGCAACCGCTGAATTGCTGGTCTTCACGGGGTTTTCCGTCCGACAAACGACCCTTTTCCCAGTAAAAAGTCGATGGCTTTGGCGACATTACGGTCGACGCTGGTTTCGGTTTTTAGGAACGAGATATAGCGAATAATTTCCTTTTGCAGAGAGGGGGCTAAAGAGTCAAATTTTTGTTTTGCTTGCTTATTTTGTTCCAGCGCATGGAGTAATTTGGGGTGTGGATGGATGGAACGGTCGCCCGAATCAACAAAAACAACCAATTGAACGATCTCTCCAATGCGTTTCGGTGAATTTTTGAGCATGGTCGTATTTACATACAGTCGCCAGGCCCCTCGATACCTAACCAGCGTCTGCCGAAACGCAACACCGTTGATGGTGCCTTTAATGGGGATCGGGCCCTTATTTTTTCCGGCTGCAGACAAAAGCGAATGCAATACGTTGTCGGGTACGGGTACGAATGGATTGATTCCGATGATTTCCAATGGAGCGGTGAAACTGGGCATCGTATTTTTCTAACCAGGATACCAATTTATAAAATTTGATTTGAATTCCGATATTCCCCTTCGGGTATTTTCACGGACTTGCAAGGGTTCACGATTTCTGGGTTGCTTTTTTGAGCCCTTCCAGAAAGTCCTGACCCCATCGCTGTACATCGTAATGTTTGACAATTTCAAACATGCGCTTAATCCGGAGAGACCGTTCGGACGCGTCGAGGCCTAGCGCAGAAAGCAGGCTGTCTTTAAGGTCTTGGCTATCGTAGGGATTCGTCCGTATGGCATAGGGCAGCTCCACGGACGCTCCGGCGAATTCGGAGATTACCAGCGCACCGAATGGTTGTTCCTGCAGCCCTTGCACGGCGATGTATTCCTTGGCCACCAGGTTAAGTCCGTCACGAAGCGGGGTGATCCAGGCAACGTCGGAGACCGCATAATAAGAAACGACTTCTTCAAACGGGACGGATCGGAAGAAGAACCGAATAGGGGTCCACTCTAGCGTGGAATACCGTCCGTTGATTCTGCCTACGGCTTGTTCAAGTTCGTGTTGTATACGATCGTAAATTTTCATCCCCTGGGAAGGCGGCGTACAAATGTTGATCAGCTCAACCCGACCGTGATACTCCGGATGCTCGTCGAGAAACTCACCGAATGCTTCGATTTTTTCCAGCGGCCCTTTTACATAATCCAGACGCTCTACGGATAAAACAATACGCTTTCCCTGGGTTCGCTTGCGTAGCAGTTCGATGCGAGACTGGGTTTTCTGCTGATCGAGGATCTGTTGTATGTTTTGCATGTTCACCCCGACCGGCTGTGCGCCCAATCGGATGGTGCGGTCGCCTACCTCAATGAGCTTGGTCATTTTGTCTATGCCGAGTGCACAGCTGTAGGTAAGAAACTGTTTGGCGGCATTGACGCGGCGTAATACGTTTACCGGTGCATGGCTTTTGACCACATCGACGAAGTTTTCGACGTATCGCGGGATGTGGAAACTGATGAAATCACATTGTAGCAGGCTGCCGATAATGTCTCGTCGCCATGGGATGATGTTGAAGATGTCGGCTGGGGGGAATGCCGTATGATGGAAAAAGCCGATTTTCAGGTCGGGACGCCGTTGCCGTAGAAATGCCGGAACCATCCAAAGGTTATATTCGTGTATCCAAACCAATGCGTTGGGTTCGGCTTCATCGGCCACACGATTGGCAAACAGTTCGTTGATGCGGAGGTAATGTTCCCAATGGCTATGGTCAAATTTGGCTTTGTTGATAAAGGAGAAAATGGTCGGCCAGAAGGCTTCTTTTGAAAATACGCGATAGAACAGATCGATGTCCTTTTTCGGCAGCGGGATGATGGAAGCCCGGAGATTTGGGTATTGTTCGCTATCAATGTGCGGATTCAATACTGGGTCGTCGCCCAGCAATCCCATTGCTTCCTCACCAACCCATATACCCGGTCTGCCGTTGGAAAAAAAGCCTAGCAGGGAAGGGATAATTCCGTTGGGACTGCGTGGAGGAATGCGCTGGGGGTGGCCATCTTTGACCTCAATGTCAAATGGAAGCCGGTGGTATACCATCAGCAACTGCTTGCTGTCTGCTGTTTTTGTGGCCGGCTCTTGGTGATCGCTGCTATAATTCCGGAAGGCTTCGAAATGCGCCATGGCTTCCAGAATTCCGCCGGCGCCGGGCTCGGTCGCTGCATACACGTTGGGCCATTGCTCGACGGCAGCCAGTAACCGGGGCTCCGACTTGCCTACAGCGACGCCGTGATATCCCGTTTCAAATAACGCGTAGTCGTTGTAGGTGTCGCCGGCAACCAACACATCAGCCTCCGGAATACCTAAATGTACCATCAGTTGAGACAAGGTTGTGCCTTTGTTGACAGCTTTGGGCAGGATGTCGAGGTATTTGCCAGCGGATGTCAGCACATCGCAATGAAGGGCAGAAGCAAGCCGTTCGACTTCTTCAATGTCGGTGTGTTCGTCGTAATAGAATGAACAGCGTCGTTGCTGGGGTACTTCTTGAGGCGTTAGTCCTTGTACCGTAGCCAGTTTCTCCCGGATGGCAAATTGCCCGGGCCATTTACGCTCGATCCCGGATTGAAGAGGGGTAACGGGGAGTAATGTCGTGCCGTCTACGACCGTTGCCCCTACATCGGCAATGATGTAATCCGGGGTAGGTACCAGTGGGTCATGCAATAACGGAAGCACCGTTTCGATCCCCCGTCCTGTCACGAATACCAGGTCGATATCCGGGTGGTTCCGGATTAGTTGATAGAGGGTTTGTCTTTTTTCTGCGGTGCCGCCGAGAAATGTTCCGTCGAGGTCTGTAGCTAATAACATCGTTGTTTCTTTGTGAGTTCATACCATACGGCGCCCAGCGAGAAGACCACAGGTGCCGATCAAACTAAAAACGGGAGATTAATGTTTTTGCAGGTGACCCAATACCTGCCCCTTTATTCGATGTTCAGTGATGCTGATGCAAAAGGGTTTTCAGATTAAGAAAGCTTTGGTGAAAGCTTCGTTGGTGGGCAAATATAACAATTTTTCCCCAACCCTGAAAACAGGAGTACGGCCGATGGTCCTAAGTGATGCGTTTCAGGTTGATCGCCAGCGGCGTGGAATCTAAGATCAGCGGTACCCGTTCGACGGTAACAAAACTTGAATCCAATCCGAACCCGCGCTCTTCGGATAAACTGAATTTCCGCAGAAAGCTGTATATATCCAGGACAATGCGTTCCATGAATTTCAAGGTGTTGGTTTTCATAATCACCTTTTCCAGCACGATAAAGCGAAAGTCGCCATCGATATCATGTTTTCGGAGCGTATCATAGTTGCTCTTAATGCTGACTTCTCCGTTTTTGACAAGGTCTTCCACTACTTTGCGGAATAGCAGACTGATGCGTTGCTCGTCGCGGAATCCAAGGCGGAAGTCAATACGTATCAGCTTACCGGGGATGAGTTGGTTAACCTTGTATTCGCCGGTATAAGGATGGTCCGTCACATCGACATGCACCAGCCAGTAAATATCCGCACGTTTGGGTTTCTTGCGCAGGATCGAATAGATGATTTTTTCTTCAATCTCCGATTCGAAGTTCGCGCTGGTCAAGTATACGAGTTGTGACGCATAAAGCGGTACCGATTGGTCCGTTGCGAGCTGGCCGAGCAGTTCGTAGTAATCAGCCACTTCAACAAAGCGCGTAAACCGGTTCTTGATTTTTCGTGCCCACCACCAACAGAGCATCACGGTGAAGAGCAGTCCGGTGATGAGCAAGGTAAGCCACCCGCCGTGCGAGAACTTAGTGGCATTGCCAATGAAAAATACTGACTCAATGAACAGGTAAAAGAGTAGGAATGCGGCGCATAGGTACAGCGGGATATGCCGGTTTCGTAAATAAACCGTCATCAACACGGTGGTTACCAGAAAACTGATGTTTATGGCCAGTCCGTAGGCTGCTTCCATGCGGGCGGATTCCTGGAAAATGAGGATGATGAATACACAGCCTATCAATAATATCCAGTTAGCTGAGGGTACGTATAATTGCCCTTTCAGCATATTCGGGTGAATGATCTTCACTTTCGGCCAAAGATTGAGACGTACAGCTTCGGAGACGAGCGTAAATGCGCCGGAAATCATCGCCTGGCTGGCGATGATAGCTGCCACTGTGGCAATGGAAATGCCAAAGGGCAGAAACCAACCCGGCATGCCCATGAAAAATGGATTTCCGCCATTGAGCGGGATGCCCTCATGCTCCAGCAGCCATGCGCCTTGCCCAAAATAGCAAAGCAGCAGGCAGGCTTTCACGAATATCCAAGAGACGCGGATGTTCTGCAACCCACAATGACCCAGATCGGAATACAAGGCCTCCGCACCGGTAGTACAGAGGAAGACGGCGCCGATAATCAATAGGGCGTCCGGATGCTGGATGAGGGTTACCACCGCATAATGTGGGCTAAGCGCCCAGAATATCTGCGGGACATCCACAATATGTCCCACGCCGATCACTGCCATCATCGAAAACCAGACAAACATGATGGGGCCGAAAAGCCTTCCAACCACAGCAGTGCCAAAACGCTGCAGCAGAAACAACACCAATACGATGAATAGGACAATCGGCACGGTTTGCAAATGCGGATAGAAAATATCAAGGCCCTCTATGGCAGAGGAAATGGTAATGGCTGGTGTAATCATACCATCGGCAAGCAAGGAGGCCCCGCCCAGCATGGCAGGAAATACTACCCACTTGCCGTGTTTTCGTACCAATGAATAAAGGGAAAGGATTCCTCCCTCACCTTTGTTGTCTGCACGGAGCGTGATGATGACATATTTTAAGGTGGTTTGCAACGTGAGTGTCCAAAAAATACAGGACAATCCCCCATACACCAAATCGCGGTCTACCGCATCCTGTCCGATGATGGCCTTAAAGACATAGAGGGGCGACGTGCCAATATCTCCGAAGATAATCCCCAGTGCCACCATTAATCCCGCTAAGGTCAGCGGCTGTTTTGAATGAGCTTTCATTCGATAATTATCCGTTACCTGTTTGCATCATGGAATGTATGGATGCTTTACAGTTATATGCCTGGCTGCCGCGCGCAACTGTCTTTTACTCCCTTTGCGACGGCAATGAAAGGTAAGCAGGTTATGCGACAAACCGCGAGGCAAACTTAGGAGTTAATTGATGGAAAAAAAAATCAGTGGAAAAATTGGCGAATTTGGCATCATTTTGCTATTTTTATGGCTGTCCGGAATGTCTTGGGAGGACACTCCGGGTGAATAGAAAGAATGGTTTAACCTTATTAAGTTGGAGGAGTTATGGTTAATTTAGTTGTAATGTTTGTGGCGGGAATGGCCATCGGTCATGGTAACCCGCTAAAAGATGACGTAGGGCGCGATGCTGGTCAATTTTCCGTAGATCAGCGTGGTAAATTTGTGGTATACGATTCGGAGACACTGCCAAGCGGTGTAAGTTTTTCCGATATCCAAGCTCAGTTGAATACCTTTTTGGCATCGAAAGGCGATGACACCGAATTGAAGGGAACGACCCGTTTGGAAAGCAGGGGACGTGTTCCCATGAAAAAGCATGCGGGTATCGGCAATTACGTGGCAGGTGATGTACATTACACCTTCGTAATGGAAGATAAAGGGGGAGAGCTCACTTATTGGTTTACCGACCTTACCTATCAACCCTTCCGCAACGACCGCTACGGTAAGCGTGTCAAAGCGACTGCTTCACCCATTCCGCTGGAAAAGCAGATGAGCAAAGTGAATGCGCAGGTCTGGAAAAAGCAAAAGAATTACGCTTATGAGGCCATTAATGAAATGGCCGATCAAGTGCTCGCACAGTTGGAAACTGCGCGCAAACCCCGGGTAATCACTACCGGTATGGAATAACCGTATCTAGATAAACACGATCGAAAGGGTGCTTGACAAGCACCCTTTTTTTGTCAGATTGTCCTGTCATCCTGACGTAATCTCGAAATGGAACACAAATTGTTTTAGAGCCGACGGCAAGTCTTTAGTTAATTTACGCATAATAATTAATCTATGAACGAAAAGGGCAACATATCCATCCATACCGAGAATATATTTCCGGTAATTAAGAAATTTTTATATTCCGACAATGAAATCTTCCTGCGTGAGTTGGTGTCGAACGCAGTGGATGCAACACAGAAATTGAAAAGGTTGGCTTCATTGGGTCAATATACGGGTGAAGTGGGGGATGTGACCATTGACGTAGCTTATGACGAAAAAGCCAAGACAATAACAATATCCGATCGGGGGATCGGAATGACCGCCCAGGAGGTAAAAAAGTACATCAACCAGATTGCGTTTTCCGGGGCGACCGAGTTTGTGGAAAAATTCAAGGAAGCAAAAGACGCGAACGAGATCATCGGTCGCTTTGGTTTAGGCTTTTATTCTGCATTTATGGTCGCTGATCAGGTGGAAATTCAGACTCTATCTTACCAAGAAGGCGCTGAGCCAACCCGTTGGGTGTGTGATGGCAGTACATCGTACGAAATAACGGAGGGCAATCGGACGACACGGGGTACGGATGTGATTCTGCATGTCAATGCCGACTCGGAAGAATTTTTAAACAAGGGCAGGTTGCAGGAAATCCTTGATAAATATGGTAAATTTCTGCCGGTTCCCATCCGTTTCGGTACACGCACCACGAGTGAACCCGATGGAGAAGATGCAGATGGCAAAACTAACTATAAGTCGGTCGAGGTCGATAATATCATCAACAACACACAGCCAGCCTGGACCAAAGCCCCATCAGAGTTAAAGGATGAGGACTATCTGGCGTTTTACCGGGAGCTATACCCTTATTCATTGGATGAACCGTTGTTCTGGATTCACTTGAATGTGGATTACCCCTTTAACTTAACGGGTATTTTGTATTTCCCGAAGCTCAAGGAGAACTTTGAAATACAGAAGAACAAAATAAAGCTGTATTCGCGCCAGGTATTTATCACCGACGAAGTAAAGGACATCGTTCCCGAGTTCCTGATGTTACTTCACGGTGTCATTGACTCGCCTGATATTCCACTCAACGTATCGCGGAGTTTTCTGCAAGCTGACAGCAATGTTAAAAAAATCAATGCTCACATCACCAAGAAAGTCGCCGATAAATTGGCCGAAATATTTAAATCGGATCGGAAGGGATTTGAGGAAAAATGGCCCGATATCGCCCTGTTTGTCAAATACGGTATGCTCAGTAACGACAAATTTGCTGAAAAAGCAAACGAGTACTGCCTGGTGAAAAATACCGATAACGAGATTTATACGCTTAAGGAATATGCGGAGAAGGTAAAAGATATCCAGCAAGACAAAGACGGCAATGTTGTGTACCTCTACACAAATGATACGGCGCAGCAGGACGGCTATATCACCACAGCTAAAGACAGGGGCTACGACGTGCTGGTCATGGATTCGCCTATAGACAGTCACTTTGTAGCATATATCGAGCAGAAGGCAGAAAAAACGCAGCTCAAGCGCGTAGACGCCGATGTGATTGATAAGCTTATCCAAAAGGAAGAGGCTAAGACGTTAAATCTCACTGAGGAAGAAAGCAAAAAGGCAGTCGAGCTCTTCGAGAAAGCGATTAGCCGGGACCATATGAAAGTGCATGTTGAAGCGCTCAGCGAAAACGAACTGCCTGTTACGGTGACTATCGACGAATTTATGCGCCGCATGAAAGATATGGCACAGACAGGAGGTGGAATGAGTTTTTATGGCTCTATGCCGGATAATTACAAGGTCACCGTTAATGGCAACCACCCATTGATTAAACGTATCCTTTCCGGAGAAGATGACGAAGAACGGCAACAACTGGCTAAACAGGCATTTGATTTGGCGCTGCTTTCGCGCGGGTTACTGACCGGAAATGAACTTACGAATTTCGTAAAAAGGAGCGTGAGTTTAATCGGTTGAGTTTTTTTAAATTTTGTTGTTGGATTGTTGTTTAATTGCTATTTTTGCAGTCCAATAACACGGTGGGTATAGCTCAGTTGGTTAGAGCACTAGATTGTGGTTCTAGGGGTCGTCGGTTCGAGCCCGATTATCCACCCGGAAACTTGGAAAGCACCTACGACGTCGTAGGTGCTTTTTTTATAACCTTAACAAGCCGATTTTGCAGAAAGGTGCCGAAATGATTATCTAGCAAAAAAACTATTCCGAAATTGCTTAAAACATCCACGGGAATTTGTTGGTTTGACAAATGGAAGAATTTATACGTAAAATAAAGTATGGTTGTTCGTTTAGTCAGTTTTGGATTCATCGCTTTTCCAGTACTCGATCCCATCAATCTTTAGTTCGTCAGCTTGGAATACCGGGTCTTGCCCTGCCTTTTTCTGTTTTCGATAATCTTCCAGTGCCTTTAGTGCGGGCTTGCGAAGCAAAAGAATCGCGATCAGATTGAGCCACGCCATAAGGCCTACACCAATGTCGCCCAATGTCCATGCGGCAGCGGCTGTCTTTACGGTTCCATAATAGGTTGCGGCGAGAATCAGCAAGCGTAATATCCAAATCGCCCATTTATGGCGCCCTTGTTTATCCAGGTAACTCAAATTGGTTTCTGCCATATAATAGTAAGCCATGATGGTGGTAAATGCGAAGAACAGCAGTGAAATAGCGACGGCCGGCCCACCGATGGCTGGAAAATGTTCGGCGATGGCCTGTTGGGTATACGCCGGACCGATTTCGGTGCCTGGAATGTTTTCCACGATATAGCCACCATCTGGATGCTGCACATTGTATTTTCCAGTAAATAGAATCATGAATGCGGTGGCCGTACAGACAAATAACGTATCTACATAGACAGAAAATGCTTGAACCAGTCCTTGTTTAGCGGGGTGGTTTACTTCCGCCGCAGCTGCAGCGTGTGGTGCAGTACCCTGACCGGCCTCGTTGGAATAAATGCCTCGTTTCACCCCCCAGGCGATCGCCATGCCGATAACTCCGGCGAAAGCGGGTTCAAAATTGAATGCTGATTTGAAAATCAACAAAATTACGTTTGGTATTTGGTCAAAATGAAAAGAGATAATTATAAGAGCCAACAAAATATAGCCACCAGCCATAAACGGAACGATCACTTCGGCTACTTTAGCGATACGCTTAACGCCACCGACGATAATGAGTCCCAATAAAACGACCAGTCCGATTCCTGTATATTCAACAGGTATAGAAAAGGCATTATAACTGCTCAGTGCTATGCTGTTACTTTGGACCCCAGGTAAAAATACGGCTGTACTTAATATGGTGGCCACAGCAAATACGGCGGCGTACCATTTTATGCCGAGTCCTTTTTCGATGTAAAACGCCGGCCCTCCGCGGTACTGCCCGTCCTTTACCTCTTTATATAGCTGTCCCAGTGTGGCCTCCACATATGCGGAGGCGCTGCCCAAAAAGGCGATAAGCCACATCCAAAATACGGCTCCGGGACCACCCATGGCGATGGCTGTGGCCACACCGGCGATATTTCCGGTCCCGATACGACCGGAGAGCGCCATCGCAAATGCTTGGAATGATGATACTCCGGTTTTGGAACCCGTGCTTCCGAAGAGCAGTTTTACCATATCTTTCAAATAGCGGACCTGCAAAAAGCCGGTAGCAAATGAGAAATATATACCGGTTGCCAGGCAAAGAACGATGAGTGCGTTGCTCCAAATGATGTTGTTGATGGCGTTGATCATTTCTTCCATATGTGTCCGATTCAATTTGATGTAGGCCGCTAAGATAGGAATTAATGATCGACGGGCAGGTAATTTCGATTCCGGTCACATTTTTGTGATGAACGCACAAAGCGCATGCGGATGTTCAGGAGATGCGGTATATCCAGCTTTACGCAATTAATTCCACATCGGATTTTGTGGAAAGTTGGCAACATGCGCATATTTGGGACCCAAAGACACAATCGCCTCTTTCCAGAGATTTTCTCCGTCGTTGCCGAAAGTAATATCCGGATTGTAATGGTTGCTGATTACCCACGTGTTTTCATTGAGCTCACTTTCCAATTGGCCAGGGCTCCATCCTGAATACCCAATAAAAAATTTAATTTCGTCACGTGCAATGTCTCCATTTTGGATGAGGATTTTTAGGCTTTCGAAATTACCTCCCCAATAGATGCCGTTGCCGAGACCTACGCCGCTATGCAGCCGATCATAGCACTTATGTATAAAATGAATGCTTTCCTGTGCAACGGGGCCACCGAAGAACAGCGGAAAATCGGCTTCTGGGACATCGTCTACGACGTCTTTAAGTTGCAACATCGCAGGTTGGTTGAGAACGTACCCTACGGTCCCGTCTTCCGCATGGTGTTCGCATAACAATATAACGGCTCGTTGGAAATTCGGATCCAACATGAAGGGTTCCGATATAAGTAAGCTTGCGATTTGGGGGATATTTTTGTTAAACATGATATGTCTCGTTACGTACTGTAAATGTACTGAAAATTTTTCATCGGGCCGATCTTTACCACTTCTCCGTCTCAATCAAGCTGCTCAGTTTTTTTTCGTCGGTTAAGTCGAGGCGCAGGGGGGTGACCGATACATAACCGTTTTCTACTGCCCAGCGGTCGGTTCCCTTTTCTGCTGGTTCGAGTGGAATCACCGTAAACCAGTAGTGTTTTCGATCCATGGGATCCTTTCCCGGTACAATTTTGCCGTCATAAAAGCGCATCGACTGTCTTGTCCAGCATATGCCCGATGGCTGTGGGGGATAATTCACGTTATAAAGTCCGATTTCGTTAGGGTCGCGTAGCAAAAGTTTCAATGTCTTTTCGACATATGGAGCCAGCGCAACAAAATCAGGTTCGGAGTTTCCGGCAGGGGTACTCAAGGCAATTCCCTTTTTTCCCAGAAGTACAGCTTGCTTGGCGGCGGCCAACGTGCCGGAATGCCACATCGAATTTCCTAAATTCGGCCCCATATTAATGCCTGAGAGTACGACCTGGATGTTGTTACGCAGGTGGGTGCCGAGTGCTACACAATCGGCCGGCGTGCCGTTAACCCGATAGGCCTCGATGCCGGGAAAATCAATCGGTGACTTTTTATAAGATAGGGGTCTGGAGTGGGTAACAGCATGGCCCATAGACGATTGTTCCACATCGGGCGCGACCACTACAACCTCTCCAAATTGCGAGGCAATTCTCGCTAACGAACCAATTCCAGGGCTGTAAATACCGTCGTCGTTAGTAACTAAAATCCGCATACGTAGGTGTATTAAAAAGTGCATCCACGAGGACGCAAAGTAAACCGTTGTGATTCTAAAACAAGTGTTCCGGATTTTTTGTTTGGAGAAGTATGCATCATTCAGCAATACATACCACGCATGCAAGACGTTAAATACGCCCAATTGTTGCATAATCCCAAAGCAGGAGATGGCGACCACATGAAAGAAGACCTGATTGAGACAATTGCATCCTGTGGGTTTAGTTGCAGGTATGCCTCGACAAAGATAAAAGGATGGGACCGCCTAAAGAATAAGACAATGTTGGTGGTTATTGCGGGTGGTGACGGCACGGTGAGACAGGTTTTGAAACGGTTGTTGAGGCGCAGGATACTGGATAAACAGTTGACCATCGCATTGCTGCCGGCCGGCACGGCGAATAATTTTGCGAAAACGCTCGGGATTCCGATGACGCTTTCAGGATTGAAGCGTGCTATTACGGGATGGCAGGTTAGAAAAATTGATATCGGGGCCATCGGTAATCTGCCCGATGTCAAATTTTTTTTGGAGGGCATGGGGTATGGCCTGCTGCCAAGACTGATCAAAGAAATGAAAACGGTCGATCTTTCGGGAGTTAAAACCGCGGACGAAGAGTTGACGCTTGCGCTGGATAAATTGATCGAAATAGCGCAACAATACGAGCCCAAGCACGGAATATTAACAATCGATGACACACGGTACGAAGGCAGTTACTTGCTGGTGGAAGTGTTAAATATCCAATCGGTAGGACCTAATGTTATCCTTGCCCCGAAAGCCGACCCTGCCGACGGGAAGTTCCACGTAGCGTTATTGAAAGAGGCCGATCGGGAAGCCTTTATCGACTATCTTCGTCACCTGCACCACCCACGGCCCAGGCGTCAGAAGGTTCCCTGGCAACTGGTCGAGGTGAATCACTCGCTAACGATGCGCTGTGATAACCGGTTGTTGCACGTTGACGATGAATTAGTCAGTCTGAAAAAAGCCCAACTTGTTCGGGTGGAAATCCGGCCAGGTATTGTAGACGTTATTGTCTGATGAGTCCCAATTTTTCCAACAGAACAGGCAATGACTCGCCGGGTGCCAGCAGATGAGCTTGCAGTCCCAGTCGAAGCGCGGTTTCAATGTGTTGGGGACTGTCATCGACGAACAGGGTCTGTTCGGGTTGGAGCGAATGGGTATCCAATACAAATTCGAAAATTTCCGGATCTGGCTTCCGCATTCGCAATAAATGGGAATAATAGTCCTTTTCGAAAAACTCCGTATTGTCCTTGAGGCCAAATTCGCGGTTGAGATAATCGATGATCCATGTGTAATGGATCTCGTTATTGTTACTTAGCAAAAACGTACGGTAATGTCTTTTCAGTTGATGCAACAACTCGTGGTGGCCGGCTCTTACCCCAATCAAGAGACTGTTCCATGCCGAGTCGATTGTTTCGTCGTTCAGCGATGAGTTACCCGTGGCCTTACGAATTTCATCGCGGAATTGCGCCGCAGTGATAAGCCCTTTATCGAATGCATCAAATAACGCATGTTGCGCCCGGTGTCCATAAAAAGTGTCAACGTCGGGTACCCCTAGATCGACGAACGCCTGACGCAACCTGGAAAAGTCAATGTCAAACAGCACATTGCCGTAATCGAGGATGATGTTCTCAATATTTTGCATAAAAAATTTCAGAATGTATGCGCAAAGATGTAAATTTGCAGCCGCAAAACAATAGGGATTTTTGCTGCGCCTATAGCTCAGTTGGTTAGAGTAGAAGACTCATAATCTTTTGGTCCCTGGTTCGAGCCCAGGTGGGCGCACTTAAAATGAAAGTCCTTTCTTACAGAAGGACTTTTTTTATTTATATCTAAAGCTTTTCGATCACTTCGGGCATGGGAAGTAACGCACGTAAGCACGGTCGGCCCATTTTCTATACGTTCGCGCTATGGTATACCGGTTGTTGATCCTTCTGCTTTTTCGCCGAATCCTGTGCATCCTACTACCTCTCCGGCGAGGTTGTGCATGTGGCCGATGGAGATACGTTTACATTGCTCATAGGAAAGACACAACGTCGGATCAGACTTCATGGTGTGGATTGCCCAGAGCGTGGTCAACCCTTTAACAGGCAGGCGACCTCGTTCACGAAAGAACTACTTTCTACAGGCACAATCAAAGTGAAGGAAATGGACGTGGACCGATATGGCAGGATTGTGGGGATCGTGTATATCTCGGATACCATTAATTTGAATGAACGGCTTTTGGAGGCTGGCTTGGCTTGGCATTACAAAGCTTACGATAATAATCCTTTTTGGGCAGCTAAAGAATTAAATGCAAGGGACAGCGGCGATGGCCTGTGGGGAGAAGGGAAGGCGGTTCCTCCATGGAACTGGCGGAAAGGGAAAAGACAGTAGAATTTGTAGGTTCAAAAAAAATAATTACCTTTGCGATCCAATTTCGTACGAAAGGAGGTATAACAGGATATGATTATTGTAAATGTAAAAGAAGGTGAATCGTTAGACAGGGCATTGAAGCGCTTCAAGAAGAAATTCGAGAAAACCGGAGTGCTACGAGAATTGCGCGCCCGTCAGGCTTATGAGAAGAAATCCGTTACCCGTCGTACGCAAATTAAGAAGGCTATTTATAAGCAAAGCCTCAATCAAGATACGATTTAAGGATTCAAAGAATAGATTGCAATTTATTTGCAACATCTGAAAACTATCTGTATATTCAACGTGTAGAATATAAAGGTAGTTTTCGATGTTTATAGAGCGTTTTGTAAATTTTATTCAGCACGAAAAGCGCTATTCCCGCCACACGCTGACAGCTTATCGTCACGAGATTCAGCGGTTCGTTAACTATCTGATCGAGCGTAATATCGAGGCGGGTAAGGTAACACACCGCGAAGCGAGATCGTATCTAGCGGTATTGCTTGAAGAAGGTCAAAGCCCGATAAGCATCAACCGGAGCCTTTCCGCCCTCCGCACGTATTACAAATTCTTATTGCGTGAAGGCGGCGCATCCCAAAACCCATTCGCCTTAGTCAAGGCTCTGAAGACCCCCAAGAAGCTCCCTGTGGTGGTAGACAAAGACAAGCTTTCGTCGCTATTGGATATGGAAGGTGTTTTTCCGGATACATTTGAAGGAATTCGTGATAAGACCGTCATGGAATTGCTGTTTGGAACGGGTATCCGATTGTCGGAGTTATTGCAAATCCGGATTGAGCATATCGATTTCTATAACCGATATGTCCGTATTTTCGGAAAACGGAACAGGGAGAGACTTGTTCCGTTGAACCAAACGCTAATAAAACAACTCCAACATTACATTCAGGAAAAAAAAATACAACCATTTAATAACAATTCAACGTGTTTGATCGTTACTAAAGAAGGGAGAGAAGCATATCCCAAATTGATCTATGACATTGTAAAACATTATCTTGGTGCAATTTCCTCGCAGCAAAAGAAAAGCCCTCATGTATTGAGGCATACATTCGCGACCGCCCTGCTTGACAATGGCGCGGATTTGAATGCAATCAAAGAATTGTTAGGGCATGCGGGACTTGCAGCAACACAGGTCTATACACACAATTCAGTCGAGCGACTTAAATCAGTTTATAAACAGGCCCATCCAAAGGCTTAAAAAAGGAGGAATCTATGAATATCATCGTGCAATCGATCCGGTTTGATGCGGACAAAAAATTAATCCAATTCATCCAAAAGAAAGTGAACAAACTTGACCAGTTTTTTGACCAGATCATCGATGGCGAGTGCTACCTGAAACTGGAAAATGTGGAAGATGAAGCGAATAAAATCACGGAATTTAAACTGAATATACCAGGTAGCCAATTGTTTGCCAAGGCGCAGGCGAAATCCTTTGAGGAGGCTACAGATATTGCGGTCGAATCCCTGCGGAGACAAATCAATAAGCATAAGACTAAAACACGTGCCAGAGCTAGTAATCATAAAGAATTGCTTTCATTGGTAGATGAGCGCCTCGCGTAGTCTCATTTCAATATCTCATACTTACCGGCAGTCTCAAACGACTGCCGGTTTTTTTTGAATTGTTTGCTATCTTTGGGTGCCAAAACCCGAAGACAATCATGTACAAATGGTTTGAAAGATACTTTGCATTTAGCCGCCGAGAATTAAATGGCATCTGTATGTTGGGGGGGCTGCTTTTTGTTTCGTGGTTGATTTTGAATATTTTAAATTGGGGGGTCCGTGAGGATGCGGTCGATATGGCCCATCACATTGAAGACATTGAGCGCTTTTTGGCTACAGCGAGTGAGCGACAGCAATCGACGGTTAAGAGCGATCTAGAGCCCTCGGAACAACCTCAAATGGCGTATGATGTGGAATATTTTATCTTTGATCCAAATGGGCTGTCGGTAATCGATTGGAAGCGGTTGGGCCTCTCGGAAAGGCAGATACGAGTGATTAAGAATTATGAAGCTAAAGGTGGGCGATTTCAAAAAAAAGAAGACCTGAAAAAAATTTATTCTCTGCACGACAGAGATTACATTCGGTTGGAGCCTTATATTCGTATCCCTGTAACTGAACCGGCACCGAACCTGAATACAGTTTCGAAAGATGCATCATCAGCGGATGCAGAGGAAAAGTCGATGGCGGCGGACCTATCGGCGCGAGTAACTATTGAACTCAATGCGACGGATTCGCTTGCCTTGCAACGGTTGCCAGGTATCGGCCCTGTCTATGCTTCCCGTATCGTGCGGTTTCGTGACCGTCTGGGAGGATTTTACGACGTATCTCAACTGATGGATGTCTACGGAATGGATACTATGCGGTTTAACGGACTAAAACCGTACGTTTATGTGGATAGCAGCCGTGTTGAAAAGATAGGGTTGAATTCAGCCGATTATGAACAATTAAAAAATCATCCATTCATCACTCCAAAGCTAGCTAATGCCATTGTCCAATACCGCAAACAACATGGTCCCTATCGATCGCTGTCTGATTTATGGCAAATAGCGATAATGGATGACGTGATTTTTCGTAAAATTGTGCCGTACTTAACACTATCTAATGATTGACCAGCAACTTAAAGACGTCATACGGGACGTATCGGATTTTCCCAAACCAGGTATCGTATTTAAAGACATTACTCCTATCCTGAAAAACACCCAGTTGTGCGATGCTATTTTAGAAGGATTTCTGGATCGCTTACAGCCGGATGCCATTGATGTGGTGGCAGGAATCGAAAGCCGGGGTTTTTTATTCGGATTGTCGTTAGCGCAACGGCTTGGAAAACCTTTTGTACCGATTCGGAAGCAGGGGAAATTGCCTTACCGTACGGTTGCTCAGTCGTATGCATTGGAGTATGGAGAGGCAATTGTTGAAATCCATGAAGATGCGTTTGAACCGGGGGCGCGCGTACTTGTCCATGACGACTTGCTTGCAACCGGCGGTACAGTCATTGCTACAAGCAAACTGATCGAGAAATTGGGCGGCACGATTGCCGGATATGCGTTTATCATTAGCCTGGATTTTCTGGCGGGAAAAGAAAAGCTGGCCGATTACAGCCAGCAGGTCGTTTCTTTGGTTGATTACTAAATCGTGAAGCGCTACATTTTTTTACCGGTAATGGTAATGTCGGAAACAATGGTCATTGGGATCTGCATCCCTTGTATTTCGAGATTACCGCTGATATCCTGTTTTAATGCGGTCTTTATCGGCAGTCCGGATGCGATGTCCAGTTCTAAAATCCCTTTTTGGGTGCCGTTTAGATCGAGTTCGGCGCCTTGAAGTAATGGATTGCCACCGTTTTCCAGTTTGGAGAAGACCAATTGCCCGTCGACAGCAACGATGGCTAAATCGCCATTTATTTCCGAGAGGGTGAATTCGGATGTCGCGGTTGAATGCAACATGCCGGCTACGGACCCGGAGAAGCTTTTGGTCCACGTATCGCCCTTGCCTACGGTCTTGTTCGGATAAATATTTGTGATCTGGTTCATGTTCTGGATCATGGTTGAATCCCCAAAACTTTGTTTCAATATTTCAGCTTGTTGATCGTCTACTGATCCGATAATTTCGGCCAATCCTTCAATCTCTTTTACATTTCCTTCTTCATTGATTCGCATCAAAAATGATTTACCGACTAAATTGGCTAGGGTCTTCAGTTCGCCTGTGCCAGCCTCCGGATTTTCGGAGTCAAAGTGTAATTGTTGCATGCCGCTGGCAACATCGGTGTCCATTTTGATGGCGCCGAATGTAACGTTGATGGTGGTAATGCCATTCTCCACCGTTTGGACGTCATAGATATAATCAGAGGCCATGTTTTGCTTGGTTACGATTTGTTGTCCCATCATTTCTTGCGTGATATCCTGTTTCACGATAGACGAAAAAAGATATTTATCACCGGGTTTTAGGTTGAACTTCAGCCGGATTTCCTGATGTTCGCGGGAAGTGGTCCTTTTCAGGTTGGGCTGATCTGCCTGCCCCCCGTGGTACGTGAAAAACAGGAATGATAATACCCCCAATACTTTTGCGTGCCTCATAATTTGCATTTCTTTAAGTGTTACCAAGTTTGCTATCAAATGTAAAATTTATACCGGTTTGCTGTATGTTTTTTTAATGAAATTGAGAAATCATACCCAAAACTATATTGTTCCGCATTATACGGTATTTTCTTTGGTTTGCTTTTCGGGCGGCATTCGTTATTATTGCATAAATACCAAGGGATTATGCACACAGAATCACTATTAATGGGCAACGAAAACCGGGAGCTTATACGCCGGATGGTACAAGAATTCGTAGAGAAAAACGTTCGACCGCACGTCATGACATGGGATGAGGCACAGATTTTTCCGGTTGATACCTTCAAGACGATGGGACAATTGGGAATCATGGGCGTGTTGGTGCCGGAGGCGTACGGCGGTGCAGGATTGGGATACCATGAATATGTAGACATCATTGCGGAAGTGGCCAAAGTATGTGGCGGTATCGGACTATCATTGGCCGCACACAACTCGTTATGTACGGGACATATCTTAACGTTTGGCAATGAGAGGCAGAAGCAGCAATGGCTACCCAAATTAGCTTCCGCCGAATGGATTGGTGCCTGGGCACTCACCGAGGCAAATACCGGCTCAGATGCGTTGCGTATGAGGAGTACGGCCGTTTTGGACGGCGATGTTTACGTGGTGAATGGTTCGAAGAATTGGATAACGCACGGAATGAGCTGTGATGTCGCCGTGGTAATGGCGCGGACGGGCGAAAGCGGGCGATCCCGGGGTGTCTCGGCGTTTGTTATCGAAAAAGGTACCCCCGGATTCACATATGGAAAAAAGGAAAACAAATTGGGTATGCGCGCTTCAGAGACCACGGAATTGATCTTTGATAACTGCCGGGTACCCCGTGAAAACTTACTTGGTGCCGAAGGGGAAGGGTTTAAACAGGCTATGAATGTGTTGGACGGTGGCCGGATATCAATCGCTGCATTGGCATTGGGTATCGCGAAGGGCGCGCTGGAAGCCGCGGTTAAATATGCAAAGGAGCGGCACCAGTTTGGGCAACCCATAGCTAATTTCCAGGGGATATCGTTTAAACTTGCAGATATGGCCACCGAGATTGAGGCCGCCGAACTACTCATCAGACAAGCGTGTGAGCTAAAGAACAACGGAAAAGAGGTGACTAAATATTCGGCAATGGCCAAGTATTATGCGTCGGAAATGGCTGTACGATGCGCGACGGAGGCTGTTCAGATTTTTGGAGGATATGGATATACGAAAGATTTTCCGGTCGAAAAGTATTACCGCGATGCCAAGTTGTGTACCATCGGCGAGGGGACTTCCGAAATCCAGAAACTGGTGATTGCGCGAGAGGTACTACAATAACCTATTGACAAATTATTACCTTTGCGAATCGAATCGATAAATTATGGAATGGATTTTAAACCCGGAAATTTGGATTTCACTGCTCACGTTGACTGTACTGGAGATTGTATTGGGCATTGATAATATTGTTTTCATCTCTATTTTAAGCGGCAAACTCCCGCAGGAACAACAAAAGAAAGCCCGGCAACTGGGCTTATTGCTCGCGTTGATCATGCGGGTCGGCTTATTGTTCTCGGTAAAATGGATCATGTCATTGACGGAACCCTTCCTGAAACTGGGCGAATGGCTGGGTATCCAAAACGAAAGTGTAAATCACTATTTGACTCTCTCCGGCAGGGATTTGATTCTGTTATTAGGCGGTTTGTTTTTGATTTACAAGGCTACCTCCGAGATCCACACGAAGCTGGAGGGAGAGGAACACCGTCATGAGTTGAAAGGAAAGGTTGTTACCTTTGCCAATGTCATTTTCCAGATCATTATTTTGGATATCGTATTCTCGTTGGATTCGGTTATTACCGCCGTGGGTATGGTAGACCACATCGAAGTTATGATTGCGGCCGTTATTATTGCTGTGGCTATCATGATGCTCTCGGCAGAATCCATCAGCCGCTTTGTAAATCAGCATCCTACGGTGAAAATGCTGGCACTGGCTTTCCTGATACTCATCGGGGTATCGCTTACCGCGGAGGCATTTGAACAACATATACCCAAAGGGTATATCTACTTTGCAATGGCGTTTTCGGTTTTGGTGGAGTTTCTGAACTTAAAAGCAAAAAAGAAGCGATCAGATCCGGTTGACCTTGGCCCGCCTCAAAGCGAATGAATGAGCGCCCAATACCGGAAACCCAAAATTGCCCGCTGGCTTTTTGTCAGCGTGGCAGGGTCTTTCCCCGAATATTTTGGTAATAAACGGTTGTTGAGTTTAACGAGTAACTTGAACAAGACTTTCTTCATTTATTTCCTAAATTTGTCGGCGACTGATTCGTTCACTTCCACTTACTCAAATTTAACATGGCTAAAGCAAAAAAAGAAGAAAAACGACATATTCCTATAGTGACTTCTAAGTCCCTTCGTTTTTTCGAAAAATATATTAACAATCCTTCGCCCACCGGTTTTGAGTGGGAGGGGCAACGTCTATGGTTGGACTATTTGAACCCGTACGTGGATGAAACGTTTACCGACGCCTATGGAACCGCTGTGGCTGTCATCAACCCCAAGGCGGAGTTTAAAGTGGTGATCGAGGCCCATGCCGATGAAATATCATGGTTTGTAAACTACATTACCAAAGATGGACTGATTTATGTAATCCGAAACGGGGGCTCTGACCATCAGATTGCGCCTTCCAAGCGGGTAGATATTCATACGGAAAAGGGCATTGTCAAAGCGGTGTTCGGATGGCCAGCGATTCACACACGATCGGGAGAAAAGGAAGAGAGCCCAACCCTGAAAAACATCTTCCTCGATTGTGGTTGTACCAGCAAAGAGGAGGTAGAAGCCCTGGGGATTCATGTAGGATGCGTGGTGACCTACGAAGACCAGTTTATGGTGTTGAATGACCGTTATTACGTGGGACGTGCCCTTGACAACCGAGCTGGGGGTTTTATGATTGCTGAGGTAGCTCGCCTGCTTAAGGAGAACAAAAAGAAGCTGCCTTTTGGATTGTATATTGTGAATTCTGTGCAAGAGGAAGTTGGCCTGCGCGGAGCGGAAATGATTGCACAGCGGATTAAACCGGACTTAGCGATTATAACCGACGTAACACACGATACGCAAACTCCGATGATCAATAAAGTTACACAAGGCGATTTGGCTTGCGGCAAGGGGCCGGTTGTTTCTTATGCGCCGTCCGTACAAATTAACTTCAATAAACTATTGGTCGATACGGCTATAAAAAAGGGAATTCCATTTCAGCGACAGGCGTCGTCCCGATGGACGGGGACCGATACTGACGCATTTGCTTATTCCAATGAGGGGGTTCCGTCGGTGTTGATCTCCCTGCCATTGCGCTATATGCACACGACCGTAGAAATGATTCACAAAGAGGATGTGGATAACGTGATCCGGCTGATTTATGAGGCTTTACTGTCGATCAAATCGGGACAGGATTTCAGATCGTTCGCTAACTAATCGTATAACCGCCCTAATATATAAACACGATGGCAGAAAAAAATGAAAATCAATTGAACATTGAGCTGGCAGAGGATGTCGCAGAGGGCGTCTACTCCAACTTGGCGATCATCACGCATTCCAACACGGAATTCGTACTCGATTTTATACGGGTGATGCCCGGCATTCCGAAAGCGAAGGTGAAGTCCAGAATTATTCTGACGCCTGAGCACGCAAAACGGTTGTTACGGGCTCTCGACGATAATATCGCAAAATATGAAGCGGTAAACGGCAATATCAATGCACAGGATGAACCTCCGTTTCCGATGAATTTCGGGGGGCCTACCGCACAGGCATGAGTTAGGTACTTTTGGGCTTACTGAAGATAGCCATGATGAATGCGATGGCGGCCAGAATAATTAAGATATTGAATAGGCCCTTTAGCGCATACCAAAAAATACCGATACCCCAAATGACAAGCAGGATTAATGCCAGAATAAATAGAAAACTTCTCATGGTGTTTTTCAATAGGTAACCATAAAATGGAGGGATTGTTTTTGCAATTCAGGCAAGTTTAGCTATTTTTGCATCGATTTGCAGGAGCGCCAATAGCTCAGCTGGATAGAGCAACGGTTTTCTAAACCGTCGGTCTCAGGTTCGAATCCTGATTGGCGTACGAATTGGAACCTTCCGGTCATAAATGATCGGGAGGTTTTTTCATTCCACGACTCATACTTCATTTGTTGCTGTTCAATTTATCGCGGTGTCCTTCACGCAGTTGGCGATTTTAGCGGTAGATAATGAAAAAAAAGGTATAATTGAATTTGCAATCTATCGTAGAGTTTGTACTTTTGCGCCGGAGAGTTGGCAGAGTGGTCGAATGCGGCGGTCTTGAAAACCGTTGTCTGTAACAGGACCGGGGGTTCGAATCCCTCACTCTCCGCCAAGCAAATGAAGCCCCGCTTTAGCGGGGTTTTTTCGTTTGCAGGCAAGCCAAGCTTGCTTGTGCGATGCCGCGATAAACGGAAAAAGGAATGAGCGAAGCGAATGGCTTCATTTGCTTGAGCAGCTCCCCTTCCAAGGGATCACCGAAACGAGGTGAAGGTAATCCCCCACTCTCCGCATCCTATCAAGGAAATATATCAAAACCCTATAAACAGCGCGTTTATAGGGTTTTTTCTTTTATAAGCCTTCCTGATCATTCAATAATTCCTTGTTCAAGCGAGACCCTAGCGAGACCTTACAAACTGTCAGTTCAGGCTCTCGCTAAACATCGCAACGACATAGCTAACAAATAGTTGCGTTATAAGTGTTCAAGGTGAACATCTTGATTTAAGCTGTCAATGGAATAATTAGAGACCTGATAGATACCACCATGATGAAGACAGATTCAAACAGCCATATGGACAATTAACAGAAGAAGAAGCCATTTTGACCACCCTGCAGATGTTACAGCGAGGTTAATCGCGTTACTTGGTCAATAAAACCGTGTATGAGACCAAGGCGAGTATATCGCCCGGATCACCCCGACAAGATTACACCCATACATGCTTTTTCGCGTATCTCAGCAGCACAAGCCCTAATTAAAATAGAAATCCGGTCCGATTGATTTTTGCTAAACAATACTTTTGCAAGCTTGTTTTCTTTAATGGGCAAATAATCCGATCTGCAAATTATAATGTTGTTCAGATGAAGGCGGAAAAGCTACCCATTGTGCGTTTCGCGCCCAAAGGCGCAAAAAGCTTCTACGAAGCTGTGACGGAGAAAGTCTCAGCTTATTTCGAAAAGAATCAGCTTTCACCTTATGCAAATACAACCATGTGGATAAAGACATACTTCATGTTACTGCTTTACGTGGTGCCCTATGTCCTGATGGTTACGGGCCAGGCAGCTGGTAATTATTGGCTGT